>NZ_JBITEV010000018.1:0-164730 GCF_044455465.1 Streptomyces sp. NPDC051217
CCTCTCGGGCTTTCCTCCGGGCTTCCCTTCGGTCTTGCTGTCCTGCGTTTCCGACTCTATCAGAACCTTTCGGCGCCTGATTCCCAGTCGGCGGGTTTGTCTTTCCGGCCCTGCGGCCGTTCCGACAAGTGAGACCTTAGCGGAACCGTTCCCCCGACGCTAATCGGGGTTTCGCGTCCCGTTCGAACGCGGATTCCTCATTTCGCAAAAGCGCGCGCAAAAGGAAGCGACCGGATGTCGCACGTTTGCTGTGGTCTTGCGGAATGACCGTCCGGGGATCGACCGGGGTCGATGCTCACGTCGGACAGCCTGGAGAACATTACGTTCACGACTTGGACGTGTCAACCTCGGGTCATCGGGGTAGGGCGCGCGTACTCTTGCTCCCATGACCACGCATGCGTGCACTTGCAGCTGGCGGGCCGTCTGACGGCGGCCTGCTGACACGTATGTGACCAACGGCCGCCGCTCTGGCGGCCGTTGGCGTTTCTCCCCTCTTTGAGGTCCGAGAGCCCGGCCCCCGGGCGGCGGCTCCGACCAGGAGTGGGACGAGTGAGATGACGCGGATCTTCAGTGGAATCAAGCCGACGGGCCATCTGACGTTGGGCAACTACCTCGGAGCCGTACGCAGGTGGGCGGAGGTGGATCAGCACCGGGCCGACGCCCTGTTCAGCATCGTCGACCTGCACGCACTGACCATCGAGCACGATCCGGCTCGTGTGCGCAGACTCAGCCGGCAGGCGGCGACGCTCATGCTCGCCGCGGGGCTCGACCCCGCTCGGTGCACCATCTTCGTGCAGAGTCATGTCGGCGCGCACACCCGGCTCTCCTATCTGTTGGAGTGCACGGCCACGGACGGCGAGCTGCGGCGCATGATCCAGTACAAGGAGAAGTCCGTGCGGGCGAAGGCCGCCGGGCACAGCGTGCGGGTGTCGCTGTTGACCTATCCGGCGCTGATGGCGGCGGACATCCTCGCGTACCGGACCGACGAGGTGCCGGTCGGCGACGACCAGACGCAGCATGTCGAGCTGACGCGCGACCTGGCCGAGCGGTTCAACCTTCGCTACGGGCCGACGTTCACCGTGCCGAGGGCCACGAATCCGCCGGTGGCGGCGCGGGTCATGGATCTCCAGGATCCGAGCTCGAAGATGGGCAAGTCGCACGAGTCGGGGTCCGGGATCGTCTATCTGCTGGACGAGACCGACGTGGTGCGCAGGAAGGTGATGCGGGCCGTCACGGACAGCGGGCGCGAGGTCGAGTACGACCCGGTCGCCAAGCCTGGGCTGGCCAATCTGCTGGAGATTCTCGCGGCGTGCGAAGGCGGGAACCCAAGTGAGCTGGCCGGTGTATACGAGTCGTACGGCTCACTCAAGCAAGACACCGCCGAGGCCGTCGTCGAGCTGCTGCGGCCGGTCCGGGCACGGCATGCGGAGCTCGCGGCGGATCCCGGTCATGTGGACAAGGTTCTGAAGGAGGGTGCGGAGCGGGCCAGGGAGATGGCCCGTCCGGTGGTGGATGCGGCCTACGAGGCGGTCGGGCTGCTGCCGGCCGGGTGACGGAAGGCGGCGCGGTAGTCGCGCGGGCTGGTGCCGAGGTGGCCGGCGAAGTGCTGGCGCATGGTCACCTCGCTGCCGAAGCCCGTGCGGCCCGCGACTTCGACCATGGGGAGGTCGGTGCGTTCGAGGAGTTTCTGGGCTGCGGCGAGGCGCCGCGCGATGAGCCAGCGGAGAGGGGTGGTGCCGGTGGTGGCCTGGAAATGGCGGGCGAAGGAGCGGGGGGACATTCCCGCGTGGGCGGCGAGGTCGGTGATGGTGAGTGGCTGGTCGAGATGGTGCAGGGCGTATGCGCGTACGGAGGCGAGGGCGTCCTCGTCCCGGTCGGCGCGGGGGGTGGGACGTTCGATGAACTGGGCCTGGGTGCCGGTGCGGTAGGGCGCCGTGACCATCGAGCGGGCGATGGTCGCCGCGGTCTCCGCCCCGTGGGCGGTTCGTACGAGATGGAGGCAGAGGTCGATGCCGGCTGCTGTACCGGCGGAGGTCCAGATGTTGTTGTCGTGGAGGAAGAGGGCGTCGGGCACGACGGTGACCCGCGGGTGGTGCTCGCGGAGGAGGGAGGTGAGGTTCCAGTGGGTGACGGCGGTGCGGCCGTCGAGGAGCCCGGCCTGGGCAAGGGTGAAGGCGCCGCCGCAGAGCGCGGCGATGGATGTGCCTCGGGCGTGGGCGCGGCGCAGGGCGTCGAGTACCGGCGTGGGGGCCGGGGTGAGGTGGTCGTCCAGGCCGGGGACGACGATCAGGTCGGCGCGGGTGAGCCAGGCGAGGGTGCGGTCGGGGGTGAGGGTGAGTCCGCCGCGTAGGGGAATGGGCGCTGGGTCGGCGGCCGGGCGGTGGAGGTCGAAGGCGGGTACGCCTCGGTCGGTGCGGTCGACGCCCCAGACCTCGGTGATGACCGAGACGTCGAAGGCGCGGATGCCGGGGAAGGAGAGGAGGGCGATGCGTTGGGGGGTGGGGGTGGGTGCGTCCGCCATGCGTGGCAGTAAACCATCGGTCGCTGGCTTCTGCGCCTCTGGAGGGGGTGGGTGCCGGGCGGGAGCATGGTGTCCATGGCAATGGAGATAGCGGAGAACGCGGCGCTGGTGGTCATCGATGTACAGCAGGGATTCGAGGAGGTGGAGTACTGGGGTGCGCGGAACAACCCGGAGGCGGACGAGAACATCGCCGCGCTGATCGACGTGTGGCAGGCGAGTGGGCGGCCGGTCGTGTTCACGCGGCACGACTCGGTGACTCCTGATTCGCCGCTGCGCGAGGGGTACGAGGGGAATGGCTTCAAGGAGTACGTCGAGCGGCGGCGGGGGAAGGGCGCGGCCGAGTCGGAGCTGCTGGTGGTGAAGAAGGTGAACTCCGCCTTCTACGGCACACCGGATCTGGGTGCGTGGCTGAAGGCCGCGGGGATCGGGCAGCTGGTGATGGCGGGGATCCAGACCAACATGTGTGTGGAGACGACATCGCGCATGGCCGGGAATCTCGGGTACGAGGTGCTCGTCCCGTTCGACGCGACGTACACCTTCGGCCAGAAGGGGCCCTGGGGCTGGGAGTTGACCGCGCAGGAGCTGGCGCGGGCGACGGCGGTGTCGCTGCACGGGGGTGGCTTCGCGAGGGTCGTGACGACGGACGAGGTGGTGCAGGCGGCGTCTGTCTGACCGCGCGCCGACGGTGGGGCGGGCCGGTCAGCCGTTGCCGGAGGCCAGTTCGCGGCTGCGGTCGCGGGCGGCTTCGATGGCGGCGATCAGGGCGGCCCGTACGCCGTGGTTCTCCAGCTCGCGGATGGCGCTGATGGTGGTGCCGGCCGGGGAGGTCACGGCCTCGCGGAGCTTCACCGGGTGTTCGCCGCTGTCCCGCAGCATCACCGCGGCCCCGATGGCGGCCTGGACGATGAGGTCGTGGGCCTGGGCGCGGGGCAGGCCGAGGAGGATGCCGGCGTCGGTCATGGCCTCGACCAGGAAGTAGAAGTACGCCGGGCCCGAGCCGGAGAGGGCGGTCGCCGCGTCCTGCTGGGACTCGGGGACGCGGGCGGTCTTGCCGACGCCGCCGAAGATCTCCTCGGTGTGGTTGAGGTCGGCGGGGGTGGCGTGGCTGCCGCCGGAGATGACGGACATGCCTTCATCGACGAGGACGGGAGTGTTGGGCATGACGCGTACGACGGAGATACCGGTGGTGAGGCGTTCCTCGATGAAGGACGTGGGGATACCCGCGGCGGCGCTGATGACCAGGCGGTCGGCGGAGACGTGGGGGGCGAGTTCGTCGAGAAGTTTGCCCATGTCCTGCGGCTTCACGGCGAGGATGAGCGTGTCGGCGCGCTTGGCGGCTTCGGCGTTGGTGACGGGTTCGACGCCGTAACGGTCCCGGAGCTGTGCGGCGCGCTCCGCGCGGCGGGTGGTGACCAGGAGGTCGGCGGGGCGCCAGCCGGCGCGGATCATGCCACTGAGGAGAGCTTCGCCGATCTTGCCGGTACCGAGGACTGCGATGGTCTTGGTCATGCGGGGTCACCTCGCCGGTGGGGTGGGTCGAGCTGTCGTACGGAACATCCGTGACCATCCTCGCACCGGCGGCGGGGGCGGGCCCGCCGTGTCCGCGTGGCGGAACGGCGGGCGGGTCTAGGCGGTGCGGCGGCGGAGGGTGGCGGCGCCCAGACCGAGGACCAGGATCGCGCAGACCGCGACGATCAGGATGTCGCGGACGAAGTTGCCGGTCACGTCGGAGTGGCGCAGGACCTCGCTCATGCCGTCGACGGCGTAGGACATGGGCAGGACGTTCGAGATCGCTTCGAGCACCGGCTGCATGTTCTCGCGTGCGGTGAACAGTCCGCAGAGCAGCAGTTGGGGGAAGATCACCGCCGGCATGAACTGGACCGCCTGGAATTCGGAGGAGGCGAAGGCAGAGACGAAGAGTCCGAGTGCCGTGCCGAGCAGGGCGTCGAGGAGTGCGACCAGCAGGAGCAGCCAGGGTGAGCCGACGACGTCCAGGCCGAGACCCCAGACGGCGAGCCCGGTGGCGAGGAGGGACTGGACGACGGCGAGGGCGCCGAAGGCGAGGGCGTAGCCGGCGATGAGGTCGGCCTTGCCGAGGGGCATGGCGAGCAGGCGTTCCAGTGTGCCGGAGGTGCGTTCGCGGAGGGTGGCGATGGAGGTGACCAGGAACATCGTGATCAGCGGGAAGATGCCGAGCAGTGAGGCGCCGATGGCGTCGAAGGTGCGGGCGTCGGCGTCGAAGACGTAGCGGAGGAGGAAGAGCATCACGCAGGGGACGAGGATCATCAGCGCGATGGACCTGGGGTCGTGGCGGAGTTGACGCAGGACGCGGGCGGCGGTGGCCAGGGTCCGGGCGCCGGAGAAGGCGCGCGGCGGGTGGGCTGAGATCTGGGCCGGGGCGGCGGCCGAGGTCGGGGCCGGGGTCGAGGTGGTCATCGCGGGGTCTCCTGGAGTGCGTGGGCGTTGGCCTCGTCGACCAGATGGAGGAAGGCTTCTTCGACCGTTTCGCGGCCGGTGCGGGTGCGCAGGGAGTCGGGGGTGTCGTCGGCGAGGATGTCGCCCTCGCGCATCAGGAGGAGGCGGTGGCAGCGTTCGGCCTCGTCCATCACATGGGAGGAGACGAGGAGCGTGGCCGCGCGGTCGGCGGCGATGCGGTGGAAGAGCTCCCACAGGTCGCGGCGCAGGACGGGGTCGAGGCCGACGGTCGGTTCGTCGAGGACGAGGAGTTCGGGCGTGCCGAGCAGGGCGACGGCGAGCGAGACGCGGTTGCGCTGTCCGCCGGAGAGCCTGCCCGCGAGGGCGTCGGCGTGGGACGCGAGGTCGACGTCGGCGATGGCGCGGTGGACGGTCTCGTCGCGGGCGTCGCGGTGGGAGCGTCCGGGGTTGAGGATGGCCGCGAAGTACTCCAGGTTCTGACGGACCGTCAAGTCGTCGTAGACCGAGGGTGCCTGGGTGACATAGCCGATTCTGGCGCGGAGCGTGGCATCGCCGGCCGGGCGGCCGAGGACGTCCAGGGTGCCGGTGACCTTGGCCTGGGTGCCGACGACGGCGCGCATCAGGGTGGATTTGCCGCAGCCGGAGGGGCCGAGGAGGCCGGTGATCCGACCGGGCGGTACGGCGAAGTCGAGGTCGCGCAGCACGGTGCGTTCGCCCCGTACTACGCGCAGCCGGTGAGCGCGGATGGCAGCTTCTGCTTTATTCATCACGTGATGAATAATGCTCCCGTCCGCGCCGCACCGTCAAGGCCGGGGGGGGCTCAGCCGAAGCCCGGGATGTGTGCGAGCAGGGCCGGCTGACGGGACGCCAGCTTCAGCGAGCGGACCGTGGCGCGGACGATGCCCTCCTTCACGTACGCCGCGGGGCGGCCGGTGAGGACGCGTTCGCGGGGCGAGTCGTCGGACCGTACGAACTGGACCAGCCCGTCATGGCGGCCCAGGCTCAGACATTGGAGGTGGTACGAGAAGTCCAGGGGTTTCGGCTCCTGGCCGCGCAGTTCGGCGATGATCGCGCTCGCGGCCTGCGAACCGCCGGGAAGCGCGGCCGCGCAACCCATGCGCAGCGAACCGGCCGCGGCGGTGTGCCCGGCGGCCGAGTCCCCCACCCCGTACACCTCCGGATGGGACACCGACCGCAGCGCCGCGTCGACCTCGACGCGTCCCCCGGCGTCGGTGGCGATCCCGGCTGCGCGCGCCAGTTCGGTGTTGGGGGTCATGGAGGCGGCCCAGACGACGACGTCGGTGTCGATGTCGTCCGGCCCGGCGATGCGGCGGCCTTCCTCGATATGTACGCCGCGGGCGGTGAGCACCGTACGGACATGGGCGCGGCCCTTCTCGGAGAGCCCCGGGCCGACGGCGCTCTCCGTAAGAAGGCTGACGCGCCAGCCGGGGTGAGTCTCCGAGAGTTCGGTGGCCAGTTCGATACCGGTGAGGCCGCCGCCCACGACCGTCAGGGAACCGGGTCCGTCCTGGAGGCGCTTGTGCAGTTCGGTGGCCGACTCGACCGTGTACGCGCGGTCCCGGTCGCCGGGGCCGACGGACCGGGTGCGGCTGCCGAGGGCGTGGACGAGCCGGTCGTACGGCAGGACACGGCCGTCGTCGGTACGGACCTCACGGCCCGCGGTGTCGATCTCCGTGGCGCGGGCGGCGACATGGACGATCCCGGTCGGGCGGAGGAACGAGCCGAGAGGGTGCGTGACGTCGGGGCGTCCGGCCGCGCGTTCGTGCAGCCGGACGCGTTCGGTGAACCGGTCGGCGGGGTCGACGAGGGTGACGTGGGCGTGCGGGGCGAGGCGCAGTGCGGACATCATCCCCGCGTAGCCCGCGCCGACCACGACGACCTGCGGCTTTTCCGAGGGCAAGGGGTGCGTGCTGGTGGGTGTCATACAAGGGGGACGACGTAGCACCCCCGCATGTGACGGTGAGCGCGGTCACAGACTCCCGAGGTCGAGGTGGCGCAGCTTCTCCGGGTTGATCACCGCGTCGATCTCGGTGATCAGCCCGCCGTGCACGCTGAAGGCGAAGACCATGCCGCGGTCGCCGGCGGGATCGGTGACCACCAGGCCGGGGGCGCCGTTCACCTCCCGTACGGAGGCGTGCATCGTCTCGGGGTCGAAGGCGCGCATGAGACGCCGTGAGAAACGGACGACCTTCTCGTCGCCGATGACGGGCAGTCTGGCCGCCGTGACCTTGCCGCCCCCGTCCGAGCGCCACACCACCTCCGGATCGAGGATCTCCAGCAGCCCGTCGAAGTCCCCGCCCAGCACGGCCGACAGGAACGCCTCGACGGCCCGCCGGTGCTCGCCCCGGTCGACGGAGCGGCGCGGCGCGTCGGCGCGTACCCGGCGGCGGGCGCGGGAGGCCAACTGCCGTACGGAATCGGGCGTACGCCCCACGACCTCCGCGATCTCCTTGAACGGCACGGCGAAGACGTCGTGCAGGATGAACGCGGTGCGCTCCGCCGGTGTCAGCCGCTCCAGCACGGTGAGCATGGCGAGCCCGACGGACTCGTCCAGCGTGACCCGGTCCTCGGGCCCGCTGTCGGTGACCACCGGCTCGGGCAGCCACGGCCCGACGTACGACTCACGGCGGGCGCGCGCGGAGCCGAGCTGGTCGTAACAGAGCCGGCTGATGACTGTCGTCAGATACGACCTCGTGTCGTCCGCCTCGTCGTCGGGCAGCCTCTGCCAGCGCAGCCAGGTCTCCTGGACCGCGTCCTCCGCGTCGGCGACCGATCCGGTGATGCGGTACGCGATGCCCCACAGCCTCTTGCGCTCGTGCTCGAAAGCCGCCAGATCGGCCATGCGTCGGCGCTCCTCTCCCCTGTGCCGGTGTCATGCCCCGCCGTCAGGCGTCGGACAACGGGCCTTGAAGGACAGACGACGCAGAGTCGCGAAATGTGACAGTCAGCTCGACCGAGTACGCCTCGTCCACATAACCGGCCGGAAAGATCTTGAGCAGTTCGGCGCGTTCCCCGACGAGGCAGGCGGCCGTGGCCTCCTCGCCGAGGACACGGAAGAAGGAGTGGCTGCCGAGATTGGCGAGGTGGGTGTCGAGCGGGACGGTGCGGGTCCAGTGCAGCACGCGCCGTACGCGCGGCAGGCCCGCGGGCAGACTCTCGGCGCGACGGCCCCCCGAGCCGTGGGAGCTCTCGCCCTCACCCGCGAGCCGGTGGAGCCGTTCCTCCTGCGCGGCGACCCACGGCACGGTGGAGTCGGCGACGTTCCACCACAGGGCGAGCGCGCCGCCGGGCCGCAGTACCCGAAGGGCCTCGGGGACGGAGCGGGCCGGGTCGGTCCAGTGCCAGGACTGGGCGTACGTCACCAGGTCGACGGACGCGTCCGCGATCGGCAAGGCGTCGCCGAGACCCCTGACCAGCGGGGTGTCGGGCAGCCCCCGGCGCAGCTGGGCGGCCATGCCCGGCCCCGGCTCCACCGCGATGACCTCGGCGCCGCGCGCACACAGCGGACGGGTGGCGATGCCGGTCCCGGCGCCGACGTCGACGACGCGGGAGCCTCGGAGGGAACGGCCGGACAGTTCCTCGACGGCGTCGAAGAGCACGGGCGGATAGCCGGGCCGGGCGGCGTCGTACTGGCCGGCGACGACATCGAAGGAGAGCGCGCGATCGGTCATGCGTCCCATCCTGACAAGGGTGCGGAGGTGTCCGGGTGCCGTGTCCTCAAGCGCTCGGACCGCCCCGAGTCACTTGCGCCTGGTACGTCCGCTCCTGCGGGCAGCGGGGTTGCGCGTGCGGGCGGTGCGCCCGCGCTCGTACCGCGTGACGGCCGTCTCGTACTCGGCACGCCGCAGCCCCTCCCCCGGCGCCTCGGCGAGCGAGCGCAGGAAGTACGCGATCAGCGAGCCGATGAAGCCGATGCCCTTGAGACTGCGCAGCGCCTCCTCGCGGGCGGCGTCGACCGGGCGCTTGGAGAACCCTTCCCAGGTCTTGCGGAAGGCGATGGCGCCGCACACCGAGAACATCACGATGACGAGTACGCCGACGAAGGGACTGGCGTTCGCGATCTCCAGGCCCTGGTAGGCGAAGCGCAGCAGAAAGCACGCGCCCACGGCGGCGGTCAGCGAGCCGGCGGCGACGCCGACGCGGCGCGCCGCGTACCCGGAGTCGTGGGCGACCCAGGTCGTGCCGAAGAAGCGGATCGGCTCGGGCCGGGGACCGCCGGGACCACCACCGTCGTGGGTGCCGCCGCCCGTGGACGGCGCTGCCGCTGCCGCGACGGCGGGGGTCTCGGCGGTTTCGCCGCCCTCGTTCGGGCTCACGCTCTTTCTCCGGCTCACAGGACGATTATCCCCGCGAGCCATCACGTGGGGCGAGGGGCCCGGGCCTCGGCGGCTCAGGCGCAGCGCGGGGCGACGTACCCGTCACTGCCCGTCTTCACGTACGCGTCCGAGACGAACTGGCCGTTGGCGATGTTGTCCCAGAGATTCGACGTCCCGTAC
This sequence comes from Streptomyces sp. NPDC051217, assembly GCF_044455465.1. NCBI lineage: Bacteria > Bacillati > Actinomycetota > Actinomycetes > Kitasatosporales > Streptomycetaceae > Streptomyces > Streptomyces sp. NPDC051217. The sequence continues at coordinate 9,475 of NZ_JBITEV010000018.1, forward strand.
GGCCCGTTCACCGACGTGCCGGGCTTCTGGCAGTAGACCGGCACCTTCACGTCGTACGGAAGGGTGCGGACCACCGAGTAGTGCGTGCCCGGACCCGAGCGCACATTGACGCGGTAGCCCGGCGCGATCGGGTATCTGACGACCGCCGCGGCGAACGCCCCCGCCTCGACGTCCGCGTCCCCTGCCTCGACAGCCACGTCGGTGACCGCGAGTTCTGCCACTTCCCCTACCTCTTCAACAGCCATCGCTGCCCTCCCCGTTGTTGATCTTGTTGAATGTTCACTCTCCGCGACGCGCAGGCTAGCAACACCCTTCAGCCACAGCCGCACCATCGACTAGGCTCCGTGAGTCGCGCTCGCTGAAAGCGACACGGGGGAATCACACATGGAATACGCCGGCAGTTACCGCCTGGAGGCCTGCCTCGGCTCCGGTGGGATGGGCGTCGTACATCTCGCACGTTCCGCGTCCGGACTGCGCCTCGCCGTGAAGGTGGTGCACCAGCAGTACGCGGCCGACCCGGAGTTCCGCGCCCGCTTCCGTCAGGAGGTCGCCGCCGCACGCCGTGTCAGCGGTGCGTTCACCGCGCCCGTCGTCGACGCGGACCCGGATGCCGAGCGTCCCTGGATGGCCACCTCGTACATCCCGGGTCCGACCCTCGCCGAGCAGGTGAAGAGCAACGGGCCCATGTCTCCCGCCGAGTTGCGCCGGCTGACGGCGGGGCTGGCCGAGGCGCTGCGGGACATCCACCGGGCCGGTGTCGTCCACCGGGACCTCAAGCCCGGCAACGTACTCCTTACGGACAACGGCCCCAGGGTCATCGACTTCGGAATCTCGCGGCCGGTCGACAGCGATCTGCGCACCGAGACGGGGAAGTTGATCGGCTCGCCGCCGTACATGGCGCCGGAGCAGTTCCAGCGTCCGCGTGAAGTGGGGCCCGCGGCCGACGTGTTCGCGCTGGGGTCGCTGCTGGTGCACGCGGCGACCGGGCGGGGGCCGTTCGACTCGGACAGCCCGTACATCGTCGCCTACCAGGTGGTTCACGACGAGGCGGATCTGGTGGGGCTGCCCGCCGATCTGGCGCCGCTGGTGGGGCGTTGCCTCGCCAAGGATCCCGGGAAACGTCCCACACCGGACGAGATCATGTCGGAGCTGCGCCCGCCTTCGTACGAGGCGGACGCGTTCATACCGGCTCAACGGCGTTCCGTGAAGCGGCCGTTGGCGGTGCCGGGAGGCGAGCAGCGCACCCATGTCCGGACGCGGTCGCCGTCCGCTTCCGGGAGTGCGCCCCAGCCCAAACCGTCTCCCCGCCCCGCTTCGAAGCGGACCGGCAGGCGCGAGCCGGTCGAGCCGAAGACCGCGGGCGGCGGCGGACGGCGTCAGCACGTCAAGTGGCCGGCGCTGGCGATCGGCGCCGTGGTGCTCGTGTACGGGGGCCTCTGGGCCGCACAGGGATTCGGCGATACGCGGGCGCCCTCGTCCGCCCCGCGGGGCTCAGGCGCCGCGGAGACGGCGGGCGTGGCCTTCGAGCCGTGGCTGGCCCCGACCATCGGGAAGACCGCCGAGCCCGGCACCGCACCGGCGTGTTCGTACACGCCGAGTGTCTCCGGCGTCTCGGCGACCCTGCTCTGCTCCACGGCCGGCGTCGCCGTCGCCCGGCTCGACCCGGCCGACGGGCAGGTGATCTGGTCGCACGGCGCGGGCGCCGAGACGGCGTCCGTACCCGTCGTCTCCGGCGGACTCGTGCACGCCGTCCTCACCTCGGCGAAGAGCGCGCGGCTGCGGGCGTACGAGAAGGACGACGGCACACCGGTCTGGAGCGCGGACGTCTCCGGCCACCAGGGCGGCGTCCATCACGCGGGCGACACCGTCCTGCTCGTAAAGGGCGACGGCCGGGTGGAGGCGCTGAACGGCGCGACGGGCAAGAGGCGTTGGGAGCATCCCCTGCCCGGCCACACCGACCCCGTCCTCGCCCTCCACAGCCCGGGGACCGGTCACACCTACGCCGCCGAGTCCTCGGCCGACGGCCGCACCACGCTGGTCAGCGCGGTGGACCCGAAGACCGGCGATCTCGCCTGGCAGCGGCGGCTCGACGGAAACCTCGATCCGGTGGGCACCGAGAGCGGCGCCCTGTTCCTCACGTCGCTCGATCCGGACTCGATGACGGACGCGGTCGTGCGCTACGACCCCGCGAGCGGCGACGTGCGCCGTATCCCGCTGCCCTACGTCATGGCCGAGGCGCAGTTCGCCGTGCGCGACGACACCGCGTATCTGCTGGCGCGCGGCGGGACCCTGGTGGCCCTCGACACCACCCGTAAGGGGAAGGAAGCCGAGCCCCGCTGGGAGTTGGAGACCGACGTCGCCCGCTCGTCCAGCCCCGTCGTGACGGCAGGCGACCGGCTCTACTTCTCCGCCGCCGACGGACAGCTGATCACCGTCGACACGGCGAACGGCTCGCTGGTCGGGCGTACGAAACCACGTCTGCTGTCGGGCAAGCTCGCCTACATGTCGACGCTGCCCACCCCCGCGACCGCACCCGGCCGGATCTACGCCGGCGCGCCCGACGGGTCCGTCTTCGCCGTGGACAGCGAAAACCCCGACACCTGGTGACACGCACCGGGTGACGGGGTCGCGCTCGACGTCGGGCCGGCTCTTCGGCCTACCGCTTCCGCCTACCGCTTCCGCCTGCCGCTTCTGGCTGCCGTTTCTGGCTGCCGCTTCAGCCCAGCAGGGAGACGTCCCTGACCGCGCCCTTGTCCGCGCTCGTCGCCATCGCCGCGTACGCGCGCAGCGCCACGGAGACCTTGCGCTCGCGGGCCACCGGCTCGTACACACCGTTCAGCGCGTCCCGCCGGACCGCCAACTCCTCGTCCCCGACGAGCAGTTCGATCGAACGCCCCGGGATGTCGATCCGGATCCGGTCGCCGTCCCGCACCAGCGCGATCGTCCCGCCGGACGCCGCCTCGGGCGAGGCGTGGCCGATCGACAGACCCGACGTACCGCCCGAGAAGCGGCCGTCGGTGACCAGAGCGCACGCCTTGCCCAGGCCGCGCCCCTTCAGATACGACGTGGGGTAGAGCATCTCCTGCATGCCGGGGCCGCCGCGCGGACCCTCGTAGCGGATGACGATCACATCGCCCTCCGCGATCTCCTTACGGAGGATCTTCTCGACGGCGTCCTCCTGCGACTCGCAGACGACGGCGGGGCCTTCGAAGGTCCAGATCGACTCGTCCACGCCCGCGGTCTTCACCACACAGCCGTCGACGGCCAGATTGCCCTTCAGCACGGCGAGTCCGCCGTCCTTCGAGTACGCGTGCTCCAGCGAGCGGATACAGCCGCCCTCGGCGTCCAGGTCGAGTGTGTCCCACCGCTCGGACTGGGAGAACGCGGTCGCCGAGCGCTTGCAGCCGGGCGCCGCGTGCCACAGCTCCACGGCCTCCTCGGAGGGTGAACCGCCGCGCACGTCCCAGGTCTTGAGCCACTCGTCGAGCGAGTCGGAGTGCACCGAGTGCACGTCCTCGTTGAGGAGGCCGCCTCGGTACAGCTCGCCCAGGATGGCGGGGATGCCGCCGGCGCGGTGGATGTCCTCCATGTAGTACGTGCCGCCGGGCGCGACGTTCGGCGCGACCTTCGACAGGCACGGGACGCGCCGCGAGACGGCGTCGATCTCGTCCAGGCCGTATTCGAGACCGGCCTCCTGGGCGGCGGCGAGGAGGTGCAGGATCGTGTTCGTGGAGCCGCCCATGGCGATGTCGAGCGCCATGGCGTTGTCGAAGGCCGCGCGGGTGGCGATGTTGCGCGGCAGGACGGTCTCGTCGCCGCCTTCGTAGTAGCGCTGGGCGATGTCGACGACCGTGCGGCCCGCGTTCTCGTACAGCGCCTTGCGCGCGGTGTGCGTGGCGAGGACCGAGCCGTTGCCGGGCAGGGCGAGGCCGATGGCCTCCGCGAGGCAGTTCATGGAGTTGGCGGTGAACATGCCGGAGCAGGAGCCGCAGGTCGGGCAGGCGTTCTCCTCGATACGGAGGATGTCCTCGTCCGAGACGGACTCGTTGACGGCGTCCGAGATCGCGTTGATCAGGTCGAGCTTGCGGACCGTGCCGTCGACCAAAGTGGCCTTGCCGGCCTCCATCGGGCCGCCGGAGACGAAGACCGTGGGGATGTTGAGGCGCATCGCGGCCATCAGCATGCCTGGCGTGATCTTGTCGCAGTTGGAGATGCAGATCAGCGCGTCCGCGCAGTGCGCCTCGACCATGTACTCGACGGAGTCGGCGATCAGGTCGCGGGACGGCAGGCTGTAGAGCATGCCTCCGTGGCCCATCGCGATGCCGTCGTCGACGGCGATGGTGTTGAACTCACGCGGGACGGCTCCGGCGGCCTTGACCGCCTCGGAGACGATCCGGCCGACGGGGGCGAGGTGGGTGTGGCCGGGGACGAACTCGGTGAAGGAGTTGGCCACGGCGACGATCGGCTTGCCGATGTCCTCGCTCGCTACGCCCGAAGCCCGCATAAGGGCGCGTGCGCCCGCCATGTTGCGGCCGTGGGTGACAGTGCGGGACCTCAGCTCGGGCATCGTCGCTCGCTCCTTCGGCAGATCCTTCGGTGGAAATGACTTGTTCGAGCCTACGCCCACCGCTCCAAGATCTGGACGGTCCGTCCGGAATGCGGGACACCTGCTCAGGTTCCGCGCCCTCCTCGCGCCGGACCCGGTCAAGCCTCGCTCAGGCCTCGGGAGACCTCGGTCAGGCCTCGGTCAGATACCGCTGGAGCGTCGGCGCGACGAGTCGGACGATCTCGTCCGTGTCCACGGAGGCCAGCGGCTCCGCCTTGATCACGTACCGCAGGATCGCTATCCCGATCATGTGCGAGGCGGCGAGTTCGGCGCGGAGGGTGGGGTCCGGTACGTCCAGTTCCACCGCGATCCGCTCCAGGAGCCGCCGCAGCACGAATTTGCGCAGCAGGGCCGCCGCCGCCTCGTTCGTCACCGCGGAACGGATGATCGCGAGCAGCGGGGCGCGGGAGGCCGGGTTCTCCCACACGCCGATGAAGTAGCGCGCGAGCCGCTCGCCGATGCCGTCCTTGCCGCCGCTCAGCAGCGCGGGGAGCACCATCGCCGGCTCGAAGGAGACCTCGATGGCAGCGCCGAAGACCTCCTCCTTGGTACCAAAGTAGTGATGCACGAGGGCGGGGTCCACCTGGGCCGCCTTCGCGATGCCTCGTACGGAGGTCTTGTCGAAGCCGCGCTCGGCGAACTCCGTACGGGCCGCCTCCAGGATCCGCTCGCGCGCGCCGGGGCCGGTGTCCGTGTCCGAGCGTGCGGGGCGGCCACGGCGGCGCGGGGCCGTATTCGTCATGGGCGGCGGATCCGCGGCCGGCCGTACGACACACGCGGCTGCGGCGGCCGGGTCTCCGCGGAGGGCGGTCCCGACGGCGATCCCGCGGGGGAACCGGCGGCGGCTCCCGTCGACGCCAGGTGCAGCCGGGTGAAGGCCAGCGCCTCCGCCAGGTCGGCCTCGCGTTCGGCCGAGGACATCGCGCGCCGGGTGTTGACCTCGATGACGACATGCCCGTCGAAGGAGCTGTCCGCCAGTTGTTCGAGAAGTTCGGCGCAGGGCTGGGTGCCGCGTCCGGGCACCAGGTGCTCGTCCTTGGCCGAGCCGTTGCCGTCGGCGAGATGGATGTGTCCCAGCCGGTCGCCCATGCGGCCGACCATGGACATCGCGTCGGCGCGGGCGGTGGAGGTGTGCGACAGGTCGACGGTGAAGTGGCGGTAGTCGTCCTTCGTCACGTCCCAGTCGGGGGCGTACGCGAGCACCTCACGGTCCCGGTAGCGCCACGGGTACATGTTCTCGACGGCGAAGCGCACGTCCGTCTCGTCGGCCATGCGCCAGATGCCGGTGACGAAGTCGCGCGCGTACTGGCGCTGCCAGCGGAACGGCGGGTGTACGACGACGGTGGAGGCGCCCAGCCGCTCCGCGGCGGCCCGCGCCCGCTGGAGCTTGGTCCACGGGTCCGTCGACCAGACGCGCTGCGTGATCAGCAGACAGGGCGCGTGGATGGCGAGGATCGGCACCCGGTGATAGTCGGAAAGCCGTCGCAGTGCCTCGATGTCCTGGCTGACGGGGTCCGTCCAGACCATGACCTCCACGCCGTCGTACCCGAGGCGCCCGGCGATCTCGAAGGCCGTCGCCGTGGACTCCGGATAGACGGAGGCCGTCGACAGCGCGACCTTCGCATCCGGGATGCGCACCACTGGTTCTGCCACGGGGACAGGGTACGGGCAGCGGCGGGGGGCTTCGCGGGCAGCGGAGGGGAAAGTGACGAGTGCAACGGCTCGCCCTCCTGAGGAGGGCGAGCGGTTCACAGCAGTCGGGACTCAGCGCGCGGTCGGCACTCCGACCTCCGTCGTCGGAAGCTGGTCCAGCCGTCGCAGGATCACGCCCTCGCGCAGCGCCCAGGGGCAGATCTCCAGCTCATCGACGCCGAAGAGATCCATCGCCGCGTCCGCGACCAGCGCGCCGGCGAGCAGCTGGGGCGCCCGCCCCTCCGACACACCGGGCAGCGCGGCACGGCGCGCGGCGGACATCACCGCCAGTTTGGGGACCCACTCCTCCAGCGATTTACGGCTGAGGTCACGCTGTACATAGAGCCCGTCGGCGGAGCGGGCGGCCCCGGCGATCCTCGCCAGCTGCCGGAAGGTCTTCGAGGTGGCCACGACGTGGTCCGGTTCGCCGAAGCGGGTGAACTCGCCGACGCTACGAGCGATCTCGGCGCGCACATGGCGGCGCAGGTCCCGTACGGCCGCCGGATCGGGCGGATCGCCGGGCAGCCGGGCAGCCGTGAGGCGGCCGGCGCCCAGGGGCAGGGACACCACGGCGTCCGGTTCCTCGTCGATGCCGTAGGCGATCTCCAGCGAGCCGCCGCCGATGTCCAGGACCAGCAGCCGCCCCGCCGACCACCCGAACCAGCGCCGGGCGGCGAGGAACGTCAGCCGGGACTCCTCGTCGCCGGTCAGGACATGGAGGTCAACGTTCGTCTCCTCCTTGACCCTCGCGAGTACCTGGTCGGCGTTGCTCGCCTCCCGCACGGCGGACGTCGCGAACGACAGCACCGCTTCGCAGCCCTTGTCCTCGGCCGCCTGGAGCGCCTCGGCGACCGTGGCCACCAGCCGGTCCACGCCCTCGGGGCCGATCGCGCCGTCCGCGTCGAGCAGTTCGGCGAGTCTCAGCTCGGTCTTGTGCGAATGGGCGGGCAGCGGGCGCGCTCCGCGATGCGCGTCGACCGCCAGCAGATGGACGGTGTTCGAACCGACGTCGAGAACTCCGAGTCTCATGAGCGAACGCTACTGCGACGACACGCATACGCTGGACCCGTGCCAAAGACGAACAAGGCGAAGCCGGGCAAAGCCAGACGCGCCAAGAAGCAGCATGAGCAGGTTCCGCCCGACGAGAAGGGGCTGGACTTCGCGCGGTCCTGGGTCGAATTCCCTGATCCGGCGGACGACGATCAGGTCTTCCGGTGCGATCTGACCTGGCTCACCTCACGCTGGACCTGCATCTTCGGCAGCGGCTGCCAGGGCATCGAGGCGGGCCGCGCCGACGACGGCTGCTGCACGCTGGGGGCGCACTTCTCCGACGAGGACGACGAGAAGCGGGTCGCCGGGCACGTGAAACGGCTCACGCCGGAGCTGTGGCAGTTCCACGACGTGGGGACGGACAGCGGCTGGGTGGAGACGGACGACGACGGCGCCCGCAAGACGCGCCGCTGGGACGGCTCATGCGTCTTCCAGAACCGGCCCGGTTTCGCGGGCGGCGCTGGCTGCGCGCTGCACATCCTGGCGCTGCGGGAGGACCGCGAGCCGCTGGAGACGAAGCCCGACGTCTGCTGGCAGTTGCCGGTCCGGCGTACGTACGACTGGATCGAGCGGCCCGACGAGTCGCGGGTGCTCCAGGTGACGATCGGTGAGTACGACCGGCGGGGCTGGGGCCCCGGCGGGCACGATCTGCACTGGTGGTGCACATCGGCGACGTCGGCGCACGGTGCGGGCGAGCCGGTGTACCGGACGTACGGGCCCGAGCTGACGGAGCTGATGGGCAAGGCGGGGTATGACGTGCTGGTCGGGCTCTGTGAGGCACGGCTGGCGAGCGCGCTGCCGCTCGTCGCTCCGCACCCGGCGGACCCGGGACCGGCGCCCGCGACCGCGCCCTCGGCCTGACGGCGGAGGACGCGGCGCGGCCGCTCACGGGGACGCGGGCGGCGTGTCCGGCGACCCGTCCGGGCCGCCCGAGTCGCTCGGACCGGACGGGTCGCCGGGCGGGCTCGGGTCGACGGAACCGGGCGGCGGGCCGGTCGGGTCCGGCGGATCCGTCGGGTCGCCCGTGCCGGGCGGCGGGTCGGTGGGGTCGGTCGGCGGATCGGTCGGGTCGCCCGTGCCGGGGTCGCCCGTGCCCGGCGGCGGTGAGGACGGCGGGCGCGTCGGATGCGTCGGCCGGCCGGGGCCGGGCCCGGGGCCGGGATGCCACGAGGACGGCGGCCTGGAACCGTAACCGCTGATCGCGACCGCCGAGCCCGACGGGCTCAGCCCGATACGGGCGCGCCACGCGCCGGACGGCTCGCGCGAGTGGTCCACGTGGACGTGGACGGTCACCGACCTGCCGGGGGCGAGCGTGCCGGACGTACGGCTCAGCCGCAGCCAGGACGCGCCGGTCCAGGCCGACCACGAGACGGGCTCGCCGCCGGTCGCGGTGAGCGTGATCCTCGTACGGTCGCCGCTCGACTCCGCCGTCACCGCGAGCCGTCCCGAGCCCGCTCCGGCCGCTCCGGGCGTGCCGCCCGTGCCGTCGCTGATGACCTCGACGGAGACGTCCGGGTCCTGGCTGCCGTCGGCGAAGGGACCGCCGGGCCGGTTCTGGGCGTTGCCCGCGTTCTCGTAGGTGTCGTACGGATCGGCGCCCTGCGCGCCGCGCCGCTCGGCGTCACCGGCGCTGACCGATGTCCCGCCGTGGCCCTCCCCGGTCGGTGGCGCGCCCCGGTACGCCGCCCAGAGGGCGAGCACGGGCGCGGCGACGACGGTCGCGACGACGGTGGTCGTGACGGCCCGCGCGCGCAGCCGGTCGCGGCGGGCGGCGCGGTCCTTGGGGTCCATGGGGAAGCCGTTGCGGCCGAAGCGCGGGGTGGTGGCACGGGCGCGCGGGGTGTTCGTCATGGCGTTGTACGCCGCGGGCCGAGGTGCCTCGACGAGCGGCAGGACGGCGGGTGCCGCGGCCCAGGAGGGCACGCCCGACGAGCTGGGCCCGGCGGCGCGTGTGGAGGCGGCCGAGCCGGGCCAGGGGCCCGCGGCCTCGGCGCGCTCGGCGGCGCGGCGGCAGCGCGGGCAGTCGTCCACGTGCCGGACCAGTTCGCGGCGGAGCACGGCCGAGAGAAGCACCTGGTCGTCGCCGGTGAGCTGGGCGACGGCGGGGCAGTTGCCCATCTGGACGACGGCCAGCGCGGCCCTGGTGCGCTCGACCTCGCAGGCGGCGGAGTTGAGCAGCTCGCGGGCGGGCAGCCGCTCCATCGACAGGACGGCGGCGACGTCGCGCGCGCCGAGCCCGTGGCGTACGGCCAGTTCGAGCGCTTCGCGCTGTTCGGGCGTCGTACCGGCGGCCTCGGGCCAGGCCAGCACGGCGAGTTCACGCCGACGGCGGGCGGCGACCTCCGGAGGCAGAGCGTCATGGGACGCGCCCTCGGCCGGATCCGGCTCGCGACGGCCCGTGTGCGCCCCCGGGCGGCTCGCACGCTGTTCACCGAGCCGGCGCAGACAGGCCCATCGGGCGAGCGCGTAGAGCCAGGCCCTGCGCTCGCCCTCGCCGTCCGGGCAACGCCCGTAGTGGCGCTCGGAGATGGCCAGGACCTGGCCCAGCACCTCGGTCGCCGCGTCGTGGTCGCACAGCACGGAGAGGCAGTACGTGAACAGCCCGTCCAGATACGGCTCGTAACGCACGGGGGGGCGGTGGGTGCCCGGCGCGTTCGTATCCGGGCTGTGCGGCTCCGGCCGGTGGGTTCCCGACCGGTGCGTACCCGATCGGGGCGCGCGACGGGGCGCACGGTGTGCGCCGGTGGTGTGTGCGGGGGGCTCCAGTCTGCTGCTCGTCACCCGCCGACGGTAGACAGGGGAGCGCACAACCTTCCCGACGCTTGCCTACTTTTAATCCGTACGGATGAAACGTCCGCCATGCCCGTATCTTCCTCACCGACAGGTCCCCGCCCCGGGGCCGGGACCGCCGAAGTGACCACCGCGGCAAGGGTTGTCAGTGGTCGCCTATACGGTGGCGCCATGGCTGTCGCCCGTACGAAATCCGCCAAGGACCGGTCGTCCTACCGCTGCACCGACTGCGGTTGGACGACCGTCAAGTGGCTCGGCCGCTGCCCCGAGTGCCAGGCCTGGGGCACCGTCGAGGAGTACGGCGCGCCCGCCGTACGGACGACGGCGGTCGGACGCGTCAGCACCCCGGCCCTGCCGATCGGCCAGGTCGACGGCCGGACGGCCACGGCCCGCTCGACGGGCGTGGACGAGCTGGACCGCGTCCTCGGCGGCGGCCTCGTGCCGGGAGCCGTCGTGCTGCTGGCCGGCGAGCCGGGCGTCGGCAAGTCCACGCTGCTCCTGGATGTCGCGGCGAAGGCGGCCGGCCCGGAGCACCGCACGCTCTACGTGACCGGCGAGGAGTCGGCGAGCCAGGTACGGCTGCGCGCGGACCGCATCAAGGCGATCGACGACCATCTCTATCTCGCGGCCGAGACAGACCTCTCCGCCGTCCTCGGGCATCTCGACGCGGTCAAGCCGTCCCTGCTCATCCTGGACTCCGTACAGACGGTGGCGTCGCCGGAGATCGACGGGGCGGCCGGCGGCATGGCCCAGGTCCGGGAGGTGGCGGGGGCGCTCATCCGGGTCTCCAAGGAGCGGGGCATGTCCACCCTGCTCGTCGGCCACGTCACCAAGGACGGCGCGATCGCGGGCCCCCGGCTGCTGGAGCACCTGGTGGACGTCGTGCTCTCCTTCGAGGGCGACCGGCACGCGCGGCTGCGGCTCGTGCGCGGCGTCAAGAACAGATACGGCACGACGGACGAGGTCGGCTGCTTCGAGCTGCACGACGAGGGCATCACGGGGCTCGCCGACCCCTCCGGCCTCTTCCTCACACGCCGGGACGAGCCGGTCCCCGGCACGTGCCTCACGGTCACCCTGGAAGGCCGCCGCCCGCTCGTCGCCGAGGTGCAGGCGCTGACGGTCGACTCCCAGATCCCGTCCCCCCGGCGCACCACCTCGGGCCTGGAGACCTCCCGCGTCTCGATGATGCTGGCCGTCCTGGAGCAGCGCGGCCGGATCAGCGCGCTCGGTAAGCGCGACATCTACAGCGCGACGGTCGGCGGTGTGAAGCTCTCGGAGCCGGCCGCGGACCTGGCGATCGCCCTCGCCCTGGCCTCGGCGGCGAGCGACACCCCGCTGCCGAAGAACCTCGTCGCGATCGGCGAGGTGGGTCTCGCGGGCGAGGTCAGAAGGGTGACGGGCGTCCAGCGCAGGCTGGCCGAGGCGCACCGTCTGGGCTTCACACACGCCCTCGTCCCGACCGATCCGGGGAAGATCCCGGCCGGTATGAAGGTCACGGAAGTCGCCGACATGGGGGCCGCTCTCAGCGTGCTTCCGCGCCGGGGTCGTGCGGAGGCCCCACGGGATGGCAAGGACCGCCGGTAGACTTTGCCCTGGTCTCGCCCATCCGTACGAGCCGGAGGAGTGCAGTGGCAGCCAACGACCGGGCAGCAGCACCCGGAAAATCCGGTGCCGGCTCCGGTGGATCCGGCACCGAAGCGCTGATGCGCGCCTCACTGAGCGCGGTAGCGCCCGGCATGGCGCTGCGTGACGGCCTGGAGCGGATCCTCCGGGGGAACACCGGCGGTCTCATCGTCCTCGGCATGGACAAGACCGTCGAGGCGATGTGCACGGGCGGCTTCGTGCTGGACGTGGAATTCACCGCGACGAGGCTCCGTGAGCTGTGCAAGCTCGACGGCGCGCTCATTCTCGACAAAGACATCACCAAGATTCTGCGGGCCGGTGTCCAGCTCGTCCCCGACGCCTCCATCCCGACCGAGGAGACCGGCACCCGCCACCGCACGGCGGACCGGGTGTCCAAGCAGTGCGGGTTCCCCGTCATCTCGGTGTCGCAGTCGATGCGGCTGATCGCGCTGTACGTGGACGGGGAGCGCCGGGTCCTGGAGGAGTCGGCGGCGATCCTGTCCCGCGCCAACCAGGCCCTGGCGACCCTGGAGCGGTACAAGCTCCGGCTGGACGAGGTCGCCGGCACGCTCTCCGCGCTGGAGATCGAGGACCTGGTGACGGTCCGGGACGTGACGGCGGTCTCGCAGCGCCTGGAGATGGTGCGCAGGATCGCCACGGAGATCGCGGAGTACGTGGTCGAGCTGGGCACCGACGGGCGACTTCTCTCCCTCCAGCTCGACGAGTTGATCGCGGGCGTCGAGCCGGAGCGTGAGCTGGTCGTACGGGACTACGTGCCCGAGCCGACGGCGAAGCGGTCCCGTACGGTCGCCGAGGCGATGACCGAGCTGGACGCGCTCTCCCACACCGAGCTGCTGGAACTGCCCGTGGTCGCACGGGCGTTGGGCTACAGCGGATCGCCCGAGACGCTCGACTCGGCGGTCTCGCCGCGCGGTTACCGGCTGCTGGCCAAGGTGCCGAGGCTGCCGGGCGCGATCATCGAGCGGCTGGTCGAGCACTTCGGCGGGCTGCAGAAGCTGCTGGCGGCGAGCGTCGACGATCTCCAGACGGTGGACGGGGTGGGCGAGGCGCGGGCGCGCAGCGTGCGCGAGGGCCTGTCGCGGCTGGCGGAGTCGTCCATCCTGGAGCGGTACGTCTGACACGTACGGGCAAGCGCCCGCGTACGAGGAAGAGCCGCGCCACCGCTCAGCGGGCGGTGGCGCTGCCCTCCTCCGTACGTAGGTCGCCTCGTAGGTGGGTCGCCGTCGTCGGCGGGTCGCCGACTCAGTCCTTGTCCAGCCGGATCGAGGTCTGGCCCTGCCTGACGGTCGCGTCGGGTGCCGCCGCCTCGACCAGGTAGGTGCCGGGCTTCGCCTTGCCGGGCGGCGGTGTGGCGCACCGCGGCACGCTCTGCGTGAGGTCCCAGACGACGGTCCGCGTGACCGTCCCGCCCGCGGGCACCTTCAGCAGCAACTGGCCGATCCGGGGACAGTCCTTGGAGGACCAGATCTCGTCGCTCTCGGAGTTCGTGACGGTCAGCACCACGGACTTCGGCCCGAGGTCGGCTTTGCAGTCCTTGCCCGACCCGTTGGTGGCCACGAGCCTGAACGAGGGCTTCTCGCCCGGCTCGTAGGCGACCTTGCGGCTCTCCAGCTTGACCGTCAGCGCGCTCGGCGAGCAGTTGGGGAGACTCGATCCGACCGGTACCTGCTCGCCTGTGGTGCTGCCGCTCGCGCCGTCACCGGCACTGCCACCACTGCCGCCGCTCGCCGCGCCGCCGCCCGAGCCGGCCGAACCGCCCGTGCCGGCACCGCCGTTGTCGCCACCGGCGCCGCCGTCGGCGCCCGAGCCGGCGTCCGTACCGCCGCTGCCGGGGCCGTCGCTCCCGCCGGTCTCGCCCGACTCGTCGCGTCCGCCCGGCTGTTCACTGATCGCGGGTCCGGATCCGGACGGTCCAGGGGTGATCGAGGGAGGGGGCGCCTCGCCGTTCGCGCCGTCGTCACGCTTCTTTCCGCCGTCGTCACCACCGGATGTGACGACCCATACAACGAGCAACGCGAGCAGCGCGATCAGAGTCGCCGCCACCGCCCTCCGTCGCCAGTAGATGGAGGAGGGAAGCGGCCCGACCGGATTGCGCATAGATCCCACGGCGCAACTCTACGAGAGTTCAGGGCCAACTCCCGCCCCACATGGCGCTCGTCTCGCAAGTTTTACGGATCATCATCATGCGACGGCCGCCCGGCGTGGCCCCACTTACCACTTTCGTCAGGGGTTCGGCCGCCGATGGCAAGATGCGTCAGCGGTGGGTCGGAGGGTACGGTCCGTGACCATGGACCCCTCCGTCACCAGCGGCCTTTACCGCGACATTACTGATCTCGCCCATCAATCGCCCTCCTGGGTACGGCACTTCGTCGAGATCGGGACGGAGGCCGTGATCGTCATCCTGGGAGTTCTGTTTCTCGCCGCTTGGTGGCGTACGCGTTCCGGGGACTCACGGGCCATGGCCAGGGCGGTAGTTGGGCCACTGGCGACCGCCGTCGCGTACGTGTGCAGCGAACTGGCCAAGAGCGCCATCCAGGAGGAGCGTCCGTGCCGCGCGGTCTCCGGCGCCGCCGCGTCGCTGGCGACCTGCCCGCCGGTCGGCGACTGGTCGTTCCCCAGCAACCACTCGACCATCGCCGCCGCCTCGGCGGTCGCGCTCGCCATCGCCTGGCGGACGATCGCTTTCCTGACGCTCCCGCTGGCGCTGTTCGCCGCCTTCTCGCGGGTCTTCGTCGGCGTGCACTATCCGCATGACGTGGCCGCGGGGCTGCTGCTCGGCGGGCTGGTCGCGACGCTCGTGGTCCTGACGCTGACGCGACCCGCGCGGGTGCTGATCGAGACGATGCGGACGAGCCGTACGGGGGTCGTGGTCTGGTGCGCGGGACCGGGACCGCGTGTTCCGCAGGTCACCGTCGGCCGCGGCTCGGGGCCGGGTCACGATGCGGACCACCGTGCGGCGGGCTGGGCCGGAAGCGGGGCGGCGGAAGACTCCGGCGTCCTCGGCCGGCAGAGCGAACGGCCCGATTCGCGCCTCTGAGCACAGACGGTTCACCCCAGGTCCACACACGGTTCATCCCCGGTCGGCCGGTACCGTACGACTCCCGACGCGCCCCCTTCGCGCCCCCGTCACCACCCCGCGACGCCCGGCGCACAGCGGGCGGCTGCACCGCCCCCACCGTCGAACGTGCCAGGATCGGTCCTGTCATGACTGCGACCCCTGCGACTTCCGCGACCACGGCGCCGGCCATCACCCCCGCCGCCCTTCACGACCCCGTCATCGCGTGGTTCGACGCGCACGCCCGCGACCTGCCCTGGCGCCGACCCGACACGGGCGCCTGGGGCGTGATGGTCAGCGAGTTCATGCTCCAGCAGACCCCGGTCGCCCGGGTGCTCCCGGTGTACGAACAGTGGCTCGCGCGCTGGCCACGCCCTGCCGACCTGGCCGCCGAGGCGCCCGGCGAAGCGGTACGCGCCTGGGGCAGACTCGGCTATCCGCGCCGAGCGCTGCGGCTGCACGGGGCCGCGCTGGCGATAACGGAGCGGTTCGGCGGCGACGTACCGCGCGAGCACAGCCAGTTGCTCGCGCTGCCCGGGATCGGCGAGTACACGGCGGCCGCCGTGGCCTCGTTCGCGTACGGACAACGGCATGCCGTCCTCGACACGAACGTGCGGCGCGTCTTCGCGCGTGCGGCGGCCGGAATCCAGTACCCGCCGAACGCGACGACGGCCGCGGAGCGCAAACTGGCCCGCGCGCTGCTGCCCGCCGACGAGCCGACGGCCGCCCGCTGGGCCGCCGCTTCCATGGAACTCGGCGCGCTCGTCTGCACCTCGAAGAACGAGGACTGCGCGCGCTGCCCGATCGCCTCGCAGTGCGCCTGGCGGCTGGCCGGCAAACCCGTGCACCAGGGTCCGGCCCGGCGCGGCCAGACGTACGCGGGCACGGACCGGCAGGTGCGCGGCAAGCTGCTCGCCGTGCTGCGCGAGGCGGTGGCGCCGGTACCGCTCGCGGTGCTCGACGCCGTGTGGGAGGAACCGGTGCAGCGGGCCAGGGCGCTCGACGGGCTCGTGGCCGACGGGCTGGTCGAACCGATGGCGGACGATCTGTACCGGCTGCCGCTGACCTGACACCGCGCCGCCCCGCCTGGCCGGTTCGGCCGGGCCCCTGACGACCGTACGACCGGCTTGGCACCGCCCCGCCTGGCCGGTTCGGCCGGCCCCTCCGGGCCGGCCGTTCGTCTGTGCTGCTCCGCCGCCGTGCCGTTCGCCCGTTACTTGGCTCGTTGCTCGTTCGTCCGTTCCATCCCCGCCGTTACACAACCGATGGATGTCCGTGCGCCCGCCGACGGCTGGCGCGCACGGCCTCGTGACAACCCCTCCGTAACTTCTGGAACGTCAGCGAAGAACACGGCAGCGCGGTACACGGTGCGGTTCACGGGGTGGAGGCGGTTGGCATGGCGCACGGCGAGGTGCTCGAATTCGAGGAGTACGTACGCACCCGGCAGGAGGCACTTCTGCGCAGTGCCCGGCGTCTGGTTCCCAATCCCGTCGACGCCCAGGACCTGCTCCAGACCGCCCTGGCCCGTACGTACGGCCGCTGGGACGGCATCGCGGACAAGTCGCTCGCCGACGCCTATCTGCGCCGCGTCATGATCAACACCCGTACGGAGTGGTGGCGGGCGCGAAGGCTCGAAGAGGTGCCGACCGAGCAACTGCCCGAGGCCTGCGTCGAGGACGGCGCCGACCAGCGCGCCAACCGCGCCCTGCTCATCGACATCCTCGGCGTCCTGGCGCCGAAGCAGCGCAGCGTCGTCGTGCTGCGGCACTGGGAGCAGATGAGTACGGAGGAGACGGCGGCGGCGCTCGGGATGTCTACCGGTACCGTGAAGAGCACGCTGCACCGGGCACTCGCCAGACTCCGCGAGGAGCTGGAGGCCCGGGAGCTGGAGCGCCGCGACGCGGAGCGCCGGACGGCGCCGGGGATCCGGCAGTCCGAGCACCGCACGCCGCGGGCCCGCGCTCCGCAGCGTGCCGGTTATCGTCGCGACGGACGGGGGCAGGAGCGGTGCGCGGCCTGAGGCGCGATGGGGAGAGCACGCCTGTCCCGAGAACGACCGGCCGGGCGGCGGACGTGCGGATGGCGGACGACCGTGCGGCCGACGAGTGGCACGCGAACGATGAGTGGCGTGCGGACGGCCCGGCGACCGGTGACGCGCCCCCGCCGAGCCGGTTCCCCAAGACGGTGACGCTGACAGCGACGACCGCCACCGGCGGTGTGGCGCTGGCCGCGCTCATCGGCTTCGGCCTGTTCGTCATCGGCTGCTCCACGAACGCGACCGGCACCAGGGACGAGGGCGCCGCCTCCGTCGCCACCGCCGAGCCCGTCTCGCCGCCGACCTCCGAGCCCTCCGCCCTGCCCGCCCAGGACATCGACCCGGTGGCCCTGCTACGACGGGACCCCAAGGTGAGCGGGCAGGTCAAGGCCGACCTCAAGCCGTGCGCCCGGGACGCGTACCCGGTGGACACCTCGTACGGGAATCTGACCGGCGGCACCGCGCCCGACGTGGTGATCAACGTGATGACCTGCGACGACGCCGTGGGGCTCGGGACGTACGTCTATCGTGAGTCCGACCGGCGGTACGAGAACGTCTTCGTCGCCGAGGAACCCGCCGTGTACGCCACGATCGACCGTGGTGAGCTGGTGGTGACCCGCCAGGTGTACGCGAAGGGCGACCCGGTCTCGTACCCGTCCGGCGAGGACGTCGTGACCTACGCCTGGGCCGACACGAGGTTCGCCGAGCGCTATCGGGTGCGCAACAACTACAGCGGAGCGGTCGGCAACGGCCCGGTGGACGCCCCCGCGCCGTCCACGACCAGCGACAACGACGACTGAGAGAGCTGAGAGCTGTCGGATGGTGGAGACCCATGTCCTCTTCGTCGAGGACGACGACGTCATCCGCGAGGCCACCCAACTCGCGCTGGAGCGCGACGGCTTCGTGGTCACGGCCATGCCGGACGGCCTCTCCGGCCTGGAGGCGTTCCGGGCCGACCGGCCGGACATCGCGCTGCTCGACGTGATGGTGCCGGGCCTGGACGGGGTGAGTCTGTGCCGTCGCATCAGGGACGAGTCGACCGTGCCCGTGATCATGCTGTCGGCGCGCGCCGACTCGATCGACGTGGTGCTGGGCCTGGAGGCGGGGGCCGACGACTACGTGACCAAGCCCTTCGACGGCGCGGTGCTGGTCGCCCGGATCCGTGCCGTGCTGCGCCGCTTCGGGCACGCGGGCGGACCCGCCGGGGAGCACGGCGGGCAGGAGCGGGCGGACGAGGGCGGCGCCCGGTCCTTCGGCGATCTGGAGATCGACACGGAGGGCATGGAGGTGCGCAAAGGGGGCGAGCCGGTGGCGCTGACACCGACGGAGATGCGGCTGCTGATCGAGTTCTCGGCCGCGCCGGGCACCGTCCTGTCCCGTGACAAGCTGCTCGAACGCGTCTGGGACTACGGCTGGGGCGGTGACACACGGGTGGTGGACGTCCATGTGCAACGGCTGCGTACGAAGATCGGACAGGACCGGATCGAGACGGTCCGCGGTTTCGGCTACAAGCTCAAGGCATGAAGCGGTTCGCCCTGCGCACCGGTGTCCGGTGGAAGATCAGCATCGCGATCGCGGCGGTGGGCGCACTCACAGCGATGGCGCTGAGTCTTGTCGTGCACAACGCGGCCCAGGTGTCGATGCTCGACAACGCGCGCGAGGTGCAGCTGGAGCGGTTGCTGTTCGCGCAGCGTATGTACGACTCGACCCATGAGCTGAAGTTCGGTACGAAGCTGAACGACCCCGCCCTCCCCGACGACCTGCGGGAGAAGGCTCAGCAGGGCAGGCGGGCCACCTATGTGCGTGACTCGGCGGCCGGGACGCCGGACGTCTGGGCGGCCGTACCGCTGGAGAACGGTGTGCTCTCCCTGCACAGCAAGTTCGCCGACCGCTCCGTGACGATCATGAAGGATCTCGACCGGGCCCTGCTGATCGGCTCGGTCTGTGTGGTCGTCGGCGGCTGCGCGCTGGGCGTGCTGATCGGCGGACAGCTCTCGCGCCGGCTGCGCAAGGCGGCTGCCGCGGCGGGCAAGGTCGCCCAGGGCAATACGGACGTGCGGGTACGGGAGGCGGTCGGCGGAGTCGTACGGGACGAGACCGACGAGCTGGCACGCGCGGTCGACGCCCTGACCGACGCGCTGCACGAACGTATCGAGGCCGAGCGACGGGTCACCGCCGACATCGCGCACGAACTCCGTACGCCGGTGACCGGCCTGCTCACCGCCGCCGAGCTGCTGCCCCCCGGCCGCCCGACCGAGCTGGTCAGGGACCGCGCGCAGGCCATGCGGACGCTGGTCGAGGACGTCCTCGAAGTCGCCAGGCTCGACAGCGCGTCGGAACGCGCCGAGCTTCAGGAGATCGCGCTCGGCGAGTTCGTCAGCAGGCGGGTGGCGCTGCTCGATCCCGATGTGCGGATCCACGTCGCGCACGACAGCTGGGTGAACACCGATCCGCGCAGGCTGGAGCGCATTCTCGGCAATCTCCTGGCCAACGCGGCCAAGCACGGCGGCACCCCTGTCGAGGTGACCGTCGAGGGCCGTGTGGTGCGCGTCCGCGACCACGGTCCCGGTTTTCCCGACGCGCTGCTGCGCGACGGGCCGAGCCGATTCCGTACGGGCGCGAGCGACCGCGCGGGCCACGGCCACGGTCTCGGTCTGACCATCGCCGCCGGTCAGGCGCGCGTCCTCGGGGCGCGGCTGACCTTCCGCAACGCGGCGCCGGAGAGTCTGACGCCCGCCCCGGACGAGACGGGCGGCGCGATCGCGGTCCTCTGGCTCCCCGAGCACGCCCCGACGACGACCGGCAGCTTCCCGATGATCAAACTCCCGGAGTGACGGACCGAGAGCCACGACCCCGCTCACCCGCCGGTCGGCGAGACGGCCCCGAGCGCTACGACCACTCCTTCTCCAGGTCGAGGTCACCCTCCTTGGCCTGGGTGAACGAGAACCAGTTCCCGGAGTCGTCGCGGAATATCGCCTCCGTGCCGTACGGCCGCTCCTGCGGCTCCTGGAGGAATTCCACGCCCCGGGCCTTGAGCTTCTCGTAGTCCCCCTGGATGTCGTCCGTGGCGAGCACGCCCGCGCCCAGCATGCCCTTGCTGATGAGCGTCTTGATCGCGGCGGCGGACTCCTCGTCCATCGCGTGTCCGCCCGGCAGCATCAGGGTCAGCACCACGTCCGGCTGGTCCTTGGCGCCGACCGTCAGCCAGCGCATCCCGCCCTCGCCCAAGGTCATGTCGGTGCGCACTTCGAGGCCGAGCTTGTCGACGTAGAACTCCTTGGCCCGATCCTGGTCGAGCACCCAGACGGTGGAGATGGCGAGACCCTTGATCATGACGTGCTCCTTGGAGAGATGTGCCGTACGCGGGCCGCTCACCGGCCCGTGCTTCCTTGTCCACCGTAGGCACCGGCGCAGTCAGAGGGCTTCTCCAGAATTGCGGTCGTCACCGGGCCGGTCCGGCGCCGGCGCCGTGGCGTCCCTGGGCGGGAAGCCGCCGGCCCACAGCAGCGCGTAGCACCCCGGTATGAGCGCGGCCCCGCGGCCGGCGTGCTTCGCGCGATAGGCGCTCGGGCTGCTGCCGGTCTGCTCCTTGAAGCGCTTGGAGAACGTGCCGAGGCTGCTGAAGCCCACGAGGACGCAGATCTCGGTGACGGTGAGATTCGCCGAGCGCAGCAGCTCCTCGGCGCGCTCTATACGTCTGCGGGAGAGATAGCGGCCGGGCGTCTGCCCGTACACCGCCTTGAAGGCGCGCACGAAGTGATACCGCGAATACCCGGCGTGCGCGGCGACCGCGTCCAGGTCGAGCGGGCCCGCCCAGTCGCGGTCCATCGCGTCCTTGGCCAGACGCAGCTGCCGCAGGTGCGTGAGGGGCACCTGCGGCGGCTGACCTGCTTCTTCACTGTCCACGTCTTCGATGCTGGCACGCCCCACTGACAACGGCCCCCCGCCGTCCACAGCGCGCCCCTGCGGTCCTACAAGCGGACCGCAGGACCTGGGCGGACTGCGGGACTAGGCCCTGTCCGGCGGATCTTCGGGGGCCCGGGACGCCTGGCACGGCGCCTCGCCGCGTTGTCGCCCTAGGCCGACTGCGGGATCTTGTCCCCCTCGGACGCTGCCGCGCCCTCGCCAGGCTCGCCCGCCTTCTGGGGCCCCGCTCCCCGCAGCGGGACCTCCTTGACGAAGAACGCCGCGAGGAAGCCGATCACCGCGACCGAACCGGCCAGCAGGAAGGCCACGTGCGTACCGGACGACACCGCGATCTGGTACGCCTCACGCGCCGCGTCCGGCAGCTTGGCCAGGCTCGCCGCGTCGAGCTGCGCGGACTGCTGCGTCACCGCGTCACCACCGCGCGCAGCCATCTCCTCCTGCACCTTGCTGGTGAACAGCGCGCCCATGATGGCCACGCCGAAGGAACTGCCGAGCGTACGGAAGAGGGTGGTCGAGGACGAGGCGACGCCCATGTCCTGCGGCTCGGCGCTGTTCTGCGCCACGAGCATGGTGATCTGCATCAGGAAGCCCATACCGGCGCCGAGGACGGCCATGTAGATGCCGGAGGTGAGCCGGGAGGTCTCGGTGTCCATCTGCGCGAGCAGGAAGAGCCCGGCGACCATCAGGGCGCTGCCCGCGATCGGGAAGATCTTGTACTTGCCGGTGCTGGTGGTGATCCGGCCCGCGAACAGCGAGACCACCATCATCGACAGCAGCATCGGCAGCAGGAGCAGCCCGGAGTTGGTCGCCGAGGCACCCTGCACGGACTGCTGGTAGAGCGGCAGGAAGAGGACGGCTCCGAACATCACGAAGCCGGTCAGGAAGCCGATCACCTGCATCAGGCTGAAGTTGCGGTTGCGGAATATGTGCAGCGGCATGATCGGCTCGGGCGCCTTGGTCTGCACGTACACGAACGAGACGAGGGTGACGACGCCGATGGCGATCAGCTCCATGATCACCGTGGAGCTCCAGGCGTACTCCGTACCGCCCCAGGTCGTGACCAGCACGATCGAGGTGATCCCGACCGTGAGCAGGGCGGCGCCGAGATAGTCGACCTTCTGCTTCTTCCGCTCCACCGCGGGCAGGTGCAGCACGGTCACGATCATCGCGAGGGCGACGGCGCCGAGCGGCAGGTTGATGTAGAAGCTCCAGCGCCAGCCGAGGTGGTCGGTGATGGTGCCGCCGACCAGCGGTCCGCCGATCATGGCGAGGGCCATCACACCGGCCATCATGCCCTGGTACTTGCCGCGCTCACGGGGCGGGATGAGGTCACCGATGATCGCCATGACGCCGACCATGAGTCCGCCGGCGCCGAGCCCCTGGATGGCGCGGAAGCCGATGAGCTGGCCCATGTCCTGGGCCATGCCGCTGAGCGCGGAGCCGATGAGGAAGATGACGATGGAGAGCAGGAAGATGTTCTTCCGCCCGTACATGTCGCCGATCTTCCCCCAGATCGGGGTCGAGGCCGCGGTGGCGAGGGTGTAGGCGGTGACCACCCAGGACAGGTGCTCCAGACCGCCCAGCTCGCCGACGATCGTCGGCATCGCGGTGCCGACGATCATGTTGTCCAGCATGGCGAGCAGCATCGCGATCATGAGCGCGAGCAGTACCACTCGCACGCTGCGTGGCTGTGGCTCAGCCTTCTTCTTCTGTTCCGACCCCACCGCGTCGAGCGACATGGCCCCCACTCCCCTGTTTCCTGGTGTTCTGTGTTTCTGCGTCTGCCTCACTACTTACTTGCCGACCGGCAAGCTAAGTACACTGGGGAAAGTAGACCTGTCACTTGCCGGTCGTCAAGTAAGTAATTTTCGGGAGAGCAGTCATGGGCAGCACAGCGCAGCCGCGTCGGGGCGACACCCGTCAGCGCATCCAGGACGTAGCGCTGGAACTCTTCGCCGAGCAGGGCTACGAGAAGACCTCGCTGCGCGAGATCGCCGAGAACCTGGATGTGACCAAGGCCGCGCTCTACTACCACTTCAAGACCAAGGAAGACATCGTGGTCGGCCTCTTCCAGGATCTGGCCCGGCCGATCGACGACCTGATCGTCTGGGGCGAGACACAGCCGAGGACACTGGATGTGAAGAAGGAGCTCCTACGGCGCTACAGCGACGCGCTCGGCGCGGCCGCGCCCCTGTTCCGCTTCATGCAGGAGAACCAGGCGACGATGCGCGACCTGAGCGTGGGAGAGACCTTCAAGGGCCGCATGCTGCGGCTGATGGAGCTGCTCAACCGGCCCGACGGCTCGATGTCCGACCGCGTGCGCTGCTTCACCGCGATCTTCACGATGCACGCCGGCATGCTCGCCCTCACGGACGTGGAAGGCGACCCCGAGGAGAAGCGCGAAGCCATCCTCGGGGTCGCCATCGATCTGCTGGTGCAGGCTCACGGCGGCGTCACACGGTGACGTCGGCCGAGCGCAGGAAGGTCAGCGGGTTGATCGCGCTGCCGTAGTTCGGGGTCGTACGGATCTCGAAGTGCAGGTGCGGGCCGCTCGAATTGCCGGTGTTGCCGGAGAGCGCGATGCTCTCGCCCTTGTCGACCTTCTGGCCGACGTGCACCTTCACCTTGGACAGGTGGGCGTACTGCGAGTACTTCGCGTTCTTGGTGCCGTGCTTGATGACTATCGCGTTGCCGTACGCGGGACCGTCACCGGCACCGTTGGGTCCGGCCTTCACGACGGTGCCGGTGTGCGCGGCCTTCACGTTCGTGCCGACGGGGACGGCGAAGTCCTGGCCCGAGTGCTTGTGGGCCCACCTGCCGCCACCGAGGCCGAACGAGGCGCTCAGCTCGTACTTGGAGACCGGCTTGCCCCAGGTGGGCGACTTCTTGGCCTTCGCCTTGTCGGCCGCCTTGGTGACGCTCCCCTTCTCGGCGTCGGCGGCCTTCTTCTCGACGGCGGCGGCCGACGCGTGGGTGGTACCCGCGTCGCCGCTGCTGTTCGCGGCGAACGCGACCCCCGCTCCGAGCGCCGTCGTCACTCCGAGTCCGGCGGCCAGGATGGCGGCACGGGTACGGAGCGTGGACTGGCGGGGCGTGGTGCGCTGCGACATTGAGAAACCTCCGGGCATCAAGGGACCCGGCGCTCAGAGCACCGGGGGCTGGCGTGCCATCCCTTGGTAACCCGACCGCCCATCACACCCCAAACAGCCCATCTACGACATGACGTCGTAGCTGTCCCATCGGTAACTCGACCTCTTGACGACCTGAAACATCTCCTTCGCCCGATCCGAAATGTCCGAGTTAAATACTGTTTATCCGCACGTCAGAGGGGCGCACACCCGCCATATCGCCGGGCCGTATCCCGTCCCGGGGCCTCAGGACCAAGGTCCCGAGACGGACCTTTCCGAAGGTCCCGCCGGAATCATCTCCTTCGCCACTATTCCTGGTCGTAGGCTCGGAAACGGGTGTGCGGCTTGTCACGACGGAGGACGGTCGGAGCCGCGAAGAAGGTGGACGAGGGGGTGGAGGAAGGCCCCGACGGAAGCCGCCACGGAGCACGACAGAGGGGTGGGGGGGGGGGGGGGGGGGGGGGGGGGGGCCCCCCCCCCCGCCCCCCGCCCCGGCGGGGGGGGGGGGGGGGGCCCGGCCCCCCCGCCCCGCCCCCCCCCCACCCCTCGGGCTGGGCTCAGTCTCGCCTCAGCCTTGGTTCAGCTCCGGCTCACGCTTCCTTCGTCAGGTTCGGACCGGCGCCGCCGGCCGCCTGCTCGATCGGCGGGACGTCGGGCAGTGCCGACTTCTCCTCGCCGCGGAAGCTGAACTTCTTCTCCTCGCCCTCGCCCTCGGTGTCCACGACCACGATGTGACCGGGGCGCAGCTCACCGAAGAGGATCTTCTCGGAGAGGATGTCCTCGATCTCGCGCTGGATCGTCCGGCGCAGCGGCCGGGCGCCCAGAACGGGGTCGTAACCCTTCTTGGCGAGCAGCGCCTTGGCGCTCGGGCTGAGCTCAAGGCCCATGTCCCGGTCCTTCAGGCGCTCGTCCACCTTGTCCACCATGAGGTCGACGATCTGGATGATGTCTTCCTCGGTGAGCTGGTGGAAGACGACGGTGTCGTCCACACGGTTGAGGAACTCGGGCCGGAAGTGCTGCTTCAGCTCTTCGTTGACCTTGTTCTTCATCCGCTCGTAGTTGGACTTCGTGTCGCCCTGGGCCGCGAAGCCCAGGTTGAACCCCTTGGAGATGTCCCTGGTCCCGAGGTTGGTCGTCATGATGATGACCGTGTTCTTGAAGTCCACGACGCGGCCCTGGGAGTCGGTCAGCCGACCGTCCTCCAGGATCTGCAGAAGGGAATTGAAGATATCGGGGTGGGCCTTCTCGACCTCGTCGAAGAGGACGACGGAGAACGGCTTCCGGCGCACCTTCTCGGTGAGCTGGCCGCCCTCTTCGTACCCCACGTATCCGGGGGGAGAACCGAAGAGACGCGAAACCGTGTGCTTCTCGCTGAACTCCGACATGTCGAGGGAGATCAGCGCGTCCTCGTCGCCGAAGAGGAATTCGGCGAGCGTCTTGGAGAGCTCGGTCTTACCGACACCGGAGGGGCCGGCGAAGATGAACGAGCCACCGGGCCGCTTGGGGTCCTTCAGACCCGCACGCGTACGCCGGATCGCCTGCGAGAGCGCCTTGATGGCGTCCTTCTGGCCGATGACGCGCTTGTGGAGCTCGTCCTCCATACGGAGCAGCCGCGAGGACTCCTCCTCGGTGAGCTTGAAGACCGGGATGCCCGTGGCCGTCGCCAGGACCTCGGCGATCAGCTCCTCGTCCACCTCGGCGACGACGTCCATGTCGCCGGCCTTCCACTCCTTCTCCCGCTTGGTCTTCGCGGCCAGCAGCTGCTTCTCCTTGTCGCGGAGCGAAGCTGCCTTCTCGAAGTCCTGGGAGTCGATGGCCGACTCCTTGTCGCGGCGGACGTTCGCGATCTTCTCGTCGAACTCGCGGAGGTCCGGCGGAGCGGTCATCCGGCGGATACGCATCCGTGAGCCGGCCTCGTCGATCAGGTCGATCGCCTTGTCCGGCAGGAAGCGGTCCGAGATGTACCGGTCGGCGAGCGTCGCGGCCGCCACCAGCGCGGAGTCCGTGATGGACACGCGGTGGTGCGCCTCGTAACGGTCGCGCAGACCCTTGAGGATCTCGATCGTGTGGGGCAGCGACGGCTCGGCCACCTGGATCGGCTGGAAGCGGCGCTCCAGCGCGGCGTCCTTCTCCAGGTGCTTGCGGTACTCGTCGAGAGTCGTCGCGCCGATGGTCTGGAGCTCTCCACGGGCGAGCATGGGCTTCAGGATCGAAGCCGCGTCGATCGCGCCCTCGGCGGCGCCCGCACCCACCAGGGTGTGGAGCTCGTCGATGAACAGGATGATGTCGCCGCGGGTGCGGATCTCCTTGAGGACCTTCTTCAGGCGCTCCTCGAAGTCACCTCGGTAGCGGGAGCCCGCGACCAGGGCGCCGAGGTCCAGGGTGTAGAGGTGCTTGTCCTTGAGGGTCTCGGGCACCTCGCCCTTGACGATGGCCTGCGCCAGTCCCTCGACGACCGCCGTCTTGCCGACGCCGGGCTCGCCGATGAGGACCGGATTGTTCTTCGTACGGCGGGAAAGCACCTGCATGACCCGCTCGATCTCCTTCTCGCGCCCGATGACCGGGTCGAGCTTGGACTCACGAGCTGCCTGGGTGAGATTCCTGCCGAACTGGTCCAGGACGAGGGAGGTCGAAGGCGTGCCCTCGGCCGGGCCGCCGGCGGTGGCGGCCTCCTTGCCCTGGTAGCCGGAGAGCAGCTGGATGACCTGCTGCCGCACCCGGTTGAGATCGGCGCCCAGCTTCACGAGGACCTGGGCGGCGACGCCCTCGCCCTCGCGGATCAGGCCGAGCAGGATGTGCTCGGTGCCGATGTAGTTGTGGCCGAGCTGAAGGGCCTCGCGGAGCGACAGCTCCAGGACCTTCTTGGCACGGGGCGTGAAGGGGATGTGGCCGGACGGAGCCTGCTGGCCCTGCCCGATGATCTCCTCCACCTGCTGGCGGACCGCCTCGAGCGAAATCCCGAGGCTCTCCAGGGCCTTAGCGGCGACACCCTCACCCTCGTGGATCAGGCCCAGGAGGATGTGCTCGGTGCCGATGTAGTTGTGGTTGAGCATCCGGGCTTCTTCCTGAGCCAGGACGACAACCCGCCGCGCGCGGTCGGTGAACCTCTCGAACATCGTTAATCGCTCCTCAGAGCGGTCAGGCAGTAAAGGGGTCGGTCCCCTCCCTGTCCTTCCGCAGCTTAGTCCCGCAAGCGGGGACCGCTCATTCCAACTGCCGACATCCGCCGTGATCACCCCGCCGTCGGCGGCGAACTTTCCTCACGAACAGCCGACACCTGCTCCAACCTGATGGTGCGAGACGATGTTCCCGCAGGCCAGACAGATACCCCCGCTATCGGTACGCCGATGGCGAACGTGAGACGTCCAGGACCGCGTGTCGCCCCTTCCCACTAGGAATGTCTTACCCGTAAGCACTGACACTCCATGCGGCGCACCCCCGTTCGCTCCGCTACGGGCGAACACCCTTGCACTCCCGAATGCTTCCGCACGCCCCCATGGTGAACACATAGAGCAAGCATGTGTCGACTCTGCGTAACTCAATGCCAGGGCGGGGAGTTGGTCCGACCATGGCTCTCCCCGTTCCGTCCCCCCGCGTGCCGCTGCCGGCCAAAGTCGGCAGCGCCCTCTGGTACGAGCGGAAGCTGGGCTGGGCCACGGTGCCGGGGCCGCCCGTCGCCCTGCTGACCGGGCTGCGCTTCGACGTTCTGGAGCTGCCCGCCGACGCGGGCGCGGCGGTACTGCGGCGCATCGACGCGGCCGGGACCGGGCCGGTGGCGCGCGCGGCGGGCCGGATGCGGCTGCTGGTGGCCGCGGGGAGCGCCGACGAACTGCCGGGGCTGCTCGACTGGCTGGAATGGGGCGGCATCGCGCTCGATCTGACCGCGACCGGCACCGACGGCCGGATGACCGCTCCGGAGCCGCCCGGAGGGGCGACGGGGCCAAGAGGCCCTCAGGGGCCCAGGGGTCCGACGGGGGCCGCGCGACGAGGCGGTGGCGGGGCGGGAAGCGGGCGGCCGGGGGCGGAGCAGGGGGCCGCCGTATGGCTGCGGCCCCCCGAGCCTGGACGCGAGGTGGAGCCGACGCTGCCGGCTCTCACTCATTTCGGACACGGACCCGGAGGCAGTGCCGGACTCGGGGACAGGGGTGGGGGTGTCCCCGATCTCGTTCGACTCGTGGACACGGCGGCGACGGAGTGCCACCGGGCCCGATTGCTTCGTGGAGAATCGACAGGTACGAAATCTCAGCCGTTGGCCTTCTCGTAGGCTTCGCGGATCTCGGCCGGAACGCGACCTCGATCGTTGACGCTGTAGCCGTTCTCCTTGGCCCACTTGCGAATTTCCGCGGTGTCCTTGTTCCCACCCGCGGCGGCGCGGCCCTTGCCACGGCCACCGGCGGCGCGGCCACCGGTACGACGGCCACTCTTGGTGTACGGGTCGAGGAGCCCACGAAGCTTGTCCGCATTCGCGTTCGTGAGGTCGATCTCGTAGGTCTTGCCGTCCAGCGCGAACGTGACGGTCTCGTCCGCCTCGCCACCGTCGAGGTCGTCAACAAGAAGGACCTGAACCTTCTGTGCCACCGGTTTTCCTTTCATCGAAAATGCAGTACGCCGAAAGGAAACCGCTTTTCTCAGGAAAACACAAACCCCCGGCAGAGGTTCAGTAGCACAAGAACACGGGAAACGTGCGCGATTCGGACATAGGGTTCCGGGTTCTTCCGCCGCTCACAGGTGCAGAAGCATCCGGCTGTTACCCAAGGTGTTCGGCTTCACCCGTTCGAGACCGAGGAACTCGGCGACTCCCTCGTCATAGGAACGCAGCAGCTCACTGTAGACATCTCCGTCGACAGGAGTCTCACCGATCTCCACGAAGCCGTGCTTGATGAAGAAGTCGACTTCGAAGGTCAGACAGAATACGCGCCGCACCCCGAGCCACCGAGCCGTCCGCAACAACTTGTCGAGCACATGCCGTCCGATGCCGGCACCCCGGAAGCGGGGATCCACCGCGAGTGTGCGCACTTCGGCGAGGTCTTCCCACATGACATGGAGTGCGCCGCATCCGACGACGCTCGCGTCGTCGTCGCGTTCGGCGACCCAGAACTCCTGGATGTCCTCGTAAAGCGTCACCGTCGCTTTGTCGAGCAGGATGCCATCACTCACGTACGGGTCGAGGAGACGACGGACCGCGGACACATCGCTCGTCCTGGCCCGCCGGACGGTGATGGCATTTACATCGACTTCTCGAGGCTCGGAGGACATGAGCTGGACGCTATCGCCCGGCGGGATGCTCTCGGTCGGCGCCCTCGGCGGGGACTTCGCGGCCCACTTCGGGCCCGACTTCGGGCGGTACTTCGCCCGGTACTTCGGCGCTCGCTTCCCGCGATGCTTCCGGCGGGCCTTCCGGCGCCGCCTCGGACGCGCCTTCGTCCGCGGCTTCCGGCCGGTCGCCGCTCACCATCCGGACCGCGTCCTCCAGGGCTTCGCGCTGCGCCGGCGACATCATCCCGAAGAAGGCGACAAGAGCGGCCGCCGGGTTGTCGCTCTTCGACCAGGCTTCGTTCATCAGCGCGGCCGCGTAGGCGGCGCGGGTGGACACCGCCATATATCTATAGGCGCGGCCGTCGACTTCCCTGCGTACCCAGCCCTTCTGATGGAGATTGTCCATTACGGTCATGACGGTCGTGTAGGCGATGGACCGTTCCCGCTGAAGGTCTTCCAGGACTTCCCGGACGGTGACCGGACGGTTCCATTCCCAGACGCGGCTCATGACGGCGTCTTCCAGGTCTCCCAATTGGCGGGGCACATCGTCACCATAGTGCGAGATGTCCGAATGGTCGGTTATTGACATTACAAAAGGACGTACGACTTCACGGCAGTCGTACGTCCTGATCCACGGCCGTGACGCCGTCAGGCGCCGGACGGCCCGCCCTGCTGCTCCACGGCCTCCGCGCGGGCGATCGCCGCGTCCACGACCGCGTCCTCCTTCGACTTGTTGTCGCCGCCCTGGCTCTTGACGATCGTCACGACCAGGCCGATGAAGAAGGCGGCCATCACCACGGGAGGCAGGAGAGCGGATACGTAGTCCATGGCCCCAGAGTAGCTATCCGGCGACCCGCCGCTCCGGTGGGGGCGTGGGCTTACGGCGTGGCGGGAAGACCTCGGACGGCTTGGGCATCGGGCGCTCGGTGGAGGGGCGCCCGGGGGCCGTCGGGCGGCGCGGCGGCGTGGGCTGCTTCCCCGGCGCCTTTCCAGGAGCCTTGCCGGGCTCCTCCTTGGGCCGCTGCGGGTCGTCGGCCGCGGCACGGCCGCCCTGGAGCGCGAGCAGCCGGGCGCGGGGCGCGGGGGCGGCGGGAGACCGGCCGGCGAGACGGGCCCGTACGGAGTTCTCGGCGGCCCGTTGACAGTGGTCGAGCAGCGCGGCGGCGAGGGGTGCGGCGCGCAGGGTGCGCAGAGCCATGAGGTCCTCCGGGCGTGGGTCGTACCCGGCCGCCAGAGCGTCCTGGAGGAGCTCCAGATAGCCGACGGCCGAGCCGGGAAGCGCGGCACGGTAGCGCGCGAGATCGGCAAGGAGGAACGCGCGCAGCCGGCCGGCCTCGCGGACCGCCTCGTCCACGGACTCGGCGAGCCGCAGGCAGGCCTGGACGTCCTCGTCGGGAAGGGGAGCGGGGTGGAGGGCGACGGCGAGGGCGCCTCGGAGCACACGCAATTCGTCTGCGCCGAACGCCATGCCGCCGCGGGATCCGTAGGGCGTGGGCATGGGGTGACGATACTCACGAATCGCACAAAATCGTCTAAACGCGACAGCTGCGGCGCGCCGGGATCTCACGCGTCCTACACCGCCGGACGGGCTCCTCGCGGGCCGCCGGCGGCCGATGACGAACCGGCCGCGAGCTACATGCGCGACACGTTGCGCTCGTACACCAGTCGCAGCCCGATCAGCGTCAGCCACGGCTCGTGCTCGTCGATCACCGTCGCCTCGCCGAGGATGATCGGCGCCAGACCGCCCGTCGCGATCACGGTGACCTCGCCCGGGTCCTCGGCCAGCTCGCGCGCCATCCGGGTCACGACCCCGTCGACCTGGCCGGCGAACCCGTACACGATGCCCGACTGCATCGCCTCGACCGTGTTCTTGCCGATGACGCTGCGCGGCCTCGCCAGCTCGATCTTGCGCAGCTGGGCGCCCCTTATGCCGAGCGCCTCGACGGAGATCTCGATGCCGGGCGCGATGACCCCGCCCGTGTACTCCCCCCGCGCGCTGACCGCGTCGAACGTCGTGGCGGTGCCGAAGTCCACGACGATCGCGGGACCGCCGTACAGCTCGACGGCGGCGACCGAGTTGATGATCCGGTCGGCGCCGACCTCCTTCGGGTTGTCCACCAGGATCGGCACGCCGGTCTTGATGCCCGGCTCGACGAGGACGGCGGGCACGTCTCCGTAGTAGCGGCGGGTCACCTCGCGCAGCTCGTGCAGGACGGACGGCACGGTGGAGCAGATGGCGATGCCCTCGATGCCGTCGCCCAGCTCGTCGCCGAGCAGCGGGTGCATCCCCATCAGTCCCTGAAGGAGGACGGCCAGTTCGTCGGCCGTACGGCGCGCGTCGGTGGACACCCGCCAGTGCTCGACGATCTCCTCGCCGTCGAACAGACCGAGCACGGTGTGGGTGTTGCCGACGTCGATGGTGAGCAGCATCAGAGCGCCGCCTCACGCAGGTCGAGACCGATGTCGAGGATCGGGGCGGAGTGCGTGAGGGCGCCGACGGCGAGATAGTCGACGCCGGTCTCGGCGTACGCGCGTGCGTTCTCCAGGGAGAGCGTGCCGGACGATTCCAGCAGTGCCCGGCCGGCGACGAGTGCGACGGCCTCCGCGGTCCGCGCCGGGGTGAAGTTGTCCAGCAGGATCAGGTCGGCCCCCGCGTCGAGGACCTCGCGGACCTGCTCCAGCGTGTCGGTCTCCACCTCGATCGCCAGGTCGGGGAACCGGTCCCGTACGGCCTTGAACGCCTCGGCGACCCCGCCGGCAGCGACCACGTGGTTGTCCTTGACGAGCGCGGCGTCGGAGAGCGACATCCGGTGGTTGACACCGCCGCCGCAGCGCACGGCGTACTTCTCCAGGGCGCGAAGGCCCGGCGTCGTCTTACGGGTGTCGCGCACCTTCGCGCCGGTGCCTTCGAGGGCGTCGGCCCACGCGCGCGTGGCGGTCGCGATACCGGAGAGCCTGCACAGGAGGTTGAGCGCGCTGCGCTCCCCGGTCAGCAGGTCACGGGTGCGGGTGGTGACGCTGAGGAGCTTGTCGCCGGCTTCGACGCGGGCGCCGTCCTCGACGTGCCGCTCCACCTCGAAGTCCTCGGTACAGACGATGGACAGGACGGCCTCGGCGACACGCAGTCCGGCGACCGTGCCGCTCGTGCGGGCCGTGAAGTCGCCGGTGGCCACGGCGTCGGCGGGGACGGTCGCCACGCTCGTCACGTCCAGGCCGTGGTCGAGATCCTCACCGATGGCGACGTGGGCGATGTCCTCGACCTGGACCGGGTCGAGTCCGGCCTCGGCCAGCAGCTCGGCGAGCGCGGGGTCCAGACCGCATTCCAGGGAGTCCTCACCGTCCGAACAGCCGCAGCCGTCGCCACACCCCCCCGCGGCGGACGCCGGGGCGCCGATCTGGATGAGCGGTACGTCCACGGCCTCGGGGCGCGGACTGTCTTCGGGCGTGCTCACGGTGACGGCTCCCTGGGGACGGAGAGATCTACGGGGGTTACGGCGGGAAATGCGGGGGTGTCGGTCCGGCTCAGCTCCAAGGCACGGCCCGTGCCGAGGCGTACGACGAGGTGGCGGCGCCAGTCGGTTTCGTCCCGCTCGGGGAAGTCCTCGCGCCAGTGGCAGCCGCGGGTCTCCTCGCGCTCCAGGGCAGCCGCCACGAGGACGCGCGCGACGCAGAGGAGGTTGGAGGTCTCCCAGGACTCGACGCCCGGCTGAGCGGGTTTGCCGGGGTTCGCCGGGTCGGCCGGGTCGCTCGGGTCCGTCGGACGCGGGGCGTCCTGGAACACGGCCTCCAGGGCCTCGGCTGCCACACCCAGGCTCCTCGCGGACCTGAGGACCCCCGCGCCCTCGGACATGATCCGCTGAATCCTCAGGCGCGCCTCGGGGGCGATGAGCGGCAGGAGGGCTGCGGGGGCGGGCCGGTCGGCGGGTGGCGTGGTGGGCGGCGCGGGGCGGGGGGCCGCCGCGACCGCGGCGATGTCCGCCGCGATGCGCTCGGCGAACACGAGACCTTCGAGGAGGGAGTTGGAAGCCAGCCGGTTGGCGCCGTGGACGCCCGTGCAGGCCACCTCGCCGCAGGCGTAGAGGCCCGGCACGGTCGTACGGCCGCGCAGGTCCGTGCGGACGCCGCCGGACGCGTAGTGCGCGGCGGGCGCGACCGGGATCGGCTCGGTGACCGGGTCGATGCCGTGGGACCGGCAGGCGGCGAGGATCGTGGGGAAGCGGGTCGCCCACATCTCGGCGCCGAAGTGCCTGGCGTCCAGATACATGTTCTCGGCGCCCTGCTCCCGCATGCGGCGCATGATGCCCTTGGCGACGATGTCACGGGGCGCCAGCTCGGCCAGTTCGTGCTGGTCGAGCATGAAGCGGACACCGTCCGCGTCCACGAGATGCGCGCCCTCGCCCCGTACCGCCTCGGACACCAGCGGCTGCTGGCCCTCCGATCCGGCGCCGAGGAAGAGCACCGTCGGGTGGAACTGCACGAATTCGAGGTCGGAGACCTCCGCCCCGGCCCGCAGCGCGAGGGCCACCCCGTCGCCGGTGGAGACGGCGGGGTTGGTCGTCGCCGAGAAGACCTGGCCCATGCCTCCGGTGGCCAGGACGACGGCGGGGGCGCGGACGGCGCCGACACCGTCGTGCTGGCCCTCGCCCATCACATGGAGGGTGACGCCGGAGGTGTTGCCGTGCTCATCCGTAAGAAGGTCGAGGACCAGCGCGTTCTCGACCGTACGGAGAGACGCGTCGCGCACCGCGTCGACCAGGGCGCGGGAGATCTCCGCGCCGGTCGCGTCGCCTCCCGCGTGGGCGATACGGCGGCGGTGGTGGCCGCCCTCGCGGGTCAGCTGGAGATCGCCTGCCGCCGACGTGTCGAACCGCGCGCCCGTCCCGATCAGCCGGCGCACGGCGTCGGGCCCTTCGGTGACCAGGGTGCGTACGGCCTCCTCGTCGCAGAGACCGACGCCCGCGACGAGCGTGTCGCTCAGATGCTGCTCGGGGGTGTCGCCCTCACCGAGGGCGGCGGCGATGCCGCCCTGCGCCCAGCGGGTGGAGCCGTCGTCGAGTCGGGCCTTGGTGACGACGACCGTCCTGAGCCCGGCCGCCGTGCAGCGCAGGGCCGCGGTGAGCCCGGCGACACCGGAGCCGACCACGACCACGTCGGCGTCGACGGCCCAGCCGGGCACGGGCGCGGTGAGCTGGATGCCGGCCGGGCGGGCGGGCCTCGGCTCCCGTACGGACTCGGCGGTCACTGGGAAGCTCCGAACGTCAGGGGGATGTTGTCGATCAGCCGCGTCGCGCCGACCCGCGCGGCCACGGCGAGGATCGCGTCGCCGGTGTAGTCGTCCGGGACCTCGGTGAAGTCCGCGGGGTTCACGAGGGCGAGGTAGTCGAGGGTGAAGGAGTCGCTGTCCCTGACCGCCTGGTCGAGGACGACGCGGGCCGCCGACCGCACGGCGTGCGCACCACAGGCCCGCGTCCGCGGTGTACGGGACGCCGCGTGGGCCACGGCGTGGCTGTCGGCGGCGGCTCGGGCCTCGCCGAGCGCGGAGAGGGCCGCCGCGCGGCCCCTGGACGTGGGCGCGGAATCCGCGCGGGCGCGCAGCGCGTGCTGGGCGCCGAGGCGGTCGCTCGCGGCGAAGAGCGCGCGGGAGAGCGCGAGCGCGGTCCGGCGCTCGGCGGCGGAGAGGTAACGGTTACGGCTGGAGAGCGCGAGACCGTCGTCCTCGCGGACCGTCGGCACGCCGACGATCTCCACCGGGAAGTTCAGGTCGCGGGCCATCCGCCGGATCAGCGCGAGCTGCTGGGCGTCCTTCTGTCCGTAGAAGGCGACGTCGGGGCGGGTGAGGTGCAGCAGTTTCGCGACGACGGTGAGCATGCCGTCGAAGTGCCCCGGCCGTACGGCGCCTTCGAGGCGCTCCCCCATGGGCCCGGCGGAGATCCGTACCTGGGGCGTGCCGCCCGGGTACACCTCGTCGACGGACGGCGCGAACACGGCGTCGGCGCCTGCCGCCTCGGCCGTCTTCAGGTCCGATTCGAGGGTCCGGGGATAGCGGTCCAGGTCTTCGTTCGCGCCGAACTGGAGCGGGTTCACGAAGACGGTGACGACGACGAAGCCGGCCGGGCCGACGTGCCGGCGGGCGGCGCGTACCAGCGCGGCGTGGCCGTCGTGGAGGGCGCCCATGGTCATGACGACGGCGGTACGGGGGGAAGAGGCTCCCTCCCGCGGGGCTGCCTGCTCCCGTGCGGCTGCCCGCGCGCTGCCGTGCCGGGCGAGCAGTCCGTCCAGCTCCGCGCGCGTGGAGGCCAGTTCGAGGCTCATCGGTCGCTCCCCGGCCGGCGGTCACCGTCGGCGAGGACGTCCAGCAGGTCCTCGGCCAGCTCCGGCTTGAGCAGGCCGTGGGCGAGCGCCCGGTCGGCCGTCGTACGGGCCATCGCCAGATAGCCGGGCACGGCGGCGGGCGCGTGCTCGCGCAGCTCGGCGACGTGCGCGGCGACCGTGCCCGCGTCGCCGCGCGCCACGGGGCCGGTGAGCGCCGCGTCGCCGGAGCGCAGCGCGTTGTCGAGGGCGGCACCGAGAAGCGGGCCGAGCATCCTGTCCGGCGCCTCGACACCCGCCTTGCTCAGCAGCTCCATGGCCTGGGCGACGAGCGTGACCAGATGGTTCGCACCGAGCGCCAGGGCCGCGTGGTAGAGCGGGCGGGCGTCCTCCTCGACCCACTCGGGCTCGCCGCCCATCTCGATGACCAACGCCTCGGCGGCCAGCCGCAGTTCGTCGGGAGCGGTGACCCCGAAGGAACAGCCCGCCAGCCGCTGGACGTCCACGGAGGTGCCCGTGAACGTCATCGCGGGATGGAGCGCGAGCGGCAGCGCGCCCGCGTGCAGCGCGGGGAGGAGCACCTTCGTGCCGTACCGCCCCGACGTGTGGACGAGCAGCTGTCCCGGACGGACGGCTCCGGTCTCGACGAGCCCTTCGACCAGACCTGGCAGCGCGTCGTCCGGGACGGTCAGCAGCACCAGCTCCGCGCGGGCGAGCACTTCGGCGGGCGTCACGAGGGGCACCTCGGGCAGCAGGACGGCCGCCCTCCGTACGGAGGCGTCGGACACGCCCGACGCGGCGACCGGGCGGTGGCCGGCGAGCCGGAGAGCCGCTGCCAGCGCCGGTCCGACGCGCCCGGATCCGACGACTCCGACCGTGAGCCGGGCGGGCCTGTCCCGCGGGTCACGGGGATCGAGGGGGACTGCTGATGCGTTCACGCGGCGGGGCCTTCCGTTCCAGTCCGCGACGGGTACCGGACGATTTCTCGCCATGCTACGCCAGCGTTTCGTGGCATTCCCCGACTCCACAGAGTGTGGGCGGCCCCGGAAAAAGCACTGGGCGTGCCGCGCCCCGTGGACGATGATCGCCCCATGGCAGACACGAGCGAGCAGGACGAACGACGGCGGCGGCTGGCCGCCTGGCACGCCTCCGGACGAATCCTCTGGCGCAGCCACGCCGACCGGCCGCTCGGTGAACAGCTGGCCGCGCTGGCGGCCGACGCGTCGTCGGTCCACGACCTCGGCGAGTGGGCGGACGTGTACGGGAACGGGGTCGTCGCCGAGCTGGAGAGCCGGGTGGCGGCCCTCCTCGGCTTCCCGGCCGCCGCGTTCTTCCCGACCGGCACCATGGCGCAGCAGGTGGCCCTACGGTCCTGGGCGGGTCGCACCGGCAACGCGACCGTGGCCGTGCATCCGATGGCGCACCCGGAGGTGCACGAGGGCGGCGCCCTGTCGGTCGTGAGCCGTCTGCGGACGATCCATCCGACGTCCGAGCCACGGCTGCCCACGGCCGAGGAGATCCGGGCCACGGACGAGCCGTTCGGCACGCTGATGCTGGAACTGCCGCTGCGCGACGCCGGATTCGTCCTGCCGACGTGGGACGAGCTCGTCGCCGTCGTGGCGGCGGCGCGCGAGCGCGACGCGGTGGTGCACTTCGACGGCGCGCGGCTGTGGGAGAGCACGACGCACTTCGGCCGACCGCTGAAGGAGATCGCGGGGCTCGCGGACAGCGTGTACGTGTCCTTCTACAAGTCCCTCGGCGGGATGTCCGGGGCGATGCTCGTGGGGTCTTCGACGCTGGTCGAGGAGGCGCGGGTGTGGCGGCATCGGTACGGAGGCCAGGTCTTCCAGCAGTATCCGGCGGCGCTGTCCGCGCTGCTGGGACTGGCGCGGGAACTGCCACGGCTGCCGTCGTACGTGGCCCACGCGCGCGTGGTCGCGGCGGCGCTGGCGGAAGAGTTCGCGCAGCCGGCGCGGGGAACGGGGTCGGGGACGGCGGCCGCATCGGGAGCCGTGCCCGTCGCGCCGTGGTTCCGGGTGCACCCCAGGCAGCCGCACACCCACCAGTTCCAGGTCTGGCTTCCGTACGACGCCCAGGTGCTGAACGAGGCGGCCGTGCGGCAGGCCGAGGAGACCGGTGTGGCCCTCTTCCGCCGCTGGTTCGACTCCGGTTCGGGCCCGCCGGGCGTTTCCGTGACCGAGGTGACGGTCGCGGAGGCCGGGCTGGAGTGGACGGCGGACGACGTCCGGCAGGCCGTACGGGAGTTCATGGCCCGCGTGAAGGGGGAGGCGGCAGCTGAGGCGGAGGCGGGGAACGGGCCCGCCGATTGACGGGCGCCGTCAATCGTCCGCCGCGCTGTCAGTGGCGGCGTGCGGCATGGGTGCATGAGCGTGAACCATCGACATCACCGGGCTGCCCCACGAGCGGATCGTCTTCGGACCGTCGCCGCTCGCCGAACTCGGCGCCGCCCTGCACGCGTTGTCCGAGCCGGGCCACCAGGCGCGGCTGCACGGCTGGGTCACGTCCACATCGGCCGGGCTCAAGCCCGAGCCGGCCGACCGGCTGCACGAGGCGGAGTTCCTGTGGCGGTCCACCCGCTCGGACATCCTGCTGCCGGCCTGTCCCCACGAGACGCCGGCCGAGGAGCTGGACGATCTCGACACAATGCCGGACGAGCGGTATGTGGCGGCGGTGCTGGAGATCTCCTGCGCGAGCCATTACGACACGGGCGCGACGTCCCCGCTGGTGGACGACCGGGCACGCGAGCGCACGCTGGAGCTGGCGGCGGCGCGCGTTCCATGAGCCTTTTCAGGACGCTCGCGCGCTCGGCGAGCAGCGCGAAGTGGCGTACGTCGTGCCCGTTGACCCACAGGAGCATCAGACGGCGCCGCCTCCGGCGCGCACCAGCCCCGACTCGTACGCGAGCACCACGACCTGCACCCGGTCGCGCAGACCGAGCTTGGTGAGGATGCGGCCGACGTGGGTCTTCACGGTCGCCTCGGAGAGGACCAGGCGGGCGGCGATCTCGCCGTTCGACAGACCCTGGGCGACCAGCAGCATGACTTCGCGCTCGCGGCCGGTCAGCCGCTCCAGCGCGCCGGTGGCGGCGCTGTTCTCCCGGCCGCTCGGCAGCATCGCCGAGAAGCGGTCGAGCAGCCGCCGCGTCGTGGATGGCGCGACGACCGCGTCGCCGCTGTGCACGGCGCGGATCGCGCTCAGCAGCTCGGACGGCGGCACGTCCTTGAGCATGAAGCCGCTGGCGCCCGCCTTGAGACCGGAGAAGGCGTACTCGTCGAGGTCGAACGTCGTCAGGATGAGCACCTTGGGCGCGCCGGGCTCCGCGCAGATACGGCGGGTCGCCTCCACACCGTCCAGCCGTGGCATGCGTACGTCCATGAGGACGACGTCCACGGCGGCGGAACGCAGATTCTCGATCGCCTCCGCGCCGTCGCCCGCCTCCGCGACGACCTCCATGTCCGGCTGTGCGGCCAGCACCATGCGAAAACCGGTGCGCAGCAGCACCTGGTCGTCGACGAGCATCACGCGGATCGACATCGGCGGGTTCCTTCTCCGTTGGGGCGGGCGGTCGGTGGCAAAGTCGGTGTCCAGGTGCGCGGGCTTCAGTGCGCGGGCTTCAACGGAAGCAGCGCGCTGATCCGGAAGCCGCCCCCCGGCCGCGGCCCCGCGTCGAGCGTGCCGCCGACCATGCCGACGCGCTCCCGCATCCCGATGAGGCCGTGCCCCCGGCCGTCCGCGCCACCGTCCACGTACAGATCGTGGCCCGCGCCGCGCCCGTCGTCCTCGACCAGAAGTCCCAGCCCGTCGTCGAAGTAGACCAGACGGACACTGGCTCCCACATCGGGTCCGCCGTGCTTGCGGCTGTTAGTCAGCGCTTCCTGCACGATCCGGTACGCGGTGAGCTCCACCCCGCTGGGCAGCGACCGGGGGGTGCCCTCGACCTTGAAGTCCACGGTGAGCCCCGCCGACCGCACCTGCTCGACCAGGTCCTCTATCTGCTGGACGTCGGGCTGCGGCACGTACTCGCCGCTCTCCTTGACGTCCCCGGTCCGCAGCACACCGAGCAGCCGGCGCATCTCCGCCAGCGCCTGCCGCCCGGTGCCCGAGATGGTCTCCAGGGCCTGCCTGGCCTGCTCGGGCGCGGCGTCCAGGACATAGGCGGCGCCGTCGGCCTGGACGACCATCACCGACACGTTGTGCGCGACGACGTCGTGCAGCTCGCGGGCGATCCGCGCGCGCTCGGCGGCCACGGCGACCTTGGCCTGTGCCTCCCGCTCCTTCTCCAGGCGGGTGGCGCGCTCCTCCAGCTGGGCGAAGTACGCGCGTCGGGTGCGGACGGAGTCGCCGAGCACCCAGGCGAGCGCGAAGGGCACCGCCAGCACGACGGTGAGGAAGAACTGCCCGCCGGCACTCTCCTCGCTCGCGGGCCAGCGGATCTGGGCCAGCGGCGCCGCGGCCAGGCCGCCGATCAGCCCCAGCTGGGTGGCCCAGCGCGGGCCGCCTCGTGCGGCGACCGTGTAGATGAGCGCCAGCATGGCGAAGTCCGCCGGGTTGGGCCGCACGTCCGTCACCATCTGGACCACGCCCAGACCGGCCACGAGCAGCAGCATCTTCTCCGGAGCGCGACGCCGCAGCGCGACCGTCAGCGACAGCAGCAGAACGATCACCCCCGCCACGGCCGCCGGCTCGGCGCCGGGACCCGCCTCCGCGACCACCCACAGCATGGAAAACCCGAAGAGCACCACAGCCCAGAAGCTGTCGACGCCCGTCGGGTGTCTACGGAGAAAGTCATAGAGACGCTGCACGTAACCCAGCGTAGGGAAGCCACAAAGGTAGAAGGGTCAACCGGAGGGCCGATCCGGTCGGCCTGCGCGTACTCCCCAAGGTGGAGACTTGGGCCCGTGACGGATGAGACGTGTAAGCGCGACGAGGCCGAGGGGGCTCCGTGGGGCGTGGAGGCCTGCGGATGGGCCGCGGCGATGGAGAGCGCGCTGTACGGCCCGGAGGGCTTCTACCGGCGCACTGAGGGGCCTGCCGGGCACTTCCGCACTTCCGTGCACGCCTCACCGCTCTTCGCGGCTGCCGTCGGGCGGCTTCTGGTGGCGACCGCCGAGGCGCTGGAGACCGACGAGATCGCCCTGGTCGACATGGGCGCGGGGCGAGGGGAACTGCTGACGGGGGTCCTGGCCGCCGTGCCGGACGGGCTGGCCGTGCGGCCGTACGCCGTCGAACGGGCCGCGCGCCCGTCCCGGCCGGATCCGCGCGTCGAGTGGACCGACAGACCGCCGGACGGGGTCCGGGGGCTGCTGTTCGCCAACGAGTGGCTGGACAACATTCCGGTGGACGTCGCCGAGACCGGGCCCGACGGGACGGTGCGGTACGTCCTGGTGGCCCCCGACGGTACGGAGCGGCCCGGCGCCCCGGTCGAGGGCCCGGACGCGGAGTGGCTGGCGCGCTGGTGGCCGATGACCGAGCCGGGCGCGCGGGCGGAGATCGGCCGCACCCGTGACGAGGCATGGGCCGCGGCTGTGGCAACGCTGGACCGGGGGCTCGCGGTGGCCGTCGACTACGCGCATGTACGGGGCGACCGGCCGCTGTTCGGAACGCTGACCGGCTTCCGGGACGGCCGGGAGGTACGGCCGGTGCCGGACGGCAGCTGCGACATCACCGCCCATGTGGCGCTCGACGCGTGCGCGGCGGCCGGCGGCTCGGCGGGAACGAAGGGCGCCGAGGGCACGGGGTCCTGCGCGGGGTCCTTCGTACTGAGCCAGCGCGAGGCCCTGCGCCGCCTCGGCGTCAGCGGTGAGCGCCCGCCGCTCTCTCTCGCCACGGCCGACCCCGCCTCCTACGTACGCGCGCTCGCCACCGCCGGCGAGGCCGCCGAACTGACCGCGCGGGGCGGCCTCGGGGACTTCGGCTGGCTGATGCTTCCAGTGGGCACGGCTCTGAGAGACTGGCCCGCATGACGGAGACCACCCGCACGACGGTCGGCATCGGCGGCGCGGCCGAGAGCACGGACATGGTGCTCAACATCGGGCCCCAGCACCCCTCGACGCACGGTGTGCTCCGACTGCGTCTGGTGCTCGACGGCGAGGTGATCCGGGAGGTCGAGCCGGTCATCGGCTATATGCACCGGGGCGCCGAGAAGCTGTTCGAGGCGCGCGACTACCGCCAGATCATCATGCTCGCCAACCGCCACGACTGGCTGTCGGCGTTCGCCAACGAGCTGGGTGTGGTGATGGCCGTCGAGCGCATGCTCGGCATGGAGGTGCCGCAGCGCGCCGTCTGGACCCGGACCCTGCTCGCCGAGCTGAACCGGATGCTCAACCATCTGATGTTCCTCGGCTCCTACCCTCTCGAACTGGGCGGGATCACCCCGGTGTTCCACGCCTTCCGGGAGCGCGAGGAGCTCCAGGCCGTCATGGAGGAGATCTCCGGCGGCCGGATGCACTTCATGTTCAACCGGGTCGGCGGTCTCAAGGAGGACCTGCCCGCGGGCTGGCTGGACCGTGCCAGGCACGCGGTCGCCGAGGTCCGTTCCCGGATGGACGTCTACGACAGGCTGGTCCTCGGCAACGAGATCTTCCGGGGCCGGACCCGTGGCGTGGGGGTCCTGACGGCGAAGACCGTGCACGCGTACGGGGTTTCGGGGCCGATCGCGCGGGCCTCGGGTGTCGACTTCGACCTGCGCCGCGACGAGCCGTATCTCGCGTACGGCGAACTCCAGGACACGCTGAAGGTCGTCACGCGCGAGGAGGGCGACTGTCTGGCCCGCTTCGAGTGCCTGCTGAGCCAGACCCACAACTCCCTCGACCTCGCGGACGCGTGCCTGGACCGCATCGCCGATCTGGAGCCGGGGCCGATCAACCAGCGGCTGCCCAAGGTCCTCAAGGCGCCCGAGGGACACACGTACGCCTGGACCGAGAATC
The DNA here is from genome assembly GCF_044455465.1 of Streptomyces sp. NPDC051217. NCBI lineage: Bacteria > Bacillati > Actinomycetota > Actinomycetes > Kitasatosporales > Streptomycetaceae > Streptomyces > Streptomyces sp. NPDC051217. The sequence goes on from NZ_JBITEV010000018.1 coordinate 51,914, forward strand.
CGCTCGGCATCAACGGCTACTACCTGGTGTCGAAGGGCGAGAAGACCCCCTACCGGCTGAAGCTGCGCTCGGCGTCCTTCAACAACATCCAGGCGCTGACCGAGCTGCTTCCGGGCACCCTGGTCGCCGACATGGTGGCGATCCTCGGCTCGCTCTTCTTCGTCGTCGGCGACATCGACAAGTAGCGGGGCGCGCCGCAGCCGCCTCCCCGGGTCTCGCCGGTGCCGCTGTCGTGGTGCGAGATTCCCGCGTCGGCCTGAGGCTGGATGAGGGGGCGCGGACGGGTGTCCGCGGCGTTCCCGCGCCGGCCGGGCGTTTCGGAGCCCCGGGGCGCCGGGTGGGACGTCGGAATCCTGGCTACACGAGGAGGAGACGTGGAATATCGGACTCTCGGCAATTCGGGTCTGAAAGTGTCCCGACTGGTGCTCGGATCGATGAACATCGGCGACCGCAAGCAGTTCGCGCAGATCGGCGGGCTGGGACTCGATGAAGCGCGCCGACTCTTCGATGTCGCCCTGGACGCCGGCGTGAACATGATCGACACGGCGAACATGTACTCCTACGGGCAGTCCGAGGAACTCATCGGCCAGGCACTCCGGGGCAAGCGCGACGATGTCCTCATCGCCTCCAAGGTACGTATGCGGCTGGCCGACGGGCCCAATGACGGCGGTGCGTCCGCGTACCACATCATCCGCGAGGTCGAGAAAAGCCTCCGCCGTCTCGACACCGACCACCTGGACCTGCTCTACCTGCACCAATGGGACGGTCAGACACCCATCGAGGAGTCGCTGACCGCCGTCGAGCGGCTCGTCGCCGCCGGCAAGGTGCGCTACCTGGGGATCTCCAACTTCAACGGCTGGCAGATCATGAAGACGAGGTACACGGCGCGTCTGCACCACCTCAGCGCACCGGTCGTCCAGCAGGTCTACTACACGCCGGAGGCCCGGGAGTCCGAGTACGAGATCATCCCCGCGGCGCTCGACCAGGGACTCGGCACCCTCGTCTGGGGTCCCCTGGGCGAGGGGTTGCTCAGCGGCAAGGTCCGGCGCGGCCAGGACGTCGCCTCGACCACCCGGCAGGGCACCGACTGGCCGGAACCGCACGTGGTGGACCGGGAGCGCGCGTACGACATCATCGATCTGCTCGCCGAGATCGCCGACGCCCGGCAGGTCTCCATCCCCCGCCTCATCCTCGCCTGGGAACTCGCCAGGCCCGGTATCACCGGCCTGGTCATCAGCGGTCGTACGGAACAGCAACTGCTCGACAACCTCTCGGCGCCCGATCTGCTGCTGACCGACGAGGAGACGGCCCGTATCAACGAGGCCACCCAGCTCCCGGCGTACTACCCGTACTGGCACCGGATCATCAACGCCACCGACCGTCCCGACCCGGCGGAAGCCCCCTTCCTCGACGGCTACCGGCAGCGGATGCGGGGCTGATCGGTGTTCGATCGATCCGGCACGGGCCGTCGCTCGCCTGCGGGAGTTCGGCGTCACCGTCAGTTCCGAACCGCTCGATGACAGGCCCGAAGACCTTTCGGCTGGATCAGTCCCTAGGAGCCGATCGCGCTGCGCAGGCCCCGCGGCAGCGGCTCGGCCTCGTCGTGCTCGGTCAGGTCGATGACCTGGCCCACCGCCCGGTCGTCGGTCCTGCGCCGCACCGAAAGGGCCTCCTCGCCGGTGACATCGGCGAGGTCCTCGCTCTGCGCCCGTTCCAGCTCCGCCGGCGCGGGCTGTCCGGCCCCGGTCTGCGTGGCCTCCGGGTCGGCGGGGCCGTCCTCCGCGTCGGCGGCGGACGGTTCGATCGCCGACGCGCCGTCCTTCTGCGTACCGAAGAAGTCGAAACCTCCCTCGGGGCCCCGCTGGAGCCGGTGCCGCCGGTTGTACGGGACGATCGCCGAGGCGCCCGGGTGGGGGCGGGTGGCGGGCAGGGACGTCGACGGCCGGGCTTTCAAGGGAAGCGCGGACGAGGGACGTGTGTGCTCGGTGGCCGCCGCCGCTTCCGCCGCGCGCCGCTTCCTGGCTTCCTTCTCCTGCCCGGCCTTCTCGGCGCGGGCCTTGGCGGCCTGCTTCGCCCGCTCGGCCTCCGCCGCGGCGTCCCGGGCCGCGCGCTCGGCGAGTTCACGCCGACGGGCCTCTTCGAGGATCCGCTTCGTGTGCTGTGTCACGCCGTTGCGCGTCAGGTCCTCAAGGGCCTGCGCGGCGCGGTAGTACGCCGACGCGGTGGGCGTACTACCCGCGGGCGGCAGCGCCTTCGGCTCGGCGGCCGCTTCGATGGCGAGCTGCCGCCGGCCTTCCAGCGCGCTGGCGCGCGCGGTCTCCGCCGTGGCGTACCGGCGCAGGAGCGCGGCGTGCTCGCCGCGCAGCTTCGCGAGTTCCACCCGCTTGGCGCGCAGTTTGGTGTCGAGCCGGGTGCGGATCTCGCGCGATTCGTCGATATCGGTTTCGAGTTCGGCTATTCGCTCTTCGGTCTTCCACTCCTCGTTCGCCTGCGCGCGCAGCAGTTCGGCGACGCGCCGACCCGCGGCCCGGTCCCAACTGCGCATCAGATAGGCGCCGGTGGCGCCGGTGGCCGCGGTGACGACCACCAGGCCGCGGAGCGCCACGGGTTCGGCGAGGAGCCAGGCCCCCGCGGCGCACAGAGCCGCGGCCCCGGCCACGACCGACGGCGGCAGAATCCTGTGGAGGGGCGGGGAATGGCGGTGGCGTCCACGTGGCATGGCCAGAAATTTACCGCGCGTCGCCCCGGAATGGGGGTCGGCCGGACAATCTTTCCCCGTCCGTTGCCGACTCCGCTCCGGTCCCTCTACTTCCCGCCGCTTCCCACTACTTGCGGCTACTTGCCGATCAGGTCCTTTGACTCCAGATACTCCTTGGCGACATCCGCGGGCTTCGCGCGCTCGGCGTCGACCTTCAGGTTGAGCTTCGCGAGATCGTCTGTCGTGAGGGTGTCGGTGAGCTTGCCGAGAATGTCCGCGATCTCCTGAGAACCGGCGTCCTTGGCATTGACCACTGGAAGTACGTTGTCCGCGTTCTGCAGCTTCTTGTCGTCCTCCAGGACCACCAGACCGAAGCTGTCGAGCGTGCCGTCGGTGGTGGTGCTGAGGACCAGCTGGTCCTTGCCGTCCTTGACCGCCTGCTTGGCCTGCGGAGTGCCGACGCCCTGCGGGTCGATGCCGGTGACGTCGATTCCGTACGTCTCCTTGAGACCGGGCGCGCAGAACGGCCGTACCTCGCACTCGTCACCCGCGGCGATCTTCACCTTGAGCTTCGACGCGCCCAGATCCGAAAGGGTCTTGAGCTTGTTCTTCTCGGCGTATTCCTTGGTCACCGCGAAGGCGTTCTGGTCGACCGCCTTGCCGGCGGGGAGCACCTTCAGGCCGAGCGGCTCCGCCAGCTTCTCCAGGGCGGCGACCGTGGCGGCCGTGTCGCTGGAGGCGAGCGGCTTCTTCAGGGCCTCGTCCGCGCCGTTCACCTTGGCGTTGAGGAATTCGGTGAGCGTCGCCGCGTATTCGGGGACGACGTCGATCTCACCCTTCTCCAGGGACGGCTCGTACAGCTCGCGGTTCTTCACCGTCGTGACAGAGGTGTCGTATCCGCCGTCGCCGAGGATCTGCGCGTAGAGCTCGGCCAGCACCTTGGACTCGGTGAAGGCCGCGGCGCCGACGACGAGGGAGCCCTTCTTGTCGGAGCCCGAGCCCTTGTCCGAGCCGCCGTCCGACTCCAGGCTGTCGCCGCCGCACGCGGCGAGCGACCCGGTAAGGACGACAGCGCCGAGTACCGCACCCGCGATGCGCGAGGTCTTGCTCATGAAAGTTCACCATCCGTTGAGGGAGGCCTGGGGAGGAGGCCTGGAAAGTCGGTCGTCACACGGTCGTTGATTCGAACGGTCGTGGATCCACACGCTTGTCGTGTCACTCGGTCGTCATGTCACACCGTCTTCGTCACCCGGTCCAGCGGGAGCACGTCATCCTTGCCGAGGGCGTCGCCCGCGGCGCCGTCGCGCGCGCCGGGCACCGGTGCCCGGACGGTGGTGGCGGACGGAGACGGGTCGAGCACCCGGTCCAGCGCGACGAGCACGCCCTCGACGACCAGCGCGAGCAGCGCCACCAGGAGCGCCCCGGCGACCACCTGCGGGGTGTCGTAGGTGTTGAAGCCGGCGGTGATGATCCGCCCGAGGCCGCCCTGTCCCACCATCGCCGCGATCGTGGCGGTGGCGATCACCTGCACGGAAGCGGACCGGAGGCCGGTCATCACCATCGGGTACGCGAGGGGCAGCTCGACCCGTACGAAGAGCTGTCGCCCGGACATCCCCATGCCCCTGGCGGCTTCGAGCACCGCCCGGTCCACCTCCCGCATGCCCACGTAGGCGTTGGTCAGCAGCGGCGGCACGGCGAAGAGGATCAGTGCGACGATGGTCGGCACATAACCGGCGTTGCGCAGCGGGGAGAGCATGAACAGGGCGAGCACGGCGAAGACCGGGACCGCCCGCCCCACGTTGGAGATGTTGATCGCGAGCGCGCCGCCCTTGCCGATGTGCCCGAGGTAGAAGGCCGTCGGGAGCGCTATCGCACAGGCGAGTGCGAGCGCGACCCCGCTGACGTACACATGCTCACCGAGCCGGGCCAGCGCACCACCCTCACCGGACCAGTTGGAACCGGTGATCAGCCAGGTCCACGCGTCTGCCAGAACATCCATCGGTCAGCCCCCCACCTTCACCGGACGGCCGGTCCGGCCCTCGCGCGCCGGACGTGCCGCGCGGCGCTCGCCCGTACGTGTGCGGGTCCAGGGTGTGAGCAGCCGCTGGAGTCCGAGGAGGAGCAGGTCGGCCGTGATCGCCAGCAGCACGCAGAGCACCGAGGCGGCGAGCACCTGGGCCTTGAACAGGCTCGGCAGCGCGTCCTCGATGAGATTGCCGAGCCCGCCGCGTCCCACGATCGAGCCGACGGTCGTCAGCGCGACCGTCGAGACCGTCGCGATCCGGACACCCGCCATCAGCGCGGGCAGCGCGAGCGGCAGCTCGACCTCCCAGAGCAGCCGTCCGGAGCCGTACCCCATCCCGCGCGCTGCCTCTTTGGCCTCCGCCGGAACGGAGTCGAGCCCCGCGATGATGTTCCTCACAAGGATCGTCAGTGAATACAGCACCAGGCCGGTGATCACCAGCGCGGACGACAGTCCGAAGAACGGCAGCAGCAGCGAGAACATCGCCAGCGACGGGATTGTGTAGAGCAGCGTCGTCAGTCCGAGCACAGGGCCGGCGAAAGCCGGTTTGGCGCGTGCGAGCAGGGCGAGGGGAAAGGCCACGAGCAGCCCGATGAGGACCGAGACAACGGTGATCCAGATGTGCTGGACCGTCGCATCGATCAACTCCTGGCTACGGGAGCGGAGGTACTCTCCGCAGATCCATTCGTTCGCCGCCAGACAGCTTTGAGCGCTCATCCACCCCCGCCTCCCCTATCTCCCCGAACGTATGTCTGGTGTCTTTGTCTCGGCGACCCTATCCCCGACCACTGACAATCGCGGAAGGCCGCCACATTTCGGCAACATTGCCTTCACACAAGACCCGTCACAATGGGGAAATCATGATCCGATTCGAGCACGTCACCAAGCGGTACCCGGACGGCACCACGGCCGTCGACGACCTCAGCCTGGAGGTCGGAGCGGGCGAGCTGGTCACGCTCGTCGGACCGTCCGGCTGCGGCAAGACGACCACCATGAAAATGGTCAACCGGTTGATCGAACCGACCGAAGGCCGGATCTTCATGGACGGAGAGGACATATCGGCTGTCGACCCTGTCCAGCTCCGGCGCCGGATCGGCTATGTGATCCAGCAGGTCGGCCTGTTCCCGCACAAGACGATCCTGGAGAACACGGCGACCGTCCCCCATCTCCTCGGCTGGCCGCGCGGCAAGAGCCGTGAGCGCGCCGCCGAACTTCTCGATCTGGTCGGCCTCGACCCGTCCGTCCACGGCGACCGCTACCCCGAGCAGCTCTCCGGCGGTCAGCGTCAACGCGTGGGCGTGGCACGGGCACTGGCCGCCGACCCGCCCGTCCTGTTGATGGACGAGCCCTTCGGCGCGGTCGACCCCGTCGTACGCGAACACCTCCAGAACGAGTTCCTGAAGCTCCAGGCGGCTGTCAACAAGACCGTGCTCTTCGTCACGCACGACATCGAGGAGGCGGTCCGCCTCGGCGACCGGATCGCCGTGTACGGGCAGGGCACCATCGAGCAGTTCGACGCCCCCGCCGCCGTGCTGGGCGCGCCCGCCACGCCGTACGTCGCCGACTTCGTCGGCGCGGACCGCGGCCTCAAGCGGCTCTCGGTCACGCCGATCGAGGAGGGCGACCTGGAACAGCCGCCCGTCCTGCACCTGGACGACCAGCTGCGGACCGCGGCGGCGAAGCTTTCCAAGGAAGGCGCGCGCTGGGCGGTCGTCCTGGACGGCGACGACAATCTGCACGGCTGGATCTCGACCGAGCAGACAGGCTCCTCGGGGACCGTACGGGAGCACGCCCGTCGTATGGAGGCCTGGCTGCCCGTGGGCGCCTCGCTCAAGCAGGCGTTCTCCACGATGCTCCAGCACGACGCCGGCTGGATCGCCGTCATCGACAAGGAGGAGACGGGGCGCTTCCTCGGCGTGCTGACCCCGGCCCGGCTGCACGAGGCGCTGCGCCGCTCGATCGACGCGGACGCGCACGCCATCCCCCGCACCGAGGTGGAACTGGAGACCGTCGCGCAGATCGCGGCGTCCTGACCGCGCGCCGCGTCCCCGTACCGCGCCGCGGGCCCGGCGGTGTCCCCCGGTGAGGGGCCGTCCCCGCCCGGTGGGGGCGTACCCGGGCACGTACGGGCCTAGGGTGGGACGTATGAGTACGTTGCGCCCGCAGGGCGGAAGGGGCACGGTCGACGGCCTGCCGGAGTGGGACCGCTGCGCGGTCATGGGAGTCGTCAACGTGACGCCCGATTCCTTCTCCGACGGCGGCCGCTGGTTCGACACCACCGCCGCCGTCAAGCGCGGCCTCGATCTGGTCACCGAGGGCGCCGACCTGGTGGATGTCGGCGGCGAGTCAACGCGTCCGGGCGCCTCTCGCGTCGACGAGGACGAGGAGCTGCGGCGCGTCCTGCCCGTCGTGCGGGGCCTGGCGTCCGAGGGAGTCACGGTGTCCGTGGACACCATGCGGGCCTCCGTCGCGGAACAGGCCGTGGCCGCCGGAGCCGTCCTGGTCAACGACGTCAGCGGCGGCCTCGCGGACCCGGCCATGGTGCCCGCCGTCGCCGCCGCGGGCGTGCCCTTCGTCGTCATGCACTGGCGCGGTTTCAGCCAGGACATGAACAGCCGCGCCGTCTACACGGACGTCGTCACCGAGGTGGTGGCCGAACTGCGCGACCGCATGGAGGCGGTGGTCGCCGGCGGCATCGCCCCCGAGCGCCTGGTGATCGACCCCGGCCTCGGCTTCGCCAAGGGGGCCGAGCACGACCTCGCACTGCTGGCCCACACGGCGGACCTCCGGACGCTGGGCAGACCGCTGCTGGTCGCCGCGTCCCGTAAACGGTTCCTCGGCCGCGTACTGGCCGGTGACGGCGCACCGCCACCCGCACGCGAACGGGACGCCGCGACCGCCGCCGTCTCGGCGATCGCCGCCCACGAGGGCGCCTGGGCGGTACGGGTGCACGAGGTTCGCGCGACCGCCGACGCCGTCCGCGTGGCGCGCGCCGTCGAGGGAGCCCGGTGAAGAGCCTGCCGAGCGGGACCGACAGTGAACAGGTCGACGCCCTCAACACGGCCTTCTACGAAGCGATGGAGCGTGGCGACCTCGACGAGCTGTCCGACCTCTGGCTGGACGGCGACAGCCCCGGCGTCAGCTGCGTCCACCCGGGCTGGCCGGTGCTCACGGGCCGCGGCGAGGTACTGCGCTCGTACGCGCTGATCATGGCCAACACCGAGTACATCCAGTTCTTCCTTACGGATGTCCTGGTGTCCGTCGCCGGCGACACCGCTCTCGTGACCTGTACCGAGAACATCCTCAGCGGCGGACCGGCCGAGGAGAGCGGTGCGCTCGGCCCGCTCGTCGGCCAGTTGGTGGTCGCCACCAACGTCTTCCGTCGCACCCCCGAGGGCTGGCGGGTCTGGTCCCATCACGGCTCCCCCGTTCTGGCCGAAACCGACGACGAGCAGGACGACGAATCTCCCGCGTGAGTGGGTATGGCATCTACAAGGGCCGGCCCCGTGCCCTGGGAGTTACCTGCGGTTCCCTGTCGCCCGGAGCCCGCCGCGGACGTGGCCCGCGGTGGCCGAGGCCCCCACGGGCAGGCTGTGTCGGTGCCCGCGAGTAGATTCGACCGGGGACACGCGTCGTCCGCATACGGCATAGTGCCCCTCTTGACCAACGACAGCAGGAGTGATTCGCGTGGACCGTCTCGCGCTGCGCGGCCTCAAGGCCCGTGGGCACCATGGCGTCTTCCCCCGGGAGCGCGAGGAGGGGCAGACCTTCATCGTGGATCTGGTGCTGAGCCTCGACACCCGCCCCGCGGCGGCGGGCGACGACCTGACGAGAACCGTCCACTACGGAGTCGTGGCCGAGGAGGTCGTGGCCGTCGTGCGGGGCGAACCGGTCGACCTGATCGAGACACTCGCCGAGCGCATCGCGGAACAGTGCCTGAAGCACGACGCCGTCGAGGAGGTCGAGGTGACGCTCCACAAGCCGGACGCCCCGATCACGGTGCCCTTCGACGACGTGACCATCACCATCACCCGGAGCCGAGTATGAATCCACAGAGTGATCCGACCGTTCAGCCGGTGCCGGCCTCGGTGGTGGCCCAGGTCGACGCGGCGGACGTCACGCTGTCCAATCCGAAGCGCGCCGTGATCAGCCTCGGGTCCAACCTCGGCAACAGGCTGGAGACCCTCCAGGGAGCCATCGACGCGCTGGAGGACACCCCCGGCCTGCGGGTGAAGGCGGTGTCCCCGGTGTACGAGACGGCGCCCTGGGGCGTCGAACCGGGCACCCAGCCCACGTACTTCAACGCGGTCCTCGTGGTCAAGACCACGCTGCCGCCCTCGTCCCTGCTGGAGCGGGCCCAGGCCGTGGAGGAGGCGTTCGACCGCGTCCGCGTGGAACGCTGGGGGCCGCGCACGATCGACGTCGACATCGTGGCGTACGCGGATGTCGTCTCGGACGACCCGGCGCTCACCCTCCCCCACCCGCGCGCCCACCAGCGGGCCTTCGTGCTCGTGCCCTGGCACGACGTGGAGCCGGAGGCGCGGCTCGCCGGGCGGGGTACGGTCTCCGAACTGCTCGCCGTCGTCGAGCAGAAGGGCGTGGAGCCTCGCGCGGACCTGGAACTCCGCCTGCCCGACTAGTCGTTGGGCACTGCGAACGGGTAGTCCGGTCGGAGGACCGGCCCCGGGTGCGGGTCGGGCTGCCGGTGGGTGTGCCCGGAGTACGTGTGTGGAGTAGGTGTGTCGGTGACGAGCAAGGGTGAAGGGCGGTCTCTCGCGGTGAGGCAATTGCGGATCGGGGTTCTGGCGGGCCTCTTCGCCGTGGCCGGGGTGCTCTCGTGGGGCGCCGCCCGCCTCTGGGACTCGCTCGGGACCCTGCCCAGCGTGCCTCTCGCCGCGCCCATCGTGCTCGCGGTGATCGCCGTCGTCCTCACGGCGACGGCCCTCTCGCTCCGCTCCCGGCTGCGTGCCCAGCGTGAGCGCCGGCCGGGCGCCAAGGGTGTGGATCCGCTGATGGCCGCCCGAGCGGTCGTTTTCGGTCAGGCGAGCGCGCTGGTCGCCGCGCTGGTCGCCGGGATGTACGGAGGGACCGGCGTCTTCCTGCTCGGCTTCCTGGAGATCCCCGCCCGACGGGACCAGGCGTACTACGCGGGAGCATCGGTGGTCGCCGGCATCGCGGTGATCGCCGCCGCGTTCTTCCTGGAGCGTGTGCTCAAGCTGCCGGACGACGGACACGACGACAACAACCACGGCGCCGCCCACGTCTGACCTGTCCGGGCCAGGTCGGCCCGACCGGAACTGGTTCAGCGGGCCATGATCAGACTCATCGCCTCGTTGCGGGTCGCCGGGTCGCGCAGCTGACCTCGTACCGCCGAGGTGATCGTCTTGGCACCGGGCTTGCGCACTCCGCGCATCGACATGCACATGTGCTCGCACTCGACGACCACGATCACACCGCGCGGCTCCAGGATCTTCATCAGCGAGTCCGCGATCTGCGTGGTCATCCGCTCCTGGACCTGGGGCCTGCGCGCGTAGACGTCCACCAGCCGCGCCAGCTTCGACAGCCCGGTGATCTTCCCGTCGGACGACGGGATGTAGCCGACGTGCGCGACACCGTGGAAGGGCACCAGATGGTGCTCGCAGGAACTCTGCACCTCGATGTCCTTCACCAGGATCATCTCGTCGTGGCCGATGTCGAACGTCGTGGTCAGGACATCCTCGGGCCGCTGCCAGAGCCCCGCGAATATTTCCTTGTACGACCTGGCCACCCGGCCCGGCGTCTCGCGCAGGCCCTCGCGGTCCGGGTCCTCGCCCACCGCGATCAGAAGCTCCCGTACGGCGTGCTCGGCCCGCTTCTCGTCGAACTCGCCGATCTCACCTTCACCGTCGAGCCTCACGGGATTGGTCATCTGGGCCTCGTTCCTCTGCCGTTCCGTGCGCGGCAACAGAAATGCCGCGCCCCATCAGGCTAAGACCTGTGGGGCGCGGCATCTATTCCGGGCCTGGTGAGAAGCGCGGGGTCAGCTCTCCGGACGCTCCTCCGGAACAGCCTCGGGCGAGGAGTCGCCGTTCGTCACTCCGGGAATCACGCCGTTGGAACCGGTCGCCCCGTTGGTGAGGGCCAGCTCCTTGGGCGAGAGCACCGGCGGGCGGGTCGAAGGCGTACGCCGCGAGGAGCCGGTCCACGCCGGACGGGCCGGGCGCCGCACGATCGTCGAGAAGATCTCGGCGATCTGCTCCTTGTTGAGCGTCTCCTTCTCCAGCAGCGCGAGGACCAGGTTGTCGAGAACGTCGCGGTTCTCGACGAGGATCTCCCAGGCCTCGTTGTGCGCGGTCTCGATCAGCTTCTTGACTTCTTCGTCGACCAGCGCGGCGACCTCTTCCGAGTAGTCGCGCTGGTGGCCCATCTCACGTCCGACGAAGGGCTCCGAATTGTCACCGCCGAACTTGATCGCGCCGAGCCGCTCGGTCATGCCGTACTGCGTGACCATGGCCCGTGCCGTCGCCGACGCCTTCTCGATGTCGTTGGCCGCGCCGGTGGTCGGGTCGTGGAAGACCAGCTCCTCCGCCGCGCGCCCGCCCATCATGTAGGCAAGCTGGTCCAGCATCTCGTTGCGCGTGGTCGAGTACTTGTCCTCGTCGGGCAGGACCATGGTGTAACCCAGGGCCCGGCCGCGGGACAAGATCGTGATCTTGTGCACCGGGTCGGAGTTCGGAGACGCCGCCGCGACCAGGGCGTGGCCGCCCTCGTGATAGGCGGTGATCTTCTTTTCCTTCTCGGACATGATCCGGGTCCGCTTCTGCGGGCCCGCCACGACTCTGTCGATCGCCTCGTCCAGGGAGTGGTTGTCGACGAGCTTCTTGTCGCTGCGCGCCGTCAGGAGCGCCGCTTCGTTCAGCACGTTCGCCAGGTCCGCTCCGGTGAAGCCGGGCGTACGGCGGGCGACAGCGCCCAGGTCGACGTCCGGGGCGACCGGCTTGCCCTTCTGGTGGACCTTGAGGATCTCCAGACGGCCCAGCATGTCCGGGCGGTCGACAGCGATCTGGCGGTCGAAACGTCCCGGGCGCAGCAGCGCCGGGTCGAGGATGTCGGGCCGGTTCGTGGCGGCGATCAGAATGACCCCGCCCTTCACGTCGAACCCGTCCATCTCGACGAGCAGCTGATTCAGCGTCTGCTCGCGCTCGTCGTGGCCACCGCCGAGGCCCGCACCGCGGTGCCGGCCGACGGCGTCGATCTCGTCGACGAAGACGATCGCCGGGGCGTTCGCCTTGGCCTGCTCGAAGAGGTCACGCACTCGGGAGGCACCGACACCGACGAACATCTCGACGAAGTCGGAACCGGAGATCGAGTAGAAGGGGACGCCGGCCTCACCGGCGACCGCGCGGGCGAGGAGCGTCTTGCCCGTACCGGGCGGGCCGTAGAGCAGCACGCCCTTCGGGATCTTGGCGCCGACAGCCTGGAACTTCGCGGGCTCCTGGAGGAACTCCTTGATCTCGTGGAGCTCCTCGACCGCTTCGTCGGACCCCGCGACGTCGGCGAACGTCGTCTTGGGAGTGTCCTTCGTAATGAGTTTGGCCTTGGACTTCCCGAACTGCATGACTCGGGAGCCGCCGCCCTGCATCTGATTCATCAGGAACAGGAAGACCACGACGATGAGGACGAAGGGCAGCAGGGAGAGCAGCACAGAGACGAAAGGACTCTGCTTGGAGGGCGAAACCGTGTAGCCCTGCTTGATGTCGCCGCTCTCGAACTTGCGCTGCAACGTCTGGGCCAGACCGGTGCCCTGGGAGCCGATGTAGCTCGCCTGGACCTTGTCACCGCCCTGGACCTTCTGGCCGTCCTTGAGGTCGATCTTGATGATCTGTTCGTCGCCTGTGGTCAGCTTGACCTGGTCGACCTGGTTGTTGTCGATCGCACGGACGACCTCGCCGGTGTCCACCGTCTTGTAGCCGCCCGACGAGCCGACGACCTGCATCAACACGACCACGGCGAGGACGGCCAGCACGATCCACATGACAGGCCCACGGAAGTATCGCTTCACGTCCATCCATACGGAGCGAGAACGCCCCGTCCCTCCTGCCCGTAGGTAAATGCTGCTGTGAGAAAAGACTGTTCTTCGGACGGTACCCCAGCATTGTCACCCGCGACCGCACGGGACTGCCGGTAAACCGGTCTTCCCATGCTCCAACGGCGGGAAGGGTGCGGGGGTTCCCGGCCCGGCACCACGGGCTCGGCGCCCGGTTCAGCCGCCGTAGACATGGGGGGCGAGAGTGCCGACGAATGGAAGATTTCGGTACTTCTCCGAGTAATCAAGGCCATAGCCGACAACAAACTCATTCGGAATGTCGAAACCGATCCATTTCACATCGATCGCGACCTTTGCGGCATCCGGCTTACGGAGCAGCGTGCAGACTTCCAGCGAGGACGGCTCCCGCGAGCCGAGGTTCGACAGCAGCCAGGAGAGCGTCAGGCCCGAGTCGATGATGTCCTCGACGATCACGACGTGCTTGCCCTTGATGTCGGTGTCCAGATCCTTGAGGATCCTGACCACACCGGACGACTGGGTCCCGGCTCCGTAAGAGGACACGGCCATCCAGTCCATCGTCACCGGGGTGGACAGCGCACGCGCCAGATCCGCCATCACCATGACGGCGCCCTTGAGGACGCCGACGAGGAGAACGTCCTTGCCCGCGTACTCCGCGTCGATCTTGGCGGCCAGTTCGACGAGCTTCTCGTCGATTTCTTCCTTGGTGATGAGCACCGACTTGAGGTCGGCGCCCATGTCCTTGTGGTCCACCCGCATCACTTTCGTTGTCGGCCAGGAGGCCGGAACTCGCCGCCCGGGAGACACAGCCGTCGTGCTTCTGCGCTTCAGCCCTGCCGGATGACCAGTCTGCCACCCTGCCGTTGGGCCTCGACGCGGCCCGGCAGGTTGATGGCTCCCTGGCCTCGCCAGCCCGTGATCAGCCGGTCGATCTCCTCGATGTGCCGGGCGAAGAGCGACCCCGCGGGCGCCCCGGCGACGACGGCGGCCCGGCGCAGAACACGGCGGCGGACGGCGGGCGGAAGTGCGTACAACTTGGCGCATTCCAGCTGTCCGGCGTCGTCCCGTACAGCTGACTCGGCGTCGGCCGCCCAGGCGTCGAGGGCGTCGGCGTCGTCACGGGAGAGCTGCGCCGTGCGGGCCAGGGCCTCGACGACGCCTTTGCCGAGCGCCTTCTCCAGGGCGGGCAGGCCCTCGTGGCGCAGACGCGAACGGGTGTACGCCGGGTCGGCGTTGTGCGGGTCGTCCCAGACCGGGATCGCCTGGACCAGACAGGCCTTGCGGGCGGTCTGCCGGTCGAGTTGGAGGAAGGGCCGGCGGTAGCGGCCGGTGGCGCCGGAGACGGGAGCCATCCCGGAGAGCGAGCGGGTACCGGAGCCGCGGGCGAGACCGAGCAGGACGGTCTCGGCCTGGTCGTCGCGGGTGTGGCCGAGCAGGACGGCGGCTGCGCCGTGCCGCTCGGCGGCGGCGTCGAGGGCGGCGTAACGCGCGTCGCGGGCGGCGGCCTCGGGCCCCCCGTCGCGGCCGACGGTCACGGCCACGGACTCGACGGGGTCGAGCCGCATCGCGACGAGCCGGGTGACGACTTCGGCGGCACGGAGGTCGGAGCCGGGCTGGAGTCCGTGATCGACGGTGACGGCGCCCGCGCGGACGGAGAGCTTGCGGGCCTCGAAGGCGAGGGCGGAGGCGAGAGCCATGGAGTCGGCGCCGCCGGAGCAGGCGACGAGCACCAGCGGCCGGCCGTCGGCCGGGGGCGGTGCGGCGGCGGGGCCGGCGTCGGCCGCCGGGGTGAGCCGGGAGCGCTCGATGCCGGAGCCCGCGCGTTCGGAGTGTTCGGTGATGACGTCGTGGAGTACGCGGCGGACCGCCAGGCGTATCGCCGCGACCGCAGGATGGGGACCCATGTCCGGTGCCCTTCGTGATGTTTGGGGGGTGCCTCGGTCGGAGTAGGGACGGGGTTCAGTCACACAGAGTGCGTCGATGGTGACAGAACCGGGCCGTTCCCCGAGCATTGCACGCCTACCCACCGCCCACGGTCCCTCGGATGGGTGATGCTGGCCCATTCCGGTGGACACCTGTGGACGTTGACATCCGGCACGGAGCTTCGCGCGCCCCTCTTAAAGAGGCTTACGACTCCTCAGGAGGATCAGGACTCGGCCTTGCGGTGCACCCGTGCGATCCAGTCCGCCGGCTTGGCGATCTCCGCCTTCGTGGGAAGGGTGTTGGGGGACGTCCAGACGCGGTTGAAGCCGTCCATGCCGACCTGCTCCACCACGGCGCGTACGAAACGCTCCCCGTCCCGGTACTGCCGCAGTTTCGCGTCCAGCCCCAGCAGCTTGCGCAGCGCCTGGTCGAGCCGGCTGGCGCCCTTGGCCCTGCGCTGCTGGAACTTCTCGCGGATCTCGGCCACCGAAGGCACGACCTGCGGACCCACGCCGTCCATCACAAAGTCGGCGTGGCCTTCGAGCAGGGACATCACCGCGGTGAGACGGCCGAGGATCTCCTTCTGGCCCGGAGTCTGGACCAGCTCGACCAGGCTCCGGCCCTCCTCCTCGTCCTCGCCCTCGGGACGGTTGCCGGTGAGCGACTGGGCCGCTTCACGCAGGCGTTCCACGACGGTGGAGGGGTCGACCTCGGTCTCCTCCAGGAATGACTGGATCTCACCCTCAAGGTGGTCACGGAGCCACGGCACGCCGGTGAACTGGGTGCGGTGGGTCTCCTCGTGCAGGCAGACCCAGAGCCTGAAGTCGTGCGGGTCGACGTCCAGTTCGCGCTCGACGTGGACGATGTTCGGCGCGACCAGCAGCAGCCGGCCGCCTCCGCCGTCGCTCGAAGGGAGGTCCCGGCTGGGCGGGGCGAACGTCTCGTACTGACCGAGAACGCGCGAGGACAGGAACGACAGCAGCATGCCCAGCTCGACGCCGGTCACCTTGCCGCCCACAGCGCCGAGGACGGCGCCGCCCGGGGTGCCCGACCGGCGGTCCTGCATCTTGTCGAGGAGCGGTTTGAGCAGCTCACGGAAGCCCGCGACGTTCGCCTTGATCCAGCCCGCCCGGTCCACGACGAGGACCGGGGTGTCCGGTGGCTCGTGGCCTTCGGGGATCATCCGGGTGTAGCCGCGCACATGCTCCTCGGCCGCCTTGGCGTGCCGCCGCAACTCGGCGACGATCTCGCGGGCCTCGTCCCGGCTCACTTCCGGTCCCGGCCGCGCGAGGCGGGTCGCGGTTGCCACCGCGAGATTCCAGTCCACCATCTCGACCCCACCGATGCTCGTCATGCGTCAACCGTACGTGCTCGCGCCGAAAGGCGGTGATGTGTCGGACGCGAGGTTCTGGCCGCGCGGCGACACGGGTGGTCAGGAGGCCAGTTCCGCCGAGAGGTGGTCCAGGGCCCGTTGTGCCGTGTCGGGAGCCGGGGCCTCCTCCGCCAGGAAGGCGAAGGCGAGGAGGCGTCCGCCGGGGCCGACGACCGTGCCCGCCAGGGAGTTCACGCCGGTCAGTGTGCCGGTCTTGGCGCGGATCAGGCCGCTGCCGGTGATCGCGTCGCCGTCGGTGTACCGCCCCTGGAGCGTGCCGCTGAATCCGGCCACCGGGAGCCCGGTGAGGACCGCCCGCAACTCGGGTCGGCCAGGGTCGGCCGCACGGGCGAGCAGCGCGGTGAGCAGGCCGGTGGTGATCCGGTCGTGGCGGTTGAGACCGCTGCCGTCGCGCAGGAGCGCGCCGTCGACGGGCAGCTTCAGCTTCTTGAGCTCGGCCTGGACGGCCTGTTGGGCGCCGGCGAAGCTCGCGGGTCTGCCCGTGTCGATCGCGACCTGCCGGACGAGTGACTCGCCGATGTCGTTGTCGCTGTTCGTCAGCATCCGCTCGACCAGCGCGGACACCGGACGTGAGCGCGTCACGGCGAGACGGTCGGCGTCCTTGGGGGCCGTGCCCAGGGCCGGGGGCTTCGTGGTCCTGACGCCGCCTTCGCGCAGGAGATCGACGAAGACATCCGCGGCGTCGCCCGCCGGGTCGCCGCTGCGTGGCGCCGGTCCGCCGAACGAGTCACGGGCGGAGTCGTCCAGCCGGCCCTGGCCGGTCATCAGGGCGGTGACCGGCGCGATGTTGTCGTTGGGGCCGATCGGGTGTTCGCGGGGGCCGGAGTAGAGGGAGACGTCGAAGCGGACGGTGACCCGGTGCACGCCCCGGTCGCGGAGCGCTCTGGCGGTGTCGTGGGCGAGGGCGCGCAGGCTCTTCCGGTCGAGGGTGGCGTCGCCGCCGCCGACGAGGGTGATCTCGGTCGGGCTCTCGTCCCTCTCGTCCCTCTCGTCGCTCTCGTCACTCTTGTCCTCGGCCTTGTCGTCGTCGGCCTTGCCGTCGCCCTTGCCCTTGTCGTCCGCGGTGACCACGGTGGTGGCGATGCGGTGGTCGGGGCCGAGGGCGGAGAGCGCGGCGACCGCCGTGGCGATCTTGATGGTGGAGGCCGGGGTCATCGGCCGGTCGGCCCGCTGCCCGAAGACCTGTTCACCCGTCGCGACGTCGACGACGGACGCCGCTGGCGCCGGTCCGAGGTCGGGGGACCCGAGGAGCGGCCCGAGGGTCTCGCGCAGGTCGGCGGGGAGATCGGCGGGCGCGGAGAGGGACTCCACCGGCGCGCCGAGTTCGGCGAGCACGCCGGCGGCGCTGGGCGCGGGTGCGGGCTCGCGCACGCCCCCGCCCGGGTGATGTGCGCCACCTGTACGACTCTGGGCGGCGGCCCAGTCGCGCTCGGCCTTACGCTGACCGGTGTCCCAGGGGCCGGCCATGGCCACCGCCCCGGCCGCCAGTACCAGGCCGAACACGGCGGAACCTGCCGTGAGCTGCCACACTTTCGGCTCAAGCACGGTTGACCAGCCCCTTTCGCGATCACACAGCTGCGTGGGGGACACTTAATCACTGCGCGTTGCCATGAGCACGGTGCCCCGGCCAGCGATGGCCGAACCTGCTCGCCCCCGGGGTCGGCCCCGGTGACGTGCGGTATCACCGACAGCAGCAATCACCGACATCTGTGTTGATCATGGAGGAGCCACCCGTGGAGTTCGACGTCACCATCGAGATCCCTAAGGGTTCGCGAAACAAGTACGAGGTGGACCACGAGACCGGCCGGATCCGCCTTGACCGTCGTCTCTTCACCTCGACCAGCTACCCGGCCGACTACGGCTTCGTCGAGAACACTCTCGGTGAGGACGGCGACCCGCTGGACGCACTGGTCATCCTGGACGAGCCGACGTTCCCCGGCTGTCTCATCAAGTGCCGTGCGATCGGCATGTTCCGGATGACGGACGAGGCCGGCGGCGACGACAAGCTGCTGTGCGTCCCCGCCTCGGACCCGCGCGTGGAGCACCTGCGGGACATCCACCACGTTTCGGAGTTCGACCGCCTGGAGATCCAGCACTTCTTCGAGGTCTACAAGGACCTGGAGCCCGGCAAGTCGGTCGAGGGCGCGGACTGGGTGGGCCGTGCCGAGGCCGAGGCCGAGATCGAGGCCTCGTACAAGCGCCTCGAGGCGCAGGGCGGCGCTCACTAGCACTTCCCACGGACCGGGGCTCGGCGGCTGCCGGGCTCTGAGGGACGGGGAGCCGACGCGTACCAGCGGCGGGCAGCGCACCATTCGGGTGCGCCGTCCGCCGCTCGCGTGCGCCCATCTCCGCGCCCGTGTCCATACTGAACAAACTGCTGTGCGAACCGTGCCGGAACGGCACCGACGAGACTGAGTGAGGGCGAAGACAGTGGTGGGCGAGCGGGACGAGGCCGAGGAGCGTAAGCCTTCGTCCGACGAGGCGCACAGCGCCTTCACTCCCCCGTCCGGGATGGACCAGGTGCCGGCACCCGAGGACGGCAGCACCACCTCGGAATTCGCGGTTCCGCAGGGTCTGAGTCCGGAGAGCACACAGGAGACCGATCATTCGGCCTTCGACCTGCCGCGGACCTACCGCGCGCGGCAGTCGCCGCCGGCGTTCACACCCGCGGAGGGCGTGCCCGTCGTCCGGCTGACCAAAGAGGCGCCGTGGCAGGACCAGATGCGCACGCTGCTGCGGATGCCGGTCGGGGACCGGCCGGTGGTGGAGGTCGTGCAGCGGCACGACGAGACCGGGCCGGCCGTGCCGCGCGTGCTCGACCTGACGCTGCGTATCGGCGAGTTGCTGCTGGCGGGTGGTGAGGGGGCCGAGGACGTCGAGGCCGCGATGTTCGCGGTCAGCCGCGCGTACGGTCTCGACCGCTGCGAGCCGAACGTCACCTTCACCCTGCTGTCCATCTCCTACCAGCCGTCGCTGGTGGACGACCCGGTGACGGCCAGTCGCACCGTACGCAGGCGGGGCACCGACTACACCCGGCTCGCAGCCGTCTACACGCTCGTCTCCGACATCACCACCGAGGACACGGACGTCACCCTGGAGGAGGCGTACCGGCGGCTGGCCGAGATCCGCCGTAACCGGCATCCGTATCCGGGGTGGGCGCTGACCTGCGCGAGCGGGGTGCTGGCCGGGTCCGCGTCGGTGCTGGTCGGTGGTGGTCTGCTGGTGTTCGTCGCGGCGATGATCGGCGCGATGCTCGGTGACCGGCTGGCCTGGCTGTGCGCGGGGCGCGGGATTCCTGAGTTCTACCAGTTCGTGGTCGCGGCCATGCCGCCGGCCGCGATGGGGGTGACGCTGACCCTGGCGGCGTCCGCGACGAACTGGGAGATCCGGCCGTCGGCCGTGATCACCGGTGGACTCTTCGCGCTGCTGCCGGGGCGGGCCCTGGTGGCGGGTGTGCAGGACGGTCTGACCGGCTACTACATCACCGCCGCCGCACGGCTGCTCGAAGTCATGTACTTCTTCATCGCGATCGTGATGGGGGTGCTGATCGCGCTGTATCTGGGCGTCCAGCTGAACGCCCAGCTCAACCCGGACGTGGCGCTCCAGGCCGCGGCGGGGCGGCCCGTGCTCCAGATCTGCGCGGCGGTGGCGCTCAGTTTCGCCTTCGCGATCCTGCTCCAGCAGGAACGGTCCACCGTGCTGATGGTGTCCCTGAACGGGGGCGTGGCCTGGACCGTCTACGGGGCGATGCACGACACCGGAGGGATCTCGCCGGTGGCGGCGACCGCGGTCGCCGCAGGCGTGGTGGGGCTCTTCGGGCAGTTGTTCTCCCGCTACCGGTTCGCCTCGGCGCTGCCGTACGTAACCGCCGCGATCGGGCCGCTGCTGCCCGGCTCGGCCACCTACTTCGGGCTGCTCGGCTTCGCGCAGAACCATGTGAACGAGGGCCTGGCCTCGCTCTCCACGGCCGCCGCGCTGGCCTTGGCGATCGCCATCGGGGTCAACTTCGGCGGCGAGCTCTCCCGGCTGTTCCTGAAGGTGCCCGGCCAGGGACGTGGTTCGAGCCGCCGCGCGGCCAAGCGGACGCGCGGCTTCTGATCCCGCCGGTCAGGCGACCGGCGCAGGTGCCGCGACCGGCTCCGGTGCGGCGACCGGCCTCCGGCTTCGTCCGTCAGCGCCTGGCGTGGCGCCCGCGCGGCGGGGTCTCCGGGTCTTCCGGAGCCTCCGGTGTGGCATACGGCCGGGGGGCACCGTACTCGTCGCGCGTGACCCGGAGCTGCTGGGTCTGGAAGTCCTGCGGTACGTGGGCGTGCTGTCCGGGCGCCGTGGGTCCCGCGGGGTTTCCGGGGTTCGCGGGACCGGTGGGCTCGCCCGCCGCGGCGGCCTTCTTGGAGTGGGAACGGGCCCGCAGGAACTCGATCACGATCGGCAGCACCGAGAGCGCCACGATCAGGATCAGGATCATCTCGATGTTCTTGTGGACGAAGTCGATCTTGCCCAGCGCGGCGCCCAGCAGCGTGACGCCCGCACCCCAGAGCACGCCGCCGATGATGTTGAACGTGACGAACGACCGGTAGTTCATGCGGCTGACGCCCGCGATGATCGGCGTGAACGTCCGCACGATGGGCACGAAGCGGGCCAGCACCAGCGACTTGGGCCCGTACTTCTCGAAGAACTCGTGCGCCTTCTCCACATTCTCCTGTTTGAAGAGCTTGGAGTCGGGGCGCTTGAAGAGTGCGGGGCCGACCTTACGGCCGAAGAGATAGCCGACCTGGTCGCCGATGATCGCCGCCAGCACGACCAGGAGACAGACCAGCCACAGCGGCCTGTCGAGCGTGCCGGACGTCACCAGCAGTCCGGTGGTGAACAGCAGCGAGTCGCCCGGCAGGAAGAAGCCGATGAGCAGGCCGGATTCGGCGAACACGATGACCAGGACGCCGATCAGGCCGAAGGTCCCGATCAGATAATCCGGGTCTAGCCAGCTCGGTCCGAGCGCAAGGGTTGTCACGAGGTCCGGGCTCCTGAGTCGATAGTCGGTCGATCGTCGAAATCGGCCGTCGCTGCATCAGCGTCGTCCATCCGCCGTCAGCGGATGTCGGCTGCCCAAAGCTATCAACGCTCCAGCCCTGACTGAGGTTCCACCCGGTCCGCACAGCTCGCGATCGGTCTGGACCGGGACCGAAGCGCGCCTTTCGTCCCCGCCACGACCGGGCTCCAGGGCCGGCCGGATACCCCGAACGGACTTCCGGCGAGCCAGTCGCCCGTTTTGTCCGTATCGTCGCGCCTGACGTCTCAGCCGCCGATGCCCTGCCACCAACGAATTCACTCGCGCCATCACGACCGGCCTCGGCGGCCGACGCGAGAGACCCCGGGAGACAGGGAAACCGATGGCACTTCGCAGCGGCACGGAGAAATCCGAGGGCAACACGCGCGGCCCGGCCGACGATCAGACCGAGCGTCGCCGGCTGTCGCTCAACCCCTTCTTCGGGGAGGCCGACCCGGTCGGCGAGATGTCGTCCGCCCCGCCCAAGCACCGGCTCCCCGACGGTCCCATGCCTCCGTCCACGGCCTACCAACTGGTCCACGACGAGCTGATGCTGGACGGCAACTCCCGGCTCAATCTGGCGACCTTCGTCACCACCTGGATGGAGACGCAGGCCGGGGTGCTGATGGGGGAATGCCGGGACAAGAACATGATCGACAAGGACGAGTACCCCCGGACGGCCGAGCTGGAGCGCCGGTGCGTCGCGATGCTCGCCGACCTCTGGAACGCCCCCGACCCGTCCCTCGCCGTCGGCTGCTCCACCACCGGCTCCAGCGAGGCCTGCATGCTGGCCGGGCTCGCGCTCAAGCGACGCTGGATGGCCAAGAACCGGGACCGCTATCCGGGCGGCGCCCGGCCCAATCTCGTGATGGGAATCAACGTCCAGGTCTGCTGGGAGAAGTTCTGCAACTTCTGGGAGGTCGAGCCCCGGCTCCTTCCCATGGAGGGCGACCGCTTCCACCTCGACCCGCAGGCGGCCGCCGATCTCTGCGACGAGAACACGATCGGCGTCGTGGCCGTCCTCGGCTCCACCTTCGACGGCTCGTACGAACCCGTCGCCGAGCTCTGCGCGGCCCTCGACGCCCTCCAGGAGCGCACGGGCCTGGACATCCCCGTCCATGTCGACGGCGCCTCCGGCGCGATGATCGCGCCCTTCCTCGATGAGGACCTCGTCTGGGACTTCCGGCTCCCGCGCGTCTCCTCGATCAACACCTCCGGGCACAAATACGGCCTGGTCTACCCGGGCGTCGGCTGGGCGCTGTGGCGCACGTCGGCCGAACTGCCCGACGAACTGGTCTTCCGCGTCAACTACCTGGGCGGCGAGATGCCCACCTTCGCGCTGAATTTCTCGCGGCCGGGCGCGCAGGTCGTCGCCCAGTACTACACATTCCTGCGGCTCGGCAGGGACGGATACCGCGCCGTCCAGCAGACCACGCGGGACGTGGCCTGCGCGCTCGCCCGGAAGATCGGGGAAATCGACGAATTCCGGCTGCTCACCCGCGGCGACCAACTGCCCGTCTTCGCCTTCACCACCGCCCCGCATGTGACCAACTTCGACGTCTTCGACGTCTCGCGGCGGCTGCGGGAGCACGGCTGGCTCATGCCCGCCTACACCTTCCCGGCCAACCGCGAGGACCTGTCCGTCCTGCGCGTGGTGTGCCGCAACGGATTCTCGGCCGACCTCTCCGCGCTGCTGCTCGACGATCTGCGGCTGCTGCTGCCCGAACTGCGGCTCCAGCCCCAGCCCCTGGGCCGGGACAAGTCGAAGGCCACGGCCTTCCACCATTGACCGGCGCCAGGCCGTGAAGATCGTACGCATGGATTCCCCCCGAGGTCCGCGGAGCACGTCGCCCCGCATGCGGTTCTGCCTCTGATACACCGCGAACCCCGGGAAGGTTCCACCCGGCGACAGACCGGCACCGGGCCGCCGGGCATCCGCGAACGGACTGCCGACCGGCCGGCGGCCCACCACCGGCCGACCGCCTGCCGACCGCCTGCCTGTCGCCTGCCTGTCGCCGAATGATCAGTGGCTCAGCCTGCGGAACCGCCGTACCGCGAGCGGGAAGAACAGCGCGATCAGCACCACCGGCCACGCCACCGCCAGGAGATACGCGTGCTCCGCCGCCCACGACCCGCTCAACTGCCCGGGAACGCCCGCCAGATCACGTACCGCTGCCGCCGTCGCCGACAGCGGGTTCCACTCGACCGCGGCCCCGAGCCAGTCCGGCATGGACTGCGGCGCCGCGAACGCGTTGGAGAAGAAACCGATCGGCCAGACCAGGATCTGCACCGCCTGCACCAGCTCCGGCTTGCCGGCCACCATCGCCAGGTGGATCCCGAGCCACAGCATCGCGAACCGCAGCAGGAGCAGCAGCCCCACCGCCCCCAGTAGCGCCGCGGCTCCGCCGTCCCAGCGCCAGCCGAGCGCGAACCCGGCTCCGATCATCACCACCAGACTCAGCGCCGACTGGAACATGTCCGCGACGCTCCGGCCCACCAGCACCGCCGACGACGCCATCGGCATCGAGCGGAACCGGTCGATGACCCCCTTGCCGAGATCCTGGGTGACGGCCAGCATCGTGGCCTCAAGTCCGAAGACCATGGTCAGCGCGAGCATCCCGGGGACGAGGAAGCTGATGTACTCGCCCTCGACGCCTCGCCCCGCCCCCATCAGATAGCCGAACATCAGCAGCAGCATCACCGGGAAGATCAGACCGATGACGACCTGGACCGGCTGCCGCTGCCAGTGGGCCAGTTCGCGCCGCGTCATCGTCCAGCTGTCGATCAACACGGTCGCGTTCGTCGTACTCATACGGCCTCCTTCCTACGGTGCGTCAGCTGCAGAAAGACCTCGTCCAGCGTCGGCCTGCGCACCACGACGTCCTCCACCTCGATCCCGGCCGCCGCCAGCGCCTGTACGGCCCCGGTCAGCGCCGCCATCCGGTCCGGCGCGGGGACGCCGACCAGCCGGCGGTCCTCGTCCACCGTCGCCTCGTCCCCGAACAGCCTTGCCGCCGGGGCCAGTTGCCGCGCGTCGCGGACGACGACATCGATCCGGTCTCCGCCGACCTTCGCCTTCAGCTGGTCCGCGGTCCCCTCGGCGATCACGCGCCCGCTGTCGACGACCGAGATCCGGTCCGCCAACTGGTCGGCCTCGTCCAGGTACTGCGTGGTCAGCAGTACGGTCGTGCCTCCGCCGACCAGCGAGCGCACCGAGGCCCACACCTCGGCCCGCCCGCGCGGGTCGAGTCCGGTCGTCGGCTCGTCCAGGAAGAGCACCGCCGGATCGGTGATCAGAGAGGCCGCCAGGTCGAGGCGGCGCCGCATGCCCCCGCTGTACTGCTTGATCGACTTGCGTCCGGTGTCGGCGAGCCCGAAGCGCTCCAGCAGTTCGTCGGCGCGCGCCGCCGCCCGCCGCGCGCCCAGGTGGTGGAGCCGCCCGAACATGTCGAGGTTCTGCCGCCCGCTCAGTTCCTCGTCCACCGCCGCGTGCTGTCCGAGCAGCCCGATCCGCCGGCGTACCTCCTGCGCCTCCGTACGGAGGTCGTGGCCCGCGACCCGTACGACGCCCTCGTCGTGCCGCAGAAGCGTGGCCAGCACCCGTACGGCCGTCGTCTTGCCCGCGCCGTTCGGCCCGAGCATCCCGTGCACGGTGCCGCGCGCCACCACGAGATCGAGCCCGTCGAGCGCGGACTTCTCCCCGTACCGCTTGCGTACGCCTTCCATGACTATCGCGTCCGTCGCGTCAGTCAATGCCTTCGCCTCCAGCCCCTTCGCCTCGTAGTCAAACTTGACTACACTGCGAAAGGTAAAGCACGAAGGGCGGATTAGTCAAACTTGATTAGAGGCGCTGGGGTGCGGCGCCGGCCACCGTCAGTCGTCGTCACCCTCGGCGGGGACGCCCGTCGCGTACGGGTTCTCCTCACCTTCGGCGAGCACTCCGACGAAGGGGTCACCCTCGCCGGAGAAGACATGCGCGCCGCCCTCGATGCGCTTGATGAACCCGCGCGTCCACTCGACCCCGGAGTCGGCCTGGCTGATCCAGAGGTTCATGATCTCGCCGATGTGCCCGAGCTGTTCCGGGCCGTCCTCGGGCACGTAGTGCTCGGTCACGGACGCCCGCCAGTCCTCGATGGCCCGCACCCGCTCCTTCAGCAGCTCGACCGCCTCGGCGCGCGGCAGGTCGACAATGAAGCCGACACCGGCCGACAGCACGTCCATCTTCTGGTCGTAGGCGACCAACGACTCCCGCAGAAGCCGGAAGTACTCCGCGGTCCCGGCCTCCGTCAGCTCGTACTCGGTGCGCGGCGGGCCGCCGGCCGTGCTCGGCGCGACCTCGTGCGCGAGCAGCTCGCCCTGCTTCGCCATCTGCTTCAGCGCGTGATAGATCGAGCCGGGCTTGGCATTCGACCACTCGTGCGCGCCCCAGAACTCCAGGTCGTTGCGGACCTGATAGCCGTGCGCGCGGCCGTGCTGGCGCACCGCCCCGAGCACCAGCAGCCGGATCGCTGACATCGCCATACCCTTCTATTCAACTTTGACTAGACTACTCGACATGACAGAGAAGACCATCCCGCTCCTCCCGTGTCAGACCATCCAACCGGTAGTCGACTTCTACACAGCACTCGGCTTCGAGATCACCTTCATACAGAAGAGCCCCTACGCGTACGTGGTCGTCGAGCGCGGCGACGTGGAACTGCAGTTCTTCGGGATGAGGAAGTACGAGCCCACCGAGTCGATCAGCGGCTGCTACGTACTGACCGACGACGTCGAGGGGATGCACAGCGCCTTCCGTGCCGGGCTCAAGGCGGCGTACGGGAGGATCCCGACCCGTGGGCTGCCCCGGATCGGTCCGGTCAAGGACATGTCGTACGGCGTGCGCCAGTTCCTCATGACCGACCCGGCCGGCAACAGCATCCGGATCGGGCAGCCGAACGACCCCGAAAGCGACGGGCACCACCAGCCCCCTCCCAAGGAGCCGTACGCGCGCGCCCTCCACCTGGCACTGGCCTTCGCCGACTCGAAGGAGGACCTGGGGGCCGCCGTGAAGGTCCTCGACCATGCCCTCAACGAGGCAGAGGCGGCTGACAGCGCGCCGCCGACCCCCGTACAGCTCTACCGGCTGCTCGTCCTGCGCGGCGACGTCGCGGAGCGTCTGAACGACATCGAGGAGGCCGACAGTTTCCTCGGCCGGGCCGCTGCCGTCGAACTGACGGAGGAGCAGCGCACGGAGGTGAGTGACGACATGAAACGGGCCGCGGAGCTGCTGGAGTCGCTACAGCGCCAGGAGCCGTAGCCCAAGCCGCGGCGGCGCCCCGGTCTCAGAACGGGAAGGCTGAGCGCCCGTACTGAACGGAGATCCACTTCTGGGTGGTGAAGGCGTCGACCATCGACTCCGCGTTCAGCCACTCCGCCCCGGAGTGCTTCTCGCCGCCGAACGGGACGATCGGCTCGTCGTGGCCCGTGCCGTCGTTGATGTGGATCATGCCGGTGTTGATCCGTCGCGCGACGCGCACGCCCCGCTCGACATCGCCGGTGTGGATGGAGCCGCTCAGCCCGCACCGCGTGTCGTTGGCGATCCTGACCGCCTCGTCCACGCTGTCGAACGGCAGCAGGATCGCGACCGGGCCGAGTATCTCCTGGGCCAGGAGGGGCGAGTCGGCTGCGATACCGGTCAGCACGGTCGGCGAGACGAGATTGCCGTCGACCCTGCCGCGCACCAGCGCGGTCGCGCCCGCCTCCACGGTCTCCTCGACCTGCGCCGCGACGGCGTCGGCCTGCTGCGAGCTGATGAGCGGGCCGATGACCGTCTCCGGGTCGGACGGGTCGCCGACGGTCAGCGTCCTGACCTTGGCGACGAACTTCTCGGTGAACTCCTTCTCGATCGTACGGTCGAGCAGGATGCGGTTCGCCGCCATGCAGACGGGGCCCTGGTACGCGTACCGGCTGAAGACCGCCGCGTGGACCGCGTGGTCGACATCGGCGTCCGCGAGCACGATCAGCGCGCTGTTCCCGCCGAGATCGAGCACGGAGCGCTTGAAGTTCTTCGCGCAGACGACGGCGACGTGCCGCCCGACCCGGTCGGAACCGGTGAAGGAGATGACCTTCGGTATCGGGTGCTCGATCAGCGCGTCGTCGATCTCGGCGATGTCGGTGATGACGACGTTCAGCAGCCCGGCCGGCAGGCCCGCGTCCTCGAACACCTTCGCCACCAGGGAACCGCCGCAGATCGGCGCGTTCTGGTGGGGCTTCAGTACGACGGCGTTGCCGAGCGCCAGCGCCGGGGCGACCGATTTGAGCGACAGCAGGAAAGGGAAGTTGAAGGGGCTGATGACACCGATCACGCCGACGGGCGCGCGCTGGACCCGGTTCTCCGTGCCGTCCACCGGGGAGGGAAGTATCCGGCCTTCGGGGCGCAGCGTGAGCTGTACGGCCTCGCGCAGGAGTTCCTTGGCGAGACGCAGCTCGAACGCGGCCTTGAGGCGCGTGCCACCGAGCTCGGCGATGATCGCCTCGGTGATCTCCTCCTCGCGGTCCTCGACGATGCGCAGGACGCTCTCGAAGACACGCCGCCTGGCGTAGGGGTTGGTCTCGGCCCAGACGACCTGTGCGCGCTCGGCGGCCCGGTACGCCTGGTCCACCTCGTCGGCCGTCGCCACCGCGATGGATGCCAGCTTCTCGCCGTTGTAGGGATTGAAATCGATGATGTCCCACGAGCCACTGCCGGGCCGCCACTCGCCGTCGATGAACTGCTGGTCGAGTTCGGCGAAGAAGGACATATGATCCCTAACCTCAGAACCGGAAAACTGATGTCACGTCATCATACTTACGCGGCATCAGAGTGAAGGCCCTTCAAGAACGCCCGATGCCGATAGGCGCCGATAACCGTATGGACCCTCGACTTCGGTCGATCGCGGCCATTCTTAGTCATTCACGGTCATTCGCGGTCGACTTCGGTCGATCGCGGATTGTTCAGGAGAGTTGCAGCAGACCTCTCAGCAGGTCACGGCTCTCGGCCGGTCCGAGGCTGTCCTCGTGCAGCCGCGTCATCACCCGTTCGTACTGGGTGACTTCCTCCTGCTTGTCGAGGTACAGCGCGCTGGTGAGCTGCTCCAGGTAGACGAGATCGGAGAGGTCGGACTCGGGGAAGCGCAACATCGTGAAGGCACCGCTCTCGCCCGCGTGCCCGCCGAAGCTGAAGGGCATCACCTGGAGCGTGACCGTCGGATGCTCGGAGATCTCGATGAGATGGGCCAACTGACCGCGCATCACCGACCGGTCGCCGTACGGGCGGCGCAGCGCGGCCTCGTCCAGCACCGCGTGGAAGCGCGGGGCGCGCTCGGAGACGAGCACCTTCTGGCGCTCCTGGCGCAGCGCGACGCGGCGGTCGATCTCTGCCTGGGGTGCGTTCGGCATGCCGCGCTTGACGACGGCGTGCGCGTACGCCTCGGTCTGCAGCAGGCCGTGCACGAACTGGACTTCGTAGATACGGATCAGCGAGGCGGCGCCTTCGAGTCCGATGTATGTCTGGAACCAGCCGGGCAGCACGTCGCCGAAGCTCTGCCACCAGCCGGCGACGTTGGCCTCACGGGCGAGACCGATCAGGGACCCGCGCTCCATCTCGTCGGCGACTCCGTAGAGCGTCAACAGGTCCTCGATGTCCCTGGACTTGAAACTCACCCGCCCCAACTCCATACGGCTGATCTTGGACTCCGACGCGCGGATCGAGTAACCGGCCGCTTCACGAGTGATGCCGCGCGACTCACGCAGCCGCCTCAGCTGCGAGCCCAGCAGTATGCGCCGCACCACGGATCCGCCCGGTTCGACTGCGGTCACGTCTCCAACCCTCCCCATACGGTCCATCTCCCACTATTTCTCCCACGACAACCCCGGAGCACCCCCGAACCCTGAGAGCCGGATTGTGCCATCAAACGCATCACCCCGTACTCATTCGATTACAGAAATGAGAAGCCTTTGAGAAGAGGGCCAAAGTGGTCGACAGAAGAAATAAACCGGAACACCACATCCTGGGCCAAGTCGGGCGCGTGCACGTGCATCTGCCCTTGCATCTGCTCTACGCATTGGGAACCATGGTCCTCGCCGCACCTGCGTGCTCGTTCGTGTTTGACGTGTTGTGACGCTGTACCACCGCAGTATCGCTACGGCCGCGAATCCCGGGGAGTGCCTCGCATGGGGACGAATGGATCGACCGTGCTCGAGCCGTTAAGGCAGGGGCTTCCGCCGATCGATCCCGCAGCCGTCTCCAGCTCGGCGTCGTGCGCGCTCCCGGCCCGCTACGAAGCGGTGCGCGGGGCACGGCAGTTCACCCGGACGACACTCTGCCAGTGGGAACTCGACGACCGTTTCGACGATGTCGCGCTGGTCGTATCCGAACTCGTCACCAACGCACTGCGGCACGCCCTCCCCTCGGACACGCCGCGCGAGGCTCAGGAACCGCCCGTACGGCTGCATCTGATGCGCTGGACGACGCGGTTGGTGTGCGCGGTGCGCGATCCCAGCTACGCGGGTCCCACCGCGCGCGAGTCGGGCGAGGACTTCGCCGCGGAGTCCGGCAGAGGGCTGTTCCTGGTGGAGTCGTTCAGCGATACGTGGGGGTGGCATCCGCTCGCCGGCTCACTGCACGGCAAGGTGGTCTGGGCGCTGTTCCGGCTGCCGACCGAATGAGGACGGGCGGCGGAGCACGAGCGGTTGACGGCGAGCGGTTGACAGCGGGCACTTGACGGCGAGCGGTTGACGACGGGTCGGCCGACTGCGAATGGCTTGAGAGCTCGGTCTCAGGCCGTCAGATGATCGAATTCCCCGTCCTTCACACCCGCCAGCATGGCCACGATCTCGGCCCGGGTGTACACGAGGGCGGGTCCTTCCGGGTGGCGTGAATTCCGGACCGCCACCGACCCGCCGGGCAGTTTGGCGAACTCCACGCAGGAGCCCTGCGAATTGCTGTGCCTGCTCTTCTGCCAGACGACTCCGTGAAGCTCGGTGGCCGCCATGCCGTTGTACGCGTGGTGCACAGGACGCTCCCCGAGTTGCATGGTGCAGGTGTCAACTAGCTCGGATCATAGCTGTGTTCACATGCCAATGCATGAGCAGATGCACGTGCACGCGGGGTGTTCCCTTGACTACAGACTCACGAGCTTTTGCCTCATTCATTGAGACGAGCGGAAAGCCCTTTCGGTGCCGCCGTTTCCCGGACTCGTCCGGAACTCGTCGGCCCAGATCTGTCTTGATGCCGTCCTGGTAGCTTGGCGCGGTCGTGAGAACTGAAGGGGGACTTGCACGTGCACAAGATCGTACGATCCAGCGTCGCGGCGGCGGGACTCGTGGTCGCGCTCACTCTCACCGGCTGTGGCGACAGCGACAGCGGTGACGGCGCCGCCAAGGCCAAGGGCTCCAGCGCGCCGGCCACGAGCGAGCCGGCCGCCAGTGCCGACGAATCCACCCCGGCCACCGGCGGCACCGCCGACGGCCTCGAAGGCACCTGGGCCGGAATGACGGAGGGCAAGGCCGTCGCGCTGTCCGTCAAGGAAGGCCAGGCGGCTCTCATCGCCGGCGAGCACATCTGCCAGGGCGACGTCCAGGACATGGGCGGCGAGCCGATGCTCTCGCTGAAGTGTGCCGACGGGAACACCGAACGCACGATGGGGTCGATCGACTCCAACGACGGGAAGAACCTGGTGCTTTCGTGGGAGGGCGGCGCGAAGGACAGCCTCGCCAAGACGGAGCCGGGCGAACTGCCCGAAGGGCTGCCGACCGATATTCCGGTGCCGTGACGGATACCGCTTTCTCCTCTTGAGGGCGTTGGGTCAGCTGAACCCGGCGCCCTCATTATGAGGAGGTCACATCCGGCCGGAGCCTGTCACCTGGGCCCGGTCCGCCGCCGCCGTGCCGTGCGCCCACCCTTCGCCGTCGGTCACACCGCGCACCCTCGTCCGCACGGTTTCGGGGAACATCCGCTCCGCGCGGTCGGCGACCGCCACCTCCCGTGCCGCCAGGACGGGCAGCAACCGCCCTCCCCCGCCGGAGGTCAGAGCGCGGCCACCGGTGCCCGTACCGGCGGTTTCGGCGCCTGCGGCGTCTGCCGTGACCTGCTCCGCGGTCGCCGCGAGCCGTTCGCCGATCCGGTGGGCGTACGCCATGAGGAACGACTGCCGGAAGGTCTTCGTCCGCCTGCGGCCCGACGCGCGCTGAGCAGCCTCCGCACGGGTCATCGCCGCCGTGCCCTGCACGAGCAGCGACGTGTGCAACAGCTCGACCACTTCCAAATCCGGCTCAAAACCGACCACGGTGGAGAAGCCGAAAGCGCTGTTCCATACCGAACGGCAGCGGTTGGCGGACGCCACGGCGTCGAGCAGGATCGCCTTCGCCGTCTCGTACGGCGCGTCCACCCCGATCCGGCAGGCGGCCGGCACGTCGCCGCGGTGCGCGCGGTCGGAGAGCAGCGCCTCGTCGATGCTGTGCCGGGCCATCAGCTCCTGCGCCTTGGCACTCAGGGCCTCGGCCTCCTCGGGGAAGTCGGTGCCCTCCGCCTTGGCGAGCAGGGCGCGGATCCGGGTGAGCATGCGCGGTTCGCCGTCGGCCACCGGGAGGTGGACGGGCGTGCCCGGGACCGGCCCCACGGCCTCGATCGCCGGGAGCCCGAGGAGCAGCCGGTACAGCTCCAGGGCGGTGGTCGCGTACGAGAAGCGGTCGGCGGACCGGGGCGCGGTCCCGGCCTTGCGCTCGGCTTCCAGGTCCAACGCGATCTCCGTGAGCTGAGCGTGCCAGCGCGGGGCGACCCGTTCGTACCGGACCGCCTCCGTGGCGATCAGCTCGGCGACGAGACGCACATGCGTCTCGTCGAGGTCGCGGCGCACGAGCCGTACGACGTCCGGCGGGCTGCCAGCCGCGCTCCCAGGCCAGGCGCAGGAACCGCTCGCCCCGTCGTCGCAGTTCGGCATCGGCCGCCGGATCGGCGGCGAGCAGCGAGGCGCCGGTGTCCAGGCCCCGGCCGCCGTCCGCCTCCGGGTCGGCGTAGAGCGCGGCGGCGAACGCGCCGTCGACCGCACCTGACTCGCCCGGCGTACCTGGACCTCGCATGGGGCCGTCTCTCCTTGTCCCTTGATCGGCAGGCCCCTCGCCGTCGTGGAGACGGGCCGCCGTCCATGGTCCCAGAAGACGACTTATCCACAGGCTGTGCATATCGAACTACTGCACTACCTGCGCGATCGCCCGTCTGTCCACAGGTAAGGGAGGTACCGGTACACGATCCGGCGCGCCGACCTACCGTGGGGGAACTCGCGACGAGAGGACACGGACGCGCATGGGCGGGAACAAGAAACTGATGCTGGCGGGCGAGTGGTATCTGCCGGACGACGAGGAGCTGGCGGCGGAGTCCCGGCGGCGGGCGGACCTGTGCTCCGCGTACAACGGGACGGACGGGCGCGGGCTGCCCGACGCGGAGGGGCGCGAGCGGATACTGGACGAGTTGCTGGGTTCGGTGGGTGAGGGCGTACGGATCCGGCCCCCGTTCAACTGCGACTTCGGCACGTACATCAGCATCGGGGCCCGTACGTTCATCAACTTCGGCGCGGTCTTCCTCGATCCCGCGCCGATCACCGTCGGCTCCGACGTCCAGATCGGCCCGAACGTCCAACTGCTCACACCGACCCACGAACTCGACACCGAGCGCCGCAGGGCGGGGTGGGAGCGGGCGTCGCCCGTGACCATCGGCGACAACGTCTGGCTCGGCGGCGGCGTGATCGTCTGTCCCGGCGTGACGATCGGCGAGAACACGGTGGTCGGCGCGGGATCCGTGGTCACGAAGGACCTGCCGGCCGGGGTCCTGGCGGTCGGCAATCCGGCGCGGGTGATTCGCGAGCTGGAGTAGGCGGGGGGGACCTCTACCGGAGACCGGCACCGTGACCGGGAGACGAACCGGGCGGCGCGCCCACGCGCGGCGCCCCACGCTCGCCCCCCCGGCTTCAAGGCTCGCGGCGGCGGGGGCGGCGGACGACGGGCGGCTGACAGATCAACGACAGCGGGACCGGAGTCCCCGCTCCCCCTGAGGGGCCCCTCAGCTCACGGCTTGATGATCAGCTTGCCGCGCGTGTGGCCCGAATCGCTCGCCGACTGCGCCTGGGCCGCGTCGGCCAGTGGGTACGTCTGCGCCACCAGGACGCGCAGCGTGCCGTCCGTCGCCATCCGGGCCTGCTCGGCGAGGCCGGCACGGCTCTCCTCCGGGGTCGAGCCGCCCGCGGAGAAGGCCACCCCGTGCTCGGCGGCCGTCGGGTCGGCGATCGTGATGATGCGGTCGGTCGTGCCGCCGCGCAGGGTGATCGAGTCCGGCAGCACGCCCTTGCCGGCCGTGTCGAAGACGGCGTCCACACCCTGGGGCGCGGCGGTGCGCACGCGCTCGACAAGGCCGTCGCCGTACGTCACCGGGGTGGCGCCGAGCAGCCGGAGGTAGTCGTGGTTCGTGGGTGAGGCGGTGCCGATGACCGTCGCGCCGCGCGCCAGGGCGAGCTGGACCGCCATGGATCCGACCGATCCGGCCGCGCCGTGTACGAGAAGAGTCTCGCCCTCCTTGACGGCGAGGTCGTCGAGCACCCGCCGGGCGGTCTCGCCGGCGACGGGGATGGCGGCCGCCACGTCCCAGCTCAGTCCGGCCGGCTTGGGTACGACGACGCCGGCCAGCGTGTACTGCGCGTACGCACCGCCCACGGACCAGCCGAGGACCTCGTCTCCCACGGAGAGTCCGATGACGCCGTCGCCGACCGCGTCCACGACTCCCGAGAACTCGCGGCCGGGGACCTCGGGAAACGTCGTCGGGACGACGTCCGCCATCCAGCCCTTACGGATCTTCACATCGGCCGGGTTGACCGCCGCCGCCCGTACGGACGCGCGGATCTGGCCGGGTCCTGGTTGCGGTTGCCCGATGTCCGTGAGCTGAAGCACCTCAGGACCGCCGAACTCGTTGAAAACGATCGCCTGCATGTCAGCCTCCGTAAGTACGAACCCATCGGCGTCGCGGGGCGCTCCTCGCCGCCTCCTGGGCAATACCGATGCGATTCGTAAAGTTTCATGCCGTATGAGTCATTTCGATGGTCTCTGCCTGGAGCCCTGTCCGCCTCTCGAATGTTCCGCCCGGGTCAGTTCCGCACCGGCCCGTTGTCAGACCCGGCTGGGAGACTCGGACGCATGATCGGACGGTGGGCACTGGCCCCGGCGGAGGGCGGCGGCGCGTGGCTCGCGCCGCTGGGCGCGGACGCGCGCCCCGCCGGTCCCGTGCTGCGCGCGCCCGATCTCGTCGAGGCGGTCCGGGCACGGCTGCCGGAGGTGACGCGGTGGGTGTGGCGGTGCAGCGCGGAGCTGGTGCCCCGGCTGCTGGCCGCCGGGGTCCGGGTGGAGCGGTGTTACGACATCGAGGCGGCGGAGCTGCTGCTGCTCGGCCACGAGGGGCGGCTCGGTGAACCCCGGTCGGCGGCGGCGGCCTGGGCGCGGCTGCGGCACGGGCCCGTACCGCCGGATCCGCCGCAGCGAGCCGCCGAACCGGGTTCGCAGTCCTCGCTCTTCGAGCCGCAGGCGGGGGCGGACGTGCCGTTCGAGGCGCTTCTGGAGGTCTACGCGGAGCAGCAGCGGAGGCACGGGGCGGCGGAGCATCCGGACCGGATGCGGCTGCTGACGGCCTCGGAGTCGGCCGGGATGCTGGTGGCCGCCGAGATGCACGGCGCGGGGCTGCCGTGGCGGGCGGATGTGCACCGCGCCCTGCTGGACGAGCTGCTGGGTGAGCGGTACGCGGGCGGAGGTGAACCCCGGCGGCTGGCCGAGCTGGCCGATCAGGTCTCGGAGGCGTTCGGGCGGCGCGTACGGCCCGATCTGCCGGCCGACGTGGTGAAGGCGTTCACGCGGGCCGGGTTCAAGGTGAGGTCGACGCGGCGGTGGGAGCTGGAGGAGATCGACCATCCGGCGGTGGCTCCGCTGATCGAGTACAAGAAGCTGTACCGCATCTGGACGGCGCACGGCTGGAGCTGGCTCCAGGACTGGGTGCGGGACGGCCGTTTCCGGCCGGAGTATCTCCCGGGCGGTACGGTCTCCGGCCGCTGGACGACCAACGGCGGCGGCGCGTTGCAGATCCCGCGGGTCATACGTGGAGCGGTCGTCGCCGACCAGGGGTGGCGGCTGGTGGTGGCGGACGCCGACCAGATGGAGCCACGGGTGCTGGCGGCGATCTCCCGCGACCGGGGGCTGATGGAGGTCGCCGGGCACGACGACGATCTGTACAAGGTGCTGTCGGACCGCGCGTTCTCCGGCGATCGCGCGCAGGCGAAGCTCGCCCTGCTGGGCGCGGTCTACGGCCAGACGTCGGGCGACGGCCTGAAGAATCTGGCGGCTCTGCGAAGACGGTTCCCCCGGGCCGTCGAGTATGTCGACGACGCGGCGCGGGCGGGCGAGGAGGGCAGACTCGTACGGACGTGGCTGGGCCGGACGAGTCCGCCGGCGGCCGGTTCGGAGGACGGCGGCGAGGCGGGGATCCCGCAGGAGTCCGACGAAGTGCCGTCCGGTGACGGCGAGTTCACGCCGGGGTACGCGTCGACGAACGCCCGCGCGCGGGGGCGCTTCACGCGGAACTTCGTGGTGCAGGGCAGCGCGGCCGACTGGGCGCTGCTGATGCTGGCGGCGCTGCGGAGCGCGACCGCCGGTATGCGGGCGGAGCTGGTCTTCTTCCAGCACGACGAGGTGATCGTGCACTGCCCGTGGGAGGAGGCGGCGGACGTGGCGGTGGCGATCCGCGAGGCCGGTGAGCTGGCGGGCCGGATCGCCTTCGGGGAGACGCCGGTGCGATTTCCTTTCACGACGGCGACGGTGGAGCGCTATTCGGACGCCAAGTAGGGCGTGCCGGCGAGTGGCGTCGTCCGCCCGCAGGGCGGGGCCCTGCGGGCGGTGCTCGCCGCGGGCGGTGCCCACGATCGCAAGGCGGAGGATCGGCGTGGTGGATGGACCGGGCGCACTCGGGCGACTGAGGACAACGCAGCGAGATGCCGTGCCCGGCGTCGTGAGCCGGACGGGACTTTCGGAACACACCCTGGGGATTTACGCTCGGCGGTGGGCATCGGAATCAGCGGCGGCCCGCCAGGAACTCCGCCGCCGCCACTCCCGAGACCCGGGTCGCGCCATGGGTGACCAGGTGCACGGCGCCGGGCGCCGCGCCGTTCGGTACGCCCATCTCCACGACCACCGCGTCGGGCCGGCTCCCCAGGAGCCGCGCCATCGCCGCCGACATCCAGCCGTGCCGCGCCGCGTCGCGCACCACGACGACCAGCGAACGCTCGGCCGCCGGATCGAGCACCTTGCGGTCCAGCAGATCAGCGGCCGCCGCCATGTCGCCCGGCTCCGTCAGGTCACCGGCCCCCATCAGATCGGCCTCCGTCAGCCGTACGGATGTGGTGCCGGGCAGCAGATCGCTCAGCGGAGCCGCCACGCCCCAGGGGGTCTGCCCGTCGACGGCCAGATTCATCGTCGGCGACAGCTCCACCACGTGCGGCGCGCCGACGAGCGGCAGCACTGAGTCCCGGCCCTGCTCGGTCGACACCCGCAGCGCGCGCCGGGCGGCGACGAGGCCGATGTCGGACGCGGCGTCGTCGGTGGCCACGGCCCGCGTACGGCTGCCCGACCAGGCGGCGAACTCGGCGACCCGCGCCGCCGCTTCGTTGATCCGCGCCTCCGGGAGCGTGCCGTCGAGCACGGCTTGGACCAGGGCGTCGGTGAGCTGGTCGAAGGTCGCCTCACCGGCGTGCTCGCCGCCGACGCACACGGCGTCCGCCCCGCCCGTGACCGCCCGTACGGTGGCCCCGTCGATGCCGTAGCGGGCGGTGACCGCGCGCATCTCGATGCCGTCCGTCACCACCAGTCCGTCGAAACCCAGCTCGCCGCGGAGCAGGTCGACGAGGATGCGGGGGCTCAGGGTGGCGGGCAGCTCGGCGTCGTACGCGGGCGCGAGCAGGTGCGCGGTCATCACCACGCGCACGCCCGCCTCCATCGCGGCGACGAACGGCGGCAGCGCGGTGGCGGCGATCTCCTCGGCGCTCGCCGTCACCCGCGGAAGCCCGTGGTGGGAGTCGACGGAGGTGTCGCCGTGGCCGGGGAAGTGCTTGGCGCAGGCGGCGACACCGGCCGACTGTAGTCCGCGGACCCAGGCGGCGGTGTGCCGGGAGACGACGTCCGTACGGGCGCCGAAGGAGCGGGCGCCGATGACCGGGTTGAGGGGGTTGGAGTTGACGTCGGCGCTGGGCGCGTAGTTGAGGGAGATACCGGCGGCGTGGAGTTCGCGCCCGATGTCGCGGGCGACGGACTCGGTCAGATCCACGTCGTCCACGGCGCCGAGCGCGAGATTGCCCGGCCGGGAGGCGCCGGTCCAGGCTTCGAGCCGGGTGACGTCGCCGGCCTCCTCGTCGATGGCGATGATGAGGTCGCGGTTCTCCGCGCGTAGCTCGGCGGTGAGGCGCGCGACCTGTTCGGGGTCGACGATGTTCCGGCCGAACAGGACGACGGAGGTGAGACCGCCCGCGATTCTGCGGCGGACCCAGTCGGGGACGGTCGTGCCCACGAACCCGGGCTGGAGCACGGTCTCCGCGAGACGCGTCAGTTGCTGGTGACGGCTGCTGGGTCGGCTGCTCGACTCCATGCGGATCCTCCGAAGGCGCGTCGCTCGGCCGGCTCAGCGAACCGCCCTTTGAACTTGGTACAGGCCAATCGGATGTTGGCTTAGACCAATAGGCGTGTCAAGGAGGTATCGGCCTGCCGCGTTGTACGAACTCGACCCGGAAGCAGGTGGATTAGCCCGTTCATGAATATTTGGTAAGGCTTCGAGGGAGCGGATGGACAACGGCTAGGCTGGGCGGTGCAGCTGGTTCGTTCCCGTCCGCAGGGCGGGAGCGTCGTAAGAGGGAACCCGGTGGGAATCCGGGACTGCCCCGCAGCGGTGAGTGGGAACGACCGCCGTCATCAGCACTGGGCCCGAGCCGGGCCTGGGAAGCGACGGTCAGTAGGTGTCCACCGGGTGTCCGCACCCGGCGGGTGTGCCCGTGAGTCCGAAGACCTGCCCGCTGCCCGTACGCGACCGATCGCGTACGGACATCCCGGTGACCTCGTGGGCGGGTCGGCGTACATATCGGTCGGGCAGCCGTGCTGGCGCGTGCACGCACATTCACAGACGTGCACACACGAACACACGCGGACGCGTAGACACGCGTACCGAGGAGCCCGTCCGATTCCGTACCCCTTCGTGTCCTCGATCCGTCCCGGGATCGCAGGACAACTCGCGAAGGAGAGTTCCGTGACAGACAAGTCCGCAGCCGCGGCAGCACGCGCCACCGTGTACGGCTACCCGCGCCAGGGCGCGCACCGCGAACTGAAGAAGGCCGTCGAGGGCTACTGGCGGGGCGCCGTCGGCGCCGGCACCCTGCGCGACACGGCGGCCGGGCTGCGCCGGGCCAACTGGGAGCAGCTCACCGCCGACGGTGTCCACGAGATCCCGACCGGCGACTTCTCGTACTACGACCATGTCCTGGACACCAGCGTGATAGTCGGCGCGATCCCCGGGCGGCACCGCGCCGCGGTCGACACCGACGCGCTGGACGGGTACTTCGCCATGGCGCGCGGTACGCAGGACGTGGCGCCGCTGGAGATGACCAAGTGGTTCGACACGAACTACCACTACCTGGTCCCCGAACTCGGCCCCGGCACCGGCTTCCGCGCCGACTCCACCAAGCAGGTCGCCGAGCTGACCGAAGCCCTCGCGCTCGGCCTCACCGCCCGGCCCGTGCTCCTCGGCCCCGTCACCTACCTCCTGCTGGCCAAGCCCGCCCCCGGCGTGCCCGACGGCTTCGAGCCGCTGACGCTGCTCGACCGGCTCCTTCCCGTGTACGCGGAGGTCCTGGCCGACCTGCGCGCGGCCGGGGCCGACTGGGTGCAGCTGGACGAGCCCGCGCTCGTGGCGGACCGCACCCCGGCCGAACTGGCCGCCGTCGCCCGCGCCTACCACGACCTGGGCGGTCCGACCGACCGGCCGAAGCTGCTCGTCGCCTCCTACTTCGACCGGCTCGGCGAAGCCCTGCCGGTGCTCGCCAAGTCGCCCGTCGAAGGGCTCGCGCTGGACTTCACCGGTCCGGCCGCCGCCAACCTCGAAAGCCTCGCGTCCGCCGGCGGACTGCCGGGCAAGCGGCTGGTCGCGGGCGTGGTCGACGGACGCAACATCTGGATCAACGACTTCGAGAAGTCCCTCGCCACGCTCGGCACGCTCCTCGGCCTCGCCGACCGCGTCGACGTCGCGCCGTCCTGCTCCCTGCTGCACGTCCCGCTCGACGCGACCGCCGAGCACGACATCGCCCCGGAGATCGCCGGCTGGCTGGCGTTCGCCCGCCAGAAGAGCACGGAGGTCGCGACCCTGACCCGCGCCCTGACCGAGGGCACCGGCGCGATCACCGCCGAACTCGCCGCCAACCGCGCCGCTCTGGCCTCCCGCGGGGGCTCGGCGCTCACCCGCGACCCGGCCGTGCGCGCCCGCGCCGCGGCCGTCACCGGCGCGGACGCCCGCCGTTCGCAGCCCTACGAGGTACGGACCGCCGCCCAGCGGGCGCACCTGGGTCTGCCGCCGCTGCCGACGACCACCATCGGCTCGTTCCCGCAGACCGCCGACCTGCGCACCGCGCGGGCCGACCTGCGCGCCGGGCGGATCGACACCGCCGGATACGAGGAGCGGATCAAGGAAGAGATCCGCGATGTCCTCGCCTTCCAGGAGAAGGCGGGGCTCGACGTCCTGGTGCACGGCGAGCCGGAACGCAACGACATGGTCCAGTACTTCGCCGAGCAGCTGACCGGTTACGCCGCCACGCGGCAGGGCTGGGTGCAGTCGTACGGCACCCGTTACGTACGCCCGCCGGTCCTCGCCGGTGACATCTCGCGGCCTGCTCCGATGACCGTGCGCTGGACGTCGTACGCGCAGTCGCACACCGCCCGTCCGGTCAAGGGCATGCTCACCGGGCCCGTCACCATGCTCGCCTGGTCCTTCGTCCGGGACGACCAGCCGCTCGGCGACACCGCGCGGCAGGTCGCCCTCGCGCTGCGCGACGAGGTCAACGACCTTGAGGCGGCGGGCACTTCGGTGATCCAGGTCGACGAACCGGCCCTGCGCGAGACGCTGCCGCTGCGTAACGACGGACGAGCCGCGTATCTGGCGTGGGCGACCGAATCGTTCCGCCTCGCCACCGGCGGCGTACGACCGGACACCCAGATCCACACCCATATGTGCTACGCGGAGTTCGGCGACATCGTCCGGGCCATCGACGATCTCGACGCCGACGTCATCAGCCTGGAGGCGGCCCGCTCCCATATGCGGGTGGCCGGCGAACTCGCCGCCGAGGGCTACCCACGCGAGGCGGGACCCGGCGTGTACGACATCCACTCGCCGCGCGTCCCGAGCACGGCCGAGGCAACGACGCTGCTGCGCAAGGGACTTGAGGCCATCCCGGCCGAACGGCTCTGGGTGAACCCGGACTGCGGTCTCAAGACGCGCGGCTGGCCGGAGGTCCGTACGTCGCTGGAGAACCTGGTCGCGGCGGCCCGCGAGATCCGGGCGGGCCTGCCGACGGCGGACTGATCCACCATCCCGCTGTGGCCGGGGGCCTACGTCCCCGGCCACACCCATCAGTTACAGACCGAAGAGCGCCAACGACGGCTCCAGGCCGTGCAGTTCGACCGGGACGGTACGGTGCGCCTCCCACCCCGCGCGGTCCAGGCGCAGCCGCTGCTGGGGGCGCGCCTCGCCCCCTACCGACACCACCGTCAGCCCGTCCGGGCGGTAGCCGAGCTTCTCCGAGACCCGCAGCGACCGCGCGTTGTCGGTCATCGCGGCCGACGTCACATACCGCGCGCCCAGCCCCTCGAACGCCAGGTGCAGCGCGGCCGCCCGCATCTCCGTTCCGATGCCGCGCCCCTGGTGCGTCAGGCCCAGCCACGAGCCGGTGAGTGCCTCGCGGGTCACCGCGAAGTCGTCCGCGCCCAGGTCCTGGCGGCCGACCACCTCCCCCTCGCGGCGGACGGCCAGGCTCAGCGTCCAGGCCCCCGGGGTCCAGGCCGCCACGGTGCCGAGCACATGCTGGAAGGTCGCCCGGCCCCGTTCCTCGGGGCTCGCGTCGGTCCACGCCACGGAGAAGGGCATCGTGTCCTCGTCGTGCACCCCGGCGGCGGCGACCGCCGCCAGGTCGGACAGCTCGTCCAGATCCGGGAGCCGGAGTTCGAGGCGGGGCGTGGTGATCCGCAGGCCGTACAGGGGCCAGACATGAGGTTCCATGACGGGAGCCTGCCGAACCGGCCGGCGGCGCGTCGACCGAATTACCCGCCGGATCACCTGCCGGGGTGATGCGGCCGACGCCGCCGTCCGACCCGGCCCGCCCCACCCCGCCGCCCTACTCCGTCCGCAGCCCCTCCGGCCGCATCATCCGCCACAGCGGTGGCAGGCTCGCCAGCGTCACCAGCAGGATCACCGACGCGCCGACCACCGCGTACGGGACGAAGACCCACCAGTCACCGATCGACTTCCCGATGATGCCCAGCATGAATTCGCCGAGGACGAGCCCGCCGGCGATCGCGAGGCCCGTGCCCAGCACCACCGGCACCGCCGTCTGCCACAGCACCGACCACGCCAGCGTCGCGCGCCGCGTACCGAAGGCCACCAGGACGGACAACAGCCGCCTGCGCTCGCGCAGTTGCTCGATCTGCGAGACCAGCATGCTCGCGGCGATCAGCATCATCGTGAGAGTGCCGCCCACCTGGAGGCCGCTCTGCACGCTCGCGTACTGCTTGTCCCGCTCAAGGTTCTGAAGCGCGCGGACCCGCAGCGTGGGGTCGATGTCCGCCGCCGTTCCGCGTACGTACTCGGCCGCGTCCGGCACCTCCCGGTCGACCTTGACGGAGGCCGTGGCCGTGGCCCCGGGCAGTCCGCGCGGGCCGAGAGCGCCCGGCGTGACGAGGATGCCGTCGTGCACGTCGCCCATCGGATCGGGGAAGGCGGTCACCGTCCGGGCCGACCTGGGCAGCGTCCACAGCACGGGCTTGCCCCTGCCCTCCCCGTAGTCCCCGGTCAGGTCGATCTCCTTGCCGGGAGTGGCGGCCTCGTCCGTACGGGCGTTCTGCTCCTCCACCCCGGCCACCCCGACCCGCTTGGCCGCCCTGGAGTCGAGGTGCGCCACGAACGTGTCCCCGTCCTGGCAGGAGGGCAGCTCGGCGATGTCCTTCAGCGTCGCGCAGGATCCCACCGTGAGGCTCGTCGTCGGCTGCCAGCCCTGGTCCGTGGGGGCGCCGGTGGCGACCACATAGGTCTCGACGGTGCCGATGACCTTGGAGACCCCCTTGGTGTCGCGGAAGTCCTGGATCATCCGCTCCGCGAGCGCGGAGTCGCCGTACTCGCCGGAGACGTAGAAGTCCGCCCGGTCCGTGTCCTGCCCCGTGAGCTGGAGGAAATCCTTCTGCATGACGCCGAACATCATCTGGAGAGCGATGGCACCGGCCACCGCGACAGTGATGCCGCTCACCGCCCGCGCCGCCGTACCGCTGCTCAACTGAAGCCTTCGGGTGGCCAGTTGCCAGGGCACCGGTCCGCCGCGCAGCCGCGAGACGACCGCTTCGACGAGCCAGGGCAGCAGCCCGGCGAGTCCGATCAGTACACACGCGGCACCGACGGCGATGGGAAACGGGCCGACCGATGTCGTCGCCGCGTCGACACGCCCGGTCGTCGCGAGGATGGCGATACCGATGACGGGCAGCAGCAGCCGCCACCAGAGCCTGCGGCGGCGCAGACCGGTGTCGCGTACGACGCCGAGCGGTTCGATGGCCACCGAACTCAGCGCGACCTGGGTGACCAGGACCGCCGCCAACGGCACGGCGAGCACGATGAGCAGGGCCAGCCGGGGCTCCGGGACCACGTCGGACGGGAAGGCGCTGAACCCCCAGAGCCTTATGTGGCCCACCAGTTGACGGGAGATCAGGAAGAGCGCGGCACCGGCGGCCAGCCCGGCCACCGTCCCGAACAGGGCCTCCCCCGCCGCGATCCGCCGTACCGTCCTGACGTCGGCGCCCACCAGCCGCAGCGCCGCCAGTCTGCGGTCCCTGCGCTCGCCGCCGAAGCGGACGGCGGTGGCGATGAAGATGCCCACCGGCACCAGCAGCACGACGCACATCAGGATGACGAGCACCACGAGCAGCGGATTGAACGGTGCGGCGGACGCCTCGTGGCCGTAGCCGGACGACCGGACACCGGCGGCGTCGACGCTCAGCGTCGAACTGCCCGCGTAGTAGCGCAGATCGCCGGGGTCGACGAGACCCGATTCCCCGATCGTGCCGACGATCCGGTCGTCCAGCCGCTGCGCCAGCAGCGTGCCTTCGGACGACGCGAGCAGATCGCGCAGCGCGGGTGAGACGACCATCTCGCCGGGGCCCGGGATCTTCGCGACACCCGGCGGCGGCGGGGCGTCGGCGCCCTCCGGGCGCAGCAGCCGGCCGCTCACCGGGTCGCCGCGGTATTCGGTGCCCGCGTCGGCCCAGATGAAGGTGTCGGTGCTGCCCCCGCCGACGGCCTGCGAGGTGGCGGACGGGATGTCGAGCGCCTGACTCCTGGCCTCGCGGGCGTCGAGGATCCCCGGTACGGCGGCGGCGGCGAAGAGCAGCGCGACGCCGAGGCCGACGCCCAGCGCGGTCAGCGCCGTACGGGCCCAGCCCTCGCGCCCGCCGGAGACCGCGAAGCGCATGCCGAGGGCGAGGTCCCGCGCCCAGGCGCGGAGACCGGTGGGGGCGACGGCGGTCGCGGGGGACGGGAGCGGGGGGAGCGGTGGCGCCTGCCGGTCGAGGAGCGTCATGCCGCGTGCCCCACGCCGCCGCCCGCTTGGCCGCCGCCGCTTCGGCCGCTGGGACCGGGACCGGCGCCGCTGGGACCGGCGCCGCTGATGTAGGCGTCCATGTCCCGCGTCCTGCCGTCCCGTACGACGACCTCGCGGTCGGAGTACGCGGCCACCCGCACCTCGTGCGTCACCAGGACGACGGCCGTCCCCGCCGACCGCGCCGCGTCGGTCAGCAGCTCCATCACGCGCTCACCGTTGAGCGAGTCGAGCGCGCCGGTCGGCTCGTCGGCGAAGAGCAGGCGGGGTGAGGTGACGAGCGAGCGGGCGACGGCGATGCGCTGCCCCTGACCGCCGGAGACCTCACCGGGACGCTGGGCCCGTACATCGGTGACCTCCAGGCGCTCCATCCACTCCAGCGCGATCCGCTCGGCCTCCTTACGGCGGGTGCCGCTGAGGCGCAGCGGCAGCGCCACGTTCTCCAGACAGGTCAGCTCCGGCACGAGCTGGCCGAACTGGAAGACGAAGCCGAAGTCCGTGCGGCGCAGCGCGCTGCGCGCCCTGTCGGACAGTTCGGTGAGATCGCGGCCCTGGTAGCTGATGGTCCCGGAGTCGGCGGCCACGATGCCGGCGAGGCAGTGCAGCAGCGTCGACTTGCCGGATCCCGAGGGGCCCATGACGGCGACGATCTCGCCGGCGTGGATCGAGAACGAGGCGCCGTCGAGGGCGGGGGTGGCGCCGTACGACTTGCGCAGGTCGTACGCGACGAGCAGCGAGCCTTCGGGGGCCGCGGGAGTGGTGGAGGGCGCCGTGGGGGCGGTGGTGGGGGGCGTGGCACTCAT
Source organism: Streptomyces sp. NPDC051217 (assembly GCF_044455465.1). NCBI lineage: Bacteria > Bacillati > Actinomycetota > Actinomycetes > Kitasatosporales > Streptomycetaceae > Streptomyces > Streptomyces sp. NPDC051217. The sequence goes on from NZ_JBITEV010000018.1 coordinate 96,767, forward strand.
CGGCGTACTTCCTCCGCGAGCTTGTCCAGGCGGGCGGCGGTCAGTTCCAGCCAGCGCAGGTCGGCCTCAAGATGGAACAGCGCGTGGTCGCAGATCAGCTGGTCGGAGAGATCGCCGTGCCGCTTGCGCTCGGTCAGGACGCGCATCAGCCGCAGATGCTCGGCGCGCTGCGTGTCGAGCAGATCGGCGGCGCCGCGCCCGGTGAGCAGCGAGATGACGACCTTCGTATAGAGGGTCGACTGGAGATACGGCTCCGGCTTCTCCGGCTGCGCGAGCCAGCGCTCGACATCGGTGATGCCGGCTTCGGTGATCGCGTACCGCTTGCGCTCGGGTCCTCCGCCGGCCTCTATGCCGTCGACCTCGACAAGCCCGTTCTTCAGCAGCCGGGACATGGTCGAGTAGACCTGCCCGTAGTGCAGCGGGCGGTCGTGGCCGAAGGAGTCGTCGAAGGCGCGTTTGAGGTTGTAGCCGTGCTGAGGGCCGGATTCGAGGAGCCCGAGGAGGGTGTGACCGATTGACATGGCGGACACTCTACACACGGCGTATACATGACGTGTATAGCGATGTTGTAACGAACTTCCGCCCCCACCGTCCACGCGGGGCCTCCCCGTCACGGGCACCGATTCGTTGACAGGCGCAACCACGGTTGTTTGGATGCGGCAAGCGCTTTCGGGCCGAGTTTGCCGAGTTTGGAGCACCGCCTTGCAGCTCTCGCGCCGCACCCTGCTGACGATGTTGCCCGCGTCCGCCCTGCTCGCCATGGCCGCGCCACTGCGTGCTCAGGCCGACGTCCGGCCGCCGGGCTCAAGCGGCGCCGATGGGGCCGGCCCGCCCGCCGGCCACGCCGCGATCCTCGCCAACGCCCTCGCGATCTTCGCCGGTACCGCCGACTCCAACGCCCGCCCCGAGGTCGCCGCCAAACTCGCCGCCATCACCTCGACGGCCCGCACCCGCCTCACCGCGATGGACGGCGCGGGTCCCGGGGAACTCTTCAAGGGCCTCCCCCTCGGCACGAGCGACGCGAACCTCAACACCTCGTACCAGTACCTGTACGAGATCGCCCTCGCCACCCGCGCCCCCGGCCCCGCCGCCTCGGACCTCCGCGACGACGTGAGCGTCCAGCGGCGCGTCGTCGACGGCCTGACGCGGCTTCACGACACGTACTACGGCGACCAGTCGAAGGGCTACTACGGCAACTGGTTCAACTGGGAGATCGGCATCTCCGCGAGCGTCAGCAAGACCCTCGTCCTGCTGAAGGACGAACTCGCCGCGTACCGGCCCGATCTGGCCGCCACCTACCTCGCCTCGATGGACGCCTATCTGCGCAACGGCAAGGACGGCGACGTCGACCTCGACTCCCGCTTCCACACCGGCGCCAACCTCGCCGACATCACCACCAACCGAATCCTCCAGGGCGCCGTCACCGGCGACGACGCGCGCGTCACCAAGGCCGTCGCCGACCAGCTGACCGTGTACGCCACGGTCGACCCGTACCAGCCGCAGCACGGCGTCACCGACGGCTTCTACGCCGACGGCTCCTTCATCCAGCACGACTCGGTCGCGTACACCGGCTCGTACGGCAAGGTCCTGCTCACCCGCGCCGTGCAGACCGTCAAGATCCTCGAAGGCACCGACTACATCGACACCGCCGACCTGGTGGCGGTCGTGCAGGGCTGGGTGGCCGACGGGTTCGCGCCGCTCGTCTTCGAGGGCTGGATGATGGAGGTCGTCAAGGGCCGCGGGGTGTCGCGGACGGCGACGGGGTACACGGACGTCGCGGTCGTCGTGGAGGCCGTGGTCGACCTCTCGGGACACGCGACCGGCACCGACGCCGACGCGCTCAAGGGGTACGTGAAGTTCGTACGGCAGACGTCGAAGGCCGCGCTCGACCCGGCCGTCTTCGTCTCACCGGTCAGCGTCGCGCGCTACGCCGACATCCTCGCCGACACGTCCGTGCCGGCGCGGGACCTCGGGGACGCCGAGAGCCACACCGCGTTCAACGCGATGGACAAGACCGTGCACCGGCGGCCCGGTTACGCGTTCGCCCTGGCCCGCAGCTCCGGCCGGATCAGCAAGTACGAGTACATGAGCGGCGAGAATCTGATGCCGTGGTTCCAGGGCGACGGCGCGCACTGTCTGTACCTCGCCGGCCAGGACCAGACGCTCGCCTTCGGCGTCGACTACTACACGACGGTGTCGCCGTACCGACTGGCCGGTGTCACCGCGCCGGTGGAGACCCGCAGGACGATCCCCGAGCTGTACGGCACGGCCTGGTACGACAACCCGGAGCGCGGCTTCACCTCGTCCTCCGAGTCGCAGAACACCTACGTCTACTTCCCGCGCGGCACCAACACCCTGTCCGGCGGCGCCCGTCTCGGTACGTACGGCGCGGTCGGGCTCGTGCTCGGCGACGACGTCGCGTACGCCGCGAAGCAGGCCGGCGAGCTGCCCGACGACTTCGTCGCCTACCGGAACGCCGCCGCCACCAAGTCGTGGTTCATGTTCGACGAGGAGATCGTCGTCCTGGCGGCCGGGGTCGGTGACCCGGCGGGACGCGCGGTGACGACGACGCTCGACAGCAGGATCGCCGCCGCGTCGGACGCCGTCACGGTGACGGGGCGGCTCCGGGACGGAGCGGCGTGGTCGGGCAGTGGTACGGCGCCGGGCCCGGTGTCCTGGCTGCGGTACGCGGACGGCGGGCAGGGGGGTGTCGGTCGGGTACCTCTTTCTGGACGGCGAGCGGGGCCGGGGCCGGGACGGGGGACGCGACAGTGGCCTCGACAGCGTTCCGACAGTCGCGCTGGACACCGTCACCAGGAGCCGTCGCCTCGTGCGTACGTCCAACCCCGACACCCTGGTCACCAAGCGGGTGTTCTCGCTCTCCGTCGACCAACCGGCGGGCGCCCCGCGCCTGTCGACGGCCCACGCGCTCGTACCGAACGCCACGGAAGGGCAGTTGAAGGCGTACGCCGACGGGCACGGGCGAGAGGACGGGCACGGTCGCGGACCGCTGTCCGTCGTCGCCAACACCACGCGCGTCCAGGCCGTCGAGCACCGCGGCCTGTCCCTCCTCGCCGCGAACACCTTCACGCCGGGCACCCACCGCGCGGGCCATCTGTCGATCGAGGGCGCCGCGTCGGTGCTCCTGCGGACATCACGCGACGGCACGGTCTCGATCGCGGTCTCCGACCCGACGATGGAACGGAGCACGGTCTCGGTCACCCTGCGCGGCCGTTGGCTGCGGGCGGTAGCGTCCGACGACGGCGTCCGCGTCCGCAAGGTGCTCGGCGGCACCCGTCTCGACGTCGACACCCGTCAGGCGCACGGCGGCAGCCTGACGGCACGGCTGCGCTAGAAGCCCCGTCCCGGCCCCGGCCCCGGTCGATCGTCCGCCGACCGGCCGGAGACCGACCGCCGACCGGCCGGAGACCGGGCCGGGACCGACGGCTGATGCAGGGTGTGACGTGTCCGGTCCGTGCGGCGGCGCCTCCCGCGGGATCGGGGGCGGCCCGGCAGGCCCGGAGCCGTAGGTGTGGAGAGTCCCCTACTCGGGGGAGTTCACGCCGTCCGCCGTGGGAGCTGTCCGGCCCCGGCGGCCGGCGTGCGCGGGGCTCCGCGCCGTACGGCCGGAGGGTGGGCCTGGAACGTCAGGGAGAGGGGGCAGGATGCGAGCCGAGTCCGAGTCCGCGCCGACGTCCCCGAAACCCGCCCCCGGTCAACGACGCCGGACCGCCCGGCCCGGACCGCCCGGCCCGGACCGCCCGGCCCGGACCGCCCGGCCCGGATCAGCCGGCCCGGATCAGCCGGCCCGGATCAGCCGACGAGACGCAGCCGCGCCGACGCCGTCTCCGTGGTGCTCGCGCACTCGACAGCCACGGGCCCGCTCTCCCCGAGCAGTTCCTGGTGCGCCCGCCGCAGCGCGTCCCCCGGCTCGACGCCCAGCTCACGGACGAGATGCCGACGGGTGTCCGCGTACACGGCCAGGGCCGCGGCCCGCAGACCACAGCGGTGCAGCGCGACCATCAGCAACGCCGCGACGCCTTCGTCCAGGGGATGTTCGGCGGCCAGTTCCGACAGCTCGGGTGCCACCTCGCTGTGCCGCTCCAGCCCCAACTTGACCTCGATCCCGGCCAGTTGGACCAGCATCCGCTCGCGGCCCAGCGTCTCGCGGCACCGCGCCGCCCAGGAGTTGTCGACATCGGCCAGCGCCGTGCCCGTCCAGCCGCTCAGCGCCGTACCGAACGCGTCGTTCGCCTCGCACAGATAGCCGCGGCGTACGGCGTCCCGGGCCAGCGCGACCTGTGACCGGAAGCGGTGGACGTCGACCTCGGCCGGATCCACGTCGAGCAGATAGCCGCCGCGCAGCCGCACCAGCCGGTGGGTGTGGCCCGCCACCTCCAGGCCCCGGCGCAGCCGCTTCGCGGCCGTGTAGATCGAGTCGCGCGGATTGTCCGGGAGTTCGCTCCCCCAGATGCGTTCCATCAGTACGGCGTCGGTGACCACGGTGCGCGGCTGCCAGGCCAGCGAGGCGAGAAGGGCGCGGGCACGGGCGGACGGCAGCGGAAGTGTGCGGCCGCGGTCGGCCAGTTCGATCAAGCCCAGAAGCCGAACGTTCATTGTCTCCCTCTCGCCCGAGCGCGCCCTTTCGCCTGTCGCCGCTCCGAGGGCATGTCAGCTGGTTCTGCCCCGTCGAGACGCAGGCGGCCGGTGAGAAGTTAGGCTGTCTGGTTCCGCGGCCCCGATCAAGAAATACGGCTGCTCAGACGTCGGAAGTTCCGGGATTTGAAGGCGTAAGGCAATGACGGCCGAGACGAATCCGAAGGCGACAAAAAGGGACGAGAAACAGAAAACGAATCCGGTCGAAGTCGACTCGATTCTGCCGCCCGACGCACGGGCACTCTACGCGCGCCTCATCGCGGGCGAGACCGTGTCGGAGGACGTACCGGGCGTGGAGTCCCTCCTCGCGCTCGGCGCCGTCATGGCCGAACCGATCGGCGGCTACGTCCCCGTGAGCCTGGACCGGCTGGAGCGCCGGCTGCGCGCGTCCGTGCGGGATGAGCTGGAGCGGACCGCCCGGCGCCTGGACGAGATCCCGGCGCTGCTCGACGAACTGCGGTCGCACCAGCCGTCGGTGGCGGAGGAGCTGCGGGCCGGATCCCGGTACATCGCGGGGGTCGAAGCGGCCAACCGCCACATCGGTGAGGCCGCCGACGAGGCCCACGAACTGCTCGCGGCCCAGCCCGGACTCCGTACGCGGCGCATCCTCACGCAGGCGTTCAACCGCGACCTCGCCGCGCTGACCAGGGGCGTCTCGCTGCGCACGCTGTATCACGTGAGCGCGCGCACCAATCCCAACGTACGGGAGCGGGTGGCCGTCATGGCGCCGAAGGGCGCGCTGTTCCGCACCCTGGCGAGGCCGTTCCTGCGCGTGCTCGTCTTCGACCGGAAGGTCGCCTTCTTCTCCGACCATCTGGAGGGGCGCCCGGACTCCGCGGGCGCGTGGACGGTCCGGGACCCGGCGGTGTGCGCGTATCTGGCCGAGTCCTTCGAGCAGGAGTGGACTCTGGCGCAGGAGTGGCGCGCCCCGGAGCGGTCCCGGGAGGGCACCGCGGGCCGGACCGTCAGTACGCAACTCCAGCGCACGATCCTGCGCGCGCTCGTCTCGGGGCAGGACCAGCAGCAGATCGCGACGGCGCTCGGCTACAGCTCGCGCACCATCAACGTCCATCTGACCAATCTGCGAACCGAGTTGGGCTACGAGACGGTGTACCAGCTCGTCCACTGGTGGGCGACGTCGCCCGAACGCGACCTGGACTGACCACTACCCGGGCCGACGGAGCGGGCGCGACCCGGAGCGGGCGCGACCGGAACCGGGCGCTGCACCACCCGAATCGCCGAGCCGTACTTCCTCGGAGTACCACGGCCGGAACGCACGCCGATCGAAAACGACCCAAAGAAGGCCGGATGCGGCACCTGACAGCGTCTTTCGGCCAACGATCCACGTCTCCCCGGTTCACAGACAACCCCGGGCCCCTTCCCTCGCCTCTCAAGGACGGGGAAGACAGTTCCGCGATCTGAGTCCGTACGTCGCGTTGGCTGTTCGTCCACCGTCCACGCAGGCATTCGGAAAGCATCCGGAAAGCTCGGAAACTCGGAGAACGAGGAACGATGACCAGAACGCACCAAGCCCGGCTCCGGCGTTCGGCGTTGGCCGCCGGCGCGGCGCTCGCCGTTACCGCCGGCGTCGTGGCCGCGGCGCCCGAGGTCGACTCGGCGCAGACCACGCCGAAGCTCAGCCTGATCGCCGCGACCAACTCGCTGACACTCGACTCGTGGAAGGAGGACCCGGGCGTCTACCTCGACCTCGGGACCTACCTCACGGCCGAGGGCGGGCCGTTCGAACTCAAGGTGACCCGCAAGTCGTACAAAGACCCGGTCGTCGCCGAGCAGATCATCCACAACGGCACCGAGACCACCACCAAGGCGCTTCCCGCGGACCTGGTGAAGGACTTCTCGGGGCTGCCGGACTTCGCCCAGATCACCATCACCGACACGAACCGCAAGGTCGTGCTCAACCGCTCCGAGAAGTACTGCCCGAACAACGCGGCAGGCCGGATCGACCCGGACGGACCCGCGAAGTCGAAGTACCCGGAGAGCTGCCCGGAGAACGCGTTCACCCTCGGTTCGGTGTGGGGCGTCGAGAAGGGCTGGGCGTCCAACACGTACGCCGGCTACTCCTCCGGACCGGTCGACCTCGCCGCCGGCAAGTACACCGCCAAGGTGACGGTGAACAAGCGCTACCGCGACCTCTTCGGCATCTCCAGCAAGCCGCAGCTGATCAACCTGACGGTGCGCGAGCGCAGTTGGGAGGACGAGTCGGGAGCCGGACTGCGCGGCAAGAAGGCGATGTCCGGCCACAGCGGCCACGACATGGCGGCCATGAAGGGCATGGCCGGGCACGGTTCGATGCGCCCCGAGGCCCCCGCCGCCCCGACGAGCGGCGCCGGCCCCTCGTACAACGTGGGCCACGGCCCGCTCATCCCGGCCCCGCCGGCCCTGCCGTGGGCGCTGAAGAAGGCCGCGCTCAAGACCGCGGTCGCGCCCGTCGGTGACGGCCCCGGCCGCACGGACGGCTCCCGCCAGGCGCCCGCCGTCAAGCCCAACGCCAAGCGCCCCGCCGGCAAGGCGTCGGTCCCCGACGTGCCGAAGCCCGACCTGCGTTCGCTGCCGGCCTACGGCATCCAGATCAGCGACGGCGACCAGGACGTCAAGGGCAAGGACTACCTCGCCTTCAGCGCCAACGTCTGGAACGCGGGCCCCGCGCAGCTCGTCGTGGACGGCTTCCGCAGCCCCGGCAAGGAGCTGATGGACGCCTACCAGTACTTCTACGACGCGGACGGCACGCAGGTCGGCTACACCCCGACCGGCACCATGGAGTGGGACCCGCGGCCGGGCCACGAGCACTGGCACTTCACCGACTTCGCCAGCTACCGGCTGCTGAAGGCGGACCAGAACGAGCAGGTGCGCAGCGGCAAGGAAGCGTTCTGCCTGGCCAACACCGACGCCGTCGACTACACGGTGAAGAACGCCAACTGGCACCCGGGCAACACCGACCTGTCCACCGCGTGCGGCCAGGAGAACTCGATCTCCGTCCGCGAGGTGCTGGACGTCGGCTCCGGCGACACGTACACGCAGGACCTGCCGGGCCAGTCCTTCGACATCACCAACCTGCCGAACGGCACCTACTACATCCAGGTGCTCGCCAACCCCGAGAACCGTCTCAAGGAGACGAGCCTCGACAACAACAGCGCGCTGCGCAAGGTCGTCCTGGGCGGCAAGCCGGGCGCGCGTACGGTGAAGGTGCCGGCGCACGACCTGGTCGACGCCAACTGACCTTCGGTACCGCTTGATTGAACCGCCGGCCCCCGGGGACCTGTCCCGGGGGCCGGTGCCGTATCAGGGTCGGAGCAGGTCGAGGACGGCCTTCCCGTGGAGGCGGCGATCGAGAAGGGCCCCGACCGCCTCCGGTGCCTTGTCCCAGCCGCCGCGCCAGGAGACCTGCGCGTCGAGTTCGCCGGCGGCGACCTTGGCCGCGAGCAGACCGAGGTCCGGCCCGAGGTCCGGGCAGTCCAGCAGGAAGAAGGTGACGAGTGAGCGGTCGTGCCGTCCGTCGTGGCCGAAGAGCGCGCCGTACGGGAAGTTCTCACCCTGGTCGGCCGTGACATGCCCGACCGAGACCAGGGTCCCGCCGGCCGTCAACCGCTCGAAGGCGCACACGAGTTGGTCGCCGCCGACAAGATCGACCACTCCGTCGACGGGCGCGCCGAGCCCGGCCGGCCCCGCGACCACCTCGTGCGCGCCGAGCGCCCGCAGGCTCTCCCCGTGTGCGTCCGGGTCGCCGGTGGAGGCGATGACATGGGCGCCGCCGAGCCGGGCGAGCTGTACGGCGTACCGCCCGGTGCCACCCGTCGCGGCGGTGACCAGGATCCGCTTGCCGAGGAGCGGCCCGATCCGCGCCAGCGCGCGCAGGGCGCTGCCGCCAGCCACGGGGATGGTGCTGATGGCCCCGAGGTCGGCGCCGGCCGGGACCGTACCGACCCGGCGGATCTCCGCCCCCGGCTGGCGGTCGACATGGTCGTCGCCGCGTTCCACTGCGCCCTGACGACGTGGGCGTCCACACCCACGGACTCCCTGTCCGCCCACACCCGCCGGGCCTTCACGGCCCTGGCGGCGGCGGCGACTTTCCCGGCGACGCCTCGTCACGACAGCTGAGCCGGGGCTGAATTCGCCCCCGGGCGGCGGCATTCACCGTCTCCGGCCGTTGAGGCCGCCGTCAGAGACCGACGGTGTCCGCGAGGCCGTCGGTGTGGGCGCGGAGGAACTTCTCGGGATCGGTCACCGTATCCGCCGCGTAATGGCCGAAGGTGTCGAACAGGATGGCGCCGATGACCGCGGACCACAGCCCGTAGACCCGGCAGACATTGCCCACCGGCATCTCGAAGCCGAACAACCCCCGCAACCGCTCCATATCGGCGCGGACGGCCGGATCGACCGGAGCCTCCACAGTTCTCAACTCGCCCGCCCGCCAGGCACCCTCGACCACCCCGGCGAGTGCGAGGGCAAGGCGCGTACCCGGCCCCACGGTCTGATCGCCGGGCGCCGCGTAGCCGGGCACCGGAGTGCCGTAGAGCATGGCGAACCTGGACGGCTCCCGAACGGCCCAGGCCCGCGCCGCGAGTACGCCCGCCGCCAGCCGCTCACGGTGCGACAGGCTCGACGCGGCGGCGAGGACCGCGTCGACCTCGTCGGCGAGTTCGTCGTACGCGTCGACGATCAGCAGCGTGATGAGCGCTTCGCGGTCCTTGACGTAGCGGTAGAGACCCGACGGCACGACACCGATGTCCCGGGCCACGGCCCGCAGGGACAGGTCGGCAGGCAGCACGGTCGCCAGGTGCTCACGCCCCACCCGCACGATGTCGCGCATCATCCGCTCGCGCGCCGCCTGCCGTGAAGTGACCATGGAATCCACCCTATTAAGTCAACGGTGTTCTCGCTCGTACGTCGGGGTCGGGGGACCGCCCCGACCAGCTCACGGCTAGGGCTCAAAGCGCCTTGTCCGTCACGTCGGTGCGCTGAAGGACCCGCCACGACTCCCACCCACGGCAGACGATGTACGCGAAGATCGTCAACGACGCGACCGTGGTGTCGGTGATCGAGGACTGCATCCCCTCGGTGGTGTCCAGGACGGTGAAGGCGAGCACGGTCGCCGCGACCTTGTGGAAGATCACCATCTCCCATATCGCGGGCACCTGCCGCGGCCGGCAGGCGAGCATCGCCCACATCGCGCTGAACACGAGATACCCGAAGGTCCGCCACCCTTCGACCATCATCCGGTCGTCGCTCGCGTCCGCCATCAGGAAGAACCCGTTGATGAACACGGCGAAGGTGACGGCGGAGTTGAGCCCCATCAGGCTGCGCCCGATGAGATCCCAACGGCCGGAGGGGGTGCTGTGGGCGGTGGCGACTGCTGTGGTCATGACGGGGCTTCCTTCTGACGAGAGGGAAGAGCGAGAACACCGTTCTCTATCGAGGAAGGCAACGCCCCGCCCCGGCAGCAGAATCAAGAACACTGTTCTCGCTAACGCCTTCCGCACTCGCCCCGCGCGAGGTCGGAGACGCGGGGCAAACGGCACGATCGTCCGGAACTCACCTATTCCGCTGGTGGTCGACCGAGCGCCACCCTCCGCCGCTCTCCAACCGGCCCTGGGTGTCGTCGATCAGGTCACTCCGCCCGGGTGATGCCGTCATGTGTGAAGTACCAGCCTCACGAATGGGACGGTGACCTATTCCGTGCGGGGCAAGGAGTTTCGCCTCGGTCACGAAGGACGGCACAGTGCGGTTGAGGCTACCCGGCGCGGGAACTGATGACGCCCTGGCCGCCGCCTACCCGAACGCCGAACGACTCATCCACGCCGGCAGGACGACCGGTGTCGAAGCGCCCTTGGCCGACATCGGCGGCCGGCACCTGTGGTCCCTGGTGATGACCGCGTGGAAGGACCGCGCACCAAGGCAGTTGGCCGCGGCACTGACCGCCCTCGTGGAATCCCCCACACCACCGGGAAGCGATCCACCGGCCGGCATCGGCAAGGCGACGACCCGCGCCTTGGCCACTGCCGGACTGACCACACTCGACGCCATCGCGACGCCCACCAGGGCCGACTTCCTCGCGCTGCACGGCGTCGGGCCAAAGGCCGTACGCATCCTCACGGACACCCTTGCGGAGAAAGGCATGTCGCTACGCCGACCGCCACCTACGGGCATGAGGCCATCGCGCACGCCCCCAACCGACCCCGGAAAAAGCGAAAGCCCCAGATCACGGCGAGTGAGTTCTGGGGCCTTCACAGAGCCGCCTTCGGGATTCGAACCCGAGACCTACGCATTACGAGTGCGTTGCTCTGGCCAACTGAGCTAAGGCGGCAAGCTGCGGAATTGGCTGTCCGCGCACGGTCAGGTTCGCATCAGCAGCGGCCGTAAGTCTACAGGGTTCTTGGGGGTGCCCCGGACCAGGTCTTGGGTGGGGAGGGGGGTGTGGTCAGCACTTCTTGCCGCTCTTCGGCGGGGTGCCTTCGATGAGGTAGGTGTTGATCGCCGTGTCCACGCAGTCGCTGCCGCGGCCGTACGCCGTGTGGCCGTCGCCGTTGTACGTCAGCAGGACGCCGGAGGAGAGCTGCTCGGCCAGGGACCGGGCCCACTTGTACGGGGTCGCCGGGTCGCGGGTGGTGCCGACCACGAGGATCGGTGGGGCGCCCTTCGCCTCGATGCGGTGGGGGGCGCCCGTCGCCATGGTCGGCCAGTACGCGCAGTTCAGGGACGCCCAGGCGAGGCCCGTACCGAAGACCGGGGAGGCCTCCTTGAAGGAGGGCACCGCCGCCTCGACCTCGGTGGGTTTCTTGAAGGCCGGCGGGAGGTCCAGGCAGTTCACGGCGGCGTTGGCGAACATCAGATTCGTGTAGGAGCCGTCGCCCTCGCGTTCGTAGTAGCTGTCGGCCAGGGCGAGGAGCCCGGAGCCGTCGTCGTCGTCCATCGCGCTGCTGAGGGATTCGCGGAGGCCGGGCCAGGCGGACTCGTCGTACATGGCGTTGATCACGCCCGTCGTGGCCAGGGACTCGCCGAGTTTGCGGGGCTCGCCGGTCGGGATCGGCTTCGTGTCGAGGGCCTTGAAGAAGGCCGTCAGGCGGCGGCCCGCCTCCTCCGGCGACCCGGTGCCCAGGGGGCAGTCCGGTTGCTTGGCGCAGTCCTCGGCGAATGCCTGGAAGGCGGTCTCGAAGCCCGCCGTCTGGTCGCGGTTCAGTTCCTCCGCGGGCAGCGACGGGTCCATCGCGCCGTCGAGGACGAGGCGGCCGACGCGCCGGGGGAAGAGCTCGGCGTACGTGGCGCCGAGGAAGGTGCCGTACGACGCCCCGACATATGTCAGCTTCTCGTCGCGCAGGACGGCCCGGAAGACGTCCATGTCGCGGGCGGCCTCGACGGTGGAGACGTGCGGCAGCAACTCGGCCGACTGCTTCTCGCAGGACTCGGCGAGCTTCTTGAAGGAGTCGGCCAGAAGGCCCCGCTCGGCCGTGTCGTCGGGTGTCTGGTCGACCTGGGTGTAGGCGTCCATCTGTTTGCCGGTGAGGCATTCGACCGGCGCGCTGCGGGCGACGCCGCGGGGGTCCATGGCCACCATGTCGTAGCGGGCGCGGACCGGGGCCGGGTAGCCGATGCCCGCGTACCCCTGGAGGTAGTCGATGGCCGAGCCCCCGGGGCCGCCCGGGTTCACCTGGAGGGAGCCGAGGTGCTTGCCGGGCCCGGTGGCCTTCTTGCGGGCGATGGCGAGTTTGATCTCGGTGCCGTTCGGCCGGTCGTAGTCCAGTGGCACCCTCATCGAGGCGCACTGGAACCCCGGAACGCCGCACCCACGCCAGTCGATCTTCTGCCCGTAGTACTTCTTCAGCGCGGTCGGAGCCCCCGACACCGGCGACGCCTCGCCCGACGACGAGTCGTCGGACGTGCAGCCGGAAAGGAGCAGACCGGCCGCGGCGAGCCCGGCGGCGGAGAGACGGAGGAGGCGGCTGAAGTCCATTCGTGGAGCCTAGCCGTCACGGGGTGGGTGTCACTTTCCCCGTCCGTACGAGTGGCTCCTCCGAACGGGACGGCGTACGGGCCACACCCGGAAGGCCGACGCGGGCCCGGCTCAGCCCGCCCGCAGCGACACCGTCATCGCCTCCACCGCCAGCAGCGGCGCCACATTGCGGTCGAGCGCCTGGCGGCAGGCCACGATCGCCTCTATCCGGCGCAGCGTCGCCTCCGGCGTCGACGCTCTCGCGATCCGGTCGAGCGCGTCCCGTACGTCCTCGTTGGCCAGCCCGATCCGCGAGCCGAACTGGATCGCCAGAACGTCCCGGTAGAAGCCCGTCAGGTCGGTGAGCGCCAGGTCGAGACTGTCGCGCTGGGTGCGGGTGGAACGGCGCTTCTGCCGGTCCGCCAGCTCCTTCATGACGCCCGCCGTACCGCGCGGCATCCGGCCGCCCGGCGCGGCCCCGAGCGCGGCCTTCATGTCCTCGGTCTCCTTGACGTCCACGCCCTCGGCGACCTCCTTGGAGTCCTCCCCCGCCGCGTCGATGAGTTCCTGGGCGGCCCGGAGGCAGCCGCCGATGTCCTCGACGCGCAGCGGGACCTTGAGGACCGTGGCCCGGCGGGCACGGGCCCGTTCGTCCGTGGCGAGCCGTCGGGCGCGGCCGATGTGCCCCTGCGTGGCGCGCGCGGCGGCAGCGGCTGCTTCCGGCTCAATGCCGTCGCGCCTCATCAGGACGTCGGCGACGGCGTCCACCGGTGGCGTACGGAGCGTGAGATGGCGGCAGCGGGAGCGGATCGTGGGCAGCACGTCCTCCAGGGAAGGGGCGCAGAGCAGCCAGACCGTGCGGGGCGCGGGCTCCTCGACGGCCTTCAGGAGCACGTTGCCCGCGCCCTCGGTGAGACGGTCCGCGTCTTCGAGGACGATGACCTGCCACCGGCCGACGGCCGGGGAGAGCTGGGCCCGGCGGACCAGCTCCCTGGTCTCCTTGACGCCGATGGAGAGCAGGTCGGTGCGGATCACCTCGACGTCGGCGTGCGTACCGATCAGGCTCGTGTGGCAGCCGTCGCAGAACCCGCAGCCGGGCACGCCGCCCAGCGCGCGGTCCGGGCTGGTGCACTGGAGGGCGGCGGCGAAGGCCCGGGCCGCGGTGGAGCGGCCGGAGCCCGGCGGGCCGGTGAACAGCCACGCGTGCGTCATCTTCGTCGCCTCGGGCGGTGGCGTGCCCGAGGCTTCGGCGGTGACCCGGGCGTCCGCGTCACGGGCGGCGGCGGTGAGCGTCCCGGCGACGCGGTCCTGGCCGATCAGGTCGTCCCATACGGTCATGCGCCGTCACCGCCTTCGAGTCGCGCGCTACGGCATCCGGACCGGGATCGGGACCGGATGCCGACTTTCGAGATCCATTGTGGGGGCAGGGTCTGACAATCCCGTCCCACCAGGGCGGAGGCCGACATTCCGGCCCCCAGCCCCCGGCCCCCAGCACCGCACCCCGGAGGACCCCAAGCCCCAGTCGCGGGCCCTCAGGCCCGGCGCTCAGCGACCACCCCGGCCGCGACCGCCGCGCGCCCCGCCGACGTCGTCGTCATCGTCACGCGGGCCGAGCAGTTCGTCAGCGAGCGTCGGAAGATCGTCCAGCGGAGTCTCCTCCGCCCAGTCCGAACGCCGCCGTGCCGGCCGCTCCGGATCGAACTGCGGCAGTTCGCGTGTCTGGTCGTTCCCCGCCGGAGGCGGCGCGGACTGCGCCGACGGCGCGGGCGCCGACCCCTGGGCGTCGTCCCGGAAGTAGCCGGGCGGCACCCGGTCGGCCGGATGAGCGTCCTGTACGGGCGGCAGTACGGCCGTCTCGTCGACCGCCCGGTCCACCGCCCCCGACGCCCCGGACTTCGAACCCGACGAGCCAGAGCCCGAGCCCGAAGACCCGCCGGACCCCGGCCGACCCGGCTCCTCCCCCGGATCCGGAACCTTCGGGATCACCCGCGTCTCGTCGTTGCCCGCACCCGAGCCTCCCGAGTCACCCGAACCGCCCGAGTCACCCGATCCGGCCCCGCCCGACGGCGTCGGCACCTCCTGCGTCGCGTCGTCCGGGGTGACCACCCGCTTCTCCCCCGGCGCACCCGCGGGCGGCTCCGGCACGACCGGCGTCGGCACCGTCAACTCGTTGTCCGACTCGGGACGTTCGGCCCCCGCGGCCCCCACGTCCCCAGCAGTCCCTGCGGACTCCGCAGACTCCGCGGCCTGCGCCGCGGCCGTCGCCTCCGCCAGCCGGCGCGCCTCCTCGGCCCGCAGCAGCGCCTCCTCAGCCTTGCGCTGCTTCTCGCGCCGCCGCTCCTCCGCCTCGGCCCTGAGCCGGCTCTCCTCCTCGGCGAGCCGCCGCAGCCGCTCCTGCTCCGCGCGCCGCGTGGCGTCCTCCGCCTCGCGCCGTACCCGCTCCTCCTCGGCCAGCCTGCGCGCCTCCTCGGCCCGCTCCCTGGCCTCCATCGCCTGCCGGTCGGCCTCGCGCTGCCGCGCCTCCTCCAGCTCGCGGCGCTTGCGCTCCTCCTCCTCGGCCCGGAGCTTGGCGAGCTGCGCCTGCCGCTCGCGCTCCTGGCGCTCCTCCTCGGCCTTGCGCGCCGCCTCTTCCTCGGCCCGCCGCCGCGCTTCCTCGGCGGCGGCCTTCCGCGCGTCCTCCTGCGCCTTCACCTCTGCGGCCGACAGCGGCAGCATCTGGTCGAGCCGGTGCCTCACGACCGTGGTGACGGCCTCGGGCTCCTGCGCCCCGTCCACGACCAGATACCGGCCGGGGTCCGACGCGGCGAGCGTGAGGAAGCCGTCCCGTACCCGCTGATGGAACTCGGCCGGCTCGGACTCCAGCCGGTCCGGCGCCTCCGTGAAGCGCTCGCGCGCCGCCTCGGGCGAGACGTCGAGCAGCACCGTCAGATTCGGTACGAGACCGTCCGTGGCCCAGCGCGAGATACGGGCGATCTCGGTCGGCGCCAGATCGCGCCCCGCGCCCTGGTAGGCCACGGACGAGTCGATGTAGCGGTCGGAGATGACGATCGCGCCGCGCTCCAGGGCGGGGCGTACGACCGAGTCGACGTGCTCCGCGCGGTCGGCGGCGTACAGCAGCGCCTCCGCGCGGTGCGACAGACCGGCGCTCGACACGTCCAGCAGGATCGAGCGGAGCCGCTTGCCGACCGCCGTCGCACCCGGCTCGCGCGTCACGACGACCTCGTGGCCCTTGGCGCGGATCCACTCGGCCAGCGCCTCGACCTGGGTCGACTTCCCGGCGCCGTCGCCGCCTTCTATGGCGATGAAGAAACCGTTCGCGGCCAGGGCCTGCGCCGGGTCGGCCCCGCCCCGCAGCGCGTCACGCAGATCCCGCCGCAGCGGTACGCCCGACCGGTCGTCGGTCTTGGCGAGTACGACGGCGGCCACGGGCAGCAGCAGCGCGCCGACCAGCATCAGTGTGAAGGCCGCGCCGCCGTGCGCGAAGACGAAGTCGCCGGAGGCCAGCCGGTGCGGTCCGATCGCGGCGGCGAGTACGGGGGCCACCACGGCGCCGAGCGCCACGTAGACACGAACGACGGCCTGGAGATGGTCGGTGTGCCGGCCACGCCGGTACTCCTCGGTCTCCTGGTCGATCAGCCCGTGGCCGGTGCCGGCCGCGACACCT
Source organism: Streptomyces sp. NPDC051217 (assembly GCF_044455465.1). Lineage (NCBI taxonomy): Bacteria > Bacillati > Actinomycetota > Actinomycetes > Kitasatosporales > Streptomycetaceae > Streptomyces > Streptomyces sp. NPDC051217. Next base: position 113,032 of record NZ_JBITEV010000018.1, read on the forward strand.
GCGGACACACCGGCGAGCAGCGCGACGAACAGCACGGTCGCCGTGTCCGGTACGAGTCCCGTGACCAGCAGGGCGACACCGGTGAAGGCGATCGCCAGCGCGAACAGCCGCCGGCGGGACAGTCCCGGCAGCACCTTCCCGGCGCCGCGGACACCCACTCCCACGCCGCCGGTCAGTGCGAGGATCAGGAGGGCGAAGGCGACGGGCCCGCCGCCCAGGTCCTTCGCGTGCAGTACGGAGACGGCGGCGGCGGACGCGATGGCGCCGGCCACGGCCGCGCCGGCGAAGACGAGCAGCGGCACCGCGCCCGTACGGCCCTTGTCCGGACCGGTTCCGGTCGTCGGACGGCGCAGGCCTTCGAGCGGCGAGCGCGGGCGCGGGGTGGGGCCGCCGGGCAGCTCCAGCATGAACAGGGTCGAGACGGACGCGGCGAACAGTCCGGCCGCGACGTACGAGCCGAGGGCCGCCTGGTGCAGCGAGAACCACTCGACGCCCGTGCCGATCAGGTTGCCGATCAGTGTGACGACGAGCAGGACGGCGGCGGCCACGGGGATCGCGACGAAGCTCGTGCGCAGCGAGAGACGACGCAGCGCGTCGAGGTGGTCGGGCATCGGGCGTACAGCGGCGCTTTCCGGCGGCGCCGCGGGGAGCAGGGCGGGCGCCGCGCTCTCCTTGGCCACCGTCCAGAAGCGCTCGGCCACGCCGGCGACGAAGACCGTACTGAGAAGGATCGGCAGGGCGTTCTCGGGGCTCCAGTCGAGCCAGAGCGGCGCGACGATGAGCAGGGCGAGGCGTACGCCGTCGGCCACGATCATCGTCCAGCGACGGTCCAGCGGACCGCCCTTGGTACCGCTGTCGGCCTCGCTCCTGGCGCCGCTCGCTGCGTCGGCCCCGGCATCCGCGGGGGTGCCGGGCGCCCCGCCCTTGGCTGCCCGGCCCTTGGACGCCCGCGCTCCGGACGCCCGCGTCCCGGTTCCGGGCGCGGTGAGGGCGGCGAGCGGCCCGAGGAGTACGGCTCCGAAGAGCACTGTGGCAAGGATCCGGGAACCGAACACCGCTGCGACGGCGAACGCCACCCCCCGGTATCCCGCCCCGAACGAGCCCTCGGCGACCGCCGCCTGCAACGACAGCAGCAGAAGCACGAGAAGGGCGAGTGCATCGCCGATGCCGCCAACGAGCTGTGCGCCCCACAACCGCCGCAGCGGAGGGAATCGCAACAAAGCTCGTACGGCACGCTCTCGTGAGTCTGCGGCAAGTGCGTCGGAGTCGGAGGTGGGGCTCACGACCGTTGGCTGCTCGGCTCGCGTCATCCGCCCAGCCTATCCGGAGCCCGCCCGTGCTCGGAGGCCCGCCCGAACAAACGGCCACCGCACGGGCCTCCGGGCGATCCCCGTGGAGGCTCCGTGCGGTGGTCACACCGTTCTACGTGCCCTACTCGTCGCTGCCGGCGTCCGAGTTGGTGCTCGTGTCCGTTCCCGTACGGGACGACGCCGTCGACTTCTTCGCGGCCGTCGACTTCGTGGCGGTCTTCTTGGCGGCCGTCGTCGTCTTCTTGGCCGCGGTCTTCTTCGCCGTCGTCGTCGTCTTCTTGGCAGGAGCCTTCTTGGCGGTGGCCTTCTTCGCCGGGGCCTTCTTCGCCGTCTTCTTCTTGGCGGGTCCCTTGGCGCGCTTCTCGGCGAGCAGCTCGTAACCGCGCTCCGGCGTAATCTCCTCGACGCTGTCGTCCGTCCGCAGCGTCGCGTTCGTCTCGCCGTCGGTGACGTACGCCCCGAAGCGGCCGTCCTTCACGACGACCGGGCTCCCGCTCACCGGGTCCGTCCCGAGTTCCTTCAAAGGAGGCTTCGCCGCCGCCCGGCCCCGCTGCTTCGGCTGGGCGTAAATCGCCAGAGCCTCGTCCAGCGTGATATCGAAGAGCTGGTCCTCGCTGGTCAGCGAGCGCGAGTCGGTGCCCTTCTTGAGATACGGGCCGTAACGGCCGTTCTGCGCGGTGATCTCGACGCCCTCGGCGTCCGTACCGACCACTCGCGGCAGCGACATCAGCTTGAGCGCGTCCGCCAGCGTCACCGTGTCCAGCGACATCGACTTGAACAGCGAGGCGGTGCGCGGCTTGACGGCGTTCTTCCCGGTCTTCGGGGTGCCGTCGGGCAGAACCTCGGTCACGTACGGGCCGTAACGCCCGTCCCTGGCAACGATCTGATGCCCGCTCTGCGGGTCCACACCGAGCTCGAAATCGCCGCTCGGCTTGGCCAGCAGCTCCTCCGCGTACTCGACGGTCAGCTCGTCGGGCGCCAGATCCTCGGGCACATCGGCCCGCTGGTGGCCCTCCGCGTCCTTCTCGCCGCGCTCGACGTACGGCCCGTAGCGGCCGACGCGCAGCATGATGCCGTCGCCGATCGGGAAGGACGAGATCTCGCGGGCGTCGATGGCGCCGAGGTCCGTGACGAGCTCCTTGAGCCCGCCCAGGTGGTCCCCGTCCCCGTTGCCCGCCACGGCGGCGCTCGCGGTGGCAGCCGCGCCGTCCGAGCCGTCACCGGTACCGAAGTAGAACCGCTTGAGCCACGGCACGGACTGCGCCTCCCCCCGCGCGATGCGGTCGAGGTCGTCCTCCATCCGTGCGGTGAAGTCGTAGTCGACGAGCCGGCCGAAGTGCGTCTCCAGCAGATTCACCACGGCGAAGGAGAGGAACGACGGGACCAGCGCCGTGCCCTTCTTGAAGACGTAGCCGCGGTCGAGGATCGTGCCGATGATCGACGCGTACGTCGACGGGCGACCGATCTCGCGCTCTTCCAACTCCTTGACCAGCGACGCTTCGGTGTAGCGGGCCGGCGGCTTGGTGGCGTGGCCGTCGACGGTGATCTCTTCCACGGAGAGCGCGTCGCCCTCGGCGACCTGCGGCAGCCGGCGCTCACGGTCGTCGAGTTCGGCGTTCGGGTCGTCGGCGCCTTCTACATAGGCCTTCATGAAGCCGTGGAAGGTGATCGTCTTGCCGGACGCCGAGAACTCGGCGTCCCGGCCGTCGCTCGACATTCCCGCGATCTTGACGGTGACGCTGTTGCCGACCGCGTCCTTCATCTGGGAGGCGACGGTCCGCTTCCAGATCAGCTCGTAGAGCCGGAACTGATCGCCGGTCAGACCGGTCTCGGCGGGCGTACGGAAGCGGTCCCCGGAGGGGCGGATCGCCTCGTGCGCCTCCTGCGCGTTCTTGACCTTGCCGGCGTACGTACGCGGCTTGTCGGGCAGATAGCTCGCCCCGTACAACTGCGTGACCTGCGCCCGCGCCGCCGAGACGGCGGTGGCGGACAGGGTCGTGGAGTCCGTACGCATATAGGTGATGAAGCCGTTCTCGTACAGCTTCTGCGCGACCTGCATCGTCGACTTCGCCCCGAAGCCCAGCTTGCGCGAGGCCTCCTGCTGAAGCGTCGTCGTACGGAAGGGGGCGTACGGGGAGCGGCGGTACGGCTTCGACTCGACGGAGCGGACGGCGAACGAGGCGTCCTGGAGGGCGGTGGCCAGCGCGTGCGCGTCGGTCTCGTCGAGATGCAGCACCTGGTCGGACTTGAGCTGCCCGTCCGAGCCGAAGTCGCGGCCCTGGGCGACACGGCGGCCGTCGACGGCCGACAGGCGTGCGTTCAGTACGGAGGGGTCCGAGGCGTCGCCGGTACGGCCGGTGCCGAAGGTGCCCGTCAGGTCCCAGTACTCGGCGGAGCGGAAGGCGATGCGCTCGCGTTCGCGCTCGACGACGAGCCGGGTGGCGACGGACTGGACACGGCCGGCGGACAGGCCGCGCATGACCTTCTTCCACAGGACCGGCGACACCTCGTAGCCGTAGAGCCGGTCGAGGATCCGGCGCGTCTCCTGCGCGTCCACCATCAGCTTGTTGAGCTGGCGGGGGTTGGCGACGGCGGCCCTGATCGCTTCCTTGGTGATCTCGTGGAAGACCATCCGGTGGACCGGGACCTTGGGCTTGAGGACTTCCTGGAGATGCCACGCGATGGCTTCGCCCTCGCGGTCCTCATCGGTGGCGAGGAAGAGTTCGTCGGAGTCGGCCAGCAGCTCCTTGAGCTTTCTGACCTGGGACTTCTTGTCGGCGTTGACGACGTAGATCGGCTGGAAGTCGTGTTCGACGTCCACACCGAGGCGGCGCACCTCGCCGGTGTACTTCTCGGGCACCTCGGCGGCGCCGTTCGGGAGGTCGCGGATGTGCCCCACGCTCGCCTCGACGACATATCCCGGGCCGAGGTAGCCCTTGATTGTCTTCGCCTTGGCAGGCGACTCGACAATGACGAGTCGGCGGCCGGCGTGTCCGGTCTCGCTGGTCGGGGACAACTTCGCTCTTCTCTCCGGTCGGCACTCGATGGCCCGTACAGCCTGACGCGGTACGGCAGTGCGGCAGCGCGGGGCAGGACATGCCCCGCTATGACGCTGCTTCGCTGCGGAGTGTGACGGTACAACCCGCCCCCGTGTCAAACGGCGAAAGACCGCAACGGCCACTCGAACGGTAACCCGAGTCCACACGTTTCTGCCGCCCGGACCCAGGTGCCCACCGTGCCGGACAGCCCGTGAGCTCCGTACGGAGCGGGTCGGCGGCGGGTCGGCGGAAGCGCTTCGCCGCAGGTCCCGGGGGTCGGTGGTGGGCATACCCCGGGCGGGATCCCGGCATGATCGGGCGCCGTACGACCGGTCGGGCGCGCCGGTCCCAAAGGCGCCGGGCCGTCCCTCAGGGGCAGGGATCAGATCCGGCCGAAGCACCAGACGCCGAGGGCCAGGAACGACGCGCCCGTGAGCGTCGCCAGGGTGATGGAAGTCGCAGGGCTGACACCGTGCGCCACGGGGGCGCGGTGCAGCACGCGCGCTCCTGTCCACAGCAGCAGCGCCGCTCCGAACAGCGCGAACGCCGCCCCCGCGAAGATCGCCGGCCCGCTCTCCATGCCCGTACCCCGTTCGATTCCCGGAACCGCGCGGCTCCGCAGGCCGAGGCTGGCACCTCGGAGCGTCATTGGCGCGAATTCCGCGTGAACGGCGCGGGGGTTCACCCGCGCGGCGTCCGCCGGGTGCCGGTACGCGGGCGGCGCCCCGCGCGCGACGTACGAGGCGGGCTCCGGCACCCGCCATCTGCGGCCGTACGGTCTCCGTCGCGGGGGCCACCGGAAATACGCCAGAGGCAAAGGCGGCGGGGTGTCTCGTCGGCCGGGCTCGGGCCGCGCGCATCCAGTCCCGTCTGTGAGGCGCCCGGCCCGTCAGGCCGCGGACGCCGCCACCGGCAGCAGGAAGCCCTCCTCCACCAGCGACCGGATCGCCTGCGGCGTCCGGTCGCGCAGCAGCACCGGGTCCTCCCCCATGAGCTGGGCGATCGCGTCCAGGATCCGTCCGGCGCTCAGCGAGCCGTCGCAGACCCCGGTGAAGCCCGCGGCGACCGTGTCCACCTTCGTCGCCCGCCGCATGCCGCGGTTCTGGCGCAGCACCACATGCTCGGGGTCCTCCGCGCCGGGCAGCCCGACCTGCTCCTGGACGACCTCGGGGGCGAGCGCGAAATGAGCGGTGAGCAACGCGGCGTCGTCGTGCGTGCGCAGATAGTCCTGCCGCTCGAAGTGGGCCAGGACGGTCTCGCCGAGCGGCTGCTCGACCGGGTGCGGCCACTCCTCCACGACCACCGACGGCAGCTCGTAACCCGACTTCCTGAGGGTGATCCAGCCGAAGCCGACAGCCTTGGTCTTCCGCGCCTCGAACTCGTCCAGCCACGCCTCGTACCGCGACTCGTACGCCTCCGGGTCCTCCCGGTGGTCGCCGCTGTCGCGCAGCCACAGCTCCGCGTACTGCGTCACGTCCTGCACCTCACGCTGCACGATCCAGGCGTCGCAGCCGCGCGGCACCCAGGACCGGAGCCGGTCCTGCCACTCCTCGCCCTCCACGTGCTGCCAGTTGGCGAGGAAGTGCGCGTACCCCCCGTCGGCGAGGCGGTCGCCCGTCTCCTGGACGAGCGTCCGGCACAGGTCGTCGCCGCCCATGCCGCCGTCGCGGTAGGTGAGCCGGGCGCCGGGCGAGATCACGAACGGTGGGTTCGACACGATCAGGTCGTACGTCTCGCCGTCGACCGGCTCGAACAGCGACCCCTCACGCAGATCGGCGGCGGGCGCCCCGGACAGGGCGAGGGTCAGCCGGGCGAACTCCAGCGCACGCGGGTTGAGGTCGGTGGCGGTGACCGCGGTGGCGTGCCGCGCCGCGTGAAGTGCCTGGATGCCGGATCCGGTGCCGACGTCCAGGGCCCTGGCGACCGGTCTACGGACGGTGAGTCCGGCGAGGGTCGTGGACGCCCCGCCGACGCCGAGGACCACGCCCTCGCCGTGGCCGGTGGCCCCGGAGGCGCCGCCGACCGAGCAGCCGAGGTCGGAGACGATGAACCAGTCCTCTCCTTCCGGGCCGCCGTACGGGCGCACGTCCACGATGGCCCTGACGAACACGTCGTCTTCGTCGCTGCCGGTACCGCCTTCCGTGGAGGCCGCCGTGCCGGCCGTCGCTCCAGCCGCCGCGCCGCCGTCCGCTCCGCTGTTCTCCACGACCCAGCCGTCGGCCAGGCACTCCGCCAGCGGGAGCGCCGCGCGGGCTCGCCCGGCCGGGACCGCCCGCTGGAGCAGGAAGAGTCTGACGAGCGTTTCGAGCGGGCTGTCGCCACGGGTGGCCCGCAGGGCGGGCACGGTCTCGCTGCGGGCCAGCGCGGCGTACGCGGGCGCGCCGAGCAGGTCCAGCAGGCCGTCGACGGTGAAGTCGGCGGCGAGCAGGGCCTCGCGCAGTCGGGGCGAGTTGTCGGGCGCGGGAAGGCTGGGCGTACTCACCTCTCCATTGTGGCGGCTGCCACTGACAAACGCCTGCGGCCCGGTCCCCGGGATGGGGTGCCGGGCCGCGGGATTCGCGTCCGAGAGCGGTACTGCGAGGCCTACGTACTACGGGGCGTTCTTCTGACCGCTGGGCGTTCTCCTGACGAATCGGCAGAAGGCCGGGCGCCTCAGGAGGACTGGCCGGCGGACGCCGACGTCTTCGGCCGCTGGCAGCCGGGCTGCTTGGCCATCGCCGCCCCGACATCACCGGACTGAAGCTTCCGCAGCGCCTCGTCACCGCTCTTGCTGAGCTTGTCGAGTTCGTCGGCGACGCCCTTGAGGCCGTCCGCGAATTTCGCCTGATCCTTGATGTCGAGGTCGTCGACCTTGGTCTTGAGCCCCGCGTACGCCGTGGAGGTGGCGTTGAGCTCGCTGACCGCCTCCTTCTGGGTCGTCTCGCCGTCGTCGACGGGCGGGGCGCCCGCCGAGTTCACGGCCGCGCCCAGCGCCTTGTAGGCGTCCGAGATGGACTGGAAGGCGGCCGCGTCGGTCTTCTGGACGTCGGCGGGCGTGCTGCTGTCCGAGGTCGCCTGCTGGATCGAGGCGTTGGCGTTGGCGATCTTCGTCAGCTGCGGCTGGACCTGGTCGCAGACCTTCTTGGCCCAGTCGTTCACCTTGCTGCCACTGTCGTCACTGCACCCCGACAGCGCCATGAGCAGTACCGAACCGCCGGACAGCGCGGCTGCGAGCTTCTTGTTCACCGGATTGGGTCCCTTCCAAGGCTCTCGGCCCCGGAACATACACGCCAAGTGCACGACTACCGCACGCCGAGTGTCCGATGAATCAGCTATTGCGGATATTTGCACCAAGGGAGAGACCGCTCACGCCACCGCCCCGCGGATCACGGAAAACGGGCGGGCGACGCGTCAAGACGCGCCGCCCGCCCACCAGTTGAGCTCCACCCCGCCGCAATCGTGACGAGGCGATTACCCACCGTGCCTACGAAGCCACCGCCGGATCCGGCGACTTGGTCGTCCCGTCCCCGGCCCCGCCTCCGCCGTCGCCCCCGTCGTCGACGGTCACCGAGCGCCGCTTGGAGACGTACACCGCTCCGACGATGACGGCGATCGACAGGACCGCGACCACCGCGCGTACTCCGGCGTTGGCGTCGTCCCCGTAGCTGAACTGCACCACCGCCGGAGCGATCAGCAGCGCCACCAGGTTCATGACCTTCAGCAGCGGGTTTATCGCCGGTCCCGCCGTGTCCTTGAACGGGTCGCCGACCGTGTCGCCGATCACGGTCGCGGCGTGGGCGTCGCTGCCCTTGCCGCCGTGGTGGCCGTCCTCGACGAGTTTCTTGGCGTTGTCCCACGCCCCGCCGGAGTTGGCGAGGAAGACGGCCATCAGCGTGCCGGTACCGATCGCGCCGGCCAGGAACGAGCCCAGCGCGCCGACGCCGAGCGAGAACCCGACCGCGATCGGGGTGAGCACGGCCAGCAGACCTGGCGTCGCCAGCTCCCGCAACGCGTCCTTCGTACAGATGTCGACGACGCGCCCGTACTCCGGCTTCTCCGTGTAGTCCATGATCCCGGGGTGCTCGCGGAACTGCCGCCGCACCTCGTAGACCACCGAACCCGCCGACCGCGACACGGCGTTGATCGCGAGCCCCGAGAAGAGGAACACGACCGCGGCGCCGAGGATCAGTCCAACCAGGTTGTTGGGCTGGGAGATGTCGAGACTCAGGCTCATCTCGTCGGCCTTCGCCCCCACGTCCGACACCGCTGTGGCGATGGCGTCGCGGTACGAGCCGAAGAGCGCCGCCGCCGCCAGTACGGCGGTCGCGATGGCGATGCCCTTGGTGATGGCCTTCGTGGTGTTTCCCACGGCGTCGAGGTCGGTGAGCACCTGCGCGCCCGCGCCCTCGACGTCCCCGGACATCTCGGCGATGCCCTGAGCGTTGTCGGAGACGGGGCCGAACGTGTCCATGGCGACGATGACGCCGACGGTGGTGAGCAGACCCGTACCGGCCAGCGCCACCGCGAAGAGCGCGAGCATTATCGACGTACCACCGAGCAGGAATGCCCCGTACACACCGAGACCGATCAGCAGCGCGGTGTAGACGGCGGACTCCAGACCTATGGCCACACCGGCCAGGACGACGGTCGCCGGCCCGGTGAGCGCCGATTTGCCGATGTCGCGCACCGGGCGCCGGTTGGTCTCGGTGAAATAGCCGGTGAGCTGCTGGATCAGCGCCGCGAGGACGATGCCGATGGCGACGGCGACCAGTGCGAACGTCCTCGGGTCACCGGAGTGCGAGGTGATCTCCTCGGCCGTCACACCGTCCAACTCCGCGTACGTGGACGGCAGATACGTGTACGCCGCCACGGCCACCAGGACCAGCGAGATCACCGCGGAGATGAAGAAGCCGCGGTTGATCGCGGTCATCCCGCTGCGGTCGGAGGCCCGCGGCGCGACCGCGAAGATGCCGATCATCGCCGTGATGACTCCGATCGCGGGGACTATCAGCGGAAAGCCGAGCCCGAAGTTGCCGAACGCGGCGGTGCCGAGGATGAGCGCGGCGACGAGCGTCACGGCGTAGGACTCGAAGAGGTCGGCCGCCATACCGGCGCAGTCGCCCACGTTGTCCCCGACGTTGTCGGCGATGGTCGCCGCGTTGCGCGGGTCGTCCTCCGGGATGCCCTGCTCGACCTTGCCGACGAGGTCGGCGCCGACGTCGGCGGCCTTGGTGAAGATGCCGCCACCGACACGCATGAACATCGCGATCAGCGCGGCGCCGAGACCGAAGCCCTCCAGCACCTTGGGCGCGTCCTCGGCGTAGACGAGGACCACGCAGGAGGCGCCCAGCAGGCCGAGGCCCACGGTGACCATGCCGACCACGCCACCGGTACGGAATGCGATCTTCATTGCTTTGTGCGCGACAGCGGTCAGATCCTTTTCCGGTTCTCCCTCCGCCGGGGTAGCCTCTCGCGCGGCCGCGGCGACGCGCACATTGCTGCGTACGGCGAGGCGCATGCCGAAGTATCCGGTGGCCGCCGAGAAAAGCGCACCCACCAGGAAGAACAGTGAACGTCCCGCGCGTTCCGACCAGCCGTCGGCCGGCAGCAACAACAGCAGGAAGAACACCACCACGGCGAAAACGCCGAGGGTGCGCAGCTGCCGTGCCAGATAGGCATTCGCGCCTTCCTGTACAGCGGCCGCGATCTCCTTCATGGAATCGGTGCCCTCGTCGGCCGCCAGCACCTGACGGACCAGCCGCTGGGCGACGAGCAGCGCCGCCAGCGCGATGACCGCGATGACGATCACGATCAGTCTGTTGCCGTCCGTGAGTATCGCGGCAGCGAGAGAAGTGGGGTGCTCGGACAGTTGTTGATCGATGTGCCCCGCCATTCGTCCTCCTTGACGCTCAGCGCTCAAGATGGACGGATTGTAGGGAGCGGAAGCTGATCAAAACAGAGTGCGCCCCGTGTAATTGACCTTGACTTACGGTGTCGCAAATGATCGGGCCTTGAAACGCGCTCCGAAATGCGTAATGGGATGAGCGCATTGATTCGTGATCAATTTCCCCGGTGAAATAGAAAAGGCCCTGCTCAGCAGGGCCTCAAAGAAATTGGATCACGCTCGCGCGGCCGCTCCGACGGCGAGCCGCCCCGGACGGGCAGGCCGCCCGCCCCGGAGCGTACGCACACGCGTATTCAGGGGAGCGCGACCGCCGAGGCGGTCGGCCAGCTCATCCGGATGACGCCGCCGTGGTCGTCGGAGGTCACTTCCACGTCGTCGACGAGACCGCTGATGACCGCGAGGCCCATCTCGTCCTCGCCGTCGCCGCTGTCCGTCTCGTAGAGGTCGCCCGCGAGGACGGACCTGCGGGAGACCGGCACGTTCTCGGCCGCCGCCGCGGTGCCCGGGGCGGGCACCCCGTCACCGACCTCGATGGAGAAAACCTTCTCCTCCTCGTTCAGCACCACCCGCACGGGCGCGGTGATGCCGTGGGTGCGGTGCAGATTGACCGCGCGGCTGCACGCCTCACCGACAGCGAGCCTGACCTCGTCCAACACTGCTTCGTCGACACCGGCCCGGCGCGCCACGGCAGCCGCCACCAGACGGGCCGTCCTGACGTGCTCGGGCTGGGCGCTGAAGCGGAGTTCAACGGTGGCCATGCGATCCCCCTCAGACGTACGAGCGTGCGAAAACTGGGGCTCGGGCGCCCCGGGCTGAAACGCCCGGTGCCCCCTGCCCTTCCTTCCGAAAGCCTCCGGCCGGCCTCAGTCGGTGGCGGCGACGGCCTCTTCGACCGTGGTGTGAATGGGGAACACCTTGGTCAGGCCAGTGATCCGGAAGATCTTGAGAATGCGCTCCTGGTTGCAGACCAGACGCAGCGAGCCCTCGTGGGCACGCACACGCTTGAGTCCACCCACGAGCACGCCGAGACCGGTCGAGTCGAGGAAGTCCACACCCTCCATGTCGACGACCAGGTGGTAACTGCCGTCGTTCACCAACTCGACCAACTGCTCGCGCAGCTTGGGCGCGGTATACACATCAATCTCGCCACCGACCTCGACGACCGTACGGTCGCCACCGGGGCCGGACACATTGCGAGTCGACAGGGACAGGTCCACGGATCCTCCAGCACCTTGCAATCGAGCGGTCGCCCCTCGGGTCTCTCCCGACGGAGCCAGGGGGCGTATCGCCAGCCGCGATGGCATTCAATCACTTACCGGCATCCATGCACGACGCCTTAGGACCATTGTCCGCCACGCCAGTGACACACTCGGTGCCGATGGCCACGAATCACGGTCCTGGCAGGCCGCCTGAGAGCGGGGACTCCCGCCCTTCCCCCAGTACGGTCCTGGACCGGCTCACCGCGGGGCCGGGCCGGGCTGCGCGCATCACCCATACGGAGCACTTGCCCCCGCGTGCGGGTCGCCATGCCGTCTGGCCCGACCGCATCCGGCCAGAAGTGATCAACGCCATTGAGCTGGCCGGGGTGGACCATCCGTGGGCCCACCAGGCCACGGCCGCCGAGCACGCCCTGGACGGCGAATCCGTCGTGATCGCCACCGGCACGGCGTCCGGCAAGTCCCTCGCCTACCTCGCGCCGGTGCTCACCGCGCTCCTGGACGGCTCCGAGGCACCGAACGGCCGGGGCACGACCGCCCTGTACCTCTCCCCGACGAAGGCGCTCGCGGCCGACCAGCGGCGCGCCGTGAAGGCGCTCGCCGCACCGCTCGGCAACGGCGTGCGCCCCGCCGTGTACGACGGCGACACGCCCGTCGAGGAGCGCGAATGGGTGCGCCAGTACGCCAACTACGTGCTCACCAACCCCGACATGCTGCACCGCGGGATCCTCCCGGCCCACCCCCGCTGGTCCTCCTTCCTGCGTGCCCTGCGCTACGTCGTCATCGACGAGTGCCACACCTACCGCGGCGTCTTCGGCTCCCACGTCGCCCAGGTCCTGCGCCGGCTGCGGCGGGTCTGCGCCCGGTACGGCTCCGAACCCGTCTTCCTGCTCGCCTCGGCCACCGCCGCCGAGCCCGCGCGGGCCGCCGGGCGGCTCACCGGCCTGCCCGTCCACGAGGTGTCCGACGACGCCTCGCCTCGCGGCGAGGCCGTCTTCGCGCTCTGGGAGCCGCCTCTCACCGAATTCCACGGCGAGAAGGGCGCGCCTGTCCGTCGCACCGCCACGGCGGAGACGGCCGACATCCTGACCGACCTGACCCTTCAGGGCGTCCGTTCGGTCGCTTTCGTACGCTCCCGGCGTGGCGCCGAACTGGTCTCCGTCATCGCCCAGGAACGCCTCGCCGAGGTCGACCCCTCCCTCGTGAAACGCGTCGCGGCCTACCGGGGCGGCTACCTCGCCGAGGAGCGCCGCGCGCTGGAACGCGCCCTGCACTCCGGCGAGCTTCTCGGCCTCGCCGCCACCACGGCCCTGGAGCTGGGCATCGACGTCTCCGGGCTCGACGCCGTGGTCATCGCCGGCTATCCGGGCACCCGCGCCTCCCTGTGGCAGCAGGCGGGCCGAGCCGGGCGTGCCGGGCGGGGCGCGCTGGCCATCCTGGTCGCCAGGGACGATCCGCTGGACACGTTCCTCGTCCACCACCCCGAGGCGCTGTTCCAGCAGCCCGTCGAGTCGACCGTGCTCGACCCGGACAACCCGTACGTCCTCGCCCCCCATCTGTGCGCGGCCGCGGCCGAACTGCCGCTCACCGAAGCCGATCTGGAACTCTTCGGCCCTGCCGTGCCCGAGCTGCTGCCGCAGCTCGTCGAAGCCGGTCTGCTGCGGCGGCGCACCACCGGCTGGTACTGGACGCGCCGCGAGCGGGCCGCCGATCTCGCGGACATCCGGGGTGAGGGCGGCCGGCCCGTCCAGATCGTCGAGGCGGGCACGGGCAGGCTGCTGGGCACCGTCGACGAACCGGCCTCCCACACCGCCGTGCACGACGGCGCGGTCCATCTCCACCAGGGGCGTACCTATCTGGTGAAGCGGCTGGATCTGGCGGACTCGGTCGCGCTCGTCGAGGAGGCCAGTCCGCCGTACTCCACGACCGCGCGCGACACCACCGCCATCTCCGTCCTCGAAACCGACACCGAGATCCCCTGGGGCGGCGGGCGCCTCTGTTACGGCTCCGTCGAGGTCACCAACCAGGTCGTCTCCTTCCTCCGCCGCCGGCTCATCACCGGCGAGGTCCTGGGCGAGAGCAAGCTCGATCTGCCTCCCCGCACCCTGCGCACCCGGGCCGTCTGGTGGACGGTCACCGAGGACCAACTCGACGCCGCCCGGGTGAACCCCGAGCAGTTGGGCGGCGCCCTGCACGCCGCCGAGCACGCGTCCATCGGGATGCTCCCGCTGTTCGCGACCTGCGACCGCCGGGACATCGGCGGCGTGTCCGTACCGCTCCACCCGGACACGCTGCTGCCGACTGTCTTCGTGTACGACGGCCACCCGGGTGGCGCGGGCTTCGCGGAACGCGCCTTCCACACGGCGCGCGAGTGGCTCACCGCCACCCGCGAGGCGATCGCCTCGTGCGAGTGCGAGGCGGGCTGCCCGTCGTGCATCCAGTCTCCGAAGTGCGGCAACGGCAACGAGCCCCTGCACAAACGCGCGGCGGTACGGCTCCTGGGCGAACTCCTGCGATCGGCGCCACCGTCGATGTCGGCGGGTACGCCGGACCCGGCGGACCTGCCGGGGCCGCGGACGGCCGAGACCGGAGCCGAGGTCACGGGCTAGGCCGTGTCTGACAAATCCCGCCTGGCGCGCGACGCCCGGCACGCACGCTCGCCGTGTTGTCGGACTCATCCACGTACGTCCAGTACGAGAACGATCCTCCGCCCTGCGGGCGGACGGCGCTATGTCTCAGACACGGCCTAGCCTTTCGGATCCGGCTGTCCGGCGCGCCGGCCCTGGGGCGGGCGCAGGCGCCGTCAGCGCGTCCGGTGGCCCGCGCGGGACCTGACCGTTGGGCTGTACGGGCCGAAGGCGGCCCGCGCGGTCACGTCGGCGATCTCACCGGCGACCGCGCACCGCACCACCTCCGCGCCCTGCGCCCCTGCCACCTCGGCCGCCCGCGCGCAGGCCGCCTCCGTTCCCCTCAGCGCGTGCCCGGCCGCCGCCAGCGCCGCCAGATCGGCTGCCGAGCCCGCGCGGTGCCTGGCCACGACCGCCTGCCCCATGGCGAGGATCACCGCGAACACCGCACACAGCGCGGTCGCGGCCATGGCGGCCCACACCGTCGCCGACCCCCGATCCCGGCTCATGGCACCGCTCCGCCCGGCGCGGCGTCCTCGGCCGGTGCCACCGCTTCGGCGGCGAGCGTCAGCGCGATGCCGTGCGGTCCCGGGGTCGGGGCCTCCACCCGGACCCGCCACAGGTCGTCCGACCGCCCCAGCGTGACCTGGGCACCCTCCGGGGCGGCCGAGCGCGCGGCTTCCACCGCCGCCGCCCGGGGCTCGGACCGGGCGGCCGCCCGAGCCCCCGCCCTGGCGGCGTCCACGCACTGGATCTGCGCGGCGGCGGCCGTCAAAGCCCACAGCAGCGCCGCGACGAACACCACCAGCGCCGGTACCGCCACGGCCGCCTCCGCCGTCACCGACCCCCGGTCGCCGTACCCCCAAGGCGTCCGGGAGGCACCGACCGTCCCGCTCTCAGAACTTCGCATCGAGGGCATTCCCGATGACCGATTCCAGGGCGCCGGCGACGGGCCCACTCGTGACCACCTTGTAGAGCACCGCGGCGAAGCCGCACGCGGCGAGAGTCCCCATCGCGTATTCGGCACTCGCCATCCCCGAGTCCGTCCGCACGCCGACCCGGACCCTGCTCCGGCGCAGTCGGCTCACCCTGCTCGCCGCCTCCACCACACGCCACGCCTGCCGTCCCGACAGCCCCACCCGCATCTTCATGTCAACCTCCCGTTGGATCAGCTGGATCAGCACAGTCGAAGTAGTTCGCAGCACGGCTCAGTTGCCGCGCAGCAGCCCGGTCGCCAGGCCGATCACCACCGGGGCGACTCCCACCGCCAGGAAGGCGGGCAGGAAGCACAGCCCCACCGGAGCGGTGATCAGCACCTGGGCCCGGCCCGCGCGGGCCGCGGCCTGCCGGGCACGTTCCGCCCTGAGGTCGTCGGCCACCCGGGAGACCGCCTCCGCCGCCGGCGCCCCCGTGGACCCGGCCCGCTCCAGACAGCGGGCCAGCTCGGCGGCGCCCGGTATCTCGCCGAACCGCCCCCACGTCCGGACCGGTTCGCCCCCGAGCCGCAGGGCCGCCGCCGTACTCACCAGCCGGTCGCCCACCGGCCCGCCCAGCGACTCACCCACCGCCTCCGCCGCCTCGCGCGGACCGGCGCCGGCCGAGACGCAGGCGGCCAACAGATCGGCGGCGAGCGGCAATTGCCGCGCGGCCTCGCCCGCGTCCTCGTCCGTCGCCGCGCCGACGTCCGGCTTACGGGTTCGTAGCCATCGCCAGACGCCGTACGCGCCCGCGAGCCCCACCGCCGGCCCGACCGGTCCGCCGATCACGGCCCAGCCGAGGCACACGGCCCCCAGCGGCGGACCCCATCGCCGGAGCCACGCTCCGTACTCCGGCCGCGCGCCGCGCCGAGCGGGCGACACCTCCATGTCGAGCAGCGCCACCATCCGCCCGCGCCCGGCCCGTTCGCGACGCCACTCCGACCACGCGAGGACCACGGACATCACCGCCGCCAGCGACCACACCGTCACCCACAGGCTGTGCACAAAGTCCCCATCCGCGAACCGCCCGTTCATGACGCACCCCCGCCCCGCACGATCCGCCCGGCCCACCAGAAACCCATCGCCTCCAGCAGCCCGCCGACCACCAGACAGCCCAGCCCGGCGGGAGTGTGCAGCAGGACGCCCATCGGGTCGGCGCCCATGGCCCAGCCCATCGCCAGGCCCACCACGGGCAGCAGCGCCAGCACCACGACCGTGGACCACGCGCCGGCCAACTGCGCGCGCATGGAGTCGCGTTGGTCCTGCTGCGCCCGTAAGGCCGCACGAAGCCTGTCGAGTCCGGCGGCCAGTCCCGCTCCACCGTCCACCGCGACGCGCCAGCAGGCCGCGACCCCGACCAGGCCTTCCGCACCCCGTTGCCGGGCCGCCTTGCGCAGGGCCCCGGGGACATCGCCGCCGAAGCGGGCGGCCGCGACCACCAGGGCGAGTTCCGGGCCGCTCAGGTCACGGCCGGCGGCCCGGACCGCCGCCGTGAGGCCTTCCGCCGGCTGCGCCCCGGCTCTCAACTCCCCCACGAGGACGTCGCACAGGCCCCGCACGGCCCCGGCCCGCAGCTCCGCGGCGCGTCTCCGCTCCGCGGCCCGCAGCCGTCGTCCCACGAGCGGCACGGCCGCCGCGCCCGCGACCAGCGGCAGAACCGACTCGCCCCACAGAGCGAGCGCCGCCGCGACAGGCAGACAGAACCACTCCTTCCCAAGCCCGGTCAGCCGATCTCGAATCGCTTTCGCCGCGCGCCGCCAGGTCGGGGCCGCCTTGAACCCCACCGCCGGCCCGGTCCCGATCATGCGCCCAGCGCCACCACCGACGCCGAACAGCAACTCCGCCCGCCGGGACGCCCGCCCCCGGTCCAGCCGCTCCCAGGCCGCCAGCGCCACGCACAGGGCCGCGCAGAAGACGGCCGGCGGCATGGCGGCCGGGATCGGGAACGGCGTCGCCATCACAGCGCACCCCCGATCAGCGACCGCAGCCTCGGCCAGCCCCGTTCGTACGCGAACCCCTCCGCGGCCCAGCGCAGCGCGGGCACCGTCACCACCAGCCCCGCCGGGTCACGCTCCAGCACACGCACCTCGGCGATACGGCGGCGCCCGGCCCGGTCCCGTACGAGATGGAGCACCACCGACAACGCCGCCGCCAACTGGCTGTGCAGAGCGGCCCGGTTGAGGCCGGCGGCCGTTCCCAGTGCCTCAAGCCGCGCGGGAACATCAGCGGCGGTATTCGCGTGAACCGTCCCGCAGCCTCCTTCATGACCGGTGTTCAAGGCGGCGAGGAGCTCAGTCACCTCCGCTCCTCGCACCTCCCCGACCACCAATCGGTCGGGCCTCATCCGCAGTGCCTGGCGCACCAGGTCCCGCAGGGTCACCTCGCCCGCGCCTTCCTGGTTCGCGGGCCGCGCCTCCAGACGCACCACATGCGGGTGGTCCGGCCTCAACTCCGCCGAGTCCTCGGCCAGTACGATCCGCTCGCACTCCCCCACCAGACCGAGCAGGGCCGAGAGGAGCGTCGTCTTCCCCGAGCCCGTGCCGCCGCTGATCAGGAATGACACCCGC
The DNA here is from genome assembly GCF_044455465.1 of Streptomyces sp. NPDC051217. NCBI lineage: Bacteria > Bacillati > Actinomycetota > Actinomycetes > Kitasatosporales > Streptomycetaceae > Streptomyces > Streptomyces sp. NPDC051217. The sequence goes on from NZ_JBITEV010000018.1 coordinate 130,652, forward strand.
GCCTCGATCAGCGCCCGCAGCAGCCCCTCACCACCTGGCGGCAGCGTCCCGGCGGCGGTCAGTTCGGCCGGGGAGAAGGCCCGGGGACGTACGACCCGCAGCGACAGATACGTCGATCCGACGGCCACCGGGGGCAGCACCGCGTGCATACGTGTCCCGTCGGGCAGCCGGGCGTCCACCCAGGGGCGCGCGTCGTCCAGCCGTCTGCCCGCCACGGCGGCGAGCCGCTGCGCCAGCCTCCGTACGGCCGAGGCGTCCGCGAACGACACGTCCGTCAGCTCCAGCCCGCCGCCCCGGTCCACCCAGACCCGGTCGGGCGCCGAGACCAGCACGTCGGTCACGGCGGGATCGGCCAGCAAGGGCTCCAGCGGGCCCGTCCCCACCAGCTCGCGCCTCAACTCCTCTGCCGCGCCGAGCACTTCCGTGTCCCCCAGGAGCCTCCCCTGGGCCCTCAGAGCCGCCGCCACGCGCGCCGGGGTCGGCTCGGCCCCGCTCTCCGCCAGACGCTGCCGTACGGCGTCCAGGAGCGCTCCACCGACCTGCGCGCCCCTCACCCGCGCCACGGCGCTCACGCGGTCACGCTCCCGTCCCCGGCGCCCGCGAGCGCCCGCTCCCAGAAAGCGGCGCAGAACCGCGCCAGCGGACCCCGCACGCTCGCCCCTGGCGGCGACCCGCCTTCCTGGGCGGCCAACAGGCCCGGCTCCGCGGGAAGTTCACCCACGAGCGGCAGCCGCAGCGCGTCCGCCACCCACCTGTCGTCCAGCCCGGTGGCGTACGGCCCACGGACGACCGCCCTCAGGTCCGGCAGGACCATGCCCACCAAGGACGCGACCCTGCTCGCGGCCGCGACGGCCCGCAGCTCCCCCGGCACCACCAGCAGGCCGACGTCCAACTGCGCCAGCGCCTCCGCCCCGGCCTCGTCGATCCGGCGCGGGAGATCCACGACCACGACGCCGCCCCTCCTGCGGGCCGCCGCGAGGACGGACCGCATGGCCTCCGGCCGGACGAGGACGGAGTCACCGCGATCCCAGCTCAGCAGGCGCAGATCGTGCAGCCGGGGCAGTGACTCCTCCAGCGCACCCCCCGCCACCCGTCCCTTGGAAGCGGCGAAATCCGGCCACCGGCGGCCCTCGGCCCGCTCGCCGCCGAGCAGTACGTCGAGCCCACCACCGAGCGGGTCACCGTCGATGAGCATGGTCCGCAGCCCTTGGCGGGCCGCCGTGACGGCCAGGGCGCAGGCCAGCGTCGAAGCCCCGGCCCCGCCCCGGCCGCCGATCACCCCGACGGTCAGCGCCTGCCGCCCCACCCCTTCGGCGACGTCGGCGATCCGGTCGACGAGCCAGCTCTCGGCGTCGGGCAGGCGGAGCACACAGTCGGCGCCGATCTCGACGGCCCGCCGCCATACGTCCGGGTCGTCCTGGTCCCGGCCGACCAGCAACACCCCTGGGCGCCGGGTCGCGGACCGACACCGGACGGCCGCGTCGTCGCCCACCAGCACCAGCGGCGCGGACTCCCAGCCGCCCCGTCGCTCGGGCACCGAGTGGTGCACCTCCGGCTCGGCGCCCGCCGCGGCGCACAGCCGCAGCAGATCGTCGAGCAGGTCGGCGTCCTCGGTCACGATCAGCGGTCCGGTCCGGTGCCCTTCGGCGACCGGCGAGCGCTCGGACGTCATGAATCCAGCCATTCTCTCCACCCCCTATTACCGTGATCCCGGATCAACGTCCGCGGTCACCGCGGAAGGCGCTCACCCACATCACCCGGGACACCTGAAGGGCATCCGCTCAGTGGGCTCTCAGCGATCTCGGAGTGATCCGGCATCTGCGATTCCGGCTACCGCGAACTTTCGCGGTGGGAAATCACCTTGCATCGCGCGGAAAAAACGTGTGGATCTTGCTCAAAAGCTGTGGATAACTTGCCGGTTGTGAATATCTCCGTAGCTCATACCGGTGACTTCCCAGAGCACCCTGGCAACTACGCACAGTGACGAGTAGAGTGCGAACCAGACCCGCGCACGCGAAGCGCCACGAGAGGAAGGGGTGTGCGGAGAGCGGAGGCCCGAGCCTCAAAAACGCGTCCGGACATGCGACGACCCCCGCCGGGGGGGAGAGCGGGGGTCGTCCCCCAGACCGACTCGGGGGGGGAGGAGCCGGACCAGGTGAGCACGGTCGCGAACGATCCGTGACTTCCATGGTGTACCCGAGAGCCTTCTCAGGCAAACCCACGCGCCGTACCTTACGCCGAATGGTGGGCGCCTATGCTCGACTTCGTGGAAAACCACTCCTTGCCTCGCACAGCGGCCTTCTTTGACCTGGACAAGACGGTCATTGCGAAGTCGTCGACGTTGACCTTCAGCAAGTCCTTCTATCAAGGCGGACTGATCAACCGCCGGGCCGTACTGCGCACCGCATACACGCAGTTCGTCTTTCTCGCCGGTGGCGCGGATCACGATCAGATGGAGCGCATGCGCGAGTACCTCTCCGCGCTCTGCAAGGGCTGGAACGTCCAGCAGGTCAAGGAGATCGTCGCCGAGACGCTGCACGATCTCATCGACCCCATCATCTACGACGAGGCCGCCTCCCTCATCGAAGATCACCACACGGCCGGACGCGATGTGGTGATCGTCTCCACGTCCGGCGCGGAGGTCGTCGAGCCGATCGGCGAACTCCTCGGCGCCGACAGGGTCGTGGCGACCCGCATGGTCGTCGGCGGGGACGGCTGCTTCACCGGCGAGATCGAGTACTACGCCTACGGGCCGACCAAGGCCGCGGCGGTCAAGGCGCTCGCCGCGTCCGAGGGTTACGACCTGGACCGCTGTTACGCCTATAGCGACTCCGCCACCGACCTGCCGATGCTCCAGTCGGTCGGCCATCCGTACGCGGTCAATCCGGACAGGGCGCTGCGGCGTGAGGCGACGGCCCGCGATTGGCCGATTCTCGTCTTCAACCGGCCGGTCCGGCTGAAGCAGCGGCTGCCCGCGTTCTCCATGCCTCCGCGGCCGGCGCTCGTCGCGGCGGCAGCGGTGGGCGCGGCAGCCGCCACGGCGGGACTGGTCTGGTACGCGAGTCGGCGCCGTCAGGCGGCCTCCGCGTGACCTGACCGGCCATGGTCGGGAAGTTCGTCCATATTTGAACCTAAAAGTAAAGTCATGGAGCGAGGTCTTTCGCTTCTCCGCGGACAGGAGTACAAAGGAATCAACGGCCCGCGAGACCAAGGACATCCGAGAGGATGACCTTCAAACGCACTCAGGCCCCACGGACCGAGCATGAAAACCGAGTACCCACGCGACGTCGACCCGTCGAATACGGGCCAGCCGCACCAGGTGACGGGCCAAGTTCCCGACCTGATGGGCAAAACTACGAGGACGCTTGGTAACTCGGTGGACGTGCGAGCGGCGGTGCCTCTTCGGTACCGCCGCATTTCTGTTGGTGCCGCCGCGTCCAGGGGTTGAACCGGCCACGCCTCAGGCCGCGCCCCGCTGAAGCGCCTCGCATACGGCCGTGGACTCCCGGACACCCAGCTCGACCGCGCGCCCGCAGTGCGCGATCCAGGCCGCCATCCCGTGCGGTGTCCCCGACAGATAGCCGTCGAAGGCCGCCATGTACGCGGCACGCCCCAGCTCGGCGTGCCCGACCTCGGACGGGCAGATCGACTTCGGATCGAGCCCGCTGCCGACCAGCACGATCCGCTCGGCGGCCCGCGCCACCATGCCGTTGTACGAGCCGAAGGGACGCAGCGCGAGCAGTTCGCCGTGCACCACCGCGGCCGTGACGAGCGCGGGTGCCGAACTCCCCGCGATCACCAACTCGGAGAGCCCGTCGAGCCGTCCGGCCACCTCGTCGGCGGGGGGCAGCGGCGCCTCGATCAGTGGCTTGGGGCTCTCGGGCCCCGGTGTCTCGACGACCGGTTCACCGGCCAGCCTCGGCCGCCCGACCGTCTCCCCGGCGACGCCCGCGGCCGGAGCCGTATCCGCACCGGCACGCGTGCCCGCGCCGCCGGCCGCCACCAGATGCAGCCGGGCCAGCACCCGCACCGGTGACTGCCGCCAGATCGAGAGGAGTTGGCCCGCCTCAGCCGTCAACCGCAGCGCGGCTCCCACCGTCAGCGCGTCGGCCGCGGCTCCGAAGTCGCTGCGCCTGCGCACCTCTTCGAGCGCCCAGTCCGCGCCGGAGAGCGCCGCCGACCCACGCGCGGCACGCAGCGCGGCCTCCGAGGTGACCTCGTTGCTACGCCGTCTCATCACGCGGTGCCCGTAGACGCGGTCGACCGCCTTCCGCACCGAATCCACCGCGTCGGGGACGCCCGGCAGGGAGCCCAGAGCCGCGAGAGGGTCGTGTCCTCGCGGAGCGGGCGAAGCGTTCGGGGCTGTCGTACTCATAGGTAGCAAGGCTACGCGCCCACAGCGCACGCCCCACGTTGGAGTGGTCTTCTTCACCCGACGTGGCAGCGCACAGCGACATGACCACTACGCTAGGTGAACATGAAGATCGCTTTCGTGGGGAAGGGCGGCAGTGGCAAGACGACGCTGGCCTCGCTCTTCATCCGCCATCTGACCGCCAACGAGGCTCCCGTCATCGCGGTGGACGCCGACATCAACCAGCATCTCGGGGCCGCGCTCGGTCTCGACGAGGCCCAGAGCGCCGCGCTGCCGGCGATGGGCGCGCATCTGCCGCTCATCAAGGAGTACCTGCGGGGCACCAACCAGCGGATCACCTCCGCGGATTCGATGATCAAGACGACACCTCCGGGCGAGGGCTCCCAGCTCCTGCGGGTCCGCGAGTCCAATCCGGTGTACGACGCCTGCGCCCGCACCGTCCAGCTGGACGACGGCGAGGTCCGGCTGATGGCCACGGGACCCTTCACCGAGTCCGACCTGGGGGTGGCCTGCTACCACTCCAAGGTCGGCGCGGTCGAACTCTGCCTGAACCACCTCGTCGACGGCCCGGACGAGTACGTGGTCGTCGACATGACGGCGGGCTCGGACTCGTTCGCGTCCGGGTTGTTCACCCGGTTCGACATGACGTTCCTGGTGGTCGAGCCGACGCGCAAGGGCGTGTCCGTCTACCGCCAGTACAAGGAGTACGCGCGGGACTTCGGCATCGCGCTGAACGTCGTCGGCAACAAGGTCCAGGCCCAGGACGACGTGGACTTCCTCCAGGACGAGGTGGGCGACGACCTGCTCGTCACCGTCGGGCACTCGAACTGGGTGCGGTCCATGGAGAAGGGCCGCCCCGCCCCGTTCGAGCTGCTGGAGGCGGAGAACCGCGTGGCGCTTCAGATGCTGGAGGACGCGGCGGAGGACTCGTACGCGTACAGGGACTGGGAGCGCTACACGCGGCAGATGGTGCACTTCCACCTCAGGAACGCGGAGAGCTGGGGCAATGCCAAGACTGGCGCGGACCTGGCCGCACAGGTCGACCCGTCGTTCGTACTCCGCGAGGAGGCGGCGCTCCCGCAGCCGAGCTGACCGCGGCGGTGGGTGCGGGCGGCACATCGACGTGCCGCCCGCATCCACCCTTCTCACCACTCACCCCTCCCGAAACTGACGGACACTCAACTCACTGCCCGTCGGCAGGACCCCCTTCAGGACCCGGCCCCGAGCCCGGCCCCGCGTCCGGTCCCGCCGCGGCCGGCGGCGAGGCGGGCGCCCTGGGCGCCGTCAGATACGCCTGCCAGCCGGTCGCCGGCTTCTGGCCGACGCCCAGCCCCCGCAGTCTTTCGAGCGTCTCCGGGTCCTGCGCGTCCAGCCAGTCCACGAGCTCCTTGAACGACACGCACCGCACGCCGTCCTTCACACAGACGGTCTTGATCGTCTCCTCGACGGCGCGCATGTACGTGCCGCCGTTCCACGACTCGAAGTGGTTGCCGATGATCAGCGGCGCGCGGTTGCCGTCGTAGGCGCGGCCGAAGGCCTGGAGCAGCCCGTCGCGCATCTGGTTGCCCCAGTACGCGTGCTGGGACGGGTCGCCGTTGACCGTCTTCGACTGGTTGAACATGAAGTTGTAGTCCATCGAGAGCGTCTCGAACTTCCGGCCGGGCACCGGAACAAGCTGGAGCGGGATGTCCCACATGCCCTCGGCCTTCTTCGGCCAGACCTGGTTGCCGACACCGCTGGAGTCGTAGCGGAAACCCATCGTCCGCGCCGCGCGCATCATGTTCTTCTGCCCTTCCAGGCAGGGCGTGCGGGCGCCGACGAGTTCCTTCTCGTAGTCGAAGGGCAGCGGGGGCTCGGTCGTCAGGCCGCTGTTGGTCTTCCAGTTCTTGACGAAGGCCTTGGCCTGGCTGATCTCGCTCTTCCACTCCTCGACGGACCAGGTGCCGACGCCGCCGTCCGCGCCGCAGAAGTGCCCGTTGAAGTGGGTGCCGATCTCGTTGCCGTCCTGCCAGGCGCCGCGCAGCTCGCGCAGCGTGTTCTTGATGCCCTCGGCGTCGTTGAAGCCGATGTCCGAGCGGCCGACCGCGTGCTGCGGCGGGCTGTACTGCGTGGACTTGTCCTTCGGCAGCAGATAGACACCGCTGAGGAAGTACGTCATCTTCGCGTCGTACTTCTTGCCCACCTCGCGGAAGTGGGAGAAGAGCTTCTGGCTGTCCTCGCCGGCGCCGTCCCAGGAGAACACCACGAACTGCGGCGGCTTCTGACCGGGCTTCAGACGCTCCGGCTCAAGGACCCCGGGCTGGCCGCCGGTGTACGCGGTCGAGCCGTCGCCGATGAGCCGCACCGCACTCTTGGGCGGCCCCTTCTTCGCTCCGTGGGCGCCTCCCTCGGCCTCGGTCCCTGCCGTGGTCCCGGGCTTCGTCTCCGGTGAGCCCGACCCGGAACATCCGGCGAGCCCGACTGCCAACGCCGTCACGGCAGTGCCGCAGGCGATCCTCTTTCTGGCGGCCAGCATCCGCCCACCTCTTCCCTCGGTTCTGTGCGTTGAAGCGCCGACACGCCGAGCACGGCGCCGAGCGCCGACAACGTCGCACTGGGACCCGAGGGGATCCGGTATGACAAGCCGGACAAAATGACTAATCACCGCTACGGGTGAATGTTTGCCCCATTTGCCCCGAAAGTCATGCCTCAATCTTTACTCTCCATTACGATCCATTTACTGATTGTTGATGATCCCGCTACTGCACGCCGTGACCCACGGCCGCGTCCCCCCATATCCCGCGACCGCGCTGCCCCGGAGGAGACGGGAACCATGTCTGCCTGCGTCCCCACCCGTGAAGACCAGCCCCACCGCCCTCACACGAACCACGCCTCTCCCCCGGTCCACGAGCGACGGGCGTCGCTGCTGCCACGGTTCCTGCGCGCGAACCGTCGGCGGAGCCCGGAGCACCAACAGAAAGCGGACACTCCACCGCCCGGACGGCCGCGGGGATTCCGGATCGCCGGAGCGGACTTCTCCGCCTCCATCTCGGTCTTCCTGATCGCGCTGCCGCTCTCCCTCGGCATCGCGCTCGCCACCGGCGCACCCCTCCAGGCCGGTCTCGTCGCCGCGGCCGTCGGCGGCCTCGTGGTCGGCCGCTTCGGCGGCGCGCCCCTCCAGGTCAGCGGTCCGGCGGCCGGTCTGACCGTCGTCACCGCCGATCTGATCCATCAGTACGGCTGGCGCACCACCTGCGCCATCACCGTCCTCGCGGGCTGTGTCCAACTCGGCCTCTCCGCCCTGCGCGTCGCCCGCTCGGCGCTCGCGGTGAGCCCGGCGATCGTGCACGGCATGCTGGCGGGCATCGGCGTCACGATCGCGCTCGCGCAGTTGCACATCGTCCTCGGCGGCACCCCGCAGAGTTCCGCCGTGGCCAACGTCCAGGGGCTGCCCTCCCAGTTGGCCGATCTGCACCCGGGCGCGGTCTCGGTGAGCGCGCTGACCGTGGCCGTCCTCCTCGCCTGGCCGCGTATCCCCGGGCGTACGGGGCGGATCGCGCGGAAGGTGCCCGCCGCCCTCGCGGCAGTCGCGGCGGCGACCGCCGCGGCCGTGCTCGCGGGGCTGAGCCTCGACCGGGTCGATCTGCCCTCCTGGAGCAGCCACGCGCTCCCCGAGTTCCCGCAGGGGCCGGCGCTCGGGCTGCTCGCCGCCGTCCTCACCGTCACCCTGGTCGCCAGCGTCGAGTCACTCCTTTCGGCCGTCGCCGTCGACAAGCTGGTGGCCGCCCGCAAGGAGCCGGCCATCCAGATCCCGCGTGCCCGGCTCGACCGGGAGCTGACCGGACAGGGCGCGGCGAACATCGTCTCCGGCGCCCTCGGCGGACTGCCGATCACCGGCGTCGCCGTCCGCAGCGCCGCCAACGTGGCCGCGGGCGGGATCAGCCGGCACTCGACGATGCTGCACGGGCTGTGGATCGCCGTCGCCGCGCTCTTCCTGGTGTCCGTGCTCGACCTGATCCCGCTGGCCGCGCTCGCCGCGCTGGTCATGGTGATCGGTGTCCAGATGGTCAACATCACGCACGTGCGCAGCGTCCGGCGCAATCGCGAACTGCTCGTCTATGTAGGGACGCTGGCCGGAGTGGTGTTCACCGGCGTCCTGGAAGGGGTGGCGATCGGTGTCGCCCTGGCGGTCGCCGTGGCGCTGCACCGGCTCACCCGGACACGGATCACGATGGACGAGCACGACGGGGTCCACCGGCTGCACGCGCGCGGCCAGTTGACGTTCCTGGCCGTCCCGCGGCTGAGCCGCCTGCTGCACCAGGTGCCGCAGGGGAGCAACTGCGTGGTCGAGTTGGACGGGTCGTTCATGGATCACGCGGCGTACGAGGCGCTGCACGACTGGCAGGTCGCGCATCTGTCGCAGGGCGGGACGGTCGAGTTCACCGGCAGATCGGGGGCCCGTATCGCCGAGCCCGCCGAGCCTGTGTCGCAGTCGAGCACCTGCTGTCGGCCGTGGACACCGTGGCGAAACCACCACTGCGGCGACCTGGTCGAGCAGCCCCCGACGACTCAGGGGCGGAAGGCCGACCGCGTACAGGTGTCGAGCAAGATCCAGGGCGGACAACTCGCCAGTGGGCTCAGCTCGTTCCAGCGCAATACGGCTCCGCTCGTCCGCGGCGAGTTGGCGCGCCTGGCGCGCGAGGGCCAGCAGCCGTCCCAGCTCTTTCTCACCTGCGCCGACTCCCGTCTGGTGACGAGCATGATCACGGCGAGCGGTCCGGGCGATCTGTTCACCGTCCGCAATGTCGGCAATCTGGTCCCTCTTCCTGGAGAGGAGGGCGCGGAAGGGCAGGACGACTCGGTGGCGGCGGCGATCGAGTACGCGGTCGATGTCCTCCGGGTCCAATCGATCACGGTCTGCGGGCACTCGGGATGCGGCGCGATGCAGGCCCTCCTCAAGGCCCCCGACAACGAGCCCCGGCGCGTCGCCCCCAAGGCCGGCCCGCACCCCGCCACCCACACAGCCACCCGCACCACCGTTCCACCGTCCTCCCCCCTCACCCGCTGGCTCCGGCACGGCCGGCCGAGCCTGGAGCGGATGAGGAGCCGCGATCACGCGTGGGCCAGGATCTCCGGGCGACTGCCCGCCGACGCGGTCGAGCAGCTCTGTCTCACCAACGTCGTCCAGCAGTTGGAGCATCTGCGGGCCCATAAGGCGGTGGCCCGGGGCCTCGCCGAGGGCAGGCTCCAACTGCACGGCATGTACTTCCATGTCGGTGAGGCGCAGGCGTATCTGCTGGCCTCCGACGGACAGGAGGACGGCCACGCCGACAGGACCGACGAGGTGTTCAACCGGGTGGCCCCGACGGCATTCGAGGAGGCGCGCGCCTGAACCGGCGCGTTCCCGCATCCGTGAGAATGTGTGGCCCCGTTCCCCACCACAGCCGGGGAACGGGGCCACTTACTCCTGCGCCCCCTCATCAGCCCGGCCGCACAGGTCTAAACCAATTTCCTGAAGACCCTTGTCACCCGGGCATCTGCCTGATGAGCTAGGCCCGGGGACACATAGGACGCCCTGGGAAAGGGAGATGTCGTGAGCAACGAAAGCCTGGCCAACCTGCTCAAGGAGGAGACGGAAGCATGAGCGAACACTCTTCCCTCTCCAACCTGCTCAAGGAAGAGCGGAGGTTCGCGCCACCGGCTGAACTGGCCGCCAACGCCAACGTGACAGCGGAGGCGTACGAGCAGGCCGCGGCGGACAGGCTTGGCTTCTGGGCCGAGCAGGCCCGGCGGCTCACCTGGGCCACCGAACCGACCGAGACCCTCGACTGGTCGAACCCGCCCTTCGCGAAATGGTTCGCGGACGGCGAGCTCAATGTCGCGTACAACTGCGTGGACCGCCACGTCGAGGCGGGCAACGGCGACCGGGTCGCCATCCACTTCGAGGGCGAGCCGGGCGACAGCCGCTCCCTCACCTACGCCGACCTCAAGGACGAGGTCTCGCGGGCCGCGAACGCGCTCACCGAGCTCGGGGTGACCAAGGGCGACCGCGTCGCCATCTATATGCCGATGATCCCCGAGACGGCCGTCGCGATGCTGGCCTGCGCCCGCATCGGCGCCGCGCACTCCGTGGTCTTCGGCGGCTTCTCGGCCGAGGCCGTCGCCTCCCGTATCCAGGACGCCGACGCCAAGCTCGTCATCACCTCCGACGGCGGCTACCGGCGCGGCAAGCCGAGCGCGCTCAAGCCCGCGATCGACGACGCCGTCGCGCGCTGTCCGCAGGTCGAGCATGTCCTGGTGGTACGCCGCACCGGCCAGGACACCGCCTTCAGCGAGGGCCGGGACGTGTGGTGGCACGACATCGTCGACCGCCAGTCCGCCGAGCACACGCCGGAGCCGTTCGACGCGGAGCACCCGCTCTTCATCCTGTACACGTCCGGCACGACGGGTAAGCCCAAGGGCATCCTGCACACCTCGGGCGGCTATCTCACCCAGGTGGCGTACACCCACCACGCGGTCTTCGACCTGAAGCCGGAGACGGACGTCTACTGGTGCACGGCCGATGTCGGCTGGGTGACCGGCCACTCGTACATCGTGTACGGGCCACTGGCCAACGGCGCGACGCAGGTCATGTACGAGGGCACGCCCGACACCCCGCACCAGGGGCGGTTCTGGGAGATCGTCCAGAAGTACGGCGTGACGCTCCTCTACACGGCGCCGACCGCGATCCGCACGTTCATGAAGTGGGGGGACGACATCCCCGCCAAGTTCGATCTGTCGTCGCTGCGCGTCCTGGGCTCGGTCGGTGAGCCGATCAACCCCGAGGCCTGGATCTGGTACCGGCAGAACATCGGCGCCGGCAAGACCCCGGTCGTGGACACCTGGTGGCAGACCGAGACCGGCGGCATGATGATCTCCCCGCTGCCCGGCGTCACCGCCGCCAAGCCGGGCTCCGCGCAGCGCGCGCTCCCCGGTATCTCGGCGACGGTCGTGGACGACGACGGCAACGAGGTGCCGGACGGCGGCGGCGGATACCTCGTCCTCACCGAGCCGTGGCCGTCGATGCTCCGCACCATCTGGGGCGACGACCAGCGGTTCATCGACACCTACTGGTCACGGTTCGAGGGCAAGTACTTCGCGGGCGACGGCGCCAAGAAGGACGACGACGGCGACCTCTGGCTGCTGGGCCGGGTCGACGACGTGATGCTGGTGTCCGGCCACAACATCTCCACCACGGAGGTCGAGTCGGCGCTCGTCTCGCACCCGAAGATCGCCGAGGCGGCTGTCGTCGGCGCCGCGGACGAGACGACCGGCCAGGCGATTGTCGCCTTCGTCATCCTGCGGGGTACGGCGTCGGTGGACGACGGCCTGGTGGCCGAGTTGCGCGACCATGTCAGTACGGTGCTGGGGCCGATCGCCAAGCCGAGGCGGATCCTGCCGGTGGCCGAGCTGCCGAAGACCCGGTCGGGCAAGATCATGCGGCGCCTGCTGCGCGATGTCGCCGAGGATCGTCAGCTCGGTGACGTCACGACGCTCACCGACTCCTCGGTGATGGAGCTGATCCAGACCCAGCTCCCGAGCGCGACCAGCGAGGACTGATCCGTAGGGCCGAGCCGACGTGGCAGCCCCCGGCGCATTGCGCCGGGGGCTCCTCTTTGTAAAGTGGGCGGCGCGTCAACGATGTAACAGGGAACCAAAGGTGCGCCGGGAAGTCTGGTCGGCAGGTGATCTGTCATGCCGCCGAACCGACCGGAGGACCCCTTCGTGGCCACCCCGCGCACCTTCCTCGGACGCCTGCCGCTTCCCGAGCGGACGTATCTCGCGAGCACGCTGCGGACCGAGACCGTCGGCGGTGTTCTGCTCCTCCTCGCCGCGATCGCCGCGCTGATCTGGGCCAACACCCCCATCAGCGGCAGTTACACGACCGTCGGCGACTTCCATCTGGGCCCGGCATCGCTCGGCCTGGACCTCTCGATCAGGCACTGGGCCGCCGACGGACTGCTCACGATCTTCTTCTTCGTCGCCGGCATCGAGCTGAAGCGCGAACTGGTCGCCGGAGAGCTGCGCGACCCGAAGGCCGCCGCCCTCCCGGTGATCGCGGCGCTCTGCGGGATGGTCATGCCCGCCCTCGTCTATGTACTTGTCAATGTGGCGGGCGGCGGATCCACCGACGGCTGGGCCGTCCCCACAGCCACCGACATCGCCTTCGCGCTGGCCGTGCTCGCCGTCCTCGGCACCTCACTGCCCTCCGCGCTGCGCGCCTTCCTGCTCACCCTCGCCGTCGTGGACGACCTCTTGGCGATCCTGATCATCGCGATCTTCTTCACCAGCGACATCGACCTCCTGACGCTGGCCGGGGCCTTCGCCGCGCTCGTCGTCTTCTGGTTCCTCCTGAGGAAGGGCGTGCGCGGCTGGTACGTGTACGTCCCGCTGGCCCTCGTCATCTGGGCGCTGATGTACAACAGCGGCGTTCACGCCACCGTCGCCGGCGTCGCGATGGGTCTGATGCTCCGCTGCGTCAGGCGCGAGGGCGAGAAGCAGTCCCCGGGCGAGCACGTCGAACATCTCGTCCGCCCTCTGTCGGCCGGTCTCGCCGTGCCGCTCTTCGCGCTCTTCTCGGCGGGTGTCCCGATCAGCGGCGGTGCGCTCGCCGACGTCTTCACCCGGCCGGAGACCCTGGGGGTGGTCCTCGGGCTCGTCGTCGGCAAGACGCTCGGCATCTTCGGCGGGACCTGGCTGGCCGCACGCTTCACCCGCGCGACCCTGAACGAGGACCTGACCTGGCCGGACATCCTGGCCGTGTCGACGCTCGCGGGAATCGGCTTCACCGTCTCGCTGCTCATCGGGGAACTCGCCTTCACCGGCGACCCGGGACTGACGGACGAGGTGAAGGCGGCCGTTCTGACGGGTTCGGTGATCGCCGCCCTACTCGCCGCCGTACTGGTGCGGCTGAGGGTCCGCAGATACCAGGCGCTGTACGACTCCGAGGAGCGCGACGAGGACATGGACGGTATTCCTGATATCTACGAGCAGGACAATCCGGAGTACCACCTGAGAATGGCCGCCATGTACGAGAAGAAGGCGGCGGAACACCGCCGGTTGGCTGAACACGCCGCAGCGACGCGCGATGACGGCGCCGGTCCGGCATGATCTGACATCCGGCATGATCTGAAGGCGCGGAGCCTGAAGAACCCCAGATCTGCGAGAGCGCAGCCGAAACGAGGGAGTCAACGATGAGCGACCCCGGCAGCCATGCCGCTGTCACCACCGCCGTTGTCGACGGAGTTCCAGCCGTCCGGGTCAACGGGGACCGCAGCCTCGGGCAGTTGGTCTCCTCGGCCACGGCCGAGATGTCCGCGCTGGTGCACGACGAGATCGCGCTGGCCAAGGCCGAACTGCGAGAGGACGTCAAGCGGAGCGCGACGGGCGGCGCCGCGATCGGCATCGCGGGAGTGTTCGCACTTTTCTCGCTGCCGGTGCTGAGCTTCGCGGCCGCATACGGGATTCACAACTGGGGCCTCGGGCTCGCGTGGTCGTTCCTGATCGTGGGAGGAGCGTTTCTGCTCATCGCGGGGCTGCTGGCGCTGATCGCCCTGCGGAAGTTCAAGCGGGTCAAGCCGCCGGAGAAGAGCATCGCGTCCGCCAAGGAAACGGCCGCCGTTCTCCAGACGGTCAAACCGCATCCCCGCCCGGTCCATGAGGCGGGCAAGACTGTGGCACGCTCGTCTGCATGACCGCCCCCGAAAACGGCCCCGACTCCATCCCCGGCAGCCTTCCCGCGACGGTCGCGGCCGATGTGCGCCTCGACGGTCCCTGGACGCACCGGGACGTGGCCGCCAACGGAGCCCGCTTTCATATCGCCGAGATGGGCGACGGGCCGATGGTGCTGCTGCTGCACGGTTTCCCGCAGTTCTGGTGGACCTGGCGGCACCAATTGCCCGCGCTCGCCGAGGCCGGATACCGGGCCGTCGCGATGGACCTGCGGGGCGTGGGCGGCAGCGACCGTACGCCCCGGGGGTACGACCCCGCGAATCTGGCGCTCGACATCACCGGTGTGATCCGCTCGCTCGGCGAGCCGGACGCCGCGCTCGTCGGGCACGACCTGGGCGGGTATCTCGCCTGGACCGCCGCCGTGATGCGGCCGAAGCTGGTGCGCCGGCTCGTGGTGTCGTCGATGCCGCACCCGCGCCGCTGGCGCTCGGCGATGCTGTCGGACTTCTCGCAGAGCCGGGCCGGCTCGTACATCTGGGGATTCCAGCGGCCGTGGCTGCCCGAGCGTCAGCTCGTCGCCCGCGAAGGGGCGTTGGTGGGAGAGCTGATCCGCGGCTGGTCGGGACCGCAGCCCCCCGACGACAAGACGGTCGACATCTACCGGCGGGCGATGGCCATCCCGTCAACGGCGCACTGCTCGATCGAGCCGTACCGCTGGATGGTGCGGTCGATGGCACGGCCGGACGGGATCCAGTTCAACCGCCGGATGAAGCGCCCGGTGCGGGTGCCGACTCTCCAGCTGCACGGGTCGCTCGATTCGGCGATGCGTACGCGCAGTACGGCCGGATCCGCCGAGTACGTCGAAGCGCCCTACCGCTGGCGGCTGTTCGACGGTCTGGGCCATTTTCCGCAGGAGGAGGACCCCGTGGCTTTCTCCACGGAGCTCATCAACTGGCTCAAGGATCCGGAGCCCGACCGCTGATCAGCGCCGTGTCCGGCCGGTCGACGGGTGACCCCGAGAACGTTTGTACGACGAGCAGCCAATTGCCTCGCGCATAGGCCAATTGGCCGACGCCGGGGCGATTACCGACCATGGGCCCCGGGCAAACGTCCGTGTATGGGCTGGACGCACGACTTCGGTGACGCAGCACGCAACCGCCGCTCGGCCTCTGTGCCGATCACCCATGAGAGGGGCGGCCCGGAAGATCAGGGGCATGATCTCCGACTCGGTATTCCACTGATTCTCCGCCGAAGGGCCCGTTGGGTCTCGGCACGGCTGCGGCATCAGCGCGGCTAGGCACGGCGGAAGCAGTGGGAGCGAGTAGGAGCGTCAAGGGAACACCGGAACGAAGACCGGAGCGAAGACCGGAATGAGCCGGACGTACTGATCGCGGGGACAACGGAGGACAGTGCCGGGCCGGACCGGGGAACCCCTGGCCCGGCCCGTCCTCGGTCCGGGTCGTACGTCGTGTGCTCAACCCTCCGGGTCAATACAGCTAGAGCGCGCAGCCCTGGCTGTCGACCTGCTGGTTGGCCGTGCGGCCCCGCTCGATGTCCTCGCGGATCTCGTCGGCCGTCAGCGCGTAGCCGGTGTCCGGGTCGTCGAGCGAGCGGGCGAAGATCACGCCGTACACCCGGCCGTCGGTGGTGAGCAGCGGGCCGCCGGAGTTGCCCTGGCGGACCGTCGCGAAGAGCGAGTAGACGTCGCGCCGTACTTCTCCCCGCCGGTAGATGTCCGGCCCGTTCGCGTCGATACGGCCCCGGACACGGGCCGAGCGCACGTCGTACGCGCCGTTCTCCGGGAAGCCGGCGACGATCGCGCTGTCGCCGCTGCGGGCGTCCTCGTCGGTGAACGGGAGCACGGGGGCGCGCAGGTCGGGCACGTCCAGGACGGCGATGTCGCGCTCCCAGTCGTAGAGGACGACCTTCGCGTCGTACAGCCGGCCTTCGCCGCCTATCTGGACGGTCGGTTCGTCCACGCCGCCCACGACGTGCGCGTTGGTCATGACGCGACGCTCGGCGAAGACGAAGCCGGTGCCTTCGAGGACCTTGCCGCAGCTCTGCGCCGTACCGACCACCTTGACGATGGAGCGCTGCGCGCGGGCGGCGACGGGGCTGCCGACGAGCGCCGGGTCCGGCGGGTCGACCGCGGTGATCGGCTCGTTGGCGAACGGGCTGAAGACCTGCGGGAAGCCCTTCTCCGCGAGGACGGAGGAGAAGCCCGTGAACCAGGTCGCCGTCTGGTCCGGCATCACCCGCGAGACGCCGAGCAGCACCTTCGAGTTACGGACCTCCTTGCCGAGCGTCGGCAGCGAGGTCCCGGCCAGGGCGGAGCCGATCAGCCAGGCGACCAGCAGCATGGCGACGACATTGACCAGCGCGCCGCCCGTGGCGTCCACGGCGCGCGCCGGTGACCAGGTGATGTAGCGGCGGAGCTTGTTGCCGAGATGGGTGGTGAAGGCCTGTCCCACGGAGGCGCACACGATCACGACGATGACGGCGACGACCGTGGCCGTCGTCGTGACCTCGGCCTCCTCGGTGATCTGGTCCCAGAGCACCGGGAGCAGATAGACCGCGACGAGACCGCCGCCGAGGAAACCGATCACCGACAGGATGCCGACGACGAAGCCTTGGCGGTAGCCGACGATCGCGAACCACACGGCCGCGAGCAGCAGCACGATGTCCAGCACGTTCACTGTCAATAGCCTCGCTAGCCTCGCGGATTCGTCTCCCGTCGCCCCGTCGGGCGGGGGGACGGACCTGCGGCGGAATCGCTGTGCCGAACCCGTGGAACCAGGCCGGCACAGCGATTGGGCAAGCGTGTCATGAGCGCCCGTCGAGCGGGACCTCCTTGGAGCGGTCCCACGGGCGCTCCCAGCCCGAGAAGTGCAGAATGCGGTCGATCACCCCGGCGGTGAAACCCCATACGAGCGCGGAGGCGACCGTGAAGGCGGGGCTGTGGACCCCGCTCGGGTGCGTGGCGATGACGCGGTTGGCCGGGTCCGTGAGATCCGCCACGGGGACGGCGAAGACCCGGGCCGTCTCCGCGAGATCGACGGCGCCGACCGGGGTGGGGGTGTGCCACCAGCCGAGGACCGGGGTCACCACGAACTCGCTCACCGGGATGTAGAGCTTGGGCAGCACGCCGAAGAGCTGGACTCCGGCCGGGTCGAGCCCGGTCTCCTCCTCGGCCTCCCGCAGCGCGGCGCGCAGCGGTCCGGTCGTCGCCGGATCGCCGTCCTCGGGGTCGAGGGCGCCGCCGGGGAAAGAGGCCTGTCCGGCGTGCGAGCGCAGAGTGCTGGCGCGCTCCATCAGCAGCAGCTCCGGGCCGCGCTCGCCCTCACCGAAGAGGATGAGCACGGCGGACTGCCGGCCGACGCCGTCCTCGGGCGGCAGGAAACGGCTCAGATGTTCCGGCGCCACAGTGCGCATGGCGTGCACCACCGGGGCCAGCCATGCCGGCAGGCCTTCGGTGGTGACGGGGACGTCGGTCACTGCTTCGTCGCGGATTCGTGCGGCCTTTTCGTGGGTTCGTGCGTCACGCGCGGTGCGTGCGGCGCGTGCCGTCTCAGCTGTACGTGCGGTTGTACGCGCGGTCTGTGCGGTCCTTGCTTCATGCGTGTCAGCCCGTGTCATCGGCACCCCCGACATACAACGCCCGCTGTCGCCCGGATCGTTCCAGCCCGCATACGCCGCAGCCCTTCCTCTCCCGCCCGCCGGCCCGTCGGCGCCTGAGCCGCGCCGGTCTGTCCGGTGATACGGCTCCGGCCCGCCGCGCGCTCACCGCGCGGGCGGTCATTCGGCCCCGGCGGGGGTGCCGAGCGGCGGTGCGGGCTTGCCCGGGTAGTCCGGCGGCGGGGAGAGCCGCTGTCCCGGATAGCCGCCCATCTCGTACTTGAGCAGCTTCTTCGCCTTCTCCGGGTCGGTCTCGCCCTCTCCGTAGGAGGGGCAGAGGTGCGCGATCGGGCAGGCGCCGCAGGCGGGCTTACGGGAGTGGCAGACCCGGCGTCCATGGAAGATGATCCGGTGCGAGAGCATCGTCCACTCGCTCTTGGGGAAGATCTCGGCGATCTCCGCCTCAACCTTCTCCGGGTCCTCCTGGTCGGTCCACTTCCAGCGCCGCACGAGCCGGCCGAAGTGGGTGTCGACGGTCAGGCCGGGGACACCGAAAGCGTTGCCCAGCACCACGTTGGCCGTCTTCCGGCCGACGCCGGGCAGCGTCACGAGGTCCTTCAGCGTGCCGGGCACCTCACCGTCGTAACGGTCACGCAGCGCCGTCGAAAGCCCTATGAGCGACCTCGTCTTGGCACGGAAGAACCCGGTGGGGCGGATGACCTCCTCCAGCTCCTCGGGCACGGCGGCTGCCATGTCCTCCGGGGTCGGGTACTTCGCGAAGACCGCGGGTGTCGTCTGATTGACGCGCAGGTCCGTCGTCTGGGCCGACAGGACCGTGGCGACGAGCAGCTCGAAGGGGTTGCGGAAGTCCAGCTCCGGGTGGGCGTACGGATAGACGTCCGCCAGCTCGCGGTTTATCCGGCGGGCACGGCGGACCATCCCCAGGTGGGACTCCGGCTTGGCGCTCTTCGGCCGCTTGGCGCTCGGGGCCCTGGTCGCGGGCTTCGAGCTCCCGGACCGGCCGCTCGCGTGCTCGGAGCTCACGGACTCACTACTCGTGGAGTCGGCACTCGCGGACTCGGTGCTCGTACGTTTTGCAGCTTTTGTGGTTTTTTTCGACTTCGCAGCGGGCTGTTCGCCCACAGCGGAATTCTGCTTCGGTGACACTCTTCCAGCTCCCTTGGCCTGCCCTCTCACCGGCGAGTTGGACACCCGGCCAGCCTAGAGCCCTGCACTGACATCCGCCCCGGCCCCCGGCCGATCACCACCCGAATCGGGCCCCGGGGCACGGTCCGGGGCCGCTGTACGTCAAACTTGTGACTGATCGCACGTTTTCGACAACGGGTGACCGGTACGGAGACAGAGTCGCCTCCGGCCCGAGCCGCCCGTGAACATGCAGCACGTCCGGCATCATGGGATCGACGGTCCCCTGAGCAGGTCGACAAGGAGAGATTTCGTGGACGATGTTCTACGACGCGCCCCGCTCTTCGCGGCGCTCGACGACGAGCAGGCCGCGGAGCTCCGCGCCTCGATGAGTGAGACGACGCTCGCCCGTGGCGACGCGCTGTTCCACGAGGGCGACCCCGGCGACCGCCTCTACGTGGTCACCGAGGGCAAGGTCAAACTGCACCGCACGTCCCCCGACGGCCGGGAGAACATGCTGGCCGTCCTCGGCCCCGGCGAACTGATCGGCGAGCTGTCGCTGTTCGACCCGGGCCCGCGCACCGCCACCGCGAGCGCGCTCACCGAGGTCAAGCTCCTCGGCCTGGGCCACGGCGACCTCCAGCCCTGGCTGAACGCCCGCCCCGAGGTGGCCACCGCGCTGCTGCGCGCCGTCGCCCGGCGCCTGCGCAAGACGAACGACCAGATGTCCGACCTGGTCTTCTCCGACGTACCGGGTCGTGTCGCCCGTGCGCTCCTCGACCTGTCGCGCCGCTTCGGCGTGCAGTCGGAGGAAGGCATTCACGTCGTCCACGACCTGACGCAGGAAGAGCTGGCCCAGCTGGTCGGCGCGTCCCGCGAGACGGTCAACAAGGCGCTCGCCGACTTCGCCCAGCGCGGCTGGCTGCGTCTGGAGGCCCGCGCGGTGATCCTGCTGGACGTCGAACGCCTCGCGAAGCGCTCGCGCTGACCCGGACGCGACAGAAGACCGGACCGCATCGGAAAGGCCGCCCAGCTCCCCGAGCCGGGCGGCCTTCCGCATGCCCCCGCGGCCCTCCCCCGAGCTGTCCTACGCCCCGGGGATCAGCCCGTGCTCCCGCAAGTACTCCAGCTGCGCCCGCACCGACAACTCCGCCGCCGGCCACAGCGACCGGTCCACGCCGCTGCCTCCGTACACATGCGCCACGATCTCCGCCGCCGAGCGGTAGCCGTCCTCCACCGCCGTCTCGACCTGCGCGAGGCGGCTCGCGCGGTGCGCGAGGTAGTACTCGACCGCTCCCTGCGCGTCCTCCAGTACGGGGCCGTGACCCGGCAGGACCGTATGGACGCCGTCGTCGACCGTCAGCGAGCGCAGCCGCCGCAGCGAGTCGACGTAGTCGCCGAGCCTGCCGTCCGGGTGGGTCACCATCGTCGTACCGCGGCCGAGGATCGTGTCGCCCGTCAGCACCGCGCGGTCGGCGGGCAGATGGAAGCAGAGCGAGTCGGAGGTGTGCCCGGGGGTCGCCACGACGCGCAGCTCCAGCCCGCCCTCGGTGACGACGTCACCGGCCGCCAGCCCCTCGTCACCGAGGCGCAGGGCCGGGTCCAGAGCCCTTACGGGCGTACGCGTCAGCTCGGCGAAGCGCGCCGCGCCCTCGGCGTGGTCCGGGTGGCCGTGGGTGAGGAGGGTCAGCGCGACGCGCTTACCGGCCTCCTCGGCGGTGGCGACGACCGCCCGCAGATGCGTCTCGTCGAGCGGGCCGGGGTCGATCACGACCGCGAGCGCCGAATCCGGCTCGGACAGGATCCAGGTGTTCGTGCCGTCGAGGGTCATCGCCGACGCGTTGGGCGCGAGCACGTTGACCGCGCGGGCCGTCGCGGCGCCCGACAGGACGCCTCCGCGCGGCTGTCCCGGCAGAGCCGCCGCGTCCGTCATCGGTCCCCGCCCACCAGCGGCACGCGCTTGGTGAACTCGTCCTGGCCCGGCCAGCTGAGCACCACCTCGTCACCCTCCACCCTCGGTCTGGCCAGCACGGGCGCGAGGTCCCGCCCCGCGGCGGCTTCGAGAGCCTCGGCGGCGGAGCCGTACGTCTGGAGTTCGCGCAGGGTCGCCACGGTGGGGGGCATCATCAGCAGTTCGCCCTCGTCGTATCCGAGCGCCGCGTCGGCGGGCCGGATCCACACCGTGTGGTCGGCCTCCGTAGAAGCGTTGCGCGTCCGTTGCCCGGCCGGCAGCGCGGCAACGAAGAACCAGGTGTCGTACCTCTTGGGCTCGAACTCCGGGGTGATCCAGCGGGTCCAGGCCGCCAGCAGGTCGCTGCGCAGCGTCAGACCGCGCCGGTCGAGGAATTCCGCGAAGGACAGCTCACGGTCGACGAGAGCGGCCCGGTCGGCCTCCCAGTCGTCCCCCGTGGTGTCGCCGACGACGGTCTCGGCCGTCTCCCCCGCGAGCAGGACCCCGGCCTCCTCGTACGTCTCGCGCACCGCCGCGCAGACGATGGCCTGCGCGGACGCGGCGTCCACGCCGAGCCGCCGGGCCCACACGTCGCGCCCCGGGCCCGCCCAGCGGACGAGCCGGTCGTCGTCGCGCGGGTCGACGCCGCCGCCCGGATAGGCGTAGGCACCTCCGGCGAAGGCCATGGAGGTGCTTCGGCGCAGCATATGTACGGAGGGTCCGTCGATGGCATCGCGCAGCAGCATCACAGTCGCGGCCCGCCGTGCGGGGGCGACACTCAGCTCCCCCTGAGCGAGCGCGCGGATGCGGCCGGACCACTCGGGCGGGAACCACTGACCATTGGGCATGCCGGGATGCTACGGGCTTCCCCGGCGATGTTCGAGAGCCACTTTCCCGGGGCCCGGGGGCCCCGGGAGGGCGCGGAGCCGGCCCGGGACGGCGTGACGACACCCCACTGCGACCGGGGGGCCGCCGGGCCGGGCTCGCGGGCGGTCCGCTCAGTCCGCGGCCACTTCCACCTGGATCTCGATCTCGACAGGGGCGTCCAGCGGCAGGACGGCGACGCCCACCGCACTGCGCGCGTGCACACCCTTGTCACCGAAGACCTGCCCGAACAGCTCGCTCGCCCCGTTGAGGACGGCCGGCTGGCCCGTGAAGTCCGAGGCGGAGGCGACGAACCCCACGACCTTCACGACGCGCTCCACGCGGTCCAGGTCGCCGATGACGGATTTCACGGCGGCCAGCGCGTTCAGCGCGCAGACCCGGGCGAGGTCCTTGGCCTCCTCCGGCGTCACCTCGGCGCCGACCTTGCCGGTCACCGGAAGCTTGCCGTCCACCATCGGGAGCTGCCCCGCCGTATAGACGTACACCCCGGACCGTACGGCCGGCTGATACGCCGCCAGAGGCGGTACGACCTGCGGAACCGTCAGCCCCAGTTCAGCGAGGGCCGCCTCGGCCACGCCGCTCACGCGGACTTCTCTCGCTTCAGATAGGCCACCAACTGCTCGGGGTTGTTCGGCCCCGGAATGACCTGGACCAGCTCCCAGCCGTCCTCGCCCCAGGTGTCCAGAATCTGCTTCGTCGCGTGCACGAGAAGAGGCACCGTCGCGTATTCCCACTTCGTCATGGGCCGACTGTATCGGCACCGCGCCACGACCTCGTACGGAGCCCGGGGAGGATCTCGTACGGAGCCTCCGGACGACCTCGTGCGTAGCCCGCGGCCTTACTGGTTAGGCTCGAATGTGTGAGCAGGCTCCAGGTCGTCAGCGGCAAGGGCGGGACCGGTAAGACCACGGTCGCCGCGGCCCTCGCGCTCGCCCTCGCGACGGAGGGCAAGCGCACCCTCCTTGTAGAGGTCGAGGGCAGACAGGGCATCGCACAGCTCTTCGAAACGGAGGCGCTTCCCTACGAGGAACGGAAAATCGCCGTCGCCCCGGGCGGCGGCGAGGTGTACGCGCTGGCCATAGACGCCGAGCGCGCGCTTCTCGACTACCTCCAGATGTTCTACAAGCTCGGCAGCGCGGGCCGCGCCCTGAAGAAGATCGGCGCCATCGACTTCGCCACCACCATCGCGCCGGGCGTCCGGGACGTCCTGCTGACGGGCAAGGCGTGCGAGGCCGTACGCCGCCGCGACAAGCGGGGCCGGTTCAGTTACGACTACGTGGTGATGGACGCGCCGCCCACCGGCCGCATCACCCGCTTCCTGAACGTGAACGACGAGGTGGCCGGGCTCGCGAAGATAGGGCCGATATACAACCAGGCGCAGGCCGTCATGCGGGTGCTCAAGTCCCCCGAGACCGCCGTGCATCTGGTGACCCTCCTTGAGGAGATGCCGGTCCAGGAGACCGCCGACGGCATCGGCGAGCTGCGCGGCGCCGAACTGCCCGTCGGCAAGGTGATCGTGAACATGGTGCGGCCGCACGTCCTCGACGAGGAGGCGGTCAACGGTGTGGCGGGCGACCGTCGTAAGGAGGTCACCAAGGCGCTCGCGGCGGCCGGGGTGAGCGCGCCCACGAAGCTCGTGGGACCGCTCCTGGAGCAGGCCGCCGAGCACGCCCAGCGCGTGGAGCTGGAGCGCGAGCAGCGCGCCCTTCTGGCGAAGCTCGGGCTGCCTACGTACGAACTCCCCCTGATCGGCGAGGGCATGGACCTCGCCGGTCTGTACCGCCTGGCGGGGGAGCTACGGAATCTTGGGGAGGCCTGATGACTCTGGACCCGGCGGCGGCCCCGCTCGAAGTCGATCCGCTGCTCGACGACCCGCAGACGCGCATCATCGTGTGCTGCGGTTCCGGCGGTGTCGGCAAGACGACGACGGCGGCGGCTCTCGGCGTACGGGCGGCGGAACGGGGCCGCAAGGTGGTCGTGCTGACGATCGACCCGGCCCGCCGGCTCGCCCAGTCCATGGGCATCGACTCGCTCGACAACACCCCGCGGCAGGTCAAGGGCGTCGAGGGCCCCGGCGAATTGCACGCGATGATGCTCGACATGAAGCGCACCTTCGACGAGATCGTCGAGGCGCACGCGGACCAGGACCGGGCACGCGCCATCCTGGAGAACCCCTTCTACCAGTCCCTGTCGGCCGGTTTCGCGGGCACGCAGGAGTACATGGCGATGGAGAAGCTGGGTCAGCTGCGGGCCCGCGACGAGTGGGATCTCATCGTCGTCGACACCCCGCCGTCGCGCTCCGCGCTGGACTTCCTGGACGCGCCGAAGCGGCTGGGCTCGTTCCTGGACGGGAAGTTCATCCGGCTGCTGATGGCCCCGGCGAAGATGGGCGGCCGGGCCGGGATGAAGTTCCTGAACGTCGGGATGTCGATGATGACGGGCACCCTCGGGAAGCTGCTCGGCGGCCAATTCCTCCGCGACGTGCAGACGTTCGTGGCCGCCATGGACACGATGTTCGGCGGTTTCCGTACCCGCGCGGACGCGACGTACCGGCTGCTCCAGGCGCCCGGCACGGCGTTCCTGGTGGTCGCGGCGCCGGAGCGGGACGCGCTGCGCGAGGCGGCGTACTTCGTTGAGCGGCTGGCCGCCGAGGGGATGCCGCTCGCCGGTCTGGTCCTCAACCGCGTGCACGGCAGCGGCGCCGCCCGGCTGTCGGCCGAGCGGGCGCGGGCCGCCGCGGAAAATCTTGAAGAGGGCCGCATTGTGGATCAGGCGCACGGGAAGAATGGTGTTCGTGAGGCCGCTGCCCCCGCGGGCTCCTCTCCCGATGCCCCCCAGGCACCCCACACGACCGACCAACTCCCGCACCAGGAACCGGAATCACAGTCGCCCGAACAGCCGTCGGTGAATCAGCTGACGGCCGGTCTGCTGCGCCTGCATGCCGAGCGAATGCAGGTGCTCAAGCGTGAGCAGCGCACCCGAGACCGCTTCACCGCGCTCCACCCGGAGGTGCCGGTGGCCGAGGTGGGGGCGCTGCCCGGCGACGTACACGACCTCGCCGGGCTCCGGACCATCGGTGACCGCCTCGCGGGCGGGAGCGCGGCGACCGGGGCCGCGTAGCCGACGGGTGTGGGGCGCCCGCCAGGGCGTGCTCCGCATACCTGCGTGCTTGGTACCGGCGCATCGGTACCTGCCTGCGCCGCACGTGCCTGCTTGGTGCCGGCGCGTGCTCGTTACCCGCGCCTACCCGCTTGCCTGCCGTACGGCGGCCTACCCCACCGCCGCCCATGTCTCGTCGATGACGTCGACGTAATGGCGCGTGCCGTACGTCTCGTCGTCGTCCTCAAGGCCGGCGGGCAGAATGCCCGCGCTGCGCTCGTACTCGGTGCGTGCGGTTTCGAGCAGCCGTCGCCATGAGGTGACAGTGGGGCGTCTGCGCAGCAATGCGCGTCGCTCCCGCTCGGTCATTCCGCCCCACACGCCGAATTCGACGCGGTTGTCCAGCGCGTCGGCCAGGCACTCCGTCCGCACCGGGCATCCGGTGCACACCGCCTTGGCCCTGTTCTGCGCTGCGCCCTGTACGAACAATTCATCCGGATCGGTAGTGCGGCATGCTGCTTGCGCACTCCAGTCGGTTACCCAGCCCATCCCGGCGCCGTCCTCTCCCGAATCGAGGCTCCCCCACGGCGGAAGCGGCATATTCACCGCTGCCAGTTGAGGACGTTACGGAAGGTGGGCACAGCACAACACCCCCTTCGGGCCCAATCTTGAATGGCCCGAACGGACTATGCGTACGCGGCAGATCACCCAGGGGAGTGACCCGAGGACATACGCGACGAACCCGACAAGTCGGGTCAACTCTCCTGAGTTACAACGGACGTCAGAGGACGTACCGGGCGGAATCGGACGGGACTTCCGACGCTTTACGGTTAGCCGGATGTTCACGTCGGAGACTTGGTGCGAAACCGCACTGCTGTGACAGTTGGGTGCAGCTTAGGCCAGAGCCTTTGTGTGTGTCCGGCGATTGAGAACGTAGGCTGCTGTCATGCCAAAGAAGCGCTCGGGCGGCGGTCTGACCGGGACCCAGCAGGCCGCCAAGTTCCTCGGTGTCAGTGTGCTCGCGGGAGCCGTACTGGCGGGAATCGCCTTGCCCGCCTTCGGAGTTCTGGGCCTGGCGGCCAAGGGAACGGTCGAGGGATTCGACGAGATCCCGGCCAATCTCAAGACGCCGCCGCTCAGTCAGCGCACCACGATCCTCGACAAGGACGGCGGCCCCATCGCCACCGTCTACTCGCGCGACCGGACCGTGGTCCCTCTCACCGACATCTCGCCCTACATGCAGAAGGCGATCGTCGCGATCGAGGACTCGCGCTTCTACGAACACGGGGCGGTCGACCTCAAGGGCGTTCTGCGCGCGGCCAATCGCAACGCGCAGTCGGGCGGCGTCTCCCAGGGCGCGTCGACCCTCACCCAGCAGTACGTGAAGAACGTCTTCGTCGAGGAGGCCGGCGACGACCCCGACAAGGTCGCCCAGGCCACCCAGCAGACCATCGGCCGCAAGATCCGCGAGCTCAAGTTCGCGATCCAGGTCGAGGAGGAGCTGGGCAAGAAGAAGATCCTTGAGAACTACCTGAACATCACCTTCTTCGGGCAGCAGGCGTACGGCATCGAGGCCGCCTCGCACCGCTACTTCTCCAAGTCCGCGAAGGACTTGAAGCTGGAGGAGGCGGCGCTGCTGGCGGGCATCGTCCAGTCGCCGAGCCGGTACGACCCGGTGAACGACACGGAGGAGGCGACCAAGCGCCGTAACACCGTGATCCAGCGCATGGCCGACGTGAAGGACATCTCGCAGGCCGAGGCCGACCGCGCGAAGAACACCGAGATCGCGCTGAAGGTGAGCCGTCCCAAGAACGGCTGCATCACGGCGGTCAAGGGCGCGGGCTTCTTCTGCGACTACGTACGGAAGGTGTTCCTCACCGACCCCGCCTTCGGCAAGACGCAGGAGGACCGGGCCAAGGTCTGGAACCAGGGCGGTCTGACCATCCGTACGACGCTCGACCCGCAGGCGCAGGATTCGGCGCAGGACTCGATCAAGAACCACGTCTACAAGACGGACCAGGTCGCCACCGCGCTGTCGATCGTCGAGCCGGGCACCGGCAAGGTCCTCGCGATGGGCCAGTCGCGGCCGTACGGCGGCGGCAAGAACGAGACGTACATGAACCTGTCCGTCGACGAGAGCATGGGCGGCGGCGCCGGCTATCAGCCGGGCTCGACCTTCAAGCCCATCGTCGCGGCGGCGGCCCTGGAGCAGGGCATCCAGCCGACGCAGTCGTACCCCTCGCCGTACCAGATGGACTACCCGAGCCCGGTGCAGACCTGCAAGGGCCCGTGGACGGACCAGGGCGTCCCGGTCGAGAACGAGAACGAGACCGAGGTCGGCCCGTACGGGATGAAGGAAGCGACCGCCAAGTCGGTCAACACCTACTACGTACAGCTGATCAGCCAGATCGGCGTCTGCCCGGTGACCGAGCTGGCCAGGAAGATGGGCGTCGAGCGTGCCAACGGCAAGCCGATCGACCAGGTGCCGTCGATCACGCTGGGCACGCAGGAGATGTCGCCGCTGACGATGGCGTCCGGGTACGCGACGTTCGCCAACCGCGGCACGTACTGCACCCCGATCGCCATCGAGTCGATCACCGGCCCGAACGGCAAGGAGATGGACGTCCCGAAGTCGACCTGCTCGCGGGCGATGTCGGAGAAGACGGCCGACACCATAAACACGCTGCTGGAGGGCGTGGTCGAGGACGGTACGGGCCAGGAGGCCGGCCTCGGCAGCAGGCCGAGCGCGGGCAAGACGGGTACGACCGACTTCCGGCTCGCCGCGTGGTTCGTGGGCTACACGCCGAACATGGCGGGCGCGGTGTGGGTCGGTGACCCGACACACAAGAAGAAGATGGTGGACATCACCATCGGCGGCCAGTACCACGACAAGGTCTTCGGTGGCGCCGTACCCGGACCCATCTGGCGCGACGCGATGAGCGGTGCGCTCGACGGCAAGGAAGCGCCCCCGTTCAACACCATCCACATCCCGAACCCGGAGAAGGACAAGGGCGACGGGGACAGGGACCGTCCGAGGGACAACGGCGGGAACGACAACGGTGGTGGCGACAACCGCGGCGGGGACGGCGACGCGGGTGACGGCGGCGACGGTGACAACGGCGACCAGGACCCGGGCAACGGTCCTGGTGGGCTGCCGGGTGACCCGGGCGGCGGCGACAACGACGGGGGCAATCCGTTCCCGGGCTTCCCGGAGGGCACGTTCGACTAGTCCGACCAGTCCGCCCAGTCCAGCCTGGGCGTGAACGAAGAAGGGGCTCCCGCCGATCAAGGATCGGCGGGAGCCCCTCTCATGCTCCTGCTCATGTTTCGGTGGTTCAGCTCCCCGCCAGGCTCTGCTTGACGGCGGCGGCTACCCGGCCGCCCTCGGCGCGCCCCGCGACCTTCGGTCCGACGATCTTCATGACGGCGCCCATCGCGCGCGGCCCCTCGGCACCGGCGGCCTTCGCCTCGCCCACGGCCTGCGCGACGATCACGCCGAGCTCGTCGTCGGTCAGCTGCTGCGGCAGATACGCGTCGAGCAGTACGCCCTCCGCCTTCTCCCGCTCGGCCTGCTCGGCCCGCCCGCCCTGCGCGAAGGCCTCGGCCGCCTCACGGCGCTTCTTGGCCTCCTTGGCGATCACCTTCTGCACCTCGTCGTCGGAGAGCTCGCGCGCCTCCTTGCCGGAGACCTCTTCCTTGGAGATCGCGGCGAGGGTCAGCCGGAGGGTGGCGGAGCGCAGCTCGTCGCGTGCCCTGATCGCGGCGATGAGGTCGTCGTGCAGCTTGGACTTGAGCGTGGTCATGCGGACAGTGTGTCAGGTACCCCCCACGGCGCGCCGTTCGGTTTCCCGGGCCGCCGAGGTGTGCCCCGGGCGGGCGTCCGGGCTGGCGTCCGGGCTGGCGTCCCGAATCTGCGACGATGACACCATGCGCGCACGCTACGGAGTCCCCCTGAAAGTCACCGCGGGAATCGCGGCCGTCGGTGTGGCCGGCATCGCCTACGCCGCCGGTTTCGAGGCCCGCTCCTTCCGCCTGCGACGGGTCTCCGTACCCGTACTTCCGGAGGGCATGCGACCGGTGCGGGTCCTCCAGGTCTCGGACATCCACATGGTCCGCGGCCAGCGCAAGAAGCAGCGCTGGCTCCGCTCCCTGGCCGGCCTGCGCCCCGACTTCGTGGTGAACACCGGCGACAACCTCTCCGACCCGGAGGGCGTACCGGAGGTCCTCGACGCGCTGGGCCCGCTGATGGAGTTCCCGGGCGTCTACGTCTTCGGCTCCAACGACTACTACGGCCCCGCGCTGCGCAACCCGGCGCGCTACATCTTCGAGAAGGCCCAGGGCAAGCACGGTCTGAACGGCAACGCGCCGGCCGTCAACGTCGTCCACAACCCGTGGGAGCCGATGCGCGACGCCTTCGACGAGGCGGGCTGGGTCGGCCTCACCAACGCCCGCGGCCGGCTCAAGATCGACGGCCACGAGATCGCCTTCACGGGCGTGGACGACCCCCACATCAAGCGCGACCGCTACGCCGAGGTCGCGGGCGGCCCGGACCCGGACGCGGCCCTCTCGATCGGCGTGCTCCACGCCCCGTACCTCCGCATGCTGGAGGCCTTCACGTCGGACGGCTACCCCCTGATCCTGGGCGGCCACACCCACGGCGGCCAGCTCCGCATCCCCTTCTACGGGGCGGTGGTCACCAACTGCGACCTGGACACGGACCGTGCGAGGGGCCTCTCGACGTACGACGCCGGGGGCCACACGTCCTACCTCCACGTCTCGGCGGGCTGCGGCACGAACCGCTACACCCCGGTTCGCTTCGCGTGCCCCCCGGAGGCCACGCTACTGACGCTGACCCCCGGCCTCTGACCGGTCCGCACCGCCCAAAACCGGATTTCGCCTGCGGGCGCCGGTGGGCTAAAGTAATCGATGTCGCAGCGACACGAGCGACATCGGGGTGTAGCGCAGCTTGGCAGCGCGCTTCGTTCGGGACGAAGAGGTCGTGGGTTCAAATCCCGCCACCCCGACAGCCAAATCAGCAGGTCAAGGGCCTGATCCTCAGTGAGGATCAGGCCCTTTCTGCGTCTCCGGTGATCGTTTGGGAGAAATCTGGGAGAAGATCTTGGTCGGGGTCTCCCAAGCGGTATCGCATCTTGCGACGA
Organism: Streptomyces sp. NPDC051217; assembly: GCF_044455465.1. Classification (NCBI taxonomy): domain Bacteria; kingdom Bacillati; phylum Actinomycetota; class Actinomycetes; order Kitasatosporales; family Streptomycetaceae; genus Streptomyces; species Streptomyces sp. NPDC051217. The sequence continues at coordinate 160,566 of NZ_JBITEV010000018.1, forward strand.
GCACACATCCGCAGTCACGCCCCGGGGCCTGTGCGATCGCCAATCAGCATCCCCGTTGTGTTTGGCGAGGAACGGCATGGCGCAAGCCCCGCGAGGCGCTATTCCCTCCCCCAGAGATCCCACTTATCCTCGCGAACACGCAACCGGGGGGTGGGCATGGCTGCTGAGGCAACGAGTTGGCAGAAGGAGCAAGTCAGCCGCGCTTATGTGCACGCCTTAGCCACACAGGGCGGGTACACGATCTGTGACTGGAACGTGGACAAGGACGGAGTCGACGTAACACTCCGCTCGCGCGGGCTCATGGTCGATATTCAGCTCAAGTGCACACAGAACCCGCGCACCATCAGGAGCGGCTACAGCTTCGACCTGGACATCGAGACCTACGACAAGTTACGTGACCCGGAGCGCTCAGCGCCTGGTCACCTCGCTCTGCTCATCGTTCCGCCCGACATCGGGCGTTGGGTCACTCACCAGCCGGATTCGATAGTCCTCGCCTGCCACGGCTACTGGTCCTCCCTTTACGGCATGGGACAGGCCGCCAGCAGCGCCACTACTGCGATCCACCTTCCTGAGCACCAGGAGCTCACCGTGAAGGCCATGGGCACCATGTTCGATGCCGCGCGTCGCATGACCACCAGCGCTGCTCCGGGGTTGAGCTGACATGGCGGACATCACCCCAGACTTCGGCCCAGAAGAAATTCGCAGCTACCTCAAGGTCACCGGCTGGGCACCGGTGTCGGGCGGGGATGTCGCCGAGCTATGGAGTCTTCCGGGGCCGGCGGACGAGGTCGTCCTGGTCCCGATGAAACCCGGCGCACCGGACTTCGCCAAAAGGGCACGGATCCTCGTCCAAGACCTGGCAAGGGTCGAGTTCGCAGAAACCCAGACGGTTCACGACGCCATCGCCACGGTCTACAACGACGTCACCGACCTTCGTGCCTCTCACCCATCGATGAGCGACGGATCGATCCCGCTTCAGTCCGGGTACGAACTCTTCGTCTCCGCCAAACGCCTTCGGGTGGCCTCCGCCGCAGCGACCATCCGACGGCAAGGCCACTTCCGCAACTTCCCCACCCGGGCACGTGACCAGGCACGAGACGTTCGCCTGGGCCAGACCCGCCGCGGCTCCTACATCGTGCCCATCATTAGCCAGGCGCGCTCCCCTGAGGACGTCTACTCACCGGGTCAAGATCACATCGACGTCCAGATCGAGGAGACCCTCTTCGACCGCCGAGTGACTGCCACGATGTCTCGCGCGCTAGGCGTGCTGGAGGACATGGCAGGTGCAGGCCACGAGCCCACGCCGAGCGAGATCAACGACTCCATCGGCGAGGGAGTCTCCTACGAACTGTGCCAAGCCCTCGCCAAAGTGGTGAACACAGACTCCGTCAGCTCGTTCGACGTGGCCTTCAACTGGTCCCGTGTGGCTGCGCCACCACCAGGGACACCAGCACATGTTGAATTCAACCGCGAAGCGATCGAGATCGTCGACCTGGTGTCCGAACAGCTCAAAACCAAGATCTACACCCGAGAACACCTGATCTACGGCGTGGTCACCGACCTCAGTCGCCACCCAGATGACGACACCGGCCGCGTCGGGGTCCAAACACTCATTCAGCGTCGCAGCCGCACCGTATGGATGGATCTCCCCGATAGGGAATATCACACCGCCGTGCACTGCCACGACGCCGGAATACCCGTCCGTGTGCGCGGCACCTTGACCAGTCCGCCCGGTGGCATTGCCCGCATGAAGGTTACCGACTTCGGCCCTGACCCGTCGCTGGGAGCGGACTAGCAGCTCGACACAGAAGAGACGGGGCTGTCCTTAAGACAGTCCCGTCTCTTCCAATCGGCCAGCCGCTCTATCCCCTCGATCGCAGCAGACGATCGAGAACTCGAACTGGCGAGGTCAAGCACATGGCGCGACGTGCATCGAGAGCGACTTCCCACCGCTGGGTCAGGCCGAGCGTGAGGCGCTGACGCATGCCGGCGGTGACGTGCGCGTAGCGCGCCGAGACAGAGCTGTCGATGTGGCCCATGCGCTGGTCCATGAGGACCTTCTCGGTGCCGAGGTCCTCCATCATCGTGCGGTGGGTGTGGCGGAGACCGTGAGGCGTAAGGCCCTTGGCGATCGGGAGCCAGCAGGCGTCGGCCCGGCCGGCGGCGCCGCGCCCTCGCACCGGAACTCCCGGCCACGGCTCGCCGAGCAGCGGCACAGGACGGGCCTCCTGTGGTGCCTTTTTCGGGTACCAGCCGGAGGCCGCCGGAGTGAACAGCCAGGTGGCGAAGCCGTTTCGGCGCCAGTGCGCCGCGTGCTCCGACATCGCGCCACCCCGTACGAAGCCGAGGTTGGAAACGGCCGTCTCCACCCGCACCCGTGTGGCCTCGGCAACGCGGTCGGGACGGTTAAGCACGTTGGAAACCGTCCCCGTGGAGACCCCGGCCACCCGCGCGACGTCGATGAGCTTCGCGCCCTGGTGACCGCCGGTACGCGCGGCCCCCTGGCCGCGAAAGACGTACGTCCTCCCATGGCAGGGGCAGGGCGTCGGCTTCGTACGGGCGATGTGGTCGAACACCAGAGATGACAGCCAGCCCACCGAATCGATGGTGCGGTAGCTGTCATCCTTCGGCGGACAGCGCACCATCTCGCCGGTGTCCAGCTCGTACAGCTGCCACTCGACGCGGAACGCACCGGGGCGAACGAACCCCGTTTCCAGGCCGACGATTTCGCCCCAGCGCTTCCCCGTGTAGCCCTTAAGGACGACAGCGACGAACTCGTCGTCACGTCCGGACAGCAGGGCGGCCCGCTCGGCGGTCAGCAGGATGCCGAGGGCGTCGGTGACGACCTTCTCCGGGCCACGGTCCCGGGAGCGGCCGGCGCGCTTGCCACGCCCACGGCGCTTGGCCGCAGGGTTGGAGGTAATTAGGCCCTCGTCGATCGCATCCTCGAAGATCAGGTGAAGCGTCGAGCGCCAGGTCTTGACGCTGGAAGCCGCGTACACCGCCTTCTCCTTCTTCTCCCAGGCGGCGACGTCCGTACGCAGGATGCCCGCGAGCGCCTTGTCCTCGAAGTCGGGGAGAAGGTGCTCCTCGATATGGCGCTTGTAGTTCTGCATCGTCGAGGCGGCCAGATCCTGACCCGCGTACCAGCGACTCGCGTACTCGCCGAAGGTCTCCTGGCCCAGGCCCGGGTCTAGCCACTGGCCGCGCCGGACGGCAACTTCTTCCGCGTCTGCAGCCTGTTTAGCCTCGCGCTTGGTCGCGAATTTGACGACGGCGCCAACGGAATCGGCGACCGTGCCGTACTTGCCGTCTTCGATCTTGTACCGGCCACGCCAGTAGCCGCTGCGCTTCTCGGCGTACCCCACTGTTCTCCCTCCCTTCTCTCGTGCTGGGCTGCGTTAGGCGGCGGTTCCGTACTGTGGCTTGAGCCTGTGCCTAGGAGGGCGGGCCTTGAGACGCACGGTGGGCGTGGCTGTCTCGGTGCGCTGCCGCGTTGCGGGCTTTGGAGCGGACGTAACGATGCCCCTGGGACGCTGCGCTTTCCGGTCCGGACGCTCTTCGTACATGCGGACGATCTCAGCAAGGTGTTCGCCGGTAAAGCGGTAGGCGCGGCCGACGCGGGTGAACGGGATGAGCCGCCGGCGGGCGCGGTCCTTGACCCACCAGGCAGAGCAGCCGAGGACAGCTGCGACTTCCTCGGGGCGGTGGAGGCGCGGCAGCGTATCGGCGGCGTGCGCGGCCGGCGCGGAGACACGGCGTATTGCAGGTTGTTGCAAGGGGTGTCTCACTTGGCAGGCATGGGAGCGGTGCAAGAACGTTCCTTATCCGGCGCGCGGGACTGGCATCCCTGGGCGGCGCCTTGGGTGTTGATCGCGGAAGGGCGGGGAGAGGCAGTGCCGGCCCGGCTAGGGGCGGTTGGCTCCCGCAGCGGTGCGGAGGGCGAGACGCGCAGCGCGACCGCAATGACGACGAGGGCGTCGATACCGGGGCGTCGTGGGGTGCGTTCGATGCGGCACACGGCGGTGGTGGTCACCGGGCGGCCCAAAGCGGTTGCTCGGTGGGCGAGTTGAGCTGCCCCGAGTTTCGTAGAGTCCGGTGATCTTGTTTCAGGCGGACTGCGGGGCTCGTTCCTGGCTCTGCCAGAAGTCGCGTTCGTACTCGG
>NZ_JBITEV010000019.1:0-149179 GCF_044455465.1 Streptomyces sp. NPDC051217
GGGGGACCCTGTGGGAGAGTAGGACGCCGCCGAACAATTTTTGTGGGAGTGCCCCGCACCGTTTATGGTGCGGGGCATTTCCGCGTTCAAGACCCCATGGCGTCCGCCGGCCATCCGTCCGGGTAGGGTCAGGGGGCATCATCGGTACATCCCCGCACAGGAGGCCCCCGGGTGGAGGTTCAGGAGACCCGCGTCCAGACGGACCGGGTGTTCACCATCCCCAACATCCTGAGCATGGCTCGCCTCCTAGGCGTGCCGCTCTTCCTGTGGCTCATCCTCCGTCCGGAGTTCGGCGGACCGAACAGCGATGGCTGGGCATTGCTCGTCCTGGCGCTCAGCGGCGTGACCGACTATCTCGACGGCATGCTCGCCCGCCGGTGGAACCAGATCAGCAACCTGGGGCGGCTTCTGGACCCCGCGGCTGACCGTCTGTACATCCTTTCCACTCTTGTCGGCCTGACCTGGCGCGAGATCCTGCCCCTCTGGCTCACCGTGGCGCTGCTGGCCCGCGAACTGATGCTGCTGGTGATGGTGGGAATCCTCCGCAGGCACGGCTATCCGCCTCCCCAGGTGAACTTCTTGGGAAAGGCAGCTACCTTCAACTTGATGTATGCCTTCCCGTTGCTTCTACTCAGCGACGGGAGCGGATGGCTCGCATCACTTGCCGAAGTTTTCGGATGGGCGTTCGCTGGATGGGGTACAACTCTCTACTGGTGGGCAGGGATCCTCTACGTGGTCCAGGTCCGCCGACTCGTCAGAGCGGACAGAGTGGCCGATTGAGCTCGTCGATGTGGCGCCGTGCAGTGTCGCCGGCCCGCACCTGATGCCTTACGGCCTGTCCAGATGGGTGACGTCGGCGAGACCGTCTCTTCAAGGAGGACGCTTCCGACATGAAGGCCGTCGTGATGGCTGGCGGCGAAGGCACTCGCCTTCGTCCCATGACCTCGAGCATGCCCAAGCCGTTGTTGCCGGTGGTAAATCGGCCAATCATGGAGCATGTGCTGCGATTGCTCAAGCGGCACGGACTCAATGAAACCGTTGTCACCGTCCAGTTCCTCGCCTCTCTCGTGAAGAACTATTTCGGCGACGGCGAAGAGCTTGGAATGGAGCTCACCTATGCCAATGAGGAGAAGCCGCTCGGCACTGCGGGGAGTGTGAAGAACGCCGAAGAGGCGCTCAAGGACGATGCTTTTCTCGTCATCTCCGGTGACGCTCTCACCGACTTCGACCTGACGGACCTCATCGCCTTCCACAAGGAGAAGGGCGCGCTGGTCACGGTGTGCCTGACTCGGGTGCCGAACCCGCTGGAGTTCGGTATCACGATCGTGGACGAAGAGGGAAAGGTGGAGCGCTTCCTGGAGAAGCCCACCTGGGGTCAGGTGTTCTCGGACACGGTCAACACGGGCATCTATGTGATGGAGCCCGAAGTGTTCGACTACGTCGAGGCCGACACCTCGGTCGACTGGTCGGGCGATGTCTTCCCTCAGCTCATGAAGGAGGGCAAGCCCATCTACGGCTATATCGCCGAGGGTTACTGGGAGGACGTCGGGACGCACGAGAGTTACGTGAAAGCCCAGGCGGATGTTCTGGAGGGGAAGGTCGACGTCGATCTCGACGGCTTCGAGATCTCCCCCGGAGTGTGGGTCGCCGAAGGCGCCGAGGTTCATCCCGACGCTGTTCTCCGCGGTCCGCTCTACATCGGTGACTACGCCAAGGTCGAAGCCGACGCCGAGATCCGCGAACACACCGTCATCGGGTCCAATGTCGTCGTCAAGACCGGGGCCTTTCTCCATCGGGCCGTCGTGCACGACAACGTGTACATCGGGCAGCACAGCAATCTGCGTGGCTGCGTGATCGGCAAGAACACCGACATCATGCGCGCCTCCCGGATCGAGGACGGCGCGGTCATCGGTGACGAGTGCCTGGTCGGTGAAGAATCGATCATCCAGGGCAATGTCCGGGTGTATCCGTTCAAGACCATCGAGGCCGGCGCGTTCGTCAACACCTCGGTGATCTGGGAGTCCAGAGGACAGGCGCATCTCTTCGGAGCGCGTGGGGTCTCCGGGATTCTCAACGTCGAGATCACGCCCGAGCTGGCCGTGCGGCTGGCGGGGGCGTACGCCACGACGCTCAAGAAAGGCTCCACGGTCACCACGGCGCGTGACCACTCGCGTGGTGCGCGCGCGCTCAAGCGGGCGGTGATCTCCGCGCTGCAGGCCAGCGCCATCGACGTACGGGACCTGGAGAACGTCCCACTGCCTGTCGCCCGGCAGCAGACGGGACGCGGCAGTGCCGGCGGCATCATGATCCGTACGACGCCGGGTGTGCCCGACTCCGTCGACATCATGTTCTTCGACGAACGGGGCGCGGACCTCTCGCAGGCCGGGCAGCGCAAGCTGGACCGCGTCTACGCGAGGCAGGAGTACCGCAGGGCCTTCCCGGGCGAGATCGGGGACCTGCACTTCCCTGCGAGCGTCTTCGACTCGTACACAGGCTCACTGCTCCGGAATGTCGACACGTCGGGGATCGCGGAGGCCGAGCTCAAGGTCGTCGTCGACGCGTCCAACGGTAGTGCGGGGCTCGTTCTGCCCAGTCTTCTCGGGCGGCTCGGGGTCGACGCGCTGACCATCAATCCGGGCCTCGACGAGGCACGGCCGACCGAGACCGTCGAGTCGCGCAGGTCGGGCCTGGTCAGGCTGGGCGAGATCGTGGCGTCGGCGCGGGCGTCGTTCGGGGTGCGGTTCGACCCCGTGGGTGAGCGGCTGTCGCTCGTCGACGAGCGCGGCCGGATCATCGAGGACGACCGTGCCCTGCTGGTGCTGCTGGACCTGGTGGCCGCGGAGCGGCGCAGCGGGCGGGTGGCGCTGCCCGTCACGACCACGCGGATCGCCGAGCAGGTCGCCGCGTACCACGGGACCCAGGTGGAGTGGACGACCACGTCTCCCGACGACCTCACCAGGGTAGGCCGGGAGGATTCCACGATCTTCGGTGGCGACGGGCGCGGTGCGTTCATCGTTCCGGAGTTCAGCAGTCTCCTGGACGGCACGGCGGCCTTCGTACGGCTGCTGGGCCTGGTCGCCCGTACGCAACTCACGCTCAGCCAGATCGACGCCCGTATTCCGCGCGCTCACGTGCTGCGCAGGGATCTGGCGACCCCGTGGGCCGTCAAGGGTCTGGTCATGCGGCGGGTGGTGGAGGCGGCCGGCGAGCGGGACGTCGACACGACCGACGGCATCCGGGTCGTGGAGGCCGACGGGCGGTGGGTGATGGTGCTGCCGGCGCCCGCCGAGGCGGTCACCCATCTGTGGGCCGAGGGACCGGACGACGCCTCCGCCCAGGCGCTGCTCGACGAGTGGTCGGCGGTCGTGGACAGCGCAGGTCAGTGACCTGATCGTGGGGTGCCGGAGGCGGCGGGCCGCCGTCCTCCGGCACACCGGTGGGGCCATTCGGCGGTAGCGACCGCGCCGTGCGACGATGTGCGGCATGCCGCAGCACCCCCCCGTTCGGAGCACACCCTCGCCACCCCCGCGCCCTGACGCGTCCATGTCGCTGCTGAACAATGTGATGGACCACAGCCTGGACGACGGTTACGCCGAGGCGGCGGCTCGCAGGGACGCCGAGGACGGGGGAATGCCTCGTACGCTCCGGGCGAAGCTCGGTCTGGCGGCGGGGCTCGTACTGGCCGCGCTGGTCGTCACCGTGGGCGCGGCCGAGGCGCGGATCGACGCGCCGGTCGTCGCCAAGGAACGCGAGGAGCTCATCGAGCGGATCGACGCCGAGACGTCCTCCGCGGACACCCTCGAACGCACGGTGGACAAGCTCCGTGACGAGGTGGGTGTCCAGCAGCGCGAGGCGCTGCGTGACCACGGCGGCGAACAGGGCGAACTCGTGGCCCTGTTGTCGGGCTCCACCGAGGTCGAGGGACCGGGCGTGAAGCTCGTCGTCGACGACGCCAAGTCCGCGGGCGAGACCGCCGACGGGCCCCGGGAGAGCAGCAACTTCTCGGACACGGGGCGGGTCAGGGACCGGGACATGCAGCAGATCGTCAACGGCCTCTGGGAGTCCGGGGCCGAGGCGGTGTCCATCAACGGCCAGCGTCTGACGGCCCTTTCGGCGATCAGGGCCGCCGGTGAGGCCATACTGGTCGACAACAAGCCGCTGGTGCCCCCGTACACGGTGCTGGCCGTGGGGGACGGGAAGAACCTCAGCACAGCGTTCCAGGACAGTGCCGACGGCCAGTACCTGCACTCGTTGCAGGAGAACTTCGGTGTCCGCACCAGCATTTCCGCTCAGGAGACGGTACGTCTTCCTGCCGCGCCGAGCCTGATCGTACGTACAGCAGAGCCGAAGGCCGCCGACCCGGGGAAGGGCGACGGAGGGGCCACGGCAGAAACAGGGAAGGGCACATCGTGATCGCGGTACTTGGCCTCGTCGTGGGAGTCGTGGTCGGACTGTTGGTTCGACCCGAAGTGCCGGCGGTGGTCGAGCCCTATCTGCCGATCGCCGTCGTCGCCGCTCTCGACGCCGTCTTCGGGGGGCTCCGGGCCATGCTCGACGGGATCTTCGTCGACAAGGTGTTCGTGGTGTCGTTCCTGTCGAACGTGGTGGTGGCCGCGCTCATCGTCTTCCTCGGCGACAAGCTCGGTGTGGGCGCGCAGTTGTCCACCGGTGTGGTCGTCGTGTTCGGTATCCGGATCTTCTCCAACGCTGCCGCGATCCGCCGGCACGTGTTCCGGGCGTGAGGCCGATGAACAGCGAAGAGCCTCCGCGGAACCCAGGGCCCTCGCAGACTCCGCCGGGCTCGCAGACATCGCAGTCACCCGAGCCGCGGCAGCAGGTTACGGGCCGTCAGCGGCTGGCCGCCGGCCTCTGGCCGCCGCGCGTCACCCGGGCCCAACTCATCGTCGCCCTACTGCTGTTCGTGCTGGGGCTGGGGCTGGCCATTCAGGTCCGGTCGACCAACGACGACAGTGCCCTGCGCGGTGCGCGCCAGGAAGACCTCGTACGGATCCTGGACGAGCTCGACGGCCGCACCGAGCGGCTGGAGGACGAGAAGCAGCGGCTGGACGACCAGCAGACGGAGCTGGAGACCAGCTCCGACCAGGCCGAGGAGGCCCGTAAGCAGACGCGGGAGAAGGAGCAGCAGCTCGGCATCCTGGCCGGTACGGTCGCCGCCCGGGGCCCCGGGATCACGCTGACCGTCCAGGACGCCGGCGGCACCGTCGACTCCGGCATGCTGCTCGACGCGATCCAGGAGCTGCGGGCGGCCGGCGCCGAGGCGATCCAGGTGAACGGGGTCCGGGTCGTCGCCGCGACATATTTCTCCGGTAGTGACGGTGACATCGAGGTGGACGGGAAGCAGATCAGTGCGCCGTACCGTTTCAAGGTGATCGGCAAACCGCAGGATCTGGAGCCCGCGCTCAACATCCCCGGAGGTGTGGTGCAGACATTGGAAAGAGAGCAGGCCACGGCCACAGTGGCGGCGTCGGAGGAGATCGTCGTGGACGCCTTGCGACCGGCGCAGCGGCCTGACTACGCTCGGTCGTCGTCGTAGTGGGGCGGGGGCGCATGCGGACACGGGGACCAGGGCAGAAGGTTCCGGGGGGTCGGCGCACATTCCGCATGGTGCGTGGTGGAAACTGTCTGATGGTTACGGACGTTGTGAAGATGTCCGAGTCGGCAGGTGTGTTCATTCAGGGTTCGTCCTGCCCCACGGGCGGGTCTGTTCAGGTCAAGGGGAATCGCCCGTGAAGTTGTTTGGGAAGTTGTTCGGCAGGAGTGCACGCGAGGACGGCGGTAACGCCCGCCATCGCGCACCGCGCCATGGCCAGGAAGAGGAGCGGGGCGGCGAGCGCCCGCTCTTCCGCGATGAGGTCGGCGGCCCCGGAGGGGACAATCCGGGCGGTCGCGGCGCGTCGTCTGTTGACCCCGCGAGTTCTGGCGGCATAGGTTTCGGTGGACCATCAACCTCAAGTACGGGTGGAGGGTTCCCCCCCGCTCAGGAGGGTCCGTCCATGTCGGCCTTGCCGGTTTGTACGAGGTGCGGGCACCGCAACACCCAGGACAGTCGGTTCTGCTCCAACTGTGGTGCGCCGTTGAGGGCGGGGGCTCCCGCGGAGCGCCCTTCGGAGACGACCTCCACCATCTCCATCTCGGGTCTTGAGGCGTACGAGGCGGAAGCGACCGGTCAGACGGCCGTCCCCTCGCTCTCGCCGGAGGCGCAGGCCGCGGTGGACGCGCTGCCCATCGGCTCCGCGCTTCTGGTCGTACGTCGCGGTCCGAATTCGGGCAGCCGGTTCCTGCTGGACGGCGATCTGACGACGGCCGGAAGGCACCCGCAGAGCGACATCTTCCTCGACGACGTCACCGTGTCCCGGCGGCACGTCGAGTTCCGCAGGAGCCCGGAAGGTCACTTCACGGTCTCAGACGTCGGCAGTCTCAACGGCACGTATGTCAACCGGGAGCGCATCGACTCCGTCGCGGTGTCGAACGGGGACGAGGTCCAGATCGGCAAGTACCGGCTGGTCTTCTACGCGAGCCAGCGGGGCGTGTGACCCCTCAGGGAAGGTCCATGCCGCGACCTCCGACGGGCGGTGCCGGCCACGGCACCGCCCCCACGGGTGAACCACTGGCCAGCATCGGCATGGTGCTGAACCAGCTCAGGGACGAGTTCCCCGAGGTCACCATCTCCAAGATCCGCTTCCTGGAGTCCGAAGGCCTCGTCGAGCCCCGGCGGACCCCCTCCGGGTACCGGAAGTTCAGCCCCGAGGACGTCGAGCGCCTCGCCCAGGTCCTGCGCATGCAGCGGGACCACTATCTGCCCCTCAAGGTCATCAGGGAGCATCTCGACGCCGTCGCGCGAGGTGAACGGCTCCCACTGCCCGCAGGTGCCTCCCAGGGGCCTCAGCGGGAGCTCCTCGGCTCCGCGTGGGACGTGGACCCCGCGCAGCCCACCGCCCCCAAGATCGGCCGTGCCGAGCTGCTGGCGGCCACCGAGGCGGCCGAGAGCGAGCTGGACGAGTGGGAGGCGTACGGCCTCGTCGCACCGATGGCGGACGGCGGGTACGACTCCGAAGCCGTTACCGTGGCGAAACTTGTCGCCGAACTCGGAAGATTCGGTCTGGAACCACGGCATCTTCGAGCCGTGAAAGCCGCCGCCGACCGTGAGGCCGGACTGGTCGAGCAGGTTGTCGCGCCCCTGCGCCGACACCGCAATCCGCAGACCAGGGCCCATGCCGAGGCCGCCACGAGAGAGCTGGCGGCGCTCTCCGTACGGCTGCACGCGGCACTGGTTCAGACGGCTCTCGGAGTCCGTCTTACCTGATCTTGGGGGAGTCCGACTACCCAAACCGACCGGGCACGTCCTAGGGTTGCAATGTGAACGAGCTCGACGTCGTGGGTGTCCGGGTGGAAATGCCCTCCAACCAACCGATCGTGCTCCTGCGTGAAGTGGGAGGCGACCGGTACCTTCCCATCTGGATCGGGCCTGGGGAAGCTACCGCTATTGCCTTCGCCCAACAGGGCATGGCACCGGCCCGACCACTGACTCATGACCTCTTCAAGGATGTCCTTGAGGCAGTGGGCCAAGAACTCACGCAGGTGCGCATCACCGACCTGCGCGAAGGAGTCTTCTACGCGGAGCTGGTCTTCGCGAGCGGTGTCGAGGTGAGTGCGAGGCCGTCCGACGCCATAGCTCTCGCTCTGCGCACCGGCACGCCCATCTACGGCAGTGACGGGGTGCTGGACGATGCGGGCATCGCGATCCCCGATGAGCAGGAGGACGAGGTGGAGAAGTTCCGTGAATTCCTCGACCAGATCTCTCCGGAGGATTTCGGGACCAACAGCCAGTGAGCGGTGAACGGTCGACGACCGTCATACCGGACTCCGTCCGCGCATTCGGCCAGCCGTTCCCGGTGACGGCCCATGGCAAACCACTCTCAGGGTGATTATCACTCGGCGTGCCCAGCGTGGCGATCGTTGACGCACCCGGGGGCACTGCCTACCGTCGACGGGGCAGGGTCAAGGACGGAGGTCGGTGTGAGCAGCAGCGGCGACGGTACGGCGAACGGCCCGTACCCGCTTCACGGCAGTACGTCCGACCCCACGACCGACACGGTCGGCTACCGGGGACCGACCGCGTGCGCGGCGGCGGGCATCACCTACCGCCAGTTGGACTACTGGGCGCGCACCGGGCTGGTCGAGCCGAGTGTGCGCCCCGCCAGGGGATCGGGCACTCAGCGGCTCTACAGCCTGCGCGACGTCGTCTTCCTGAAGATCGTCAAGCGCTTCCTGGACACGGGTGTCGCCCTCCAGAACATCCGGACGGCCGTCCAGCATCTACGCGGGCGGCAGGCGCGGGACCTGGAGCGCATGACGCTGATGAGCGACGGTGCGACGGTCTACGAGTGTGCGTCGCCGGACGAGGTCGTGGATCTCCTTCAAGGCGGTCAGGGCATCTTCGGGATCGCCGTCGGGGTGGTCTGGCGGGACGTCGAAGCGGCGCTGTCGCAGCTGCACGGCGAGCGCGTCGACACCGGCGAGACCCTGATCGGCCACAATCCCGCCGACGAACTCGCCCGACGGCGCCGCGACCGGGCCGTCTGAGGCAGGGGCTCCCCGGTCCCGGGCGATTGTCAGTGGCGTAGGGGAGCATCGGTCGGGTGAGACCCGCACCGACCATCCTGCATCTGGACATGGATGCCTTCTTCGCCGCGGCCGAGCAGGCCGCGAAGCCGAGCCTGCGCGGAAAGCCGGTGGTCGTCGGGGGTCTCGGTCCGCGCGGGGTCGTCTCCACGGCGTCGTACGAGGCGAGGCGGTTCGGGATCCACTCGGCCATGCCGATGGCCCAGGCGAGACGGCTCGCGCCGAACGCCGCGTATCTGGTGCCGCGCTTCGCCCTCTACCGCACGGTCAGCGAGCAGGTCATGGAGCTGCTCGGCCGACTGTCACCGCTGGTGGAGCCGCTGAGCCTGGACGAGGCGTTCGTCGACCTGGAGGCGGGTGGCTCGGCGTCCGACTCGGCGTCGGCGCGCGCGACGGGCGAGCGGCTGCGGCGGGACATCCGGGACGTGACCGGGCTGACGGGCTCGGTCGGGCTCGCCGGGTCCAAGATGCTGGCGAAGATCGCCTCCGAGCAGGCCAAGCCCGACGGTCTGGTGCTCATCGAGCCGGGCACGGAGCGTGAGCTGCTGGGGCCGATGACCGTACGGACGCTGCCCGGGGTCGGGCCGGCCACCGGTGAGCATCTGCGCCGGGCGGGGATGATGACCATCGCCGATCTGGCGGAGGCCGGGGAGGACGAGCTCGTACGGCTGGTGGGGAAGGCGCACGGCACGTCGCTGTACCGGATGGCGTCCGGGCACGACGACCGGCCGGTGGTGGCCGAGCGTGAGACCAAGTCCGTCTCCGTCGAGGACACCTTCGATGTCGATCTTCACGACCGGCTGCGGGTGAGGACCGAGGTGGACCGGCTGGCGGAGCGGTGTGTGCGGCGGCTGCGGGAGTCCCGGCACTCGGGCCGGACGATCGTCCTGAAGGTGCGGCGGTACGACTTCTCGACGCTCACCCGCTCCGAGACGCTCCGCGGGCCCACCGACGACCCTGTGGTGGTGCGTGAGGCCGCGGGGAGGCTGCTGGAGTCCCTGGACACCACCGGAGGGGTGCGGCTGCTGGGGGTCGGGGTGACGGGGCTGACCGACTACACGCAGGAGGACCTGTTCGCCCAGGCGGCGGCGGAGGCGGCGAGTGCCGCGGGTCCCGCGCACGAACCGGACGCCGCGGCGGCGGACGAGCCCGAGCCGCTGTCGCCGGCGCCCGGCGCGGACGCGGGCGCGGGCGCGTCCGCGGAGGCCGTCACCGAGCGGCACTGGCCGGCGGGGCACGACGTGCGCCATGCCGAGTTCGGCGCGGGGTGGGTGCAGGGAAGCGGGGTGGGGCGGGTCACCGTACGGTTCGAGGAGCCCACATCGGCGGTGCCGGGGCGGGTGCGCACGTTCCGTACGGACGATCCCGACCTGGAGCTCTCGGAGCCACTGCCCCTGGTCGCGGCACCACCGGACACGCCTTAGGGCGTGTCCCGGTCGCCGGGACGGGTGGTGTCGTCGCGGCCCGCCACGCGGCCGAAGTCGCGGTCGGCCGGGCGTTCCGGGGCCGCGGGCTCCGGCAGGGCCAGTTGGTAGTGGTGGTAGAGCTGGATCTCCTGGTCGGGGGAGAGATGGCGGCCGACCCCGAAGTCCGGGGCGTCCTTGATCAGGCCCCGCTCGTACGGGATGTGCAGGGACTCGTCGCGGTAGGTGCTGGGGGCCAGGGGCACGAACGCGTCCCGGCTGAACAGACCGGTCCGTACCGCCGCCCACTCCGGCACACCGGTCGCATCGTCCAGATACACCTCGTCGACGGTGCCGATCTTGTGCCCGTCGCGGTCGTACGCCTTGCGGCCGATCAGGCTGCGCGGATCGATGTCGGTCTGCACGGTCCCTCCAACTGGTCGCATATGCTCCCTCACTCTAAGAAAGGACACATTTGGGTTATCGGCCACTCGAAGACCCTGGCAGGAACTCGCTGGTAGGCTGGTCGGTGGCTGTGGACCCCATGCGGGAGAGCCGTCCGGTGAGACTGCCGGAGGCGCCGAAGGAGCAAATCCTCCCCGGAAACTCTCAGGCCCCCGTACCGCATGGACGAGGTCACTCTGGAAAGCAGAGCAGGTGTCGGACGGCATCCGCTCTCACCGACGGTGAAAGTCGGCCCGCTTCGCGGCGGACCGGTGAAACTCTCAGGTTGATGTGACAGAGGGGGAGGCCGTCCGGGCACCTGTGTATCGGTGCCCCTCGCAGGTCGCGCCAGACCAGGAGGCCTCCCGTATGACAGCCCATCGCACACCGCTCTCGCAGCTGGAGCGAGGAATCCCGTTCGAGCAGCGCCATGTCGGCCCCGACACCGCCGCGCAGGCGAAGATGCTCGCGCAGGTCGGCTACGGCTCGCTCGACGAACTGACCGCCGCCGCGGTGCCCGACGTGATCAAGAGCGCCGAGGCCCTGCGGCTGCCCGCCGCGCGGACCGAGGCCGAGGTGCTCGCCGAGCTGCGGTCCCTCGCGGAGCGCAACCAGGTCCTCGCGCCGATGATCGGCCTCGGCTACTACGGCACGTTCACACCGCCGGTGATCCTCCGCAACGTGATGGAGAATCCGGCCTGGTACACCGCGTACACGCCGTACCAGCCCGAGATCTCCCAGGGCCGTCTTGAGGCGCTGCTCAACTTCCAGACCGTGGTGGCCGATCTGACCGGCCTGCCGACGTCGGGTGCCTCCCTGCTGGACGAGGGCACGGCCGCCGCCGAGGCCATGGCGCTCGCCCGGCGTGTCGGCAAGGTGAAGGAAGGCGTCTTCCTGGTCGACGCCGACGCCCTGCCGCAGACCGTCGCGGTGATCCGCACCCGGGCCGAACCGGCCGGCGTCGACGTCCTCGTCGCCGACCTGGCCGACGGGATCCCCGCCGAGGCCGCCGAGCGCGGGGTCTTCGGTGTACTCGTGCAGTACCCGGGCGCGTCGGGAGCCGTACGGGACATCAAGCCCGTCATCGAGCGGGCGCACGAACTCGGCGCCGTCGTCACCGTCGCCGCCGACCTGCTGGCGCTCACACTGCTCACCTCACCCGGTGAGCTCGGCGCGGACATCGCCGTCGGCACCACCCAGCGGTTCGGCGTCCCCATGGGCTTCGGCGGACCGCACGCCGGATACATGGCCGTACGCGAGAAGTTCGCCCGCAACCTGCCCGGACGGCTCGTCGGGGTCTCCGTGGACGCCGACGGGAACAAGGCGTACCGGCTGGCGCTCCAGACCCGCGAGCAGCACATCCGGCGCGAGAAGGCCACCAGCAACATCTGCACCGCGCAGGTGCTGCTCGCCGTGATGGCCGGGATGTACGCGGTCTACCACGGCCCCGACGGGCTGCGCGCCATCGCCGAACGCACCCACCGCTACGCGACCGTCCTCGCCGAGGGCCTGCGCGCGGGCGGCGTCGAGATCGTGCACAAGGCGTACTTCGACACGCTGACCGTACGGGTGCCGGGCCGCGCCGCCGAGGTCGTGGCCGCCGCCCGCGAGGGCGGGGTCAACCTCCATCTCGTCGACGCCGACCATGTCTCGCTCGCCTGCGACGAGACGACCGGGCGCGCCCAACTCGCTTCCGTATGGACCGCCTTCGGCGTCACCGGCGACATCGAGGCTCTGGACGCCGCCTCCGGCGACGCGCTGCCGGAGACCCTGCTGCGTACGGACGACTACCTCACGCACCCGGTCTTCCACCAGTACCGCTCCGAGACCGCGATGCTGCGCTACCTGCGCAGGCTCGCAGACCGTGACTACGCGCTGGACCGCGGCATGATCCCCCTCGGCTCCTGCACCATGAAGCTCAACGCCACCACCGAGATGGAGCCGGTGACCTGGCCGGAGTTCGCCGCGCTGCACCCCTTCGCGCCGGCCGACCAGGCGCAGGGCTATCTCACGCTCATCCGTGAGCTGGAGGAGCGTCTGGCGGAGGTCACCGGCTACGACGCGGTGTCCCTCCAGCCCAACGCCGGTTCCCAGGGCGAACTCGCCGGGCTGCTGGCCGTACGGGCGTACCACCGCGCCAACGGCGACACCGGCCGCACCGTCTGCCTCATCCCGTCCTCCGCGCACGGCACGAACGCCGCGAGCGCGGTCATGGCCGGTATGAGGGTCGTCGTCGTGAAGACCCGCGAGGACGGTGACGTCGACGTCGACGACCTGCACGCCAAGATCGAGCGGCACGGCGACGAACTGGCCGTCCTGATGGTCACCTACCCGTCCACGCACGGTGTGTTCGAGGAGCACATCAGCGACATCTGCGCGGCCGTGCACGACGCGGGCGGTCAGGTGTACGTCGACGGCGCGAACCTCAACGCGCTGGTGGGGCTGGCGAAGCCGGGCCGGTTCGGCTCGGACGTGTCGCACCTGAACCTGCACAAGACCTTCTGCATCCCGCACGGCGGCGGCGGCCCCGGTGTCGGCCCGGTCGGCGTACGCGCCCACCTCGCCCCGTACCTGCCCAACCACCCGCTCCAGCCCGCCGCCGGCCCCGAGACGGGCGTCGGACCGATCTCGGCGGCCCCCTGGGGCTCCGCGGGGATACTCCCGATCTCCTGGGCCTACGTCCGGCTGATGGGTGGTGAGGGCCTCAAGCGCGCCACGCAGGTCGCCGTGCTGGCCGCGAACTACATCGCCAAGCGGCTTGAGCCGCACTTCCCGGTTCTGTACACGGGTCCGCACGGGCTGGTGGCACACGAGTGCATCGTGGATCTGCGTCCGCTGTCGAAGTCGACCGGCGTCAGCGTCGACGACATCGCCAAGCGGCTCATCGACTACGGGTTCCACGCGCCCACGATGTCGTTCCCGGTGGCCGGCACGCTGATGATCGAGCCCACCGAGAGCGAGGACCTCGCCGAACTCGACCGGTTCTGCGAGACGATGATCGCGATCCGCGCCGAGATCGAGAAGGTCGCGTCGGGGCACTGGCCGGCGGACGACAATCCGCTGCGCAACGCCCCGCACACGGCCGCCGCGCTGGGCGGGGAGTGGGAGCACGCGTACAGCCGTCAGGAGGCGGTCTTCCCGGCCGGGGTCTCGGCGGCCGACAAGTACTGGCCTCCGGTCCGCCGGATCGACGGTGCGTTCGGTGACCGCAATCTCGTGTGTTCGTGCCCGCCGCTGGACGAGTACGACAACTGACGGACGGCGCGCGGCCGTCGGGCGTGCGATGCGCGGACGGACGGCGTACGCGGCTCGCTCGGGGCAGCCGGGCGACGCACATGCGTCGGGGCCGGTTCGGAGTGAATTCTCCGGGCCGGCCCCCTTTTACGGACGGCTTCAGGCTGCCGTCATCACCTGCTCGCTCCCGGACGGCCGGTGCGGAGCGATGATCTGGCCGTCGGGCAGCAGCTCCCCGGTGTCCTCGAAGAGCAGGACGCCGTTGCACAGCAGGCTCCAGCCCTGTTCCGGGTGGTGGGCCGCGTGACGCGCGGCTTCCCGGTCGGCTGAGTCGGCTGTCGGACAGGCTGGCTGGTGCTGGCACATGGGTGGTTTCTTTCGCTGCGTCGTGGTGTGTGTCCTGCGGCTCGACGTGGTCATGGCCGCCCCCCGGTTTCTCTTGGTCCGTACCCCAGTGTTGCCCCACGGACGTCGATCCGCAGGGATTTCGCGGCAGCGCTTGTCTCTGCTTAAGGACGTGTCACCCGCCCGGACGGTTCAGCCCAACTCGGCTGTCCTTTCGGGTGGTTCGGGGTGACCCGTCCGGACTAGTCCGGACGGGCGCGGCACGGTGCCCCGTAATCAGCACAGAGCCCCGTGACCGTTGAGGGGTCACGGGGCAGTGTATGGCGCGTGGGGCGGTTGGGAGACGGTCGGGACGCAGGCCGTCCGAAGGCGGTCGGCCGGTGAGGCTCAGCCGGTGGTCAGCAGGGGCCCGGACGCGGCGGATGCCGTCGCCGCGGAGAGCTCCGAGGTCAGGCGCAGACCCATCATCGGAAGCAGGTCGGCGACGCGGTGGGGCCGGTGGGCCACGATGCCGGGTGGGGCGGGAGCGAGCGGGATCAGCAGGTCGGCCGGAGCGGGAGCGCCGACCGAGGCGTCGGCCTCGACGTCCTGGTGCAGCCAGAGGGTGAGCATGTACAGGCCCGGCACCGAGAGCAGCCGTGGCTGGTACGGCGCCTTCACCGTCTCGGCTTGCCGCAGGGCCCGTTCGGTGGCGGCGATGTAGGGGCCCTCGAAGAAGCGCGAGAACGCCCAGCCGTCCGGGGTGAGCATCGTGTCCGCGGCCGCGACGGCACGGTCGCCGCTGCGGATCAGGAAACGCCAGCCGGCCAGCCTGGTCTGCGGCGCGTCGCTGCTCGGGGTGATCTGTTCAAGTACGTGTACCGGAAGGGGCAGTTCGGGGCTCAGAGGTCCCTGGACGGACCGGAGAGCGGGTGTACGGGCCTCGCGCACGGCGGTGGGAGAACCGAGTGCCGCGAGGACGCTGCGCAGGGCGGGCGCTGGAGCCGGGGAGACATGCAGCGGCATAGTGGGTTGCCTCTCGCTCAGTAGGCACAGTGAAGCGTCGAAGGTACGGGGTGCGGACGTCGCTGTCGGCGCACGTGGTCAGAGGATGGCCCCAGGCCGTAGCCGGGCTTCAACTCTCTGCCTCGCTCGGGCAGAGTTTATACGATGCGTGTTCACAGAATGTTTCTTCCGTCTGTCGCCCTTATTGCGTCAAGGCGATATCCGGTCCTTCTGGTACGGAATCGCCTTCGACGAACCGTCAGATGGACGGTGAACACAGGCTCTTGGCCTGGGGTTATTCGGCCGGAGCGGTAGGCCGAAACTCGTCGGGCGTTTTCGTTGACCGGCCGGGGAGTGAATTTGCTCACTGCGCCATGCCGACGGAATGTGCCGCGAGGCAGTTCTGTCCACTCTACCCGGCGCTCCGCGGAAACGGGGCGTTATGGATCACTCAGTCTGGGCACTATCGATCGTGAAGCGATGCCCGGCGCCGCCGGGAAGCCGACGCGAAGGAGGGACCCTCCGATGGGGGAGAAGGTCGAATCGGACGGTACCGGCGTGTCCGATCGACAGGAATACCGCAGGAAGCTCCAGCAGTGCCTCGCGGTGCTGGGGCGGCTCCTGGGGGAGAGGCGGTTCGACCGGCCCAGGAATCTGATGGGTCTGGAGATCGAGCTGAATCTCGCCGGATCCGACGGGATGCCCCGGATGATGAATGCGGAAGTTCTTGAACGGATCGCGAGCCGTGATTTCCAGACCGAACTCGGAATGTTCAACCTGGAAGTGAATATCGCCCCGCACCGGCTTGGCGGACGCGTTCTCGACCAGCTCGCCGAAGAGCTGCGCACGGGTCTTGGATATGCCCATCGCAAAGCGAATGAGGTCGACGCCGGCATCGTGATGATCGGCATTCTGCCGACACTCTCCCTCGACGACGTCGTCTCCACGAACCTCTCGGACGCGGACCGCTACACACTTCTCAACGACCGGATGGTGGCGGCGCGGGGCGAGGATTTCGTGCTCGACATCGACGGGGTCGAACGTCTCACCTGCAGCTCACCCTCGATCGCGCCCGAAGCGGCCTGCACGTCGGTGCAGTTGCATCTCCAGGTCACGCCGGACCGCTTCGCGGACGTGTGGAACGCCGCGCAGTGCGTCGCCGCCGTACAGATCGCCATCGGTGCCAACGCGCCTTTCCTCTTCGGAAAGGAGCTGTGGCGCGAGTCCCGGCCGCCGCTCTTCCTTCAGGCGACCGACACCCGGCCCCCCGAGCTCCAGGCGCAGGGTGTACGGCCCCGGACCTGGTTCGGCGAGCGCTGGATCGACTCCGCGTACGACCTCTTCGAGGAGAATCTGCGCTATTTCCCGCCGCTACTGCAGATGAGTGACGACCAGGACCCGCACCAGGTCCTGGACGAGGGCGGTACGCCGCGCCTGGCGGAGCTGGTACTCCACAACGGCACCGTCTACCGCTGGAACAGGCCCGTGTACGACGTCGCCGACGGACAGCCCCATCTGCGGGTCGAGAACCGCGTGCTGCCCGCCGGGCCGACCGTCACCGACGTCGTCGCCAACGCCGCCTTCTACTACGGGCTCGTGCGCGCGCTCGCCGAGGACTCCCGACCCGTCTGGACCCGGCTGCCGTTCGCCACCGCCGCGCGGAACTTCGAGACCGCGTGCCGCGACGGCATCGAGGCGCGGCTCCGCTGGCCGCGCAACGGCCGGGCGAGCAGCGGCGTCACCGAGGTGTCGGCGGTCCGGCTCGTCCGCGACGAACTGCTGCCGCTCGCGGCCGCCGGGCTCGACGCGTGGAACGTGGAGCCGGCCGACCGCGACTTCTATCTCGGGGTGATCGAGGGACGCTGCGAGCGGCGTGTGAACGGGGCCTCGTGGCAGGTGGACACCTTCCACCGGGCGCGGGAGGCGGGGCTCCGCCGGGAGGCCGCGCTGGCCGCCACGACCCGGCGCTACGCCGAGCTGATGCACCAGGGGGAGCCGGTGCACACCTGGCCGGTGGGCTTCCCCGCTCCCTCGCGGATGCCGGACCTGTCCGTCTGACGTGGGGGCCGCGGACGCCGGAGTCCTCGCGAGGGCGGGCCAGGGCGTGTGGTGGAAGTAGCGTCGTCCGCCCGCGGGGCGGGGCTCACGCCCGCCGCGGAGCGGCTGACGACTCGTTGGCGCGCGCGATCGCGAGGCGGAGGGACGGCGCTACTTTGCGGACACGCCCTAGGCCCCCACCGACAGGATCGCCTCGGTCATGACCGACCGGATGTCGGCCGGGTCACTCACCTCGTAGCCCGCGCCGCCGGTGATCCGCGCGACCTCGTCCATCGCCTCGGGGTCCGCGTCCGGGCCCACCGCGATCGTGATCAGTGGGACCGGGCGCCTGGGGTCGGCGAGCTTCCTCAACTCGTCCATGAGGGCCGTGCGCGCCGCGCCGTCCGGGTCCGCTCCGCCGGTGAGGACGACGACCGCGTTGCACTTCCCGCTCACGTACGACGACTGCGCCTCTTTGAAGGCGGCCAGCGTCGTGTCGTACATCCCCCTCGCCCCCGTTCCCGTCCCCACCGGCGCCAGTGCCGTAACGGCGTCCGAGAGGCCGTCGCGGTGGGTGCCGCCGCCCTTGGCGCGCTCGCCGAGCGGCGCGGTCTCGGCCAGCTTGCGGAAGCCCTCGTCGCCGTCGAGTCCGGCGGCGAAGTCCCAGAGGCCGACCTCGTCGTCCGGCGTGAACCCGTCGAGTGTCTGGAGCACCGAGGCTTTCGTGACCTCCAGCCGGGACTCGCCGTCGCTCCCCGGTACGGGCTGCGCCATCGAGCCCGAGGTGTCGACGACGACGGTCAGCCGGGCGTGCTGGAGGATCACCGTCCACATGCCGAGCGTCTCCTCGACCATGTCGGGCGTCGGCGGCTGGGCCTTCGTCAGGGCGTACGGCTGGGGTGCGCGGCCGCCCGCGGCCCGGACCAGGTCCTCGCCCACGGTGGAGTGGGCCGTACGGAAGCCGTGCTCCGCCATGGTGCGCTGGGCCTCCTCCTCGTTGAGGAGGGACATGAACCGGGTCACGGCCCGGCTCTCGTCCGTGGTCAGCTCCGGCTCGTCGACGAGGTTCATGGGGTAGTCCAGCAGCGGGGCCGCGTCCGTCGGATAGAACAGCTGGAGATCGGTGGCGCCGCCGTCGGTGGAGTTGTGGGTGAACGCCGCCTGTTCGGTGAGGAAGACCGCCTCGTTGGCCTTGGCGTCCTCCTCGCTCCGCGCCAGGGACGGGATCACCTGGTCGTCGGCGTCCGACACGCGCGGGGCCAGCGCCTCGGCGGTCGCGGCGATCAGGGTGCCGCTGTCCGCTTCCGTCTTCCGCGCGGACGTGACGACGCTGCTGAACGCGAGCAGCCCGGTGGCGCTGCGCGCGGGGTCGGCCGCGCCGAGACGCACCGCGCCCTTGCCGGTGGTGGCCGCCGTCAACTCGGCCCAGGTGTACGTCTTCCGGGGCCAGCCGAGCCTCGTGCCGGCGGAAGGGACCACGGCCAGGGCCACCGGTGTGGTCGCCGCGTTGCCCGTGGGTGTCAGCGCGATGTCCGCGTCGGCGGTCAGCGCGCGCTCGACCCAGACGTCGGAGTCCGGCAGCCATGCCTCGTAGTCGTCCGCGGCCGTGCCGGTGGCGAGGTCGTCGGCGATCTCGTGGTTCTCACGGGCGTCGACCCGGACGTCGATGCAGCGGCCCTCGGAGGTGATGTCGTCGCGCCGGGCGCTGTCGGCGACGGCCGTCACGGCGGGGGCGATGTCCGGCGACGCCGCGAGATCGATCTGTACGGCGGAGCCCGCGCAGCCGTCGGCGAAGGACAGGATCCCGCTCGCCGCCGCGATGCCGGTCCCCGCGGCCAGACTCAGCAGGACCGCCGTGGCGACGAGGACATTCCGACGGCGTGGACGACGGCCCCTGGTGCTGTCCGTCGTTTCGTCGTCGGGCAAGCTGTGACGTTCCATGGCGGTGGTGCCCCTCCTTGACCTGAACAAGGAAAATGGGGGGCTCGGTCCGCTGAATGACGCCAGCCCCCCGGCCTGTCGCGCGCGATCTTCGTACCCGTATTCGAGACCCTAGCGGGACGGGAAGGGGGTTGAGGCACGATTGGTCAACTGGAGGCAACTGTGCAGACGGAGGCGGGCCGCGTGGCCGATTCCCTTCCCCAAGAAGGCCTGTCGCGCAGGATGCTGCGGTCCGAGGTACTGATCGTCCTGGCGCTCTCGCTGGGGGCGAGCGGAGTATCGGCGCTGATCAGCTTTGTCGGGTCGGTCACCAGGCCCGGTGGGCTCAGCGATCAGGCGGCCACGCTCAACGGTTCGCAGGCGCCCGGACGCCCCTGGCTGGATCTCGCCTGGCAATTGTTCGGTATCGCCAGCTCGCTGGTGCCTGTGGTACTGGTGGCGCACCTGTTGCTCCGAGAGGGCAGCGGACTGCGCGATCTGGGGTTCGACCGGCGCCGGCCGTGGCCCGATCTCGGTCGCGGCACGCTGATCGCCGCCGGCATCGGCAGCGCGGGCCTCGCCTTCTACATCGGCTCGCGCGCGGCCGGGTTCAACCTGACCGTCGTACCGGAATCGCTGCCCGACGTGTGGTGGAAGTTCCCGGTACTGATCCTGTCCGCGGTGCAGAACTCCGTACTCGAAGAGGTCATCGTCGTCGGGTATCTGCTGCGCAGACTCGGGCAGTTGGGGTGGACACCGATGGCCGCCCTGGTGGCCAGTTCGGTGCTGCGCGGGTCGTACCACCTGTACCAGGGCATCGGCGGCTTCATCGGGAACATGGTGATGGGCGTGGTGTTCGTCCTGGCCTACCGCCGCTGGGGGCGGGTCGGGCCGCTGGTGGTGGCACACGCGTTGCTCGACATCGTGGCGTTCGTCGGGTACGCGCTGCTCGCCGGGCATGTGAGCTGGCTGCCGACCCCGTGACGGATCGGTACGGGCGGCGGGGCGGTCAGGGGGATGCGAGGAGTTCGCCGTCGATGACGGTGACCGCGTGGCCGGTGAGCAGTGTCCGCTCGCCGCGCAGTGACGTGGAGACGAGGCCGGTACGGGCGGAGCCCTGGAGGCCGGTCAGTTCGGTGCGGCCGAGCCGCGCCGACCAGAACGGGGCGAGCGCCGTGTGCGCGCTGCCCGTGACCGGGTCCTCGTCGACGCCGACGCCCGGGAAGAAGCCGCGCGACACGAAGTCGTAGCCGCCGTCCGGGTCCTCGGCCGCCGCGGTGACGATGATGCCGCGCCGTGAGAGAGCGGCGAGCGACCCGATGTCCGGGGTCAGTTCCCGTACGGTCCGCTCGTCGGCCAGTTCCACCAGCAGATCCCCGATGTGCTCCGCGGTGTCGTGCACCGAGACCGGGGCTGCGCCCAGCGCCGCCTCGACGCCGTCCGGCAGCGTGAGCGGGGTCAGCGACGACGTCGGGAAGTCGAGCGTCAGGGCGCCGTCCCCGTGCGCCGTCGCGACGAGGATGCCGCAGCGCGCGGTGAAGCGGATCGGACCGGTCGCGAGGCCGTCGGTGCGCAGGACATGGGCGGTGGCGAGTGTGGCGTGCCCGCACATGTCGACCTCGGCCGCCGGGGTGAACCAGCGCAGCGCCCAGTCCGCCTCGCCGCCGGGCGGCAGGGGATGGGCGAAGGCCGTCTCCGAGAGGTTCACCTCCGTGGCGACCCGCTGGAGCCAGGTTTCGTCGGGGAACGGGCCGGACTCCAGGATCAGCACCCCCGCGGGATTGCCGGCGAAGGGGCGGTCGGTGAAGGCGTCGACGATTCGGATTCGCATGCCCTGACGGTAGGAGAGGGCTGGAGCCGGGGACCAAGGCCAATTCGTAGCGGCTGGCCCCGAAGGCCCCGGGGGCGCACTCGGAGGTTGTTGCCAAACGAACTATTCCGATATATCGTTGAGTCATCGCGATAGATTCGCGACTGATCATCGATGGAAGGAGCGTAGCGATGCGTTCACATGGAAACGAGCAGGAGCACGGACATGGGCAGTGCGGGCCCGGCCATCGAGGCCGGGGCGAGTCGGCGGGGCGGCGCGGGGCCTTCGGGCCGTTCGGGCCGAACTTCGGACCGCCGTTCGGCGGGCCCTTCGGAGGCGGCGGCCGAGGCCGCGGCGGAGGCAGGGGCAGGGCACGGCGCGGCGATGTACGTGCGTCGATCCTGGCGCTGCTGAAGGACCGGCCGATGCACGGCTACGAGATGATCCAGGAGATCGGCGAGCGCAGCGGAGGCGCCTGGCGCCCCAGCCCCGGTTCGGTCTACCCGACCCTCCAGCTTCTGGAGGACGAAGGTCTCATCGAAAGCCGGAGCGAGGGCGGCAAGAACCTCTTCACTCTGACCGAGACCGGTCGCGCCGAGGCCGAGTCCGGGCCCGAAGCGCCCTGGGAAGAGGCCGGGCGCGGTGTCGACTGGGAGACGATGAACGAGATCCGGCAGGCCGGCTTCGGTCTGATGGAGGCGTTCGGGCAGGTCTGGAAGACCGGCTCCGCCGACCAGCGGCAGAAGGCGCTCGCCGTCATCAACGACGCCCGCAAGAAGCTCTATCTGATCCTCGCCGACGAGGACTGAGAGACGAGGACCGGGTGACACCGCCCGGTAACGAATCCTGTCAACGGCCCGCGGGGCCTCGTGACGATCACCGAGATCGTCGCGCGGGCCCCGTTCTCATGTCCGGGCCGCCGGCAGCAGCCGCCAAAACTCCGCCGAGTCGAAACGGTCGCTCGCCCGGGGATGCGGGCCCTCGTCGTGGCAGTGGAACGCGGCCCAGAAGACATCACCGCGCAGGGCGTCGGCGGGCGCGTAGACGCGGTACACGTACTGCTGTCCGTCCGCGGCGAGCAGGGCGACCATCCAGCACATCGGATCAGCTCCCGGCGGTCGTCGCGACATCGTTGTACCAGAGGGACGATCGGTCCGGCATGACGGTTGCGTACGAGGTGTGAGGCAAGGGGGCGCGCGCCCCAGGGGCGTGTCGATGCCCGATCTCATTCGTAAGGAGGAGAGGTCGCACTCCCGTCCCCAACTTCGGTGGGATGCTCGAATGCTCCCCGCCGGGGATGTTTTCCCGACCGGTCGCCTGATGAGGTGGGAGAGTGCAGAGCCCTACCCCGTGGTTGCCCGAACAGTCCGATTCGACCGTTGTCTCCGCCGTATCGATCCGCGCGGACATCGACGCCGGACTCTCCGCCGAGCTCGCGGCCGTCGTGTCGGGAGCCCGCAGGAGGGCGCACCGCGACGGCGACCGGCACATCGACACCGCCCACCTCCTCCACTCGCTCCTGGAGTCGGACTCCGAGGTGCGCGCGGCGTTCGACGGCGGGCCGCAGGTCGCCCGCGTCCTCGGCTATCTCGTCCAGCGGAGCATCGGCTACGGGCTGCGCTGGCAGGGGACGGTGGAGGAGTCGGGCGCGGTCCCCGTCGTGTCGACTCCCGCGGTCCCCGGCTGGTCGCCGTCGGCCGTCATCACCATGGAGAGCGCCGTCGAACGCGCCCGACGGCGCGGCGAGCGGCGGGCGGGCGGTCTCGATCTGCTCACCGCGCTCGCGTCCGATCCTGCCTCTCGCGCGGTCGAGGTGCTGGAGCGGGCCGGAGTGGACGCGCGGGCACTCACCAGCCGTATCGCCGGCGCGTCCTACGGAGTGTGACCACCCTGTTGATGGAGAGTCATGGCCTGTCTCGACAGGCGTGAAAGCGCCGATGCTCCTGACGCCGACTGACATGATGTGTCCATGCACGCGTCTCAGGGGAGAAGCGTCGGCCTGGGACTCGCGCTCCTGTCGGCCTTCGCGTTCGGTGGATCAGGTGTCGCGGCCAAGCCGCTGATCGAGGCGGGGCTCGATCCGCTCCATGTGGTCTGGCTCCGGGTCGCCGGAGCCGCGCTCGTGATGCTGCCCCTCGCCTGGCGCCACCGTGATCTGGTCCGCCGCAGGCCCGCGTTGCTCGTGGGCTACGGGATGTTCGCCGTCGCGGGCGTGCAGGCCTTCTACTTCGCCTCGCTCTCCCGGATCCCCGTCGGCGTCGCGCTGCTGGTCGAGTATCTGGCACCGGCGCTGGTGCTGCTCTGGGTGCGCTTCGTCCGCCGTACCCCCGTGACCCGCGCCGCCGCTGTCGGCGTCGTCCTGGCCGTGGGGGGACTCGCCTGCGTCGTCGAGGTGTGGGCCGGGCTCTCCTTCGAAGTGGTCGGGCTGCTGCTCGCACTCGGCGCGGCCTGCTGCCAGGTCGGCTACTTCCTCCTCTCCGACCAGGGCGGCGACCCGGCGGCGGACCCGTCCGACGCCGTCGACCCCCTGGGCGTCATCGCCTACGGGCTCCTCATCGGCACGGTCGTCCTCACCGTGATCGCCCGGCCCTGGGGCATGGAGTGGTCGCTGCTGGCCGGCAGCGCCGACATGGACGGGACGCCGGTCGCCGCGCCGCTGCTGCTCGGGTGGATCGTGCTCGTGGCGACCGTGCTCGCCTACGGCACCGGCGTGATCAGCGTACGACGGCTGTCGCCGCAGGTGGCGGGTGTCGTCGCCTGTCTGGAGGCGGTCATCGCGACCGTGCTGGCGTGGGTCCTGCTGGGCGAGCACCTTTCGGCGCCGCAGATTCTGGGCGGTCTCGTCGTGCTCGTCGGTGCGTTCATCGCTCAGACATCGACGCCCACGGCGCGGGCCGGAGGAGGGGGCGAGGGGCCCATGGTGGTCGCCGAAGTGCCCGAAGTGGTCGGTGAGGGGGACGGGTTGTCCGCCGACCGGGCCGCGACGTAGGCTGCCGATCATGCCGCAGACCGTACTTCCGCCTCCCGCCGCCTGAGCGCGGGCGGCCATCCGTTGACGTAGACCGGGCTCGGGCAGTCCCCGAGCGGTTCGTCGCTGCCCGCGAGACGGAGTGAGCGACCACCAACCCGTTCCGCACACGGAGAAGTCACGTGTCGATTTCCGCATCGTCCGCTTCCGCAACTTCCGCTGCCACACCCTCCGCTGCCGCCGACCCGTCGGTCGGGCGCAGCCTGTTCTACCTCGTCGTCGCCGGGGTCGCCTGGGGGACCGCCGGCGCCGCCGCCTCGCTGGTCTACCGCATCAGCGACATCGGTCCGCTCTCCCTCTCCTTCTGGCGCTGCGTCGGCGGGCTCGTGCTGCTCCTCGGCGCTCTCGCCCTGCGCCGCAGGCGCCTGGTGACGGCTCTTCCGTCGGAGACCGCGACCGCGAAAGCGACCGAGCCTCGCCGCCGCCGGCTGATCCGGATCCTCGGTACGGGCATCGGCCTCGCGGTCTTCCAGAGCGCGTACTTCGCCGCGGTCGAGGAGACCGGGCTCGCCGTCGGCACCGTGGTCACCCTCGGCGCCGGACCTGTGCTCATCGCGCTCGGCGCGAAGCTGACCATGGGCGAACGGCTCGGCGGCAGCGGGCTGCTCGCCGTCGTCGGCGCCCTCGCCGGCCTCGCCGTCCTGGTGCTCGGCGGCGACGGGGCGACGGTACGTCCCGTGGGGATCGCGTACGCCGTGCTGGCCGCGGCCGGTTACGCCGCGATCACCCTGCTCACGCGCCGGCTCGGCCGCGACGGCGGCAGGGCCGACTCCCTCGCCACCACCGCCTGGGCCTTCGCCGTCGCGGCACTGTGCGTCCTGCCGGTCGCGGCGGGCGAAGGACTGCTGCCGCACACGACCGAACCGGCCCAGGTGCTCTGGCTGTTGCTGTACGTCGCCGCCGTACCGACCGCTCTCGCGTACGCCCTGTACTTCGCGGGCGCGGCGGTCGTACGCGCCGCCACCGTCTCCGTGATCATGCTGCTGGAGCCGGTGAGCGCGGCGGTCATCGCGGTCGGTCTGCTGGGGGAGCGGCTCACCGCGGCCACGGTGGTGGGGACGCTGCTGCTGCTCGCCGCCGTGGTGGGGCTCGCCGCCGCCGAGGCGCGGCTCGCGTCGGACCGGCGGAAGGCAGCCGTCCTCGCGTGACGCCGCGCGTGACCCCGGCGCTCGGTGGGGCGCCGGGGGGTTTCAGAGCACGGTGAGGTAGTCGGGCAGGCCGACGGCCGCGTCCAGGTCGTCGGCCGGGACTGGTGTGCCGTACCCGCGTACGACGGGCACCACACCGGTCCAGTGGGGGAGCGACAGGTCCTCGGGCTCGTCGTTCGGGCCGCCGGTGCGGACCTTGGCGGACACCTCGTCGAGATCGAGGCTCAGCACGGCGGTCGCCGCCAGCTCCTTCGCGTTGGCGGGCCGGGAGTCGTAGGAGCGGCCGGGCACCACGTGGTCGACCACGGCGTCGAGCGCGGCGCGCCGTTCGTCGTGGTCGACCACCTGGTACGCGGTGCCGTGCACCACGACGGAGCGGTAGTTGATCGAGTGGTGGAAGGCCGACCGCGCCAGCACCAGACCGTCGACATGGGTGACCGTGAGACAGACCGCGAGCCCCGGGTCCGCCGTGTCGCCCGCCATCCGCAGAGGCCGGGAGCCGGTCGACCCGTGGACATAGAGCCGCTCGCCGACCCTGGCGTAGAGGGTGGGGAGGACCACGGGCGCGCCGTCGCGGACGAATCCGAGATGGCACAGATAGGTCTCGTCGAGTATCCCGTGGACCAACTCGCGGTCGTACGAGGCGCGGTTGGCGGACCGGGTGGGGACCGTGCGGTCGGTGGGGCGGTAGCCGTCGGCGGGCGAGGAGGGGGGCGTGGGCATTGCGCTCTCCTATGTACTAGTGCATAGTCTTCTTTGTGCTAGGAGAGTATCGGATCGAAGGGCGGCGCGCCGCCGAGATTGCCGCGAGCGTGGAGCGGGGGATCGGCGCGGGAGACCTGGCGCCCGGCCAACTGCTGCCGCCTCTGCGGGAGTTGGCGCTGGAGCTGGGGGTCAACCCGAATACGGTGGCCGCCGCCTACCGCACGCTGCGCGACCGGGGTGTCATCGAGACGGCGGGCCGGAGGGGGAGCCGGGTGCGGGCGCGGCCGTCGAGCACGTCGCGCGGCTCGATCCGGGTCGACGTGCCCGCCGGCGTACGGGAGGTGTCGGACGGCAATCCGGACCCCGCCCTGCTGCCGCCGCTGCACGACGCGTTCGCGGCGGCGGCGCGGGAGCAGGCGGAGCGTCCGGGGCGGTACGGGGACGCCGCTGTCCTTCCCGAGTTCGCGCGGCTCGCCCGTGCCGGGCTGGACGAGGACGGCGTGCCCGCCGGGCCGGTCGCCGTCACCTCGGGCTCGCTGGACGCGATCGAGCGTGTGCTGGCCGCGCATCTGCGGCCGGGGGACGCCGTCGCCGTCGAGGACCCGGGGTGGGGCAGCCTGCTCGACCTGGTGCCCGCTCTGGGGCTGCGGCCCCTGCCGATGGCGCTGGACGACGACGGGCCGCTGCCGGGCGAGCTGGAACGGGCACTACGGGCCGGTGCGCGGGCGGTCGTCGTCACCGACCGGGCGCAGAATCCGACGGGGGCCGTGGTCGGCGAGGCCCGCGCGCGGGAGCTGCGTACGGTGCTGGCGGCCCATCCCCGCGTACTCCTCATCGAGGACGACCACGGGCACCGGATCGTCGATGTGCCGCTTCATCCGCTGGCCGGGGTCACGGACAGCTGGGCGCTCGTCCGGTCCACGGCGAAGGCGTACGGCCCCGATCTGCGGCTCGCCGTGCTGACCGGGGACGCTGTCACCGTCGACCGGGTGACGGGCCGTCAGCGGCTCGGGCCCGGCTGGGTGAGCAGGCTGCTGCAACGGGCGGTCGTGGAGCTGTGGACGACGGACGCGGTCGCCCCCCGTATGGTCGCGCGCGCGTACGGCGAGCGGCGTGACGCCCTGGTACGGGCACTCGCGGAGCGGGGGGTCGAGGCGCACGGGCGCAGCGGGATGAACGTGTGGGTGCCGGTGGCCGAGGAGACCGGCGCGGTGGCGCGGCTGCTGCACGCGGGCTGGGCGGTCGCGCCCGGGGCGCGTTTCCGGTTGGCCGCGGGGCCCGGCGTACGGCTGACGGTGTCGGGCCTGACGGGCGAGGACATCGAGGCGGTCGCGGACGCGGTGGCCGACGCGGCGGGGGCCGCGCCGGCGCGCAGTTACGGCTGATCGACGGGGATCGGGGCGCGGGCCGCGGGTGCGGGTGCGGGCGTCGGCATTGGCGTCGGCGTCGGCGTCGGCTCGGGCTTCGGGTGGGACTTTCGCGCGGTGCGCGAGCCGCCGCCCCTCTGCTGGGTCAGCGCCGCGCCGACGAGCACGATGACCGCGCCGACCGGGGTGTTCCAGTGCAGCGGCTCGTCGAGGACCGCCACACCGGCGGCGGTCGCGATGACGGGGACGAAGTACGTGACCATCTGACCGGTCGTCGGGCCGACTTCGGCGACCAGGCCGTACTGGATCAGCAGGGCCAGACCCGTTCCCAGACTGCCGAGCGCGACCACGGCGAGCAGTGGCACCACCGGGAAGGACGTCGGCAGATCGGTGAACAGCGGGGTGACAACGGCCAGTTGAAGGGTCGCCATGAACAACTGCGCGCCGGTGAGCGAGAGATGGGAGCTGCTGTTGCCCGCCAGGGTGCGGCGTACGTAGATCCAGCCGACGGCGTAGCTGAGCGAGGCCAGCAACGCCATGGCCGTACCGGTGAAGTCCAGCCCGGAGAAACCCTGCCAGGCGCCGAGCACGGTCAGTACGCCGATGAAGCCGAGGCCCAGGCCGCCGACCCGGCGCCGGGTGGGGCGGTCCTCGGAGAGCGCCACGAGCGACAGCAGCATGCCCCACAGCGGTGAGGTGGCGTTGCAGATGCCGGCCAGGGTCGACGGGATGGTCAGCTCGGCGTAGGAGAAGAGCGAGAAGGGCACGGCGTTGAGGATGAACGCGGCGACGGTGAGATGGCCCCACGTGCGCAGCCCCCGGGGCAGCCGCTCGCGCCGTACCGCGATCGCGACGGCCAGGACCGCCGTACCGAAGAACAGCCTGCCGAACGTCACCTGGAACGGCGCGTAGCCGTCGGTGCCCACCTTGATGAGCAGAAAGCTGAAGCCCCAGATCAGCGAGAGCACGCCGAACCGGACGCGCCAGTCGATCGCGTTGCGGCGGGGCGAGGTGGCCGAAGCGGTCGAGGTGGTCGAAGCGGATCCGGTGGGCCCGCCGCGGGGCGGGGTCGCTGTGCTCATACGGCAACGATGAGGGCCGCTACCTCTTAGAACAAGCGAGAATATCTCGACCCGTTTGCGTAGTATCGCTTACATGTTGAATCTGGAGAGGCTGCGGATCCTCGACGCGCTCGCCCGGCACGGCTCCGTGAGCGGCGCCGCCGACGGTCTCCATGTGACCACGTCGGCCGTCTCGCAGCAGATGGCCAAGCTGGAGCGGGAGGTCGGCCAGCAGTTGCTGACCAAGCACGGGCGCGGCGTACGGCTCACCGACGCGGGACGGCTGCTCGCCGACCACGCCGCGCGGATCATCTCCCAGGTGGAGCTCGCCCAGTCGGACATCGAGGCGCGGCGGGGTCAGGTGGTCGGCGAGGTACGGCTGTCGGCGTTCCCCACGGCGGCCCGCGGTCTGTTCCCCGTAGCGCTCGCCTCGCTGCGCAAGGCGCACCCCGATCTGCGGGTGCGCTCACTGGAGTTGGAGCCGGACGGCGCGATCCGCCAGGTCCTGCGGGGCGATCTCGATCTCGCCGTCGTACTGGACTGGAACAACAAGCGGCTGCCGGTGCCCGGCGGGCTGGCAACGGCCTCCCTGCTGGAGGACGCGGCCGATGTGGCCATGCCGGCCGATCATCCGCTGGCGGACCGGCGGGAGGTCGAACTGGAGGAGTTCGCCCACGACTCGTGGGTGTCCTGGCCGACGGGCGAGTTCTGCCACGAGTGGCTCGTGTTCACGCTGCGCTCGAAGGGGATCGAGCCGCGCATCGAGCACATGGCCGGTGAGCAGCACACCCAACTGGAGCTGGTCGGCGCGGGGTTGGGGGTCTGTGTCGCGCCGCGGATGGGGCGCGGGCGGCTGCCCGGCGGTGTGGTGGCCGTCCCCGTACGGCAGAAGATGTTCCGGCACGTGTACGCGGTGTGGCGCGCCGACGCCGACCGCCGCCCGTCGATCCGGGCGGCGGTCGAGGCGCTGGACGAAGCGGCGCGGGTGGTGAAGGCCGTGGAGACGGCAGATGCCAGGAATTGACCGTCCTGACCTTCCTTACCGCCTTGACCGTCCCTCAGGCGAGCGTGATCGAGTCCCCCTCGACGGTGATCGAGGCGGCGCCCAGCGGCTTGCTCGCGGGGCCCTTCTTCACGCTGCCGTCCGCCGCGTCGAACTGACTGCCGTGGCAGGGGCAGGTGATGGTGCCGTTGGAGATGTCGCCCACCGTGCACCCGGAGTGGGTGCACGCGGCGGAGAATGCCTTGAACTCACCGGCCGTCGGCTGGGTGACCACGACGCCCTTGTCCTCGAAGACCTTGCCGCCGCCCTCCGGGATGTCGGTGGTCTTGGCGAGCACCTCTCCCTTGCCCGCGGCCCCGCTGTCCCCGTTGGCGCCGTCGTCCGCCCCGCCGTCGCCCGCCGGCGTCTCCGCGGCGGCGTCCGACGAGTCGTCGTCCGAGCCGCAGGCGACGAGTGCCGCGCCGAGGCCGACGGCACCCGCCGCCGCCACGACCGTACGGCGCGCCACCGTCCGACCCGTGGCCGTCCGCGCGGTGCCCTGCGTTCCCGTCATGTCTGCTCCCTGTCCGTGCCCGGCTCCGGCGGCCGGTTCTCAAGGGGGTACGCACCAGCGCGGCGCGGTGTTCAACCCCCGGACGACTTTCTCAAAGTTTCAAGGACTCCCGTGGGAGATCCGAGCGGCGTCGCCCTCAAGAGCGACGTACCCACCGTGCGGGACGACCAGTTCCTCTACACACGGTCCAAGGTCCGCGACGCCGACGTGACCAGCGGCAGGGCGGTCGTCGGCCCGCTGTCGGACCGGGAGACGTGGACCGTGCAGGAGCAGGGGCCCCTGCGGAAACTCGGACTCCTCCGGGTCGACGGCGAAACCCTCCCGATCAACGCCGAGTTCGGTGACGAGGGCGGCACTCCGGCCGGGCTGAGCCGGCCCACGTACCGCTGGCTCGCAGCCCTTCCCACCGACCCCGACCGCCTGCTGAACCACCTCTACGCCCACACGCCGAAGGTCCCGGGCCAGGAACGCGCGCAGACCGTGTTCGACCAGATCGGCGCGCTCCTCGGCGGCGTGATGCCGCCGCGTACCGCGTCGGCCCTCTACCGGGCCGCGGCGAGGATGCCGGGAGTCACCGAGGCGCCGGAGGCCCACGACGCGATCGGCCGGCGGGGCGTCGGCATCGCCCGCGACGACACCGGGTTCGGCACCCGTACCGAATGGGTCTTCGACGCGAAGGACTTCACCTTCCTCGGCTCCCGCAGCTATCTGACCAGGGACACCTCGTACGGGAAGTCCGGCACCCTCCTCTCCAGCAGGGCCGAGATCGCGCGTGGCGTCGTCGACAAGGCGGGAGCCACGCCGGCCCGGGAGCCCGCGGAGAGCGTCCGCGAAAGCTAGGTCCTGTCCGGAGGCCCCAGGGCGTGTGGTGAGAGTCCCGTCCGGCTCACGGCGCCTGGCACGCACGCCCCAGGGTCGACGGAATCCGCGCCGAGCCCTGTGATCCCGGCGGCGACCGGCAAGTGGTCGCTGCCGGTCGCGGGCAGGGTACGGATATGGGCCACGGTCGCCGAGCGGGTCATGACCTGGTCGATCCGGGCCAGCGGGAAGGCGGTGGGGAAGCTGAGGGCGAAGCCCCGTTCGGCCACATTCATCCGTGAGGTCAGCGGGGTCAGCCCGCGGTCCTCCACCGTGCCGTTGAGGTCGCCCAGCAGGATCACCCGCTCCACCCTTTCGGCGGCGAGCGCCTTGCCCAGCAGGCCGGCGCTCTCGTCGCGCGAGGACGACGCGAGGCCGCTCGCCCCGAAGCGGACCGACGGCAGGTGGGCGACGTACGCCGCGATGTCGCCGTGCGGCGTGCCGACCACGGTCCGCAGCCCCCGATTCCACTCCTCCGGGATTCCCCGTGGCTTGATGTCCAGCAGCCGGGTGCCGGTCAGCGGATGCTTCGACCAGAGACCGACGGTGCCCCGGACCGCGTGGTACGGGTAGTCGGGGGCGAGTGTCCTCTCGTACGTCGTCAGTGCCGGGGGCACCAGCTCCTGGAGCGCGATGAGGTCGGGCCCGGCGTCCGCCAGGGCGCGGGCCGTGCCCGCCGGGTCGGTGTTCGTGTCGCTGACGTTGTGCTGCACCACGACCAGGTCGTACGTGTCGGCCTGCGCACCCGCGGGCAGGAGCAGCCCGCCGAAGAGATACATCCAGGCCGCCACCGGCAGCAGCAGGGCCACCAGCGCGATGACCGAACGGCGCAGCAACGCCAGGACGAGCACCACCACGATCACCAGGCCCAGCCACGGCAGGAACGCCTCCAGCGAACTGCCCAGGCGGCCCGGGGAGTTGGGCACGGCCCGGTGGAACGCCAGCAGCACGGCCGTCAGCGCCGCGAGCGCGGCGAGCACCCGCCCCCGGCTCCGGGCCGACCGGCCCGGGGTCCGGGCAGCCCGCTCCCGGATCCATGCCGACCGGCTCCGGACCCGGACCGACCGGCCCCCGGCCGACCGCCCCCGCGCCTCCGCCGACTCCGCGTCCTCCCGCACCTGCTCCACCATGGCTTCCCATCCCCTTGACCGTGCTCATCAAGACGAATGATCAGGTGGATCAGTTTCCTGGGAGCGGGCGGCGTCCGCCGGCTCCTCTCCCCGAGCGGAGAGGACAGGGGCCGGGGGAGTCCAGCGGCGGTTGCGCGGGACGTCGGAGGAGAGGCCGTACTCCTTCTTCAGCTGCTCGGGGATGGCGTAGTGCATGACGCGGCCACGCGTGAGGGAGGACAGTTCGAGCACGGTGGTGAGATGGCCGAGGCGGTCCAGGGCCCAGGCACCGAACGGTGAGTGGTCCTCAACGGTTTCCAGCACATTCAGCAGCACGGGCACCGCCTTGACGAGGGTGTCCCAGTGGGTGCGCGGCACCTCCAGCCAGTCGGCGCTCGTGTCACCGATCAGATGGCGGATGAGCGCGGACACGACGGGGTCGAGAAGGGTGCCCGGCACCACTTCCTCGTACAGGTCGATCAACTGCCTTGTGAGATCGGCGCCTTCAGGGCTCGGGCCCATATGGCGCGCCATGTACAGGTCTGAGAAGTGGCGCGCCTCGTCCAGATTCGCGGGTGCGTGCTCCTGGTCGATGCCGAGCATGGCGCCCACCACCCGCCAGGCGTAGAAGTACGACTCCGCCCCGGCCACGCTCATATGGATGCCGAGGCGGTGCAGGGCGTCCAGGACCTGGATCGAGAACATCATCTGCCCGCCGATCATGTCCTCCTGACAGATCGGCGTCCCCAGCCGCTCCACGTCCCAGCGCCCCTCGCGGGCGAGATGGCGGCGGATGGACGCGTGCAGGAGCCGGACCTTCTGGGCGGCGGGGATGAACCGGCTGCCCGCCTCGAACGCGTTCGGCTGCATGAGATAGACGGTGAACTGCCCGGTCTCGGCCATCCGTTTGGAGGGGTACTTGAGCGAGTGGGTCGCGAGAAGCAGCTTCGCGATGTGCGGGACGACGTAACAGGCGGGCATGGAGGCGAAGGACAGCGCGGTGGAGATGTGCACGTTGTTGTCGATGAAGAACATCCGCGCTTTCTCCATCTCGTCCCAGTCCACCCAGGCCGGCGGCCCGGAGGTCTGGTTCAGATACTCACGGGCCACCTCCGGCAGCCCGTCGGGAAGTTCCTGCCCAACGGTGGAGACGTACCGCATCAGGGAGTTGAACGTGCCCACCTCGCCGCGCTCGAAGAGCGTCGCGACGGTGGCGTCGGCCAGCTCGTCTCCCGACAGGCGCAGGGAGTCGAGGGAGTGTTCGGTGTA
This sequence comes from Streptomyces sp. NPDC051217, assembly GCF_044455465.1. Lineage (NCBI taxonomy): Bacteria > Bacillati > Actinomycetota > Actinomycetes > Kitasatosporales > Streptomycetaceae > Streptomyces > Streptomyces sp. NPDC051217. The sequence continues at coordinate 32,922 of NZ_JBITEV010000019.1, forward strand.
GGCCACGGACGAACCTTTCGAGAGGTGGGGGGCTCCAGAACCGGCGGCGGACGGTGGCCGACCGGCCTCACCCGGGCGGTCGTCCGGCGAGTTCGGTCAGTCCGGTCGGCTGGTGGCCGCCGTGGCCAGCTGGGTCAGGGACCGGTGGGCGATCCGCGGAAGCCCGGCGCCGCCCAGCGCGCCGACCGCGGCCCCGACCCTTTCGGTGATCATCTCCTCGACGCGCTCGCGCGCGCCGGTGCCCTCCACGATCGCGCGTACCCGCTCCAACTGATCGGCGCTGAGGGTACGGCGACCGAGGAGCTTCTCCAGCTCGCGCCGCTCGACGGGAGTGGCCGCCTGCTTGGTGAGGGCGATGAGGGCGGTGGGACGGGCGGCGGAGACATCGTCGGTGTTCGACTTGCCCGTGGTCGCGGGGTCGCCGAACAGGCCGATGAGATCGTCCCGCAGCTGGAACGCCTCACCCAGCGGGAGGCCGTAGTCGGTGAACACCTCCAGCAGGGCGGGATCGGCGCCGGCGACCGCGGCGCCGATGTGCAGGGGATGCTCGACGGTGTACTTGGCCGTCTTGTAACGGATCACCTTCAGCGACCGCCGTACGTCGGAGTCGCCCTCGGTGTGCAGCAGTTCCAGCGCCTCCCCGGCGATCAACTCGCGTGCCAGCACGGCCCACAGGCCACGGGCCTGGGCCAGATAGGCCGCGGGCAGCCCGCAGCCGGTGAACATCTGGCCGGCCCACGACATCAACAGGTCGCCCGCCAGTATCGCCATCGACCGGGCCCGCTCCTTGCGGCGCGGTCGTCCCGTGAACGCGTCGCGCAAAGCCACATGGGCGGTCGGCAGGCCGTGCCGCAGAGCGCTGTCGTCGATGATGTCGTCGTGGACCACGGCGGCGGCGTGGACGAGTTCCATGCTCGCGGCCGCTCGCACCATCGCGTCGCTGTCCGGCTGTCCCCCCGCGCGCCAGCCCCAGTAGCAGAAGGCCGATCGCAGCCGTTTGCCGCGGGCGGTCACCGACGTCAGGACGTCGACGAGGGGCGCGAGTTCGGCGTCCAGCGCGAGGAGAGCCTCGGCCTCCGTCGCCACGAACTCTTCGAGTTCCCGGTCGACGCGGGACTTGAGCGCCGTCTGTTCGGAGGGCTCAGACACCGGTGCCGCCGGCGGCGGCCGCCCGGAGCTGTGCGTGACGCGCGAGGACCTCCATGTGCGCCTCGCCCCCGGTGCCCAAGAGGCCGCCGCCCGACGGGCCGGTGCCCGTGCCCGGTCCGTTGGCGCCGAGGCGGTCGAGGGCCAGTCGGCCGCGTGCCTGGAGGTCCCGCCGGCCCTGCGCCGCGAGCGAGCCGACGTCCGAACGGCCGGCGAGACCGCGTACGGCCCTCAGCGCCGACCCGCACGTGCTCAGCGCCAGATCCGCCAGACCGGCCAGCAGGAGGACCGGACGGCCGCCGCTGTCACCGTCCTGATGGACATCTTTCGGTACGTGCACGGTCCCCACCCCTCTGCCCGAAGGCCGGTCACGTGTGTGCCCGCCCCTGACAGCAGAGTGCCTGGCAGCCGGCGCGGACATGCGCCGGATACCCCATCAAGTGATCAGTCGTTCAGGTGTACGGCAGGCCCGTGCCCAGCCCGTTTCCGCCGGTGTCAGCCCACGTACGGGTCGGGTACGTCTCCGGGCCGGGCGAGGAAGGCGAAGTCGCACCCCGTGTCGGCCTGGGTGATCTGGTCCTCGTAGAGGGCGCCGTAACCGCGCCGGTAACGGGCGGGCGGTGGAGTCCACTCGGCGCGGCGGAGCGCCAACTCCTCGTCTGTCACCTGGAGATGGAGGCTGCGCGCCTCGACGTCCAGGGTGATGAGGTCGCCGGTGCGGACGAGGGCGAGGGGCCCGCCGACGTACGACTCGGGCGCGATGTGCAGCACGCACGCGCCGTAACTCGTCCCGCTCATACGGGCGTCGGAGAGCCGGACCATGTCCCGTACGCCCTGCTTCAGCAGGTAGTCGGGGAGGGGGAGCATGCCGTACTCGGGCATGCCGGGGCCGCCCCTGGGACCGGCGTTGCGCAGGACCAGCACATGGTCCGCGGTGAGGGCGAGCGCCGGATCGTTGATGGTGCGCTGCAGCTCGCGGTAGTCGTCGAAGACGACGGCGGGCCCGGTGTGGCGCAGCAGCCGGGGTTCGGCGGCGATGTGCTTGATGACGGCGCCGTCCGGGCAGATGTTGCCGTGCAGCACGGCGACACCACCCTCGTCGGCGAGGGGGTTGTCGCGCTCGCGGATGACGTCGTTGTTGTGCACGAGGGCGCCTGCGAGCTGTTCGCGCAGCGTGGCGTGCGCGACGGTGGGGCGATCCAGATGCAGTACGTCGGCCAGCCGGGACAGGAAGCCGGGCAGTCCGCCGGCGAAGTGGAAGTCCTCCATCAAGTACCTGCCGCCGGGGCGGAGATTGGCGAGTACCGGCACGGTGCGGGCGACGCGGTCGAAGTCGTCGAGGGTGAGGGAGATGCCGGAGCGGCCGGCCATCGCGATCAGATGGATGACCGCGTTGGTGGAGCCGCCGAGCGCGAGGACGGTGGCGACGGCGTCCTCGTACGCGTCGGGTGTGAGGATCTTCGAGAGCCTCACGTTCCGTCGGACGAGGTCCACGACGCGCCGTCCGGACTCGGCCGCCATCCGTTCGTGTCCGGAGTCGACGGCCGGGATCGAGGAGGCTCCCGGAACGGTGACGCCCAGCGCCTCGGCGGCGGCCGTGAGGGTTGACGCCGTGCCCATGGTCATGCAGTGGCCGGGGGAGCGGGCGAGGCCGGTCTCCAGTTCGGCCAGCTCGTGGTCGCCGATGAGTCCCGCGCGTCTGTCGTCCCAGTACTTCCACATGTCGGTGCCGGATCCGAGGACTTCGTCGCGCCAGTGTCCGGGGAGCATCGGCCCGGCCGGTACGAAGAGGGCCGGCAGGTCCACGGACGCGGCGCCCATCAGCAGCGCCGGTGTCGTCTTGTCGCAGCCGCCCATCAGGACGGCGCCGTCGACGGGGTAGGAACGGAGGAGTTCCTCGGTCTCCATCGCCAGCATGTTGCGGTAGAGCATGGGGGTCGGCTTCTGGAACGTCTCGGAGAGCGTCGACACCGGGAATTCCAGCGGGAATCCGCCGGCCTGCCAGACGCCGCGCTTGACGGCCTGGGCGCGTTCGCGCAGATGGACATGGCAGGGGTTGATGTCGGACCAGGTGTTGAGGATCGCGATGACCGGCTTGCCGAGGTGTTCCTCGGGGAGGTAGCCGAGCTGGCGGGTGCGGGCGCGGTGGCTGAAGGAGCGCAGGCCCGAGGAGATGCCGCTGCCGTACCACTGGTGGCTGCGCAGGTCCTCGGGGGCGAGGAGTCCGTCGTTCTCGGGAGCCGTCATGCCGGCCAGCCGGCGATGAGGCCGGCGACCTCGGCGCGTACGGGCTCGGGCAGTACGTGACTCGGCGGGCGTACGTCGCGACGGCAGAGCCCCAGCACGGCCAGTGCTTCCTTGACGACGGTCACGTTGTCGGCGGAGTGCCGTGCCGCACGCAGTTCCTCGAAGGGCCGGATTCGTTCGAAGATCGCCATGGCGGATCCGTAGTCCCCGGCACGCAGTGCCTCCAGCATCCCCAGCGAGAGCGCCGGGGCGACATTGACGAGGCCCGAGGTGAAGCCGGTGGCGCCGCCCGCGAAGTACGAGGGGGCGTACATCTCGGCGAGGCCCGCCACCCACACGAAGCGCGCCAGGCCCGCGTCACGCGCGATGGCGGCGAAGCGCGCGGCGTCCGGCACGGCGTACTTCACGCCGATGACGTTGGGACACAACTCGCCCAGCTCGGCGAGGGTCTTGCCGTGCACCCGCGGATCACGGATGTACGGGACGACTCCCAGCTCCGGCACGGCTTCGGCGATCGCACGGTGGTAGTCGATCCAGCCGCCCCGCGAGACGTACGGATGGACCGGCTGGTGGACCATCACCATCGCGGCACCGGCCTGCCGGGCATGCTCGGCGGCTGCCACGGCGGTCGGCACCTCAAGTCCGACGCCGACGAGGACCGAGGCTCCTCCAGCCGCTTCCTCGACGGTCAGTTCGGCGACCGTGCGGCGCTCGTCGGCTGTGAGGGCGTAGTACTCACCGGTGTTGCCGTTGGGGGTGAGCGTGCGCACTCCGCCGTCGATCAGCCTCCTCAGGAGGGCGCGTTGGGCCTTGGTGTCGACGGTGCCGTCGGCGGCGAACGGCGTGACGGGGATCGCCACGACATCGGCGAGGGCGCCCCGCGCCGCGTCGAGACCCGGGCTTGTCATAGGTGGTCTCCCTCGGGAAACGCCCTCCGTACGAAGGAGGCGATGTGGTCGTGCAGGGCGAGAGCGGAACCGGCGGCGTCACCGGCCAGCGCGAGACGCAGGATCTCCCGGTGCTCGTCGGCCTCCGACTCCCAGGACGGATGGGCGGCCCAGGCGACGGTCGACACGAGAGCGGCCTGGTCACGTACCTCGTCGAGCATCCGGATCAACAGCGGGTTGCCGCACGAGACATACAGCTCGCGGTGGAACTCCCGGTTGGCGAGGGACCGTTCGGCCCGGTCCACCGTCTCGTCGGCCCTGAGCAGGGCGTCACGGGCGGCGCCCAGGGAGGCGCCCCGGCCGAGCGAGCGCCGTAGCGCCTCCGGCTCCAGCAACAGCCGTACGTCGTAGACCTCGTGGGCCATGCCCGCGTCGACGGCGCGCACGGTGACGCCCTTGAACTGGCTCATCACGACGAGCCCGGTACCGGCGAGCGTCTTCAGCGCCTCGCGCACCGGAGTCTTCGACACTCCGAATCGCGCGGCGAGTTCGGTCTCGACCAGGGCCTGGCCGGGGGACAGATCGCCGATGAGGATGCCGCGCCTGATCGCTTCCAGAACGAACTGGGTGCGGGAGGGAATCGGGCTCGGAGCGAAGGCCATGGGCGCTGCTCTCACCTCTCGCGTCTCATATATGACGTATGAAGTACGACGCGATGAAGCTAGGACCACCGGGACGCTTCGTCAATGCCCCACGCGAAAGTCCCGCGGGCACTGGAACTCGGCAGCGTTTCCTGCGGGGTGGTCCGTCGTTGATCAAACCGCACTCCAGCACCCCAGCAGCTGTCGCCGACATCGCTCCGGGGCGACGCGCCCGAGTACACGAACCGCAGGGAATTGAGCCATGCTCCTGGACTCCGACCGCCTCTCCACGATCCCGATCCCGATCACGGGCCGGCTCACTCTCGATGTGCTGGAGCGGGCCGGTCTCCCCCTCGACTTCGAGCCCGGCCCCGAAGTACGCCAACGGGTCGCCGAATGCCGCGAGTTCACGCTGCTGGCCATGGGGGACGGACAGCAGGTGTACGGGGCGACCACCGGGTTCGGGCCGCTCGTGGGGTTCCCCGGCCGTGACAGTGGCGCGGAGCAGTGCGACAACGCGCTCAACCATCTGGTGGCCGGGCAGGGGGCGGACCTGCCGCCCGCTGTCGTGCGCGGCGCGCTCACCGTCCGGCTGTGGTCGCTGTGCCAGGGCCGTTCCGGTGTTTCGCCCGAGGTGGTCGACGCGCTCCGCGCGGCCCTGAAGACCTCGTTCGCACCCGCGGTGCCGACGTACGGATCGGTCGGTGCCAGCGGAGACCTGATCCCCCTGGCCTACGCGGCACGGGCCCTGCGCGGCCAGGGGCACGCCTACCTCGGCGCGGAGCGCCTCCCGGCGGACGAAGCGCTGCGACGCGCCGGTCTGCGTCCGCTGGAGCTCGACGGGCGTGACGCGCTCGCGCTGGTCAACGGAACATCGGTGACCGCCGCCGCGGCCGGTCTGGCACTGGTGGGGCTCCGGCGCTCGTACGAGGGTGCGCTCACCCTCAGCGCCTGTCTCACCGACCTGCTCGGAGCCGCACCCGCCTTCCTCGCCCCACAACTGCTCCGGGCATCCGGACGCCGTACGGGCCGCCGCCGCGCTGCGCGAGCGGCTCGAAGGCATGGTCCCCTCGGGCGACCGGCCACTGCAGGAGCCGTACAGCATTCGCTGTACGCCGCAACTGCTGGGCGCCGCCAGGTCCTCGCTCGGGTACGCGGCGCGGGTGATCGGTGATGATCTCGCCGGGGTCAGCGACAACCCGCTCTTCTTCGCCGAGGACGGCCTGGTCGCCCACGGTGGCAACTTCTTCGGCCAGCCCGTGGCCTTCGCCGCCGACCTCCTCTCGATCACCGCCACGCAGATGGGCAACCTGGCCGAGCGCCAGCTCGACCTGCTGGTCGATCCGCACCGCAACGGAGGGCTGCCACCGATACTGGCCGCCGAACCGGGCCGTCAGCACGGCGTGCAGGGTGTCCAGTTGGCCGCGACCGCCACGGTGGCCGCGATGCGCCGGGACGCCGTACCGGCCTCCGTACAGAGTCTGCCGACCAATGGCCACAACCAGGACGTCGTTCCGTTCGGCACCCAGGCCGCCCTGACCGCCCTCGCCCAGGCGGAGCGGCTGCGCTGGCTGCACGGCTCGCTGGCCGTCGCCGTGCGGCAGGCCGCGCATCTGTCCGGGCGTCGGCCGACCGCCCCGCGGTGCTCCGATGTCGTGGGTCGTCTGATCTCGGCGATCCCACCGGTGGACCCCGACCGGCCGCCTTCGCCGTATGGCAGCTACAGGCCCGCGCCCTGCACGCGATCGCCGCGACCCCCGAACCGCCGGCACAGCGGGGAGTCGGCTGGGCGGCGACCCTGTACGACGCCTACTCCGTGCTTTTCCTCTACACGGGCAGTTGCTCGCCGGAGCTCTACGCCGCCGTCGTACGCCCCCGCATAAGCGCGGCGCACCCGGCGTTCAGCGGCGCGTGGGCCCGTGACTACGCCGCGGTTCCGGCCGCCCTGCGCGTCGTCCGGGGCCGCCACCCGGCGTCCCTCCTCGCTCCGCTGACCAGCGCCGCGCGGGACAATCAGCGAGTACACATGGCGGTAGCCGGAAAGCTCGTGCCCAACGGCGCTTCCCTGCTCCAGCAGGCCGGGCGGCACCCAGCCGACATTATTTCCGCTGCCGAACACGACTTGTACGACGCGTACTTCGGTGTGCACCGGCGTCTCGTATGCAGCCTCGGCTACGAGGCACAATTGGTCCGCCGCCTCGCCCAATGCGCGAGCGACATCACCGTGCACGGTCTTGGCCCGAATCCGGACGGATGCCCCGAACGCTTCACGCACGACGCGCTCCCCCTGCTCACCGCTCCCGCGGAGTACCTCGCGGCACAGCAGGCGACAACTCCACTCCTCCGTAAGGAACTCACCACATGAGCAGCCACCCGGACCAGATCAAGTCGGTCCCCCTCACCCCGGACCTGTACGACTACATCGTGGCCCAGGCGGAACCGCCCACCCCCGTTCAGCGACAGCTGATCACCCGCACCCGGGCACTCGGCGGGCCCGCCGAGATGCAGATCCCGCACGAACAGGGCGTCCTGCTCACCCTGCTGGCGCGGCTCACCAACGCCCGCCGCATCGTCGAGGTGGGCACCTTCACCGGTTACTCGACCCTCGCCCTGGCGGAAGCGCTGGCGCCCGGAGGCCGTGTCCTCACCTGCGACATCTCCACGGAATGGACCGAAATCGCCCAGGAGGCATGGAAGGAGGCGGGCCTCCAGGACCGCATCGAACTCCGGATCGCCCCAGCCCTGGAAACCCTGGGGTCCCTGCCCGCGGAGCCGCTCATCGACCTCGTCTTCCTGGACGCGGACAAACCGGGCTACCGCGCCTACTGGGACGAACTCGTACCGCGCGTACGTCCGGGTGGCCTCCTCCTCGCCGACAACGTGCTGTACGGCGGAGCGGCGGCCGGCGCCGACGCGGAGGGCAACGGCCTGGCGATCCGGGAGTTCAACGCGTACGTCCGGGCCGACGACCGGGTCGAGTCCCTTCTCCTGCCCATCGCGGACGGCCTGACCATCGCCCTCAAGCGCTGAGGGGCCCGCGGGCACGGCATGAATTGATCGGGCGTCAGGCCGAAGCGCCACCCGTCGTCGGGCGACACGCTCAGGAGACGCGCACCGTCGTGGATTCGCCGGGCTTCAGGGTGATCCGCTTGCGGAAGTCGCCGGCGCGTAGTTCGGTCGTTCGCCCGCCCACGCTGCGGATGGTTGCCGTAGTCGCCTTGCCGTCGCGCCAGGACAGATCCACCTCGAAGCCGCCGCGAGCGCCGACGCCGCTCACCGAACCCTTGTCGGCCCAGGCACGGGGGAGGGCCGGCAGCAACTCGATCACGCCTGGGCGGGAGTAGAGGATCATCTCCAGAGCGGCGGCGGCGCCGCCCAGGTTCGCGTCGATCTGGAAGATCGTGTAACTGCCCTGGCTGTACATGTCGAACCAGTTGGCCGAGGTGCCGTTCCCGTTGTTCATCGACGGGCGCAGGATCGTCAGGTAGAGCTGGTACGCCTTCTCCGCTTCCTTCAGGCGCGACCAGCACAACGACCGCCATGCGCACGCCCAGCCGTAGCTGTCCATCCCGCGCGCGGTGAGCAGTTCGCGGACACCGTCGAGGAGTGTCTTCGGGCTGGTGTCGGCGGCGATCCTGTCGCCGGGGTAGAAACCGATCAGCGGGGAGAGGTGACGGTGCGTGGTCTCACCGAGGTTGTCCGGGCTCATCCACTCCTCCAGCCAGCCGGTCTTCGGGCTGACCCGCGGCAGGTAGAGCCTGGCCTGCATCGCGGCCAGCTCGGCCGCCAGCTTCTCGTCCCGGCGCAGCACCGCGGACGCCGTCCCGAACTCCTCGAAGAGCTCCCACACCAGCTCCTGCCCGTACGTGTTGCCCTTGCCGTCCGGGCCGTGCTCCGGAGACCAGGCGGTGTCGTCGATCAGCACCTCACGCGACGTCCCGTCCGGATCGGTGATCGTCTCGGTGATCAGCCGGGCGCCCCAGAACTCCGCCGCGCCCTTGAGGACGGGGTAGATCAGTTCGAGATAGTCCCGGTCCTGGCTGTACTCGTAGTGGCGCCACAGCGAATTGCAGAGCCAGGCGTTGCCGGACGGATGCCAGACCCAGCCGCTGCCCCCGTGAATGTTCGTGGAGAACGCCACCGCCCAACCGGCTATGTTTCCGGTGCTGTTACGGAATCTGTTCTTCTCGCTGTTGTAGAGCCGCTTGGTCACATCGGTCCACACCGGCAGCTGGGACACGCAGTACTTGGCGAAGGCCAGGGAATTCTCGCCCAGTCCGGCGGGGTCGGCCAGCCAGTAGTTCATCTGGACGTTGATGTCGGTGTGGTAATCGGCGTACCAGTCGGGTTTGTTGTTGTGCACCCAGATGCCCTGGAGGTTCATCGGGAGCCAGTCGCGGGATCCGGTGATCGTGAGGTAGCGGCCGTACTGGACGTACGCGGCCTCCAGTTCAGGGTCCGGCTTCGACCGGTCGGTGTGTCGCACCGCGAGGCGCGACCACGAGTCCAGCGAGCGCTGGACCGGGGACGAGTCGCCCAGGTGGATGCTGAAGCGGTTGTAGAGGCGCTGATAGTCGGCCACGTGGGTGTCCAGCAACGTGCCACCGGAGACCTTCGCCGCGGCTGCCACCTTCGCGCGGGCAACGGCAAGGGGAGCGGTGGACGTATCGCGGAAGTTCTTCGCGGCATCGGGGGAGTAGTCGGTGCCCCCACAGACCACGATCAGCAGTTCACGGCAGCCGGTGAAGGTGATTTCGTCATCCTCCACACGGACCCGGCCGGTGGTACTGACCGCGGTCACGGCCGCGGCGTAGCGCAGGTCGTTGCCCAGCGTCCCGGCGAACGACAACTGCCCCTTGTCGCCGGACGTGGTCTCGTCGTGCGTGCCGGACAGGGAGATCGTGCCGGTGTGCGGGCCGTCGCCGGTGAGCCGGACGACGATCACGTCGTCCGGGTGGCTGGCGTAGATCTCGCGGCGGTAGCGGACGCCGCGGTATCGATAGCGCGCCGACACCACGCCGTTGCTCAGGTCGAGTTGGCGGCGGTAGTCGCTCACGGCGTCACCCGAGTGGCCGGGCAGCGCGACGCGGAGCTTGGCCAGCAGACCGAAGCTTCCGAAGTCGTCCGCGCCGTAGGGAAGTTGGCCGTCGTCGGTCAGCGTGTCGTTACGGCCGCCGGTCCAGAAGGCGCCGTCGGTGAGGTAGAGGTAGTCGTCCACAGGGTCGCACCCGGTCAGCGCGCCGAGCCGGCCATTGCCTACCGGCAGGGCCTCTTGCATGATGCTCGCCTCAACGGCGGGCGTGGAGTACCAGATTGCCGTGGCCTTGCTCTCCGGTACGAGATCCACGCCGGAGGGGCGGACGGGTGCGGCATGCGCCGCGAACGGGCGGAGGCCACCGGCGAGGGCGAGGCCGCCACCCGCGGCGGTTCCGGTGATGCGGAGAAAATCACGACGAGACGAAGCGGGCACAGTTGGGGTCCCTTCCAACGGGCTTCACGCAGAGTGTCGTCGGCAACTATTCATAAAATACGAGGAACGCGTCAAGGGTTAGCGCACGCAGGCATCCGATCTCTACAGGCCACTCGATCGCTTTGGGCCCTATTTGTCACCCTGTGCGGCACCTGATCGCCGGGTGTGATCTCGTTTCGGCTCATGAGATCGGATGATTCCTGTCGGCCGGGGAGGGCGCTGAGGAAGTCCGCGCCCTACGCGCGCAACCTGCGCGCGAGCAGACGCCGACGGCCCCCGGTACCGCCCCATCCGGCCGGTGCCGGGGGCCGCCCCTGATGTCACCGCTCTCGTTAGGTGACTATCATCCCTATATGGGCGTTTTCGTATTTGAATGGTCCGACAGGGTGGCCTGAGCGTGGCTGAGGACGGAACCGCCACCTCGGCGCAGATAGAGCAAGCCCTGGCGGACATGGTGAAGGCCACCGGGGCGCACATCGGGGCTCTCTATCTGACAGTGTCCGCGGACCAGCTCCTGCGCATGGTCCGAGTGATCGGTGTGTCCCTGAGGGTGGCCAGACCGTGGTCCATGGTGGCACTCGCCGCGCCGGTCCCGGTGGCCGAGGCGGCACGTGAGGGCCACCCGATATGGCTGAGCAGCCATGTGGAACTGGCCCGCCGCTATCCCCGCACGGCACTCGCGTTGCCTTACGACGTCGCCATGAGCGTCGTGCCCCTGATCACCGGAAACACCTGCCGGGGCGCGCTGCTGCAGCTCTGGCCCGGCACCCGCGACGCTGGTTTCTCCCCCCAGAAAGAACAGGCGACCCATGAGGGTGCCCGCCGGATCAACGGGCTCCTGCGGCAGGCCGCGGACGAGGGGAACCCGCTGCCGCCCGAAGAGCTGCGCACCGTGGACCCGCCCCCCGCCCGGTACGAGGAGCCCGGCCTCGAAATCACCGAGCGTCTCCCGGAAGGCTTGTGCGCCCTGGACCTCGAAGGCCGTGTCAGGTTCAACAACAGGATGGCCACCGAGCTGCTGGGTGTCGAAGAGCGCGACCTGCTGGGTGCCCGGCTCTGGGAAGCCCTGCCCTGGCTGCTCGACCCGGTCTACGAGAATTCCTACCTGGCGGCGCTGTTCAGCCGCCTGCCAAGATCCTTCACTGCCCTGCGGCCCCCCGACCGTCTGCTGTCCTTCTACCTCTACCCCGACGCCACCGGCGTCAGCGTACGCATCATGCCCGCCCGCGAGTCTGCTGTGCCCCCCGAGGGGCCCGCCGTGACCGCCGGAGAGCCCACTGTGTCCCTTGAAGGGCCCGCCATGCCGACCCTGGCCAACGAAAGCGGCGACGATCCGGTCGCGGCCTCGAACGTCACCGAGCAGACTCGGCCGGGCGCCCTTTACCAGCTGCTGCACCTGTCCTCGGCCCTCACCGAGTCGGTCGGGGTCAAGGACGTGACCGAGGCGGTCACCAACCAGATCCTGCCCGTCATCGACGCCCAGAGCCTGGCCATGGTCGTCGTCGACGGGGGGCGGCTCCAGGTCATCGGCTCCCGCGGCTTTTCGCAGGAAATAGTCGACGGCCTCCAGGGCCTCTCCCTGAGCGCTGACGCCCCGGAGGTGCGGGCCATCATGACCGGCATCCCGACGTTCCACTCGCACGTCGAGGAGCTCCGGCGCATCTACCCGGACATCAAACTGAGCCCGGGAACGGCCGCTTGCGCGCATCTGCCCATGTTCGCTTCCGGCCGTACGATCGGCTCGGTCCTGCTGGGATACAGCCGTCCGCACTCCTTTCCGCCGGACGAACGCGCCGGCCTCACCTCACTGGCCGGGGTGATCGCGCAGGCTCTCGAACGGGCACGGCTCTACGACACCAAGAACCAGGTCGCACTGGGTCTCCAGGCCGCCCTGCTGCCCGGCGCCCTGCCGGAGGTCCCCGGCATCGAGGTCGCGGCCCGCTACATCCCGGCGACCAGCGGCATGGACATCGGAGGGGACTTCTACGACCTCATCCGCCTGGACGACACCTCGGTCGCCGCCGTCATCGGTGATGTACAGGGCCACAACGTGAACGCCGCCGCTCTCATGGGGCAGGTACGCACCGCCGTCCACACCCACGCCAGCGCCGGAACCCCTCCGGGTGAGATTCTGGCGCGCACCAACCGCCTTCTGGCCGACCTGAGTTCGAACCTGTTCACGAGCGTCCTGTACGCCCACCTCGACCTGAAGAACCATTGGGCCCATCTGGCGACCGCCGGTCACCTGCCACCCGTACTGCTCCATCCCGACGGCCGTACGGAGATCATCGACCGACCGTTCGGCATCCTCCTGGGTATCGAGCCGGAGGCCGAGTACCGGACCTTCGACGTGCCCCTGGCCCCCGGCGCGACCCTCGCCCTCTACACCGACGGCCTGGTCGAAGTGCCCGGCACCGATCTGGGCGACTCCATCGCGGAATTCGCCGCTCACCTGGCGGAGGCGGACTCGCAGCCCCTGGAAGAGCTCACGGAGACACTTGTCCGGCGTGCCGCACACGCCCGGCGACACTCCTGGGGCAGCGACGACGTCGCCCTCCTGCTCATCAAACTCCTGGCCGCCTGAAGCCGTCCTGTCCACGTGCTGGGCGACCCACGCGCAGCCGTGTGTACGTTTCGGGGGAGTACGCGTGCTTCGCCACACCCATGGTGCTTCTGCTGCCGCGCGGGGCCCAGAACAGGTCCGGCTCCTCCTGTGCGGCGACCCGCCTCAGCCGCCCGTCGGCGGTGACTACTTCCACCACACGCCCTGGTCGGCGGCCCATCCGCGACGTAACAGTCGTCGCCGGGCTGGAGAACCTGTCCCGTCACGCCGGCCGCGAGAGCGGCGATGTCCTCGGCGGAGACACCATGAGACGACAGGTGCGACCCCGCCACATCGGCGTGGGATCACTGCGAGTGGTCGGCGGAGCTGTCCTGGGGGGCGGGCACCGGCCCCCGCGCTCAGCCCTTGCCGAAGTGCACCGCGGGGAAGGCGCCCGCTGCTCTGATGGTCCTGGAGAAGCCGCCGGCCAGTTCGGTGAGGCGTGCGGTGGCGGCCGGGCCGAGGTGGTCGTACGGGGCGGCGTCGAGGCGGTCGGTGAGCACCTCGGCCTCGCCGCGCAGGGCCGCGCCCGCCTGCGTAAGGTTCCCCGCCTCGTCCAGCAGGCCGCGCTCGCGCACCTGCTCCCGGGCGGCGCCCCACTGCTGCGCGGACCAGCCGCGGGTTCGCATGAACAGTGCCGATGTCGGCGCCGTGCCGGTGGCGTTGTGTAGGACCAGCGCCTCGATGCCGGACAGGCCGGCGATCACCAGAGCGGCGAGGTGACCGTCACCGCGGTGCTCGCGCAGCAGCGTCGCGGCGTGCCACAGGGCCAGGTGCGGTTCTTCGGGTACGGGGAGGTCGGCGTTGGCGGCGTACAGCGGCCGTGCCTCTCGGCGGCAGGCTTCGGTGGCGTGCAGCGCCAGCTTGGCCGCCTCGGCCATTTCCAGGGAGACGAGGGCTTCCTTCCCGAGCAGCCGCCGCAGCGTTCGGTCCGCGCCGCGCAGCCGTGCGGTGAGCACCGCGTCCCGCGTGGTGACGGTCCATGCCCCCGGGATGTACCGCTGCACATGGTCGCGGTTGAAGTTGTAGAACGTCGCTGTGACGGTGCCCGTCCCGACGGCCCCGAGCGGGGCCGCGCGACTCGCGAGGTAGGCCATGGCTCCGCGCTCCAACCCAAGTGCCGCGAGTTCGTCCTCCGGCTCCGGCGCGAAGTACACGGATGCGTGCAGGGGGCTGACGGCGTGGTGACAGTGGCGGCCGGTGCTCGCCGCGAAGGAAGTCATGCTGTCGGTCATGGCTACACAATAGACGATCCTATGGATAATCGATTATTCCCCGGTGAAGGAAACGCGCCGGCGGTGGCTCCGGCGACCCGTGAGCGAGCGCGCGCGAAAGGCCCGGCTGGAGGTGGTGCCCCCAGCCGGGCCTCGTGTCTTTGCTCAGAGGGTGAGGCCGCCACCAAGGTCGATGCCGATCGCGGAGGCGGGAGCGGCAAGGGCGGTGACGAGGGCGAAGGCCCCGAGCAGGACAGTGGCGATCCGACGACGCATGGAAGTTGCCTTTCTCAGATGAACTTCTCAGATGAACTCGGACTGAGCTGCTGCCAGTGTGAAGATCACAAACGCCGAATACCGGGAGAGCCACGCCAGATACACCCGAATGCATGCACTGCGTACAGCGAGCCCCGGTTCGTGCGAGCCCGCGAGGGCGGCGCCGGACGAGGGCGGTTGCCGTCCTGGCATCCCGCTGTGCTCGCTCCGCACGAGCCCCGCGCGGAACGGCCTCGCGGACCGAGGAACGTCCAGTCCATGCCGGACCGTGGGATGGCCTGCTCGAACGTGTGGTTCAGGCGGGGGATCGGGTGGGGTCGGCGGCGGGGTTGAGGACCGACGCCGACAGCGGGCCTCACGGCCACGGGGACGGTCAGGGCTGGATGTTCTCCAGGTCCTTCAGAAGGCTGGGGTGCTTCGGCCGCCAGCCGAGGGTCTGTTGGGTGTGGGTGCTGGACGAGGGCTGGTCGTTGGCGAAGATCGGGCCGAGAGGGCCGTAGGTCTCCGGGGGCACCGACTCGACCGGCAGGCCCAGCCGTCGGCCGATGACCGTGGCGATGTCCCGCACCGTGTCGCCTTCGTCGGCCACGGCGTGCCAGGAAGTGCCGGCTTCCGCCTGCTCCAGGGCGAGTCGGAAGAGGACTGCCGCGTCGAGCGCGTGCACCGCCGGCCAGCGCTGTGCGCCGTCGCCCGGGTAGCCGGAGACTCCGGTCCGGCGTGCGATGTCGGTCAGCAGGCCGGCGAACCCGCCCGTGCCCTGGTGGTGAACCGTGCGCGGCAGGCGTACGGCCGTACTGCGGACACCGCGCGAGGCCAGGTCCAGAACCGCCGTGACCGCGCGTCCGCGCCCGCCGACCGGGCCCTCGGTCACCGGCGGGTCGGACTCGGTGGAGGCGCGGCCCGGCACATTCGGCGTACCCGAGACGGTGACCAACGGGCGGTCGCTGCCGAGGAGTTCCTCTCCGAGGGTCGCGAGGGCGGCGCTTTCCTCGGCGACCGCCGTCGCGAGGGCTTCGGGGCCGCTGAAGTCGTTGGCGAAGGCCAGGTGGATCACCCCGTCGGCCTCACCGGCACCGGCGCGAAGGACGTCCAGATCGGCGAGACCTCCCCGCAGCGGCTCGGCGCCGGCTGCCGCCGCGGCGAGGGCGGACGTGTCCGAGCGGGCGAGCGCGAGGACGGTGTGGCCGTGGCCGAGCAGTTCGGCGACGACGGCGGAACCGATCAGACCGGTGCCACCGGTGACAAAGACGCGCATGGAACTCTCCCGGAAGTGATGGGACTCTTGTCCCGTCACTGTATCAAGGTGACGGGACAAGAGTCCCATCACTGAGGATGCGCCCATGGGCTGATTCGATCCAGGCGCACGCGACGCCGCGTCGTTGCGGCGGTCGGCCCTCTTTGCCGCACAGGAGTGTTCCGCCGGCCCTCTCGGCCAACGAGCGGGGGCGAGGGTGCGGGCGCGGAAGCCCGGGCCGTCGCGGAGTTGTGCCGCCGCCTCGACGGCATCCCGCCTGCCCAGGAGCTCGCCGTGTCGCGGGTGCGGCGTCGAACAGCCGCGGGCGGCGGACGAGTTGGACGCCCTACGGGAGCGGCGCAGCCGGTACCGCACCGAACTCGCCGTGAGCGCGGCCCCACCCATTGCGGGGCGTGGACCGCGACGGGTGCACTCTCCGCGGCTCTATGCCGACGGCTTGATCAGCTTCGCCGCGCCCCAGAGTGAGCCGGGGTTGGCGCGGCGCGGGTGGCGGGCGAGCACCGCCCGGTAGAACTCGAGCGCGCTCGCCGTGGCCGAGACGGCCTCCTCGACGTCGGAGAGGTAGGCGATCGACTCTCGGATGTTGCACGGGTCGTCGTCAGATGTGGTCGCCTCTCTCGATTCAGTGGACGCGACTATTCCTGTTCGTCACGTCGTGGTGATGTCCGAGGGGCCGTAGTACGCCTTCATCTCGACGATGAGGCCCGCCTCGTCGAACCGCATGACGTCGAGCGAGCGGATCTGAGTCTGGATGCCGTCGCGGGTCAGTTGGACCGTGAATGCCATCGCGGCACCGCTCGCATGCGAGGCGCGGATCGGAGTGTCGAGGGTGAAGGTCGCGCCCGCGGGCAGACCTCCGACGAGCCGCGTCAGTCCCTCGCGTGCGGCGTGTACCCCGGTGCCTACGGGGTCCTCGATGGTTCCTTCTTCTGCGAACAGCGAGATGATCCCCTCGACGTCGGCGGCATTGAGCGCGTCCAGGTAGCTCTGCATCGCGGCCTTCATGTGCGCCTCGTTCGGCATGGTTGCGGGCCCTTCTCCGGCTGAGCGAATAAAATGGGTGTACGTCACCCGTTTCAACTGTAGATCACAAAACGGTTGTGTCACTACCGTTTTTGGAGGAGTGCTGTGCCCCGCAAGGACCAGGTCCGCAATCGGGAACGCGTCATCGAGGCCGCCGTCGCCGTCTTCGCCCAGAGTGGGCCAGGTGCCAGCTTGGAAACGGTCGCGCGTGCGGCCGGGCTCGGCACCACGACCCTGTACCGGCATTTCCCGAGCCGGGACGACCTCGTGGAGGCGGTCCTCGACGAGCTCGTCCGACCGGTGCGGGCGGCCGCGGAACGAGTCGAGCGGATCGGTGATCCGCACGAGGCGTTCCGCCAGCTGTTTCTGCAGAGCTGCGCGATGCCGGATCACGATGTCACGGTGTTCGCGCGGCTTGCGGTGACGAGCCCGCGGGTCGAGCGGCACGCGGATGCCCTCGTGGTCGGAGTGGTCCGGCGAGTCACCGAGCGCCTCCGTGAGGCGGGAGGCCTCCGCGCGGGACTCACCGCGGAAGACGTCGCGATGTTCGTGCGTATGGCCGAGAGGACGGCGGGCCGCGAGCAGCGTGCCACCGCGACCGAGGTGCTTCTCGCGGGCATCACCCGTGTCGAGGCTTAGGCGGCGGTTGGCCGGTCGCCTGGATCGGCCGAGCGCCTACACGGGCTGAAGCGGCCAGCCCTCACTGCGGACGAGCTCGACGAGGTTCTGTTCCGGGCCGAGCGCAGGCATACCCGCACACCGGGGCCCACGGCTGCGGTCGGCGGTGAAAGCGATCGCACCGGCAGCGGCAACCCGATCCATCGCGGAATCGAGGTCGTCGACGACACTGTAGACGGCGATAGCGCGGCCACCCGGCCTCGAAGGCTGCCACCGTCTCGGTGTGCCCTCAAGGCCGGGCGTTGTGGTCGAGGTCATCGGCCGGTCTTCTGGATCAGGTCGAGTGAGACCTGCCAGAGCCGCGCCGCTTTCTGCGGGTCGAGCGCGTACGCCGCGACGCCGCGGCGAACGCCCGGTGTGAAGGGCGCGGCTTCCTCGCAGTCTTCGAAGTAGCGACCCGTCACGCCCTCGACGAGCGGGGAGGCCGCGAGGAGCACCGAGGTCGCAGCGCCCTGCTCGGTGTTCTTCTCCGATGTGCCGGTGCCGCCCTTCGGGTCGAACGAGGCGGGCGGGGCATCCATGTGCCGGCTCAGCCCGGTTCCCCAGATCCGGCCGGGGTTCAACGCGTTGACCGCGATGCCGTCCGCGGCCCACAACTTGGCCGCCTCGACGGCGAACAGGATGTTCGCGGTCTTGGATTGCGCGTAGGCGGCCCAGGGGTCGTAGGGGTGGCTGGTGAAGTCCAAGTCGTCGAACAGCACCTCCCCGTTGACATGTCCGACGGAACTGACGACGGCGACGCGAGCGTGTCCGGTCCGGGCAAGGGCATCGTGAAGCCCAGTGATCAGGGCGAAGTGGCCGAGGTGGTTGGTGGCGAACTGCATCTCCCAGCCTTCGGCGGTCCGCGACTCCGGGGTCGCCATGATTCCGGCGTTGGCGACGAGGATGTCGAGCGCGCCCGACCAGTCGGCGACGAACGCGGCGACCGATGCCTGGTCGGCGAGATCGAGGGTGCCGACGAAGACCTTGTGGTTGCCCGTGGTGGTGGCGATGTCGGCGGCGACCTGCCGCCCGGCCCCCGCGTCGCGCACCGCGAGTGTGACCTCCGCGCCCGCGGCGGCCAGCGCGCGAGCGGTCTCGACGCCGATTCCTGATGAGGCGCCGGTGACGATCGCGCGCTTTCCCGTCAGGTCGACGCCGGCGATCACCTGGCCGGCGGTGGACTGCGCGCCGAAGGGCGTGGTGGTTCGATCGGTCATTGTTTTCCCCTTCACATTCCCGGCGCGCTACATTGGTATGTGGAGGCGCGTCCGCTTACGTATCGACTGTAAGCGGAGCCAGCTCCGTTTGTAACTGGAGGTATCGGACATGACCCATGCGGACGCGCAGGCGCTGCGCGCCGACGCGCAACTGAATCGGGACCGGCTGCTTGAGGCGGCCGCCGAGGCGTTTGCGCGCGAGGGGGCTGACACCTCGCTGAAGGCGATCGCGCGGCAAGCGGGGGTCGGGATCGGAACGCTCTACCGACGTTTCCCCACACGCGAGGACCTCATCGAGGCCACCTATCGCCATGAGACGACGAAGCTCTGTGAGAGCGCGGCATCGCTCCTGGAGACGATGGACCCGATCGCGGCCCTGCGTGAGTGGATGAACAGATTCATCGACTACATGTTCACCAAGCACGGCATGTCCGACGCGCTGCCCAGCATTCTGGCGGCCCACGAGGGGTTGCGGACGGGCAGCCGCACCATGCTTCGTGATGCGATCGGCACCCTGCTCGACGCAGGCGTGCGGACCGCGGCGCTCCGTGGAGATGTGCCTGCTGACGACGTGATGATGTCGCTCGGGGGCATCACGCTCATCGCCGGGGCCGAGCACCAGCGCGAGCTTGCGACGCGACTGCTCAACCTCTTGATAGCCGGACTCATTTCCTCCTCGGCAGGCGCCGCGGAACCCCGCCCGTGATCCGTCGCCAATCGACTGTCCCAGCTGGAAAACAGCAGACCGGGCACCCAACTCGCCAACCCCGGGATGAGACTCCTGGCACCGTCCCGGCCGGCACGCCCGGAGCGAGTGGAACCCCCCGGTTCATACCGGCACGGGGATCACACGGCTCAGGGCGGAGCGCAACTCTCTAATCACCGGGGGTGTCGTCGGCGTTCGCGGTGTCGGTCACAGAACCGAGGAGCTTCAGAGCGCGCGCGGAGCCCGAGCCGGGCTTGGCGTGATACACGACGAGGAGTTGCCCGTCGGCGCGACCGGCCGGGCCGGGCCGGGCGCCCCACCTTGATACACAGGTCCTCGAAGCGCAGGTCAGGGACCTGAACAGCTGCGAAGGGCCCGTGACGCGAAGCCCGACGAGGCACGGCACGAGTCACTCCTGCGCGAGACAGCCCAGCGGCCCCAGCCCGCACGGCTCGGCGAACGGCTCGTCACGCTGGCGAGGCATCGGGGCGAGCTCCTCGGCTCGCTGACCCTGGAGCTGGCCCACCTGCGGAACGTCGCCGAGGTCGAGCTGAGGCTGCGCCGAGAACTGGTGGACGATTTGCTCGCCGGTACGGACAACGAGAGCGCCTACGCCCGGGCAGCGGCCGTCGGCCATGACCTGCACGGCCCTCTTTACCTGGCCGCGGTGCGGTGGGAGGGCACAGTGGTGGACGACGCGTTCGTCCGGGCGGCCGACCGGATTGGGGATACGGTCCCTGCCGGCCAGGCGCTCGGAGCTGGTCGCGTTCGGTGATGCTTATGGGGCGTCCGGTGGTGTTGCCAACGTCGTGGCGGGTGGCGGGGCGCCGGTTCTTCGAGCCGAGTGGCCTGCCGGGGGCCGGGCCGATTGGGTTTTGGAGCACGGGCCGGACAGGGCAGGGTCGGGCGGAGCTTCCTGAAGCCCCGGCGGACCCGGGCTGCGGCAGCCCCGCCGGCACCCGCCGCAGCCGTGGTACATCGACGTTCCCACTGTTCAGGGCTTCGTACATCGGCCGTGCCCGCGCCCGGTGTTCGGCGGTCAGCGTAGGGTCGACCGGCGTCTTCACCGGCCCGTCCGCACACAACAGGGCGTCGGTCAGCTCGAACAGCGTGTCTCCGCGCACGCAGGATCAGGGGCACAGGCGGGCCGTCCCGGCCGGGTCGGCGCTCCGGGCGCCACCTCGTCAGGAGTCGACGGCCCCCGTAGAAAGGCCCTCAGCCTGCCTCACCTGCCTGGCACCATTTCAGATCGGTGTCCGGCCATGGCCTCAACGAGTGCCGGCAGCTGAGATCACCAGGCCAGTGCGGGCCCGCCGTGGTCGCTGATGCGGTCGGCGGCCGACTTCGACACCACGAACGATCATCTCATCCGTGACCAGCAGTGACGGGAAAGCTCTTAGGCGGACGGCTAGCCGGTCAGAACCTTGTCCGCGCCGCAGACGTCGCCTGCCTGGGCGCTCCTTGCCGATCCAGCCCTCCGGGATGTCGTGGGTGGGGAGTCGGTAACGGCCTGCGGGGAGGGCGCTTGGGACGTGCGCGGGGCGGGCATCGCGTCGTACACGGCGCCGGACACGGGCCGCACGTGTGTCCCGGGCACAGCGATCTCGATCAGGTCCTCGGCGAGATCCTGCCCGGTGTCGGCATCGGGCCGTGGCTTTCGGCACCCAGTGGGTGCGATCGCAAGGCGGAGAAGGGCACCGGACGTGCAACCGTTCGGGATCGGCAAGAGTCTAGCGACCGAAGGGCTGTTCTCCTGAAATTCACCATCCGTTTGTCCGCGTCCCAACAGAGGTTCTCTCCATGCCGATGCCCCCGCACAACCGTCGCGCGTCCCTTGCCGCTGTCGCCGCCCTCGGCGCTGCCGCCCTGATCGCGCTCGGCGCGGCTCCTGCCGCCTTCGGTAATGAAGGCGCATCCGAATTGGTCGTTGGAGGGATCGAGCCAATCGACGGGGTGAGGCCGGGGAGCAGCTTCGATCTGCCGGTCACCGTTGCGAACAGGGGAACCGAGGCTGCCGAGAAGGTGTGGGTCTCCTACTCCGTCACCCGGGGACTCGACTTCGCGGAGGTTCCCTCCAACTGCCGAGCACAGCAGGTCCCGTCCTACGACGAGATGCCCGAGAGGTGGATCGCGGTGTGCGCGTTCGACCAGGCGGTGGAGCCGGGCGTCGTCTACACGCCCGAGAAGCCTCTCCGTGTCAAGGCGCTGGACCGCGCGCTCAACGACGAGTTGCGCGTACGTGTCGGGGAAGCCGATCCGGGGGCGGACGAGAACGGCACTCCGCCGGTGGCGGGAACCGCACCGGCGGTGAAACTGGTCGAGGGACAGGCCGGGGGTGAGGGGTCCGCGCGATTTGTCGATGTGCCCGTCACCTCCGTCAACACGGCCGACTACCAGGTGACGGGTGCCGCGTTGAAGGGGAGCGTCGGTGACACGGTGACGATGAAGGTCCGGTTCACCAACGCCGGGCCCGCCTGGGTGCTGACCGGGGAGGGAGACCGGCTCGTCCAGGTCCTGGTCACGCCGCCAGCCGGAACGTCGGTTGTCAAGCCCCACGGGTTCTGCGAGGCCGAGGGCGAGGTGTACGCCTGCGGCACCAGTCAGCGGTCCGTCAATGACGGCGGCCGAGAGACCTACACCTTCGAGCTGAAGATCGACAAGAAGGTGGCGGGCGCCAAGGGCTCGGTGGTGCTGAGCGCCGAGGCGCGGCCGTTCGACCCCAACAAGGCCAACGACAAGGCCGACATCACGCTGGACGTCACGGGCGGGGGGTCGACCGGTTCGACGGGCAGCTCGACCAATGGCGCGGACGGCGCGGGCGGCTCGGCCGGCGGGTCGTCGTCGGTCGGGGACGACGGGACGACGACGAACGACGCCAACCTGGCAGAGACGGGCTCCTCCGCGACGCTGCCGATCACGGTCGCGGCTGCCACGGCGGTGGTCACGGGTGCGGGGCTCCTCATGGTGCGCCGCCGCCGTGCCACAGCCTGAGCTGACGACCGTCTGACGCGAGCGGTGGTACCCGCCCCGGGCTGCTGGTCCGGGACCTCCGCGCTGCCTTGATCGGTTGCTCCCCAGGCGGTTCGTTGGGTCCGGGGGGCCCGAGCAGGCTTGTTCAAGTCCGGGAGCGTCTCCGCCAGGTCGTCCTGGTCGACGAGCCCGACTGATCGAGGTATTCGGCGAATGTCGACAACCAGCTTGCGAGTGACTCCTCCTCATCATCGATCGCCACATGCCCGGCCGCGGGAGGCGGCCGTCCAGCCGCTTCGCGGTTCGCTCGTACCGCGGTTGTCGCAGTGCCGCGCGTGGTCGGGCGCTCGCGCGCGTCCGTCAGGCGGTAGAAGGGGCCACCGTGTTCATCCGGTTCGTACGGGTCCTTCTTCGTCGTACGCCGGTCCCCTCCCGCCATATGGCTCGACGTCCCACCGAGCCGCTGCGCGACGTTGCGGGTGACCGAAAGCTTCCGCCCGGCGACGCAACGTGCGCGGCGCTCTCGGCAGGGCCGCGTGTCGCCGTTGAGACATGTCCCACCTGTGCCACCGGAATTCAGTGACACCCATCCGGCGCCACAGGAGTCTGTGCAGCAGGTGAACTCCTCACTTCGCACAACGGAAGGCATGGCACCAGATGAGACGGATCCGCCTTGTGGCGGTCATATCGGTGGGACTGACTCTGGCCGCCGGCGCCGTGGCGCCGGTGTCGGCCACTACCAACGGAGTACGGGCGAAGCCGGCGGCGAGCGGCGGGGCCGCGGCGGGGAGTGTCTCCGTGCGCCTCATCACCGGCGACCGGGTCACTCTCAGCGGTGGTGGCCAGGACGGCCGGGTCGTCTCGGTCGAGCCGGGAAAGGGCCGTAAGGGCATCGTCTTCCGGACTCTTGAGGAGAACGGTCGACTGACGGTCCTGCCCTCCGACGCCGGGGAGTTGGTCTCCGCCGGGCGTCTGGACAAGAAGCTGTTCGACGTGACCGCGCTCGTCGCGCAGCGGTACGACGAGGCCCATACCGCGGGACTCCCGCTGATCGTGGCGGGCGCCGACGGGGTCGCGGAATCCGCGGTGCGCCGGCTCACCGCCCTCGCCGACGACGGTTCTCCCGGCCGGCGCCTGGACAGCATCGACGCCCGGTCGGTCCGTGTCTCCTCCGACGACCTCGGGGCGTTCTGGAAGCGACTGGCGCCCACCGGGCCGACCCTGAGCGCCGCCGCGGTCACCGCCATGCCCCGGGTGTGGCTGGACGGGCGCGTGAGCGCGTCCCTGGACCGCAGTACCGCCCAGATCGGGGCCCCCGGCGTCTGGAAGTCCGGTCTGCGTGGTGAGGGCGTCAAGGTGGCCGTCCTGGACACCGGCGCCGATCAGACCCACCCCGACCTGGCGGACCGGATAACCTCGGCCGAGGACTTCTCCGGCAGCTCCGGAACGGGCGACGCGTTCGGACACGGTACGCATGTGGCCTCGATCGTCGGCGGGAGCGGCCAGGCGTCGGGCGGCACTCGTCAAGGAGTCGCCCCCGCCGCCGAGTTGATGATCGGGAAGGTCCTCGGCGACGACGGTTTCGGAACCGAGTCGCAGGTCATCGCGGGGATGGAATGGGCCGCGGCGCAGGGGGCCGAGGTCGTCAACATGAGCCTGGGCTCGGACGCTCCGAGCGACGGCAGCGACCCCATGAGTCTCGCGCTGAACGAGTTGAGCGAGAGCAGTGACGCGCTGTTCGTCGTGGCCGCGGGCAACAGCGGCCCCGGAACCAGGACGATCGGCTCCCCCGGCGCCGCGGATGCCGCGCTCACGGTCGGCGCGGTGGACCGGGACGATTCGCTGGCCCCGTTCTCCAGCCGTGGTCCCCGGGCGGGGGACGACGGTGTCAAGCCCGATGTGACGGCCCCCGGGGTCGGGATCGTGGCGGCCCGCGCCGCGGGCACCGCCATGGGCGATCCCGTGGACGAGAGCTATGTGGCGGCATCGGGGACGTCGATGGCCACGCCCCATGTGGCGGGAGCCGCGGCTCTGCTGGCCCAGCGGTATCCCGACTGGTCGGCCGCGCGGATCAAGGACGCGCTGATCAGTACCGCGCGCACCGTCGCCGGCCAGCAGGTCACCGAACAGGGTGGTGGCCGTATCGACCTGGCCGCCGCGGCGCTCGGTCCGGTGACCGCCACCGGCACCGTCGCGCTCGGCCCGTTCGAGGCCGGTACAGGTGAGACCCGTACCAGAACGCTGCGCTACACCAACACCTCCGAGGAGGAGGTCACGCTCTCGCTCGGTCTGAAGCTGGCGACCACCGGTGGCCGGGAACCCGCGGCCGGTGCTGTGCGCCTGGGCGCCGACTCCGTACGTGTCGGGCCCGGCTCGACGGCCGAGGTGCCCCTCACCGTGGACCCCGCCCGCGCCGCGCAGGGCGACTACTACGGGCACGTGACCGCGACGCCGTCGGACGGTTCGGCCACCGTCCACACCACGGTGAGCCTGGTCGTGCAGGGCCCCACCCACAAGCTGACCGTCAGGACGTACGACCACGAGGGCCAGCGCGTCCAGGCGCTGCCGACGATCTGGGGCGCCAACGGGTTCGTGGGGTACACCGATACCGAATCCGCCGTGGCCGAGGTCGAGGAGGGCACGTACCAACTCGACTACTCCACCCTGGACACGGCGAGTGACGGACAGGAACTGCGTCATGTCGTCCTGCCCGAGGTGAAGGTCACCAAGGACATGCCCGTCACCCTCGACGCGCGCCGTACGACGCTGGTCGACATCCGCACACCACGCCCCGCCGAGCAGCGGGGCATCCTCAGCTACCAGACGTACCGGAAGATCGACGGACACGGCCTGATCCAGGGCACGATGTACTTCGACCTCGCCAAACGCCTGTACGTCAGCCCCACCCCCGCCGTCACGGACGGCACGTTCGAGTTCGCGTCCCGCTGGCAACTCAGCGCGCCTCTCCTGGAAACGACGGTGCCGGGTACCGAACTCGACCTGAACGCCTACTACATGCCCACCTCCCCGCTGTTCGACGAGCAGGGAGCGCGTCTCGCCGCAGTCGACGCGGGCGGCGCGAATGACCCCGAGTTCGGGAAAGCACGCGGCAAACTCGCCGTCGTCACCAACGAGGAGGGGAAGGACGAGGGCGAACTCGCCGAGAAGGCGGCGGCGGCCGGTGCCCGTGGTCTGATGCTCGTCCACTTCAGCGACATCGCCTGGACCCGCTGGCGGCCGGACGGCGAACGCCGGGCTCTGCCCACCGTACGGGTCGGCGCGAAGGTGGGCGCCGAGCTGCTGAAGCGGATCGAAAAGCGCTCCACGTCGGTGCGGTTCAGCGGCACCGCGCGCAGCCCGTACCTCTACGACGTCATGCAGGTGTCCTCCCAGCGGATTCCGGAACGTGTGGTGCACACGGTGTCGGAGCGCAACAGCGCGGTCGTGCGCACCTCGTACGCCGACAACGGCGGATCACCGTGGGCGGCCGAACAGCGTTTCGCCCGGCGGCCCTACCAGGACGCGGCGTGGTTTCAGTACACCCGCCACGTACCGACCGGCTTCGAACGCACCGAGTACGTCAGTGCGGGCGACACCAGCTGGCAGCATCTGGTGCACCACGAGACCACTTTCGACGTCGACGCGCCGCTGAACGCGGGCATGAGGGACACGGCCCGCACCTACCGGCCGGGTGAGCGCACGTCCGAGGTGTGGCAGGGCGCGCTGGTCCGGCCGTCCATCCCGCGCGGCACGAGGAACCCGTCGGTCCGTGAGGGGAACGTGCTCTCGCTGCGGATCCCGGAGTTCACCGACTCGACGGGCGGGCACTGGTCGCGGCTGCTCGCCGGCGGCGGCGGGATCGGCACCTCCGGTCAGGCGCGGAACGGTCAGCCGGGCGACACCGCGGCGGCCGTGCTGTACCGCGACGGGAAGAAGACCGCCGAGGCCGAAAGCGCCTGGACGGACTTCACCGTGCCGTCCGGCGCGGCCGACTACCGGCTGGACCTGACGACGTCACGGGTGTCCCCCGAGTGGGCCTTCGGGACGGCGACCGAGACTTCGTGGTCGTTCCGCTCCGGGGCCGCGAGTGGGACGGCGGCGCTGCCGCTGCTCCAACTCGACTACGACGTGCCCGTCGACGTCCGCAACTCGGTCGGCCCCGGCCGGTCCCATTCCGTGGGGCTGACCGTCCGCGCCCAGGACGGACTGGCCGCGCCGCGCGGTGTGAGCGTCGATGTCGAGGCGAGTTATGACGACGGCGACAGCTGGGAGCGTGCCACGGTGAGGAGCCGCGGATCCGACACCTTCTCGGCGAAGATCTACGCACCGAAGCGGCAACGGGACGACGCCTACGTCACGTTGCGTGTCACCGCGAAGGACTCCGCGGGCAACCGTGTCCGGCAGACCGTCGAACGCGCGTATCTCCACCGCGGATAGCGGGGAGCCGTTGCGCACGGGTGGGCAGGCGGTGGAAGCCGTTTGCCCACCCGTGCGCTGTGCACACGATGCAGTACGGTATTCAACGTTCGAGGGTGCGTGAATTGAGCGCGTGGGGGCCGAGGTCTCAGGAGGGCGCAGTGGCGCTGGAGGCCGCCGGGGTGTCGGCAGTCGAGGAGGTCGTCTACCGGCTTCTCATAACGACCGGTCCGCTCAAGGCCGCCGACGTCGGCGAGCGCGTCGGTCTGGAGGTCGTGGAAGCCCGGAGCGTGCTGACCGATCTCGCGGCCAAGGGCATGGCCAGCCACACCGACGGTGTGCCGCGTCAGTACCGGGCGACTCCCCCGGACGTGGCGCTCACCCCCCGGCTGAAACGCAACTCCGACGCGTTGGACCGGGCCCGCGTCGAAGTCACCAGTCTCCTGGAGACCTACCGGGACACCGCACGCCGCCAGGACGCGGGCCAGCTCATCGAGGTCATCACCGGCGGTGAGGCCCTGCGTCAGCATCTGCGGCAGATCCAGGCGAGCGCGCGCGACGAGATGCTCTGGTTCTGCAAGGCCCAGTACGTGGCCATGCCGTCGGGCAGCAACGACGCGGAGTTCGACGCGCTGGGCCGGGGCGTGACCTACCGGGTGCTGTACGAGAAGGCCTTCTTCGACGACGAGGGCGCGGTCGACAACGTCGTCGAGGGCGTGCGTGCCGGGGAGATCGCCAGATCCGTCCCCCATCTGCCGCTGCGGCTCGCCGTGGCCGACCGTGCCATCGCCGTCTGCCCGTTGGTGCCCGGGGGGCCGCAGGGCAGCCCCGACGAGCCGACGGCCGCGCTGGTCCGGGACAGCAACCTCCTGGCCGCCCTCATCGCCCTGTTCGAACGCTACTGGGAGGACGCCGTCCCGCTGGACGTCGACGACTCGGGGGCGGTCGCCGGGACGGACGGGGTCGGCGCACCGGACCCGCTCTCCTCCATCGACAGGCGGCTGCTGTCCCTGCTCGTGGCGGGCGTGGCCGACAAGGCGATCGCCAGCCAGATGGGGCTGAGCCGGCGCACCGTGCAGCGTCATATCCAGCACATGATGGAGCTCGCCGGAGCGACCACCCGTATGCAGCTCGCCTGGCAGGCGGCCAGGCGGGGCTGGCTGTGACGGGGCCGGGGTGAATACGTCGGGGCAAGCCGGTGGGGCGGGGGAGTCCGTCGTGACCTTGGCGCGGTGGCTCGGGCATCCCTCACCCGCGATCACCCTCGGTTACTATGCTCACTTCATGCCGGAGGCCGGAAGCAGGGCGCACCGCGATCGACGGACCACTGATGAGATGGATGGCCTGAGAAAGTGTTGAACGAGGTCGCTGCGACCCGCTATGTCACCCCCTTGCGTGAGGGCGGCTCGCTCCCCGGGATCGTCGAGGCCGACGATCTCGGGACGTACGTCATGAAGTTCACCGGCGCGGGGCAGGGGCGCAAGACGCTCGTCGCCGAGATCATCTGCGGGCAGTTGGGGCGGCGGCTCGGGTTGCGGGTGCCGGAGTTGGTGACCATGCAGCTCGACCCGGTCATCGGTCTCGGGGAGCCCGACGAAGAGGTGCAGGATCTGCTGAAGGCGAGCGGTGGGCTGAACCTCGGGATGGACTTCCTGCCCGGGTCGCTGGGTTTCGATCCGCTCGCGTACGAGGTGGGGCCGGCCGAGGCCGGCCGGATCGTGTGGTTCGACGCGCTCATCAACAACGTCGACCGGTCCTGGCGCAACCCCAACATGCTTGTCTGGCACGGCGATCTGTGGCTCATCGACCATGGCGCCACCATGATCTGGCACCACAACTGGCCCGGCGCCCAGGCGTCGGCCGCGAAGCCGTACGACGCGTCCGACCATGTCCTCGCGCGGTTCGGCCCCGACATCGCCTCGGCCGCCGCCGAACTCGCGCCGCTCGTCACCGAGGAGCTGCTGACCGAGGTCACCGCCGACGTGCCGGACGAATGGCTCGTGGACGAGCCCGGGTTCGACACCACGGACGCGGTACGGCGCGCCTACGTCGCGGCGCTGCTGCCGCGCGCGGCGACCATCCATGAACGTCTCACCCTCGACGCGCCCCCCAATGCGCGCCCCTCGGGGGCACCCGGCTGGCTGACCGAGCACCTCACGCCCTGGCCGCATCCCACGAAGAAGGCCGGAGGAGAGGGCCGATGAACGGACGCGATGTGTTCGAGTACGCGCCGCTGCGCGTCGTACCGAGGGTCGAGCGCGGGGAGTTCATCAACGCGGGCGTCCTCGTGTACTGCCGTGCCAAGTCGTTCGTTGCCGCCCGTACGCACCTGGACGAGTCCCGGCTCAAGGCGCTGGCGCCGGACGCCGATGTGGCGGGCGTACGGGCCGCGCTGCGCGCCGTCGAGAACGTCTGCGCGGGCGGGGACCCCGCCGGGCAGGCCGCGCGCGACGACGCGGGGCGGCGGTTCCGCTGGCTGATCGCCCCCCGTTCGACGGTCGTCCAGCCCGGTCCCGTACACACGGGGCTGACGCTCGACCCTGCGGCGGAGGCCGAGCGGCTGCTGGACCTGCTGGTGCGGTAGGACCCCGGCGGGCGGGTGGGCTCCCGCGGTGTGACATACGTTCACCGCCCCGTGTGCCGTTGACACCGGGTGTCAGGGCTTCTAGCGTCACGGCAGCTGAATACTAAGCGGTCGCTCAGTGCACTCGTGCCGACACCGCGATCCAAGGACGAGGAGAAGCAGCATGTCCACCACCGAGCAGCGTGTCGCCGTCGTGACCGGCGCGGCGCGGGGGATCGGCGCCGCGACCGCGGTCCGTCTCGCGGCCGAGGGCCGGGCCGTCGCCGTACTCGACCTGGACGAGGCGGCCTGCGAGGAGACCGTCGGCACCATCACCGCCGCGGGCGGCAAGGCCCTCGCCGTCGGCGGCGACGTCTCCGACTCCGCCCAGGTCGAGGCCGCCGTCGCGCGCGTCGCCGCCGAGCTGGGCGCGCCCACGATCCTCGTCAACAACGCGGGCGTGCTCCGGGACAACCTCCTCTTCAAGATGAGCGAGTCCGACTGGGACACCGTGATGAACGTGCATCTCAAGGGCGCCTTCCTGATGGCCCGCGCCTGCCAGCAGCACATGGTGGAGGCCAAGTTCGGCCGTATCGTCAATCTGTCGTCCAGTTCGGCGCTCGGGAACCGCGGCCAGGCGAACTACTCCGCGGTCAAGGCCGGCCTCCAGGGCTTCACCAAGACCCTGGCCAAGGAGCTCGGCAAGTTCGGCGTCACGGCCAACGCCGTGGCCCCCGGGTTCATCGTCACCGAGATGACGGCCCAGACCGCCGCCCGCGTCGGCATGGGCTTCGAGGAGTTCCAGGCGGCGGCGGCCACCCAGATCCCCGTCCAGCGGGTCGGCGTCCCCGACGACATCGCCAACGCGATCGCCTTCTTCACGGGCGAGAACGCCGGATTCGTCTCCGGCCAGGTGCTGTACGTCGCCGGCGGACCCCTCAACTGAAGCGGAAGGTGTCGGACATGACGGAACAGCCGAAGGAAGCGGCCCGGCCCGACAGCGGCAAGGTCGCTCTGATCACGGGCGCCAGCCGGGGTATCGGTTACGGCATCGCCGAGGCGCTCGTCGCCCGCGGCGACCGGGTGTGCATCACCGGACGGAACGAGGAAGCGCTCAAGGAGGCCGTGGAGCGTCTGGGACCCGACCGGGCCATCGGCTTCCCCGGCAAGGCCCACGACGAGGCCCACCAGGCCGCCGCGGTCGACCGCGTCATGGAGGCGTTCGGCCGCGTCGACTTCCTGGTGAACAACGCCGGCACGAACCCGGTGTTCGGCCCGATCGCCGATCTCGATCTCAACGTGGCGCGCAAGGTGTTCGAGACCAACGTCATCTCGGCCCTGGGCTTCGCCCAGCTGACCTGGCGCGCCTGGCAGAAGGATCACGGCGGTGCGATCGTGAACATCGCCTCGGTCGCGGGGGTGTCCGCGTCGCCGTTCATCGGCGCGTACGGGATGAGCAAGGCGGCGATGGTCAATCTGACCCTCCAGCTGGCTCACGAGTTCGCGCCCGGCGTGCGCGTCAACGCCATCGCGCCGGCCGTGATCAAGACCAGGTTCGCGCAGGCGATCTACGAGGGCCGGGAGGCGGAGGCCGTGGCCGCCTACCCGCTGGGGCGCCTCGGTGTGCCGGAGGATGTCGGCGGCGCCGCGGCGTTCCTCACGTCCGACCAGTCGGACTGGATCACCGGGCAGACGCTGGTCGTCGACGGCGGAATTTTTCTCAACGCTGGTGTGCACTGACATATTTTGTCAGTGAATGCTCCAAGTGCCCCATCAGACCTGCATATTGAACCGATGGGGCGCTGCGGTATGGTCGCCCGACTCGTGGCTGAACAAGGAGCGTGCACGTGTTCAACCGGACCAGTCTGCAGGCGGCTGCAGCCCTCGCGTCCATATCCCTGCTGGCCGGATGTGGCCTGTTCTCGGCGGACAGCGCCGGCGAGGACGAGAAGATCACGATCGGTACCACCAGTGAGCCGAGCACGCTCGACCCGGCCGCCGCGTGGGACAACTCGTGGGAGTTGTACCGGAACGTCTTCCAGACCCTGGTGGCGTTCCCCACGGGTAGTACGACTCCGCAGCCCGACGCGGCCGACAACTGCAAATTCACGGACTCGACGAACAAGGTCTACCGCTGCGAACTCCGCGAGGGGCTGACGTTCTCCAACGGCCACAAGCTCGACGCCGAAGCCGTCAAGCACTCGTTCGACCGCATCGTGAAGATCAACGTGAACGGTGGTCCCAACGGACTCCTCGCGTCGCTCAAGGGCGTCACCACGGACGGCGACCTGACCGTCACGTTCACCCTGAACAAGCCCGACGCCACGTTCCCGTTCGTCCTCGCCGCCCCCGCGATGTCCATCGTCGACCCGGAGGAGTACCCGGCCGACAAGCTCCGGGAAGACGGCAAACTCACCGGCTCCGGCCCGTACACGCTTGAGTCGTACACCGCGGGCAGCAACGCCGAACTGGCCGAGAACACCAGCTACAAGGGCTTCGCCGACCGTAAGAACTCAGCCGTCAAGATCCAGTACTTCCAGGACTCCGACAAGATGTTCGGCGCCCTGAAGAAGAAGGAGATCGACGTCATCTACCGAGGCCTGACCTCGGAGGAAGTCGTCGAGCTCGAACAGAAGAAGGAAGAGAACGATCACCTTCAGCTGATCGAGACCGTCGGCGCCGACATCCGCTACCTGGTGTTCAACCCCAAGGACGAGTCGGCGGCGAAGCTGCCCGTACGGCAGGCCGTGGCCCAGGTGGTCGACCGCGACGCCCTGGTGGCCAAGGTCTACCAGGGCACCGCCGAGCCGCTGTACTCGATGGTCCCCAAGGGCATCTCCGGGCACGCCACGAGCTTCTTCGACAGATACGGCGACCCGGACGTCAGCAAGGCGCAGTCCATCCTTGAGGACGCGGGCGTCGAGACGCCGGTGCCGCTGACCCTCTGGTTCACGACCGACCGTTACGGCTCCGGCACGGTGGCCGAGTTCGCGGAGCTCAAGCGCCAGCTGGAGGCGTCCGGCCTCTTCAAGATCACGCTGAAGAGCAAGCCCTGGAAGGACTTCCAGGCGGGCTTCCAGAAGGGTGAGTACCCGGTCTTCGGCCGAGGCTGGTTCCCCGACTTCCCGGACCCGGACAACTTCGTGGCCCCCTTCGTCGGCAAGAACAACGCGCTCAGCACGCCCTACGAGAGCCCTGAGATCACCACGGAGCTGCTGCCGCAGTCGCGGCGCGAGAGCGACCGGGGCGCGGTGATCGAGCAGTTCGAGCGCGCCCAGGAGATCTTCGTCGACGACGTCCGGCTGCTTCCGCTGTGGCAGGGGAAGCTCTACGTCGCGGCGTCGCAGGAGATCAGCGGCGGCGAGCGCGCGCTCGACCCGCAGACGGTCATGCAGCTCTGGGAGTTCAGCCGGAAGGCCAGCTGGTAGCGGCGATTGTCAGTGCTCACCGGTAGATTCAGGAGTGGCCCAACTGATCGTTTACCGGAGGTTGTTGACGTGACCGACACCGACATGCTGCCCGAGTCCTGGCGTGGCGTCCTCGGCGAAGAGCTCCAGAAGCCCTACTTCAAGGAGCTCACCGAGTTCGTCGAGGAAGAGCGGGCGAAGGGGCCGGTCTACCCCCCGCGCGAAGAGGTGTTCGCCGCGCTCGACGCCACGCCGTACGACCAGGTCAAGGTCCTTGTCCTCGGCCAGGATCCGTACCACGGCGAGGGCCAGGGCCATGGTCTCTGCTTCTCGGTGCGGCCCGGGGTGCGCACTCCTCCCTCCTTGCGGAACATCTACAAGGAAATGAAGGAGGAGCTGGGCCACCCGGTGCCGGACAACGGCTATCTGATGCCGTGGGCCGAGCAGGGCGTGCTGCTGCTCAACGCCGTTCTGACGGTGCGGGCCGGTGAGGCCAACTCGCACAAGGGAAAGGGCTGGGAGCAGGTCACTGACGCGGTGATCCGCGCGGTGGACGCCCGGCC
The DNA here is from genome assembly GCF_044455465.1 of Streptomyces sp. NPDC051217. Taxonomy (NCBI): domain Bacteria; kingdom Bacillati; phylum Actinomycetota; class Actinomycetes; order Kitasatosporales; family Streptomycetaceae; genus Streptomyces; species Streptomyces sp. NPDC051217. The sequence goes on from NZ_JBITEV010000019.1 coordinate 66,185, forward strand.
CGATCCCGCTGTCTTCGTGCTCTGGGGTGCGTACGCGCAGAAGAAGCTGCCGCTGATCGACGAGTCGCGGCACGTGGTGGTGAAGGGCGCGCATCCCTCGCCGCTGTCGGCGAAGAAGTTCTTCGGCTCGCGCCCGTTCACCCAGATCAACGAGGCGATCGCCGCGCAGGGGCACAAGGCGATCGACTGGCGCATCCCCGACCTGGGCTGACCGGGTCCCGCCCCGCCCGGCGGTCCGCGCCGGGCGGGTGAGCCTGTGCCCGAATGCCGGTCGGGACGGTTAGCGTCGGGCCGGACGGGATCGACCGGGCGGGCGCGGGAGGCGGCAGGCGATGGAGCGGCGCGAGGTGTCGGAGGACGCCGTCCTGACCAGGATCGGGCAGGCGGTCATGCTGCTCCACGGCGGTGACCGCGAGGAGGCGCGCAACCGGTTCGGCGAGCTGTGGACCGAGATCGGCGAGTCCGGCGACCCGCTCCACCGCTGCACGCTCGCGCATTACATGGCCGACACGCAGGACGATCCCGGCGACGAACTGGCCTGGGACCTGCGCGCCCTGACCGCGGCGGAGGGACCGGCCATGTCCCTCGCCTCACCGGCGGTGCGCGCCTTCTACCCCTCGCTCCATCTCAACCTGGCCGCCGACTATGTGAAACTCCAGCGCCCCGACGCGGCGCGACTGCACCTCTCCCGGGCGCGCGCCGCCGTGAACGCGCTCGGGGACGACGGGTACGGGAACGGGGTCCGGACCGCGATCGGCCGGCTGGAGCGGCAGCTGCTCGACGACTGAGCGACGTGCCTCAGTCGCCGTACGTCTCCTCGCAGAGACGGCTCTCCGGGCTGTCCGGCTTCCAGCCCCCGTACCGCTCACCGAGCGCGCACAGCTCCCCGCCCGTGTCCGGCAGCGCCGTCGGGGGCGCCGGGGCGGGCCGTGCGGTGGTCGGCGCGGACCGTTGTACGGCCGCCCGGCGGCGGGGCGGCTCGGGTGGCGGCCGTACGGCCGCCGACGTGGCCTGCAGTTTCGGAGGCGGCGTGCGCGCGAGTGGGGCCGCGGCCTCCAACGCCTCGCGCGCCGGCGGCTGCACGATCCGCGGCGCCACGGTGCGCCGGGGCGGGGCCTCCCGTACGGCTCCGACGCCCGTCCCGGCCTCGGGCTCCACGGCCACGCAGGCGGAGACCCCGCCGACCGCCACACCGAGCAGGAGTACCGCTGTCGTTCTCGTTCGCCGTGTCACCGGGACAACTCTGCTGGCCGGGCGGCGTGTCGGAGACATAACGGCGCGCTGTGACCCGCACGGGTGACGCGGCCCGCGCGCGTGTTGCCGTCGCCGTCCCCCGGCGTGCCTCCGAGCGCCTCCGCGGGCGTCGCCGACCGGCCGTCCCGGCATCGCCCGTATGCTGCGGATCAGGGTCCGCCCGGCGGACCCCCGCGCACCGGCGCGGGAGAGCAGGACCGCGGCACGGCGACAGGGAGACCCACGTGAAGGTCGGCTGCATAGGGCTCGGCGACATCGCCCGGAAGGCGTATCTGCCGGTGCTCACCACGCTGCCCGGGATCGAGCTGCATCTGCACACCCGTACCCCTGCCACCCTCGCGCGGGTCGGCGACACCCACCACATCCCGGGCGAGCGGCGCCACGCCGACCTCGACTCGCTTCTCGCCCAGGGGCTGGACGCGGCGTTCGTCCACGCGCCGACCTCCGCGCACGCCGAGATCGTCACCCGGCTGCTGGAGGCCGGTGTGCCGACCTTCGTCGACAAGCCCCTCGCCTACGAACTCAAGGACTCCGAGCGCCTGGTCGCCCTCGCCGAGGAGCGCGGGACGAGCCTCGCCGTCGGCTTCAACCGTCGCTTCGCGCCCGCCTACGCGCAGTGCCTCGAACATCCGCGCGATCTGATCCTCATGCAGAAGAACCGCATCGGCCTGCCCGAGGACGCCCGCGTCCTCGTCCTGGACGACTTCATCCATGTCGTGGACACCCTGCGCTTCCTGCTCCCCGGCCCCGTCGAGCACGTCGACGTCCGCGCCCGGGTCCGGGAGGGCCTGACGCACCACGTCGTGCTCCAGCTCTCCGGCGACGGCTTCACCGCCATCGGGATGATGAACCGGATGAACGGCTCGACCGAGGAGATCCTCGAAGTCTCCGGACAGGACACCAAGCGGGCCGTCCACCACATCGCCGAGATCGTCGACCACAAGGGCCAGCCCAGCGTCCGCAGGCGCGGCGACTGGGTGCCGGTCGCCCGGCAGCGCGGCATCGAGCAGTGCGTGCTGGCGTTCCTCGACGCCGTACGCGCGGGGAAGACGCTCAGCGGCCGGGACGCTCTTTCGACGCACGAGCTGTGCGAGCGTGTGGTGCTGGCCGCTCGCGCCCAGGCCGTCTGAGCGACCGGGCCCCCTCGAAGGCGCAGAGAGCCGCGAGAACGGCCAGCGCGCCGTACAGCGGCCAGGCGCCGAGGTCGACGAACGCGGTGGTGCCGCGCGCCAGCGGAACCTCGTAGACGGCGCTCGCGCTGCGATCCGTACCGAGCGGGGTGCCGACCCGCTTGCCCTCCGGGCCGTACACCGCGCTGATGCCGGTGAGTGTGGCGTGCACCGTCGGGCGGCCCGTCTCGGCCGCCCGCAGCGCGGCCAGCGTCGCGTGCTGCTCGGGCGCCCAGCTCTGCTGGAAGGTCGACGTCGCCGACTGCGCGACGAGCAGTTGCGCGCCGTCCCTGACCAGCGCCCGGCTCATGTCCGGGAACGCCGACTCGAAGCAGATCAGCGGGCCGATCCGCAGCCTCTCCTGCCAGGGACCGGGCAGCACCATCACCACCTGATGTGTGCCGCGTCTGCGGTCCTGGGACGCCGCCTTGCCCACGGACGTCGCCCAGCCGAGCGCGTCGCGCATCGGGATGTACTCGCCGAACGGCACCAGGCGCATCTTGTCGTAGCGGTCGCCCGTCAGCCCGTCGGGACCCACCAGTACGGCGCTCTTGAAGATCCCCGTGCGCCCCGCCTCGTCGGAGCCGGGAGCGTCCATGTTGATCAGGACCGGGGAGCCGACCCGGCGTGACAGCGCGGCGATACGGTTCGCCAGATCGGGCCGGTTGGTGAGATCGCGGCCGACGCTGCTCTCGCCCCAGACCACGAGATCGAGATCCTGTCCGTCGAGCGAGCGCGTCAGCTCCTCGCTGCGGTCGAAACGCCGCTCTACGCCCGCGATGACACCGGGCTGGACGATGGCGATACGGGCGTGCCCGGCGTTCTCCGGGAGCGGTGCCCAGATCCAGGCGACGGTCACGGCGACGGCGCACGCCACGAGGCACGCGACGGCGGTCGTACGGGCCGTGGAGACCGTCAGCAGCACGGTCAGCGCCGTGTTCACGGCGACCACCAGAAGACTCACCAGCCATACGCCTCCGACCGAGGCGAGCCGTAGCGCGGGCGCCACGTCCCACTGACTGGCGCCCAGCAGCCCCCAGGGACCGCCGAGCCCGTCGAAGGACCGCACCGTCTCGATGATCAGCCAGCCCGACGGCAACACCGCCAGCGCGGCGACCGTACGCCGGACCGACGGACGTCCGCGGAGCATCACGCGGACCAGCCAGCCCCACGGCCCCCACAGCAGCCCCAGAAACCCGCCCAGCACCAGGATGAACACGTGCAGGCTCGGGATCAGCCACTGATGGACGGCGAGCATGAAGCCCAGCCCACCGATCCAGCCGTCCAGGAACGCGCGCCGGCCAGTCGGAGCCGTACGCAGCATCATCATCCACGGCACGAGAGCGATGTACGCGAACCACGCGATGTTCGTCTCGGGAAAGGCGAACGCGGGCAGCGCTCCGGCCACCAGGGCCGCGAATCCTCGCCACACCGGCGAATGGGAACGACGGACCCATGCCTCCCGCCGGTCGACCGGAACCCACATGCCGTGCCCCCTCGTCCCGCCCGTGAGCGGTGCAGATCAGCGGTACGGGTCAGTGTGGGGGAGAGAAGGCGCGGGAGGACAGAGCTTCCCCGGTGTGTCCGCCCCTCGTCGGGTCGGCCGCCGCCGTCGCCACCGGCGGTCAGCCCCCGGCGGTGCCACCGGCGCCGCGCCGCGCCTTCTCCCCGGCCACGACGGTGTGCAGCAGCCAGCCGTCATCCGTACGGGTGAGCCCGAAGGTGTAACGGCTGATGGCGAGGGTCGCCTCGCCGGACTCCGGGAACAGCGTGCTCAGGTTGTCGGCCCGTACCTCGGCGCGGTCGCCGCCCGGATATCCGTCGACGTTCTCGAAGGTCAGCCGGCGATTGCCGATCAGGTGCTGGCGTACGGGGAAACCGCCCAGGACGCCGGCGAGCCAGTCGGCCACCTCGGCGGCCGACCCCTCGATTCCACCGGCGCCGCGGTGGTCGGCGCGTCCGTCGGACGTGAAGAGCGCGAGAAAGCCGGGCCAGTCGCCGTCGTCCAGGGCCGTCGCGTAGCCGCTGATCACCTCGTCGACGGCCAGCCGGTCCATCACGGTCGCGAGATCCACACGCTGCGTCATCTGATCATTCTCCGGCAGTGGAGGCCCCAGGCCAAGAGGTCGGCGGATCCGCCGATCATCCGGTCCTGAGGATCGGCCGGATCCGTCGGGGACACATGCGGATATAGGGGAAAGGCCCGGCCCCGCGGTGTCACCGCGGGACCGGGCCTGACTCCCGACTGTCGAAACGCGCCCCTGGGCGTGCGCCCTACGCGGCCTCGTCGACCGCGTCGTGCAGGGCCGCCGCCCATTCCAGCAGCAGGACTTCGTACTCCTCGGCCGGCCACGTGCCGTCGGCCGCGTCGACCAGGGCGCGGATGCGCTCGTTGGCCGCGATGGCGCCGGACGCCGCGGAAGCGGTGGAGGAAGTTGTGGACATATGGCAACCGTACGGGCTGCCGCCCGGTTCCCGCGCCGTTCCGGGAGCGGGATAGCTCACACGCCGACAGGGCAACCCCACGGTGCGTCAGCTTCGGGCCCTGTCGCACCAAGGGTTCCGGCCGTCGCCCGGCGGTCCGGGGGCGGGCGACGCCCGGACGTGTCCTTGCGCACACCCCGGGCGCGGACGACGGCGTGGGACCGGCCTGGAGGCCGGGAAGAAGAGGGGGAGACCCGGCGTCGGGCGGTCAGCCGGCGGACTCGCCCGCGTGCGGGCTCAGGGTGTCCGTGCCGACGAGTGCGAACAGCACGATGCCGAGCAGGATCCGGTAGATCACGAACGGCATGAAACTTTTCGTGGTGATGAACTTCATGAACCAGGCGATAACGGCATATCCAACGATAAAGGCGATGATCGTCGCGAAGATCGTCGGCCCCCATGAGACATGCCCCTCGCCTGCGTCCTTCAACTCGAAGGCGCCCGAGGCCAGTACGGCCGGGATGGCGAGCAGGAACGAGTAACGCGCCGCCGCCTCACGGGTGTAGCCCATCAGCAGTCCGCCACTGATCGTCGCACCCGACCGGGAGACACCCGGAACCAGCGCCATGGCCTGGCAGAACCCGAAGATCAGACCGTCCCTGACGTTCAGTTCCTTCAGCGTCTTGCGCTCCTTGACGGCGCGGTGCTTCCCGCCCGTCTCGTCGCGCGCCGCCAGCCGGTCCGCGATGCCGAGGATGACACCCATCACGATCAACGTCGTCGCGATCAGCCGCAGATCACGGAAGGGCCCCTCGATCTGGTCCTTGAACGTCACCCCGAGCACTCCGATGGGGATCGACCCCACGATCACCAACCACCCCATCTGCGCGTCGTGGTCGGAGCGCATCGCCTTGTTCGTCAGCGAGCGGGACCAGGCCGAGACGATCCGGGCGATGTCCTTGCGGAAGTAGATGAGGACCGCCGCCTCCGTACCGATCTGCGTGATCGCGGTGAACGCCGCACCCGGATCGTGCCAGCCCGCGAAAGCGGCGGTCAGCCGCAGATGCGCGCTGGAGGAGATGGGCAGGAACTCGGTCAGCCCCTGGACGAGTCCGAGGATGAGTGATTCGAACCAAGACATTGGGTGCTACGCCATCCAAGAAAAGATCGTGCACCGGCCGGTGTGAACACGGGGCAGTGGCGGGTTGCGGACTGAAAAAGTTGGCGCGCGTAATCGCTCGTCTGCGCGGGTGTACGGAGGGGCCCGTCACGCGCCGGTCTGGGGCAGCGTAGCCGTTGATGATTATGAGACGGCGCCAGCCCCCTGCGCGGGCGGGGGACACACGGCGACGAGGGCAGCACCGAGGGCGACACATGGCGTGAATTCGAGGGTCGAGGAGGGGCCGTTGAGGGGGTCGCTAGGGGGCGCATAGGGGAGCAGTCAGGGGGCGTACAGGGGGGAGGGCAAGGTCACACGGGTCCAACCTGATGGCTTGGAGATGCCCTGCCCTACCATCTCGGCCATGACGCTCCTGCCCGACAGCGGGCTATCGCTGGCAGCTGAGTTCCCCGAGCCGACCCATGAGCAATGGCAGGGTCTGGTGGAGGGGGTACTCCGGAAAACCGGTCGGAACGTCTCGGGGACCGACGCCGAGGACGCACTCTCGACAACCATCGAGGACGGGCTGACCACCCGTCCCCTCTACACCGCCGCCGACGACCCCGGGGACGGCGGTCTGCCGGGCTTCGCGCCGTTCACCCGGGGCGGCACCCCCGGCGGCCCGACGCCGAGCGGCTGGGACGTACGCCAGCGCCACGCGCGGACCGACGCGGCGCGCACCAACGAGGCCGTACTGGAAGACCTGGCCAACGGCACCACCTCGCTGTGGCTGGCCGTGGGAGAGACGGGCGTGCCCGTCTCCGCGCTGGGCGACGCCCTCGACGGCGTCTATCTCGACCTCGCCCCGATCGCGCTCGACGCGGGGGACGAATTCCCTGGCGCCGCCGCCGAGTTGCTGCGTCTTCTCGACGACCGCGACGTCCCGCGGGACGAGGCGCGCGGCACCCTCGGCGCCGACCCGCTCGGCCGCCTCGCCCGCACCGGCGACGAGACCCCCGGCCTCCAGGACGCCGCCGCGGAACTCGCCCGGCTGTGCCACCGCGAGTACCCCGGACTGCGCGCCCTCGTCGTCGACGCCCTTCCCTACCACGAGGCCGGCGGCTCGGCCGCCCAGGAACTCGGCTGCTCGCTCGCCGCCGGCGTCGCCGCGCTGCGCGACCTCGACGCCGCCGGACTCCCCTTCGAAGCGGCCTGCGGCCAGCTGGAGTTCAGGTACGCGGCCACCGCCGACCAGTTCCTGACCATCGCCAAGCTGCGCGCCGCGCGCCGGCTGTGGGCCCGGGTCGCCGAGGTCGGCGGAGCGGGACCGGCCGGCGCCGCACAGCGCCAGCACGCCGTCACCTCCTCGGTGATGATGACCCGCCGCGACCCGTGGGTGAACATGCTCCGAACCACGGTCGCCTCGCTGGCCGCCGGGGTCGGCGGCGCCGACGCCGTGACCGTCCTGCCTTTCGACCACACCCTCGGACTGCCGGACAGCTTCGCCCGGCGGATCGCCCGCAACACCTCGACCATCCTCATCGAGGAGTCCCACCTCGGCCGCGTCATCGACCCGGCGGGCGGCTCCTGGTACGTCGAGCGGCTCACCGACGACCTCGCGCACGCCGCCTGGGCCTGGTTCCAGGAGATCGAGCGGGCGGGCGGCCAGCGCGCCGCGCTGCGCGACGGCCTGGTCGCGACACGCCTCGCCGCGACCTGGGCGGCCCGCTCCGAGAAGCTGGCCCGCCGGCGCGAACCGGTCACCGGCGTCAGCGAGTTCCCCCAGCTCGCCGAGACCCCCGTCGTACGCGACGCACCGCCCCCGGCCCCGGCCGGCGGACTGCCCACCGTCCACCGCGACGACGCCTTCGAGACTCTGCGGTCCCGCTCCGACGCGCATCTCGCGTCGACGGGCGCCCGCCCGCGCGTCCTGCTGGCCGCGCTCGGCCCCGCGGCGGCGCACACGGCGCGCGTGACCTTCGCGTCGAACCTCTTCCAGTCCGGCGGCATCGAACCGGTCCACGACCCGGTCACCGTCGACGCCACCACCGTGGCCGACGCCCTCACCGCCTCCGGCGCGACCATCGCCTGCCTCTGCTCCAGCGACCCGCTCTACGCCGAGCAGGCCGAAGAGGTCGCCGCGGCACTGAAATCGGCCGGCGCCACCCGCGTGTACCTCGCGGGCCGCCCCGGCGAACAGCGAGAGACCTTCACCCGGGCCGGAGTCGACGAGTTCGTCGCCGCCGGCGACGACGCCGTCGCCGTACTCTCCGCCGCCCTCGACCACCTTGGAGTGGCGCGATGACCGTCCCCGACTTCACCGGCATCGACCTGGGGCCCGCCGCGGCCACGGGCGCGAACGAGGACCGCTGGCGCGCCGCAGTCAAGGAGAGCACCGGCAGGAGCGACGCCGACCTCGTCTGGAACACCCCCGAGGGCATCGCCGTCAAACCGCTCTACACCCCGGGGGACCTCGCGGGCCTCGACTTCCTCGGGACGTACCCCGGCATCGCGCCGTATCTGCGCGGCCCCTACCCGACGATGTACGTCAACCAGCCGTGGACGATCCGCCAGTACGCGGGATTCTCCACCGCCGAGGAGTCCAACGCCTTCTACCGGCGCAACCTCGCCGCCGGGCAGAAGGGCCTCTCCGTCGCCTTCGACCTGCCCACCCACCGCGGCTACGACAGCGACCACCCGCGCGTGACCGGTGACGTCGGCATGGCGGGCGTCGCCATCGACTCCATCTACGACATGCGCCAGCTCTTCGACGGCATCCCGCTCGACAGGATGACGGTGTCGATGACGATGAACGGCGCCGTCCTGCCCGTACTCGCGCTCTACATCGTCGCGGCCGAGGAGCAGGGCGTACCACCGGAGAAGCTGGCCGGGACCATCCAGAACGACATCCTCAAAGAGTTCATGGTCCGCAACACCTACATCTATCCGCCCGCGCCCTCGATGCGGATCATCTCCGACATCTTCGCGTACACCTCGCAGAAGATGCCGCGCTACAACTCGATCTCCATCTCCGGCTACCACATCCAGGAAGCCGGCGCGACGGCCGATCTGGAGCTCGCCTACACCCTCGCCGACGGCGTCGAGTATCTGCGCGCCGGACTCGACGTGGGCCTCGACGTCGACGCGTTCGCGCCCCGGCTCTCCTTCTTCTGGGCCATCGGCATGAACTTCTTCATGGAGATCGCGAAACTGCGCGCGGCGCGGCTGCTCTGGGCGAGGCTCGTCAAGAAGTTCGACCCGAAGAACACCAAGTCCCTGTCGCTGCGCACCCATTCGCAGACCTCCGGCTGGTCACTCACCGCGCAGGACGTCTTCAACAACGTCCCCCGTACGTGTGTCGAGGCGATGGCCGCCACCCAGGGCCACACCCAGTCGCTGCACACGAACGCACTCGACGAGGCCCTGGCCCTGCCCACCGACTTCTCCGCGCGCATCGCCCGCAACACCCAACTGCTGCTCCAGCAGGAGTCCGGCACCACCCGCGTCATCGACCCCTGGGGCGGCAGCGCCTACGTCGAGAAGCTCACGTACGACCTCGCGCGCCGCGCCTGGCAGCACATCGAGGAGGTCGAGGAGGCCGGCGGCATGGCGCAGGCCATCGCGGCCGGCATCCCCAAGCTCCGGATCGAGGAGGCGGCGGCCCGCACCCAGGCCAGGATCGACTCCGGGCGCCAGCCGGTCATCGGCGTCAACAAGTACCTGGTCGAGACCGACGAGCGGATCGAGGTCCGATCGGTCGACAACTCCTCCGTACGGACACAGCAGATCGCCAAGCTGCGCCGGCTCCGCGACGAGCGCGACGAGGCGGTCTGCCAGGACGCGCTGCGCGCCCTCACCGGCGCCGCCGAGGCGGGCTCGACCCCGGGCCTCGACGGCAACCTGCTGGCCCTCGCAGTGAGCGCGGCGCGCGCCAAGGCCACCGTCGGCGAGATCTCCGACGCCCTGGAGAAGGCGTACGGGCGCCACTCCGGCCAGATCCGTACCATCTCCGGTGTGTACAGGAACGAGGCCGGGACGTCACCGGCGGTCGAGCGAACCCGGGTCGCCGTCGAGGAGTTCGAGGAGGCCGAGGGGCGCCGCCCGCGCATCCTGGTCGCCAAGATGGGCCAGGACGGCCACGACCGCGGCCAGAAGGTCATCGCCACCGCCTTCGCCGACCTGGGCTTCGACGTCGACGTCGGCCCGCTGTTCCAGACGCCCGGCGAGGTCGCGCGGCAGGCCGTCGAGGCCGACGTGCACATCGTCGGGGTGTCGTCGCTGGCCGCCGGACACCTCACGCTGGTGCCCGCCCTGCGCGAGGAACTCGCCAAAGAGGGCCGCGAGGACATCATGATCGTCGTGGGCGGTGTGATCCCGCCCGGAGACATCGACGAGCTGCACCGCGCGGGCGCCGCCGCCGTCTTCCCGCCCGGCACGGTCATCCCCGACGCCGCCCAGGATCTGCTCACGACCCTGGCCGCCGCTCTCGGCCACGAGCGGTGAGCCGGTGGCTCCTCGGAACACCATCGACATCGACGCCTACACCAAAGGCGTGCTCGACGGCTCCCGTTCGGCCGTGGCCCGCGCCATCACCCTGGTGGAGTCGACCAGGGCCGACCACCGGGAACTCGCCCAGCGGCTCCTGACCGCGCTGCTGCCCTACTCGGGCACGGCGCGCAGGATCGGCATCAGCGGTGTGCCCGGCGTCGGCAAGTCCACCTTCATCGACGCCCTCGGCACCATGCTCACCGGCCTCGGGCACCGGGTCGCCGTCCTCGCCGTCGACCCGTCGTCCACCAGGACGGGCGGCTCCATCCTCGGGGACAAGACGCGCATGGAGCGCCTGGCCGTCGACCCGGCGGCCTTCGTCCGTCCTTCACCCACGGCGGGCACCCTCGGCGGCGTCGCGAAGGCGACCCGCGAGACGATCATCGTGATGGAGGCGGCGGGGTACGACGTGGTGCTCGTGGAGACCGTCGGCGTCGGCCAGTCGGAGACCGCCGTCGCGAACATGGTCGACTCCTTCCTGCTGCTGAGCCTCGCCCGCACCGGCGACCAGCTCCAGGGCATCAAGAAGGGGGTGCTGGAGCTGGCCGACCTCATCGCCGTCAACAAGGCCGACGGGCCGCACGAGCGGGACGCCAGGTCCGCCGCGCGCGAACTCGCGGGCGCGCTGCGCCTGATGCACCCGGTCGACGCGGCCTGGACGCCGCCGGTACTGAGTTGCAGCGCCCGTGAGGGAACGGGGCTCGACACCGTCTGGGAACGCCTGGAACAGCACAGGAAGGTCCTCGACACCAGCGGTCGCCTCCAGGGCAAGCGGAGTGACCAGCAGGTCGACTGGACCTGGTCGATGGTCCGTGACCATCTGCTGGACCGGCTGCGGAGCCATCCGGGCGTACGCTCGCTCGCTCCCGGGCTCGAACAGTCCGTACGGGAGGGCACGTTGACCGCGACGCTGGCCGCCGAGCGGATCGTGGAGGCACTGGAGCTGCCGGCGGACGCGGGGGGAGGGGCACGATGACGGCGGGCCCTCCCAAGGAGGACGAGACCGTTCTCGTACGGCGCGAAGGGCGCGTCGGCCGGCTCACGCTGAACCGGCCGCGCGCGCTCAACGCCCTCACCCACGCCATGGTGTCGCGCATCGACGCCGCGCTCACCGCGTGGGAACGGGACCCGTCCGTAAGGACGGTGCTCATCGACGGCGCAGGGACACGCGGGCTGTGCGCGGGCGGCGACATCCGGGCGATCTACGAGGACGCGCGGACGGGCGGTACGGCCTCGCCCGCCTTCTGGCGCGACGAGTACCGCCTCAACGCCCGGATCGCCCGCATCCCGGGGCCGTACGTCGCCTTCATGGACGGCATCGTGATGGGCGGCGGCGTCGGCGTCTCGGCGCACGGGAACGTCCGGATCGTCACCGAACGCTCCGAGGTCGCCATGCCCGAGACCGGCATCGGCCTCGTGCCGGACGTCGGCGGTACGTATCTGCTCTCCCGGGCGCCCGGCGAACTCGGCACGCATCTCGCCCTCACCGGCGCGGCGGTGGGTGCGGCCGACGCGATCCTCTGCGGGCTCGCGGACCACTGCGTCCCCTCCGGCCGGCTGCCCGCACTCGCCGCCGAACTCGCCTCCACGGACGTGCCGGTGGCCGTACGGCGCCACGCGACGACGCCGCCCGAGGGGGAGTTGGCCGACGACCGTGAGTGGATCGACGCGTGTTACGCGGCCGACTCGGTGGAGGAGATCGTGGGCCGCCTCTTCGCCGGCGGGCACCACGCGGCGAAGCAGGCGGCGGAGACGATCCTCACGAAGTCGCCGACGGCCCTGAAGGCGACGCTGGCGGCCCTGCGGGCGGCGCGGGAGCTGGGGACGCTGGAGGAGGTGCTGGACGCGGAGTACCGCGCGTCCTGCGCGGCGCTGCGGACACCGGACCTGGTGGAGGGGATCCGCGCTCAGGTGATCGACAAGGACCGGATGCCCGGGTGGGTTCCGGGGGAACTGGAACGGGTCACCTACGAGGACGTGGCCCGCTTCTCGGCGGTCCCGCCGGGCGGGGACCTCGGGTTGGCGAGGCCGGAAGCCGGTTCATAGCCCCAGCGTTTCGCCTTCGCCTTCGCCTTCGCCTTCGCCTTCGCCTTCGCCTTCGCCTTCGCCTTCGCCTTCGCCTTCGCCTTCGCGTTCACGGCCTCGGTGAGGATGAGGCGCGGCGTCACGACCGGGGCTTGTCCGCGAACACCCAGCGGTTGCCCTCCAGCGCGTCGTTCGGCTCCGGCAGCGGGCCGCGGCCGTGGCGGCGGGTGAAGTGGAACGGGGTGTGGACCGCCGTGGACCAGCCCCTGCCCGCCAGATCCGCCGCGGAATCGGGCCGCGGCTCCCCGTCGAACAGGTTGAGCAGGTCGATACCGATCTGGTGTCTCGTGGCGGTGTAGAGCGGGCTGTCGCGGTACGCCAGCAAGTCCTTCTCCAGCTTGACCTCGTACGCCAGAGCGCTTCCTCCCGCGCTCAGCCGGTCCACCGTGTCGATGAGGTAGGTCTCGGCGGTCATGGGCAGGTAGAACAGCAGCCCCTCGGCCAGCCAGACGCTCGGCGCGGCCGGGTCGAAGCCGGCCCCGGTCAGTGCGCCCACCCAGTCGGCGCGCAGATCCGTCGGGATCGGCACGCGCACCGCCCTCGGGGTGGCCGACAGCGCGCCGAGCACCTGGTGTTTGAACGCCAGCACGCCTTCCCTGTCGATCTCGTAGATCACGCAGTCGCCGGGCCAGTCGAGCCGGAAGGCCCGCGTGTCCAACCCCGCCCCGAGCAGGACGACTTGGCGGGCACCTCCCGAGTGCACCGACTGAAGCAGGAAATCGTCCAGGACCCGCGTCCGGAGGCCGAAGTAGCGCGCGAAGCGTCCCCACAGCGGGTTCGCGTCCCCGTCCGGCACCTGCCGGATGTGGACGGGCCAGCCCGCGCAGGCCGGTGCCGCGCGCACGAAGTGCTCCGCGTAGACGTCCCGCGCCAGGCTGTCGGGGCGGTGGGTCTCGATCGCCCGCGCCGCGGCGACCAGGAGAGCGGTCAGCCCGACACCCCCGTCCACGCCTTCCGTACTGGTGTTTTCATGCACTGTGCCGGTCATGCGTCCTCCTTGGTACGAGCAGGGACCACGAGAAGCGAGCGATACGGATGAGGGGCCGGCGATCAGATGGGCGGCCGCGCGTTCATCGCTCCCCGCCCTCCGGAATGAGGACGGGTTTGACGACACGGCCCGCTTCGCAATCGCGTTCGGCCTCGTTGATGTCGGCGAGCGGGTACGTACGGATCAGTTGGTCGAAAGGAAACAGCCCGGCCCGCCACAGCCCGGTCAGCCGCGGAATCAGCAGCCCTGGCACCGCGTCCCCCTCGCAGATGTGGGAGATCCTCCGGCCCCGGTCCAGCGTCCCCGGTTCGAGCGGCAGCGCGGTGTGGAACCGTGCCACCAGGCCGAGGTGACCGGTCGGGCGCAGGGCCCTGAGTGCGTCGTTGATCAGCGGTGCGGAGCCGGTGGTGTCCAACGCGTACTGCGCGCCGCCCTCGGTCAGCCGCCTCATACGGTCGGGCAGACCCACCGACGCGGCGTCCAGCGGGACCGCGCCCAGCCGCTCGGCGAGGGCCAGCCGCTCCGGCTGCCGGTCGACGGCCACGGTCACCGCCCCGGCGGCGGTGGCCGCCATCACCGCGGCCAGGCCCACCGCTCCCGCGCCGAGGACCGCGATCGTGTCGCCGGGGCCGGCGCCGAAGGAGTTGATGACCGCCCCGGCGCCGGTGAGGAAGCCGCAGCCGAGCGGTCCGAGCAGTTCGACGGGCAGCGAGGGATCGACCCGCACCGCGTTGCGGGCCGGGACCATCGCGTACTCGGCGAACGAGGACTGGCCGAACCACCGGGGGGCCAGTTCGCCCCCGGCCGCGTCGGTGAACCGTGCCGCGTTCTCCGCGCGCCCTCCGTAGAGGTTGAGCGCGGCGAAGGAGTCGCAGTAGGCGGGGGCCGCGCCCGTACAACTCCGGCACCGTCCGCAGGAGTCGAAGCTCAGCACGACATGGTCGCCGACGCTCGGACCGGTGGCCTGGCCGCCCGTCTCGACCACCACCCCGGCCCCCTCGTGGCCGAGCACGGCGGGCAACGGCGAGCGGCCCGCCGAACGACGGACCGCGAGATCGGTCCGGCACATCCCGCAGCCCGCGATCCTGACCAGGATCTCGCCGTCGGCCGGTCCCGCGTTCAGGATCACCTCCTCAAGGGCGAAACGGTTCTCGTACGAGCGCAGGACCGCCGCGCCGAACCTCCTTCTCACGCCGCCCCCGGACGGTGCACGACAAACGGCCTGAGGTTTCCGTAGAGCCCCCACGGCCCGCCCGCGACGCCGACACCGCTGTCCTTGATGCCCGCGAACGGCTGGGCGAGGGAGAGCTCCGCGTGATGGTTGATCCACGCCGTCCCGCACTCCAGCCGGTCGGCCACCGCCTCGGCCCGGTCGAGATCGGTCCCCCATACGGAGCCGCCCAGCCCGAAGCCGGTGCCGTTGGCCGCCTCGACGGCCTCGTCGAGGCTCCCGTACGGCAGCACCGGCAGGACCGGGCCGAACTGCTCCTCCGTCACCACAGTGCCGGCAGGCGGGACATCGGCCAGGATCGTCGGGGCGAAGAAGTAGCCCGGCCGGTCCAGCCGGTGGCCGCCGGTCACGGCTCGGGCGCCCGCCGACACGGCCTGGTCCACGCACCGTTCCACTCTGGCCAGTTGAGCCGCGTTGTTGACCGGCCCCAGCTGCGAGCCCGGGTCGAGCCCGGCTCCGACGACCACGGCCCTGGCGTGCTGTGCGAGGGCCTCTACCACCCGCGAGTAGAGCCGGGCCGGGGCGTAGACCCGCTTGACCGCCACGCAGACCTGCCCGCAGTTGCGGAACGCGGCCCAGAACAGCCGCTCCGCGATCCGCTCCACATCGACATCGTCCAGCAGGACAGCGGCGTCGTTGCCGCCCAGTTCCAGGGTGACCCGGGCGAGCGAGGCCGCCGCGCCCTCCGCGACGGCCCGCCCGGTGGCGACCGAGCCGGTGAAGGTCACATGACGGATCCCCGGGTGGGACGCGAGGCGGGCGCCGAGGGGTTCGTGCCCCGTGACGACCGTCAGTACGTCCTCGGGGAGGGCGCCGGCGACGACTGACCCCAGCAGCCGGGTGGCGAGGGGCGTGAACGGGGAGGGCTTGAGCACCATCGTATTGCCCGCCGCGAGCGCGGGCGCGAACTTCGCCGACGCGAGCTGGAGGGGGAAGTTCCACGGAACGATCGCGGCGGTGGGCCCGAGCGGTCGCCAGCGGACCTCGCTGCGTACCGGCCGACCGTCCATGATCTTCCGGGGCCGGGGCCGGGGGACCAACTCGGCGAAGTAGCGCAGGCGCGCCGCCGTGCGGGCGACCTCCGCGTACGACTCGGCCAGGGGTTTGCCCTGTTCCCGGGTGAGCAGCGGAGCGAGGTCGGCCCCGGCCGCCTCCACGGCGTCGGCGGCCGTGAGCAATGCCTTGGAACGGGCGAGGGAGTCGGACCGCCAGCCGCGCCAGGCCTCGTGAGCCCGCTCGACGACGGTGTCCAACTCCTCCGGCCGCCGGGCGGGAGCCTCGTCGAAGGCCTCGCCCGTCGCCGGATCGAGGACGGCGAAGCGCTCACCGCCGGCCGCCGTCGCGCGACCGCGCGGGCTTGTCGGCATGCCGGCGGTCAGCTCGCGGCGGCGACGGTCGCCGCGTGCTCGTGGGCATGCCGGTCCATCTCCGCCCGGAAGGCTGCCACCAGATGCGGCTGGATCCTTCCGGTGGTGCGGTCACCTCCCTCGCAGACCGCCCCGCGTACGCCCACGATGTCCGTGCCGATGCGCGTCAGCGCGGCGAGGTCGGCCGCCTTGACGCTGCCCGCGAGGGCGGCCAGCAGACCGGCCTCGTGGGCCAGCCTGACGAACTCCGCGCAGACGTCGGGCGGCAGGTGGTCGAAGAGCCGGGTCCCGTCCTTGACGGCGGTGTCGAGCATGGCCGCGTCGGAGCCGGACCGGCGGGCGATGTCGGGCAGCGAAAGCGGGTTGACGCAGCCGATCCGGTGGGCGTCGGCGTAGCCGGAGGCGACGACGAACGCGTCCGGACGGTAGTCCTTCACGGCCCGGACGACCCCGCGCATGACATCGGTGGCCTGTTCGGGGGTCGTGCATCCGTAGAGGCCGACCTTGATGTACGTGGCGCCGGAGACAACCGCGCCGAGCGCCGCCTGGGCCACCGTGCCGGGCTTGTACGGTACGTCCCCCACGGTGGCGGACACCGGCTTGTCCGCCGGGACCGCGTCACGGATCTCCTTGATGACCCAGGGGAAGTTCGCGCCGAGCGAGCCCTCGGCCGGTCTTTTGACATCGACGATGTCGAGGTGCTCCGCCGCCTTCGCGCAGTCGAGGGCCTCTTCGACACCGTCGGGAGAGATGAGAAGCAACACCGTGGGTTCCTTCCACCGCATGTCCTCCTGCCGGAGGGCAGGTATGCGGAGTCGTCTGGATCACGTGCGGTGCGCTCATCATTTCCGGGGCCCCATGATTCGCGGCAGGGCGCGCGGAGTACCGGACGGGTCATTGCCCCGCCCCGCCCACGCCCCCGGCGTGCGCAGGAACTCGCCCCGACCGGGGGGCCCACAGACGTTCCAGGTCCTGTCCGGCGGATCTTCGCGTCCTGGCCGACGAAGACCCGCCGGACAGGGCCTAGGCGACCGGCTCCGGTACCCGTTCCTCCGTGGGGGGCCGGGGCGCCGGGGCGAGGCGCAGGCGGTGGCGTTTGCGCCAGGCGACCACCGCCGCCGCGGCCCCCGTCAGCACGATGAAGCCCATCGAGACCAGGAACGCCGGCGACGTCGGCGACCCCGCCTCGCTTCCCGCGACCACGTACGCGGCCGTGTTCGGGATCGTCCCGAGGGCCGTCGCCAGCAGATACGACCGCCAGCGCATACGCGATATCGCCGCACAGTAGTTGGCGGCCTGGAACGGCACCCCGGGGAACAGCCGGATCACCATCATCGAGCGGAAGCCGTGCTTGCTCAACTGCCCGTCCGCCGCCGTCAGCCAGCGGCCCCGCAGCAGCGGACGCAGCGCCTCCTGACCGAGGAAACGGCCGAGCCCGAACGCGATCGCCCCGCCCAGCACCGTGCCCGCCATGGCCGCCGGGAGCCCCAACTGCGAACCGAACACAGCGCCCGCCGCGAGATTCAGCAGCGGACGCGGTACGAAGGCCGCCGTGCACAGCCCGTACGCGAGGGAGAACAGCACCACGGCGACGCCGCCGCTCAGCTCCGGCCAGCCGGCCGAGACGAGCTTCTGCGGCTCGTAGACCAGCACCGCGGCCCCCGCGCACGCCAGCACGAGTACCAGAAGAGAGAGCCTGGACCAGGGTGAGAGCAGCACCCTCGTACAGCGGACCGTAAGGCCGGCGAACGACCTGTCGACAGGGTCGAGCATGCGGGGAGACTAACCGACGAGGAGTTGTGATCGCCGTCAAGGGCCGCGAGACAAGCGCCACTCGGGACTCGACCCGGTCCCCTTCGGGGACGTACGCCGGCCCCCGCCCATTGTCGGTGGCGGCGCATAGCCTGCACGCCATGACCCTCGCTCCGCCGCCCAGCGCGCTCGCCGACACCGTCCTCGAACGGCTCACCGTCGGCTATGCCACAGCCGCCGATCCGGTACAGGCCGAGCGGTCCGCCGCCTATCTCAAGGGCGTCGCCCCCTTCCTCGGCATCCCCGCACCCGAACGCCGCGCGCTGTCACGGCAGGTGCTCGACTCACTGCCGCGTCCTGAGGAGACGGACTGCGCGGCGATCGCGCTGCGCTGCTGGGAGCTGCCCGAACGGGAGTACCAGTACTTCGCGGTCGACTACCTCCGCCGATACGTCGGGCGCCTGTCGTCCGGCTTCCTCCCGGTCGTACGGCATCTGGTCTCCACGGCGCCCTGGTGGGACACCGTCGACCTCCTCGCCGCCCATCTCGCGGGTGGGCTGGTCGCCGCAGACCGCGCGCTCGTGACCGAGATGGACGCCTGGATCGAGGACGAGAACCTCTGGATCGCGCGCACCGCGCTGCTGCACCAGCTCACCTACAAGCAGGCAACGGACACCGAGCGGCTGTTCGGCTACTGCCTCCGGCAGTCCGGGCACCCCGACTTCTTCATCCGCAAGGCGATCGGCTGGTGCCTGCGCGAGTACGCCAAGACGGATCCCGCCGCCGTCCAGGGCTTCGTGGCGGGTGCCCGCGACCGGCTCTCCCCCCTCTCCGTACGCGAAGCCCTGAAGAACCTCTGAAGAACGTCTGAGCGAGGGCGGGTAGCGGGCGGCGGGCGGCGGGCGGCGAAAGAAAACCTGTCGACGGCCCGCCGCCGGGTCGGACATCATCAACGACATGTTCCGGTACGCCTTCCACGCAGCGTCGTCCGCGGTCGCGGACGCGCCGAAGGCTGCCGCATTCCTCGCAGCGCACGCCGAAGCGGCGGCAGCGGAGGCCGCCGCGGCGGCGCCCCTCGACGGCGCCCGAAGCTGACCCTTCCCGGATCGTCCGGCGGACCCCACAGGGGGAGGGTCGGCAAGGCCCCGGGGTCCCTACACGCTTCGAGTTCCTGGAAGGAACACGTCAGCCATGCCCAAGACGGCATACGTGCGCACCAAACCACACCTCAACATCGGCACCATGGGCCATGTCGACCACGGCAAGACCACACTGACCGCGGCCATCACCAAGGTCCTCAGCGAGGGACCGGCACGTTCGTGCCGTTCGACCGCATCGACCGGGCCCCGGAGGAGGCTGCGCGCGGCATCACGATCAACATCGCGCACGTGGAGTACGAGACGGACACCCGGCACTACGCGCACGTCGACATGCCCGGCCACGCCGACTACATCAAGAACATGGTCACCGGCGCCGCCCAGCTCGACGGCGCGATCCTTGTCGTGTCCGCGCTCGACGGGATCATGCCGCAGACCGCCGAGCACGTACTGCTCGCCCGCCAGGTCGGCGTCGACCACATCGTCGTCGCCCTCAACAAGGCCGACGCGGGCGACGACGAGCTGACCGACCTCGTCGAGCTCGAAGTACGCGAACTGCTCAGCGCGCACGGGTACGGCGGGGAGAGCGTCCCCGTCGTCCGGGTCTCCGGGCTCCGGGCGCTGGAGGGCGACCCGCGCTGGACCGAGGCGGTGGTGGCGCTGCTGGACGCGGTCGACACGTACGTGCCGATCCCGGTCAGGTACACGGACGCGCCGTTCCTGCTCCCGGTGGAGAACGTCCTGACCATCACCGGCCGCGGCACGGTCGTCACCGGTGCCGTCGAGCGCGGCACGGTGCGCGTGGGGGACCGGATCGAGGTGCTCGGCGCCGAGTCCGGGCCCCAGCTCAGTACCGTCACCTCGCTGGAGACCTTCGGGAAGCCGATGGAGTCCGCCGAGGCAGGCGACAACGTCGCTCTGCTGCTGCGCGGCATGCCGCGCGACGCGGTCCGCCGGGGCCATGTGGTGGCCGCGCCGGACAGCGTCGTACCGAGCCGGCGCTTCACCGCGCAGGTGTACGTCCTGTCGGCGCGTGAGGGCGGGCGTACGACGCCGGTCACGACGGGCTACCGGCCGCAGTTCTACATCCGTACGGCGGACGTGGTCGGCGACATCGACCTCGGCGAGCTCGCCGTCGCGCGGCCCGGTGACACCGTCACCCTGACCGTGGAGCTGGGCAGGGACGTGCCGCTGGAGTCCGGGCTCGGCTTCGCGATCCGCGAGGGCGGACGCACGGTCGGCGCGGGCACGGTGACCGAGCTGATCTGACCGGACCTGTCGGACGCGCAGGCCGCGCCCTTCTCCTCCACCCCGGAGGGGACGGGCGCGGTCGGCTCCGCACGGCACGGCACGCACAATGGGACGGTGAGCGAAGCCATCCCCGTCATCCGGACCGTCGACCACGGCACCGCCCGACTGCTGCCCGACGTGGACCGCGAACGGGCGTGGCTGCTGACGGTCGACGGCGCGCCCCAGTCGTACGTCGACCTGGACGAACCGACCCATCTCGAATTCGAGTACACCCGGCGCCTCGGGCACGTCGTCGACCGCGCCGCCGACGACGGCGCCCCGCTCACCGTGCTCCATCTCGGCGGCGGGGCCCTCACCCTGCCCCGCTACGTGCACGCCACCCGGCCCGGCTCGGCGCAGGACGTGGTCGACGCCGACGGGGCCCTGCTCGCCCTGGTCGCCGAGGAGTTGCCGCTTCCGGACGACTCCGGGATCACCGTCCACGGCGCCGACGCCCGCGCCTGGCTCGCCACGGCACCGGCCGGTTCGGTGGATCTGCTCATCGCCGACGTCTTCGGCGGCTCACGGGTGCCCGCCCATCTCACGTCCGTGGAGTACGCGCGCTCCGCCGAGCGGGCGCTACGAGCCGACGGCCTCTACGCGGCCAACCTCGCCGACGGTGCGCCTTTCACCTTTCTGAAGTCCCAACTGGCCACCTTCGCCTCGGTGTTCGAGGAGCTGGCACTTATCGCCGAACCGTCGGTGCTGCGCGGACGCCGGTTCGGCAACGCCGTACTCCTCGCCTCGCACGCGCCGATCGACACGGCGGCCCTGGCCCGCCGTACCGCGTCCGACGCCTTTCCCGCGCGTGTCGAACACGGCGCGTCGCTACGGCGGTTCACCGGAGCCGCGCCGATCGTGCGGGACGCCGACGCGGTGCCCTCGCCCGAGCCGCCCGAGGGCGCGTTCAGCATCGGCTGAGTCGGCTGAGCCCCGCGCGGGTGCGCGGGGCTCGGTGCCGGGTGGCGGACAGGACTCCGGTGCCGGAAACGACTCCGGGCATGCCTGGGAACGGGCCTACTTGGCCAGCCGGACCGTGCTCATGATCTTCATCAGCGTGGCGTCCGGGATCTCGTCGTCCACGCCCTTGGCGCCGTACACGACCCAAGTCGTGTAGTCACCCTTGGCGTTGGTGAAGGTGAAGGCGATCGACTTGCCGTCGCTGTCGCACTTCTCCTTCTTGGGAAGGCCCGTGCTCGCGGCCGTCGAGTAGTGCCCCTTGAGCCCCGCCGCGGTCGTGTAGGGCTTGGACTTCTCGACCTTGATCGCCTCCTGCTGCTGGTCCTTAGTGGCTTCCTGGGCGTACGCGGCCCAGACCCAGCTGCCGGACTCGTTGCTGGCGGCGGTCGCCGTGTCCTTGGCGCCCTTGCCGCCCTTGGTGCCCGTCCCGCCGAGACTGACGTCCTCCATCTCGCCGTCCTGGTCGCTGTCCTGCTCGCACCAGTTTGACTTCAGGAAGGCGGGAGCGGAGAAGGTGATGGCGGGCGAGCCGTCACCCTTCTCGACGTCCTCGAAGCCCGAGAAGGTGTCGGGCTTCTCGACCACCCAGTCGGCGGGGACGTCGAACTGTGTCCCGTGGTTGGGGTTGGTGACGACCTTCCAGCCCGCGATCGTGGGCTTGCCGACGCTCGACCCGTCGCGCGGGTTGTCCGGCGCCGACGGCTTCGTCTTCGGCTCCTTCGACTCGGACGCCTTCGGGTCCTCGGCGACGTTCGCGCTCTCGTCGTCGCCCTGCGTCACGAAGAAGCCCGTGGCGGCGGCAGCCACGACGACCGCCGACGCCGCGATGATCGCGACCGTCTTCGTGCGCTTCTTGTCCTGCGAGGGACCGGGGCCGTCCGGCCCGCCCGTCTGCCCCGGAACCGCGTACTGGGGCACGGTCGGCTGCTGGTACGGGTTGGGCTGCTGGGCTCCCGGCTGCTGCGGGTAGCCGGGCTGCTGCTGGTAACCAGGCTGCTGGTATCCCGGCTGTTGGTAGGGATTCGGCTGCTGGTACCCCGGCTGCTGGTACGGGTTCGGATTCGGATCCTGCGGGTTTGGCTCGCCCCCGGGCGGCTGCTGTCCTGGCCACATGGCGAGTAACGATAGAGGGGTCGTCCCCGCACTGCTACGGCCGCCCTGTCGCAGGATGGCAACTGAGGCTACCCACGGGTAATATCGAGCCGCATGAGTTCTGATCAGATGACCGTCGGCGAGATGCTCGCCGCCACCGTCCCCATGGCGAAGACCCTCAACATGGAGTTCCTCGAAACCACCGCCGAGCGCGCCGTCGTACGGCTGCCGGACCAGCCGCCCTTCCACAACCATGTGGGAGGCCCGCACGCCGGCGCGATGTTCACCCTCGGCGACACCGTCAGCGGCGCCGTGGTGCTCGCCGCCTTCGGAGACCAACTCACCCGCGCCGTACCGCTCGTCGTCAAGGCCGAGATCGGCTACAAGAAGCTCGCCATGGGCGTCGTCACGGCGACGGCCACCGTGGACCGGCCGGTGGCGGAGGTCGTCGCCGAACTCGACGAGGGCGGGCGCCCCGAGATACCCGTCACCGTCGTCTTCACCCGCGAGGACGGCGCCGTCACCGGAGAGATGACCATCGTCTGGACGCTGCGTCTCAACACCTGACGGGACCGGCGCCGGCGAGCGGCCCCACGACCGGGGCCGGTCATCGGCGGGTGTCGCGCACAGGTAGGCTGCCCGGCGAGCGCCTGGAAGGCGCTCGCCGGGCAGCGGCACAGCAGCGGCACAGCAGCGGCACAGCAGCGGCACAGCAGCGGCACAGCAGCGGCACAGCAGCGGCACAGCAGCGGCACAGCAGCGGCACATCCGACACGGAAGGAATCCGGTCTTGCACGTCCAGGAGTGGCTGGAGACCGTACCCGCGATCAGCGTCTACATCCTGGTCGGCGTCGTGATCGGGCTCGAAAGCCTCGGCATCCCGCTGCCGGGTGAGATCGTCCTCGTCAGCTCGGCGCTGCTGGCCTCGCAGCACGGTGACATCGACCCGTACATCCTCGGCGCGTGCGCCACCGCGGGCGCGATCATCGGGGACTCGATCGGCTACGCCATCGGCCGCAAGGGCGGCCGGCCACTGCTCGCCCGGCTCGGGAAGAAGTTCCCGAGCCACTTCGGAGAGCCGCAGATCGCGATGGCCGAGCGGTCGTTCCAGAAGTGGGGCATGTGGGCCGTCTTCTTCGGCCGGTTCGTCGCACTGCTGCGGATCTTCGCCGGGCCGCTCGCGGGTGTGCTGCGCATGCCGTACTGGAAGTTCCTCATCGCCAACGTCCTCGGCGGAATCCTCTGGGCCGGCGGCACGACCGCCGTCGTCTACTCGGTGGGTGTCGTCGCCGAGGCATGGCTGAAGCGCTTCTCCTGGCTGGGCCTCGTACTCGCCGTGCTGATCGGCATCACCTCGATGCTCGTCATCAAGAACCGGGCCAAGAAGGCGTCGACGCAGGGGCAGGCGGCGGCGCGGACGTCGGCCACGGACGGGCCTGGCCCGCTCGACCCGGAGCCCGTACCCGCCGTCGACTGACGTCCGGCCGTCAGCCTTCGTACACCGCCCGATGGCGCTCGGCCAGCTCCAGATAGACCGCCGCGTTGAGCTTGATGCCCTCGCGCTCCTCCTCGGTCAGCTCCCGCTTCACCTTCGCGGGCACCCCGGCCACCAGCGAACCCGGCGGTACGCGCATGCCCTTCGGTACGAGCGCCTGGGCCGCGACGAGTGAACCGGCGCCGATGTGCGCCCCGTTGAGCACGGCGGCGCCCATGCCGACCAGTACGTCGTCCTCGACGGTGCAGCCGTGCAGTACCGCGTTGTGCCCCACCGACACACGCTCGCCGAGTGTGACGGGGGAGCCGACGTCGACGTGCACGGTGCAGTTGTCCTGGATGTTGCTGTCGGCCCCGATGACGATCGGGCCGCCGTCGGCCCGCAGCACCGTGTGGTACCAGACGCTCGAACCGGCCGCCATGGTCACCTCACCCAGCACCACCGCCGTCGGCGCCACGAACGCCGTCGGATCGATCGCCGGCTCCGTGCCGTCCAGACCCGCGATCAGTGGCCGCTCCGTCATGCCTTCTCCTCCGGTGCCGTTCGGTATCGCCTGCCGCGTCGCACTGTTTCGTACGACGGGTGTCGCCGTGCGCGTACCGGAACCGTAAGCGACGATCCCGCACGCTCCGGCACCAGGCGGGCCGGCACACCTCTGGCTCATCTGACGGCCAATCAATAGCCTTGCGGGAGTGAAATGTCGCCGTCCCTTTGAGCGAGGGAGCTCCATGGCCACCGCACAGCAGGTCCCCGACATCCTGTCGGCCGAGTTCGCCGAGAATCCGTATCCCGCCTACCGCCTGATGCGCGAGAGCGCGCCGCTGATCTGGCACGAGGCCACCAAGAGCTACATCATCTCGCGGTACGAGGACGTGGAACGGGCCTTCAAGGACAAGGCGTCGGCGTTCACCACCGAGAACTACCACTGGCAGATCGAGCCCGTGCACGGGAAGACGATCCTCCAGCTGAGCGGCCGCGAACACGCCGTACGCCGCGCGCTCGTCGCACCCGCGTTCCGGGGCAGCGACCTGGAGGAGAAGTTCCTGCCGGTCATCGAGAGCAACAGCCGCCGGCTCATCGACACCTTCCGGCACACCGGAAGCGTCGACCTGGTGGACGCTTTCGCGACCCGCTTCCCCGTCAACGTCATCGCCGAGATGCTGGGGCTCGACCAGGCGGACCACGCCCGCTTCCACGGCTGGTACACCGCCGTCATCGCCTTCCTCGGCAATCTCTCCGGTGATCCCGAGGTGACCGCGGCGGGTGAACGGACCCGGATCGAGTTCGCCGAGTACATGATCCCGGTCATCCGCGCCCGCCGGGAGAATCTGGGCGACGACCTGCTCTCGACCCTCTGCGCCGCCGAGGTCGACGGGGTGCGGATGAGCGACGAGGACATCAAGGCGTTCTGCAGTCTGCTGCTCGCGGCCGGCGGCGAGACCACCGACAAGGCGATCGCCTCGATCTTCGCGAATCTGCTGGTCCACCCGGAACAGCTCGCAGCCGTACGCGAGGACCGGAGCCTGATAGACCGGGCGTTCGCGGAGACCCTGCGGTTCACCCCGCCGGTGCACATGATCATGCGGCAGACGGCCGAGGAGGTCACGCTCAGCGGCGGCACCATACCCGCGGGCGCCACCGTCACCTGCCTCATAGGCGCCGCCAACAGGGACGGCGACCGCTTCGCCGAACCCGACACCTTCAACCTCTTCCGGGACGACCTGACGACGACCACCGCGTTCTCCGCCGCCGCGGACCACCTGGCCTTCGCGCTCGGGCGGCACTTCTGCGTGGGCGCGCTGCTGGCCAGGGCGGAGGTCCGGGTGGGCGTGGGACAACTGCTCGACGCGATGCCCGATCTGCGGCCGGCCAAGGGGTTCGACCCGGTCGAGCAGGGCGTGTTCACGCGCGGTCCGCAATCGCTGCCGGTGGAGTTCACGCCGGTCGCGAGCTGACCGCGCCGCGGCTTGACGCTTTCTCGGTCGTCGTACTGGCTGCTCCTCCGACCCCGTACGACGACGGAGGACGGCGACACGGCCTAACCCACCACCGGGGTGAACTCCACCGGCAGCGCCGTCAGACCGCGCATCCAGATCGACGGCCGCCACGTCAACTCGCCCGGCTCCACGGCCAGTACGACATCCGGCAGCCGCTCCAGCAGCGTCTCGACCGCCGTACGGGCGATCACGTCGGCCAGCAGCGGCGCCGGATACGGACACCGGTGCTCGCCGTTGCTGAAGGACAGATGCGCCGAGTTCTCCGCGCCGATACGACCCTCCGGCCAGATCCGCGGATCGGTGTTGGCCGCCGCCAGCCCGAGCACCAGACAGTCGCCCGCCCTGATGTGCCGCCCGCCCAGCTGGGTGTCGCGGACCGCCCACCGGCCGATAAAGTTCTGCGTCGGAGTGTCCAGCCACAGCACCTCGTTGAGCGCCTGGCCGACACTCAGCCGCCCGCCCGACACGTTTAGCGCGAACCGGTCGTCGGTCAGCAGCAGACGCAGCGTGTTGCAGATCCAGTTGGCCGTCGGCTGCTGCGCCGCCGCGATGACGGAGATCAGATCCTGCACGATCTCCTCGTCCGCCAGACCCGCCGGATGCCCCAGCATCCGCGAGGTGACGTCCGAGCCCGGCCGGGCCCGTTTGTCCTTCACCAGCCGCTGGATGCGCTCCTGCACCCGTACGTACGCCGACACCGGATCGTCGCCCTCCGCCGCGTCCAGGGACACCCGTAGATCGCGTACGAGCTCCTCGGTGTCGGCGGCGCCGGCCGGCATGCCGCACATCTGGACGGCGGCCCGCATCGGCAGAGCGTGGGCGTACGAGGCCATCAACTCGGCGTCCCCGACGCCCGCGAACACATCGATCAGCTGCTCGGCGATCTGATGGCAGTCATGGGCCAGTTCGAACTGGTCGACCGCCTCCAGGGCCCGGGTGATGACGCCGGCCCGCCGCTTGTGCTCGGCGCCCTCGGCGAACAGCACCGACGGCTGGTGGCCGACGTACGGCAGCAGCGGCCAGTTCGGGGGGATCGCCGCCCATTGGTTCCAGCGGCGGGAGTCCCGGGCGAACAGCTCGTCGTGGCTGGTGACATAGGTGACCTCGGAGTAGCCGAGGACCAGCCAGGCGGGGATCCCGCCGTCCAGCAGGACGGGCGCCACCGGGCCGTGCTCGCGGCGCAGGCCGCGGTAGAGCTGGGACGGTGTCTGCTGGAACTCAAGACCGCTCAGCGGCACCGAGTCGGGGTGCGCGGCGGGGCAGCCGGGCGGCGGCTGCGCCTCGGGGAGCGGGCCCGGCTCGTCGAGGGCTTCGGGGTGGGGGGCGTACGGATCGGTCATGGCGTCAACTCCCGTGCCATCGCCAGTTCGTAAAGGTGGTCCACGAGAGCGATCAGGACGTTCTTGCCGGACGAGCGGACCCGTGCGTCGCAGTTGATCAGCGGGACGTGGTCGGGCAGTGACAGTGCCTGCCGGATCTCGTCGAGCGAGAACGAGGAGACGTCGTTGTCGAACCGGTTGACCGCGACCACGAACGGCGTCTTGTGATGCTCCAGCCGGTCGATCGCGTACCAGGACTCGCTCATCCGGCGGGTGTCGACCAGGACGACCGCGCCAAGCGTGCCCGAGAACAGGCGGTCCCACAGGAACCAGAACCGCTCCTGGCCGGGCGCGCCGAACAGATAGAGCACCACCCGTTCGGTGAGGCTGATCCGGCCGAAGTCGAAGGCGACCGTCGTCGTGGTCTTCGTGGTGAGACCGGCGGTCTCGTCGACACCGACACCGGCCTGCGTCATCACCTCCTCGGTGTTGAGCGGACGGATCTCGCTCACCGACCGGACGAGGGTCGTCTTACCGACCCCGAATCCGCCCACGATCACGATCTTGAGTCCGGTCTCGGCGGCGTCGGCCAGGGGGGTCCGGGCGGGCAGCTCAGAGGTTGCGGAGTCCATGGAGCACCTCCTTCAAGAGGGCAGAGTCGGGCAGGGCGGAGACGGACCGCGCCGCGCGCGGATGGCGGGCGGTGATGCGGCCCGTCGCCCGGAGGTCGCCGAGCAGGATCCGTACGACGGTCACCGGCAGTCTCAGCTCCGCCGAGATCTCCACGACCGCCGTCGGGTGACGGCAGAGTTCGAGGATCGCGCGGTGTTCCGACTGCGTTCCCTGGGTCGGCGCGCACTCGCTGACGATCAGTGTGACCAGGTCGAACGCGTCGTGGTCGGCGCGGCTGCGGCCACCGGTGACGGTGTACAGCCGGTCGGGATCGCCGATGTCGACGGGCCTGCGGATCATGAGGGGGCGATCTCGGAGGCCACCGGGGTCCGGGGCTCGGCGCGCAGATGCTCGCCGATCTGGTCGACCAGCTCGGTCATCTGATGGCCGACCACGCCCGGGTCGGCGCCGTCGGCGGCCACCACCGCGAGATGCGCGCCGTCGCCCGCCTCCACGATGAAGAGCAGGCCGCCGTGGAACTCCGTCATCGAGTGGCGTACGCCGCCCGTGCCGTCACCGAACTCGACGGAGGCGCCCTGCGCGAGGGCCTGGATGCCCGAGCAGATCGCCGCCAGCTGGTCGGCCTGGTCGAGCGTCAGATGGCGGCTCCAGCAGAGCTTGAGACCGTCGCGCGACAGCACCAGGGCGTGCCGGGTGCCGGGGGTGCGCTCCAGCAGGCTCTCCAGGAGCCAGGTCAGGCTGTTGTCAGTCGTCGGAAGGGGGTGCATGGGTTGCGTGGGGCGGGATCCGCCGGGGGAAGCGGATCGTCGGCCCGTGCCTCCAATCTCACGTTCTCGCGTTGCTCGTTCGCTGACGGGGTGGGCGCCGGCCGTGCCGGTGCTTCCGGGGCCGCTTCCGGCGCCGTACGGGGAACGACGAGGGCCTCATGAGGTGTCGCCCGACCTCGGCTCCTGCCCGGGCTCCTGCCCGGGCTCCTGCCCGGCCTTCGTCCGGGGCTCCGTCGTGCCGGGAGCGCCGTCCGCGGGCAGCCGGGAGCGGTGGAAGGCGTCGAACTGCGTTCCGGCGTCGCGCCCGGACGGTACGGGCTTCGGCGCCGCGCCGTCGCGCGTACGGTCCCGCTCACCCGTGCCGTCCGTGGGAGGCCGGTCGCGGTCCGCCGCCGCCATGGTGCGTCCCGGTGGCCGTACGGGCAGTCCGCCCGGCGTCGCCACGCGGGGGCCGTCGACGGGCGCGGCGGGTGACGGCACCGGCGCGGACGGCACCGGCGCGGACGGCACCGGCGCGGACGGCACTGGCGCGGACGGCAGTTCGGCCGGCCGGCGCGTGAGGGCCGGCTCGGGGGCCGTCGGCGCCGGTGCGGGCGCCGCGTGCCGCCCGGACAGTTGGGGCGCCGCGCTCCGGGGCTGGGCGAGGAGCTGCGGCGGAAAGAGGACCACCACTCCGGTGCCGCCGCGTGAGGAGGGACGGAAGTTGACGCTCAGGTTGTACTTCTCGGCGAGCCGCCCGACGACGGCCAGACCGAGCCGGGTGCCCTGGAGCGTCGCCAGGTCGTTCGCCCGTCCCGACACCGACTCCTCGGCGCGGCGCATGGCCGCGTCGGCCATCTTCAGGCCGCTGTCCTCGATGGTCACCACGATGCCCGCCGAGCGTTCCTCGACATAGACGTGCACCTCGTCGATGGGCGGGGAGAAGTTGGCGGCGTTGTCCATCAGTTCGGCCAGCAGGTGCATCACGCCCTCGGCGGCGAATCCCGCGACGGCCGCGGTGCTGGAGCAGTGCAGCCGTACGCGCTGATAGGCGGCGATCCGGCCGACGGCGCCGCGCAGGATGCTCTCCATCCCGATCGGCTTGTTCCAGGCACGGCTCGCCCGGCCGCCCATCAGCAGCGCCAGCCGGTCCGTCATCAGGCCGAGTTGGGAGGTGTTGTGGTCGAGCCGCAGGAGATCGCCGAAGACCTCCTCGCCGTGACGTTCCTGCATCTCGCGGAGGTCGGCGAGCATGCTCACGGCCTTGGCCTGTACCCGGCTCAGGGCTTTGGCGCCGGCCGCCTGGGCCGCGGCGCCGCGCCGCTCACTGACGGCGAAGTCCCGGACGATCGCTTCGGTCAGGACCCGGAGCCGGGGATCGGACGGACGCTTCAGATCGGACAGTACGGTGTCGGCGCCCCGGCCCTCGCAGAGCCCGCCGAGCGCGGTGGGCAGGGTCACCGTCGACAGCAGGTCCAGATCGTCGGCGACCTGGCCCAGCCTGGCCACCGCGGTGTCGTGGTCGGCGAGCGCGGCGGCGACGCGTCGCTCGCCGAGCGCCATCTCGGTGGCGAACGTCCGCAGCACGCGCTCCAGTTGAGGGTCGGCCGGCGGGGGAGTGGCGGCGAGCGTCTCCTCGGTGCTCGCGCCGTCGCGGAGCCGTTTGACCACGGTGGGGAGCGTGACGTTCACCAGATGGGCCGACTCCGCGCCGTTCCTGGCCAGTCGCGCGTGGAGCGCCTGGATCTCGGCGCCTGCCGTCGCCGATCCGCGGCGATGACGCCGCACCGTCAGCACGGCGCCGGCGACGACGGAGGCGAGGACCATCCAGGCGACGACGAGCGTCGTCACCGCCCAACCGCGCGCGGCGGCCGGGGCGGTCGCGGCGGCTGCACCGGCCGCCGCTCCCGCCAGGAGCAGCAGGGCGGGCGGTCCGGCGAGCGACAGGGGGCGCGTTTTGCGTACGCGGTGGGGGCTCGGTGCGACAGGCACTGACATTCCGCGGTCCCTCGGTATTCGAGTGCGGGGGGAACAGACCGGCCGACCGGCGCGCGTCGGCCGTGGTGGGAGGCACCGGTCACCTACCGGAACGGTGATGCTCCGGGTCATGTGTGGCGTTGCCGTGTGTGGCGTTCACGCTACTCAGGCGGCGCGTTGCGGCAGGGGCGCCCGGGGCCAGTGCCCACCAATGAGGGAGTTCGCCGCGAAGTCGCCCACGCGGACGGTGAGGTCGTGGTAGACGCGGGCGGTAGGGCGCGGCACCGCGGGGCGGCCATGGGGGGCTGCCATGGGGCGCGGCCGTGGGGTGAACGTCACAGCAGGGGGCGCCGACCCGCTCCCGCCCCGCCGATACCGTGGGCGGGTGCCCAAGAGCCGAAACACGTTCTCATCGCTGAGCGCCTGGCGCCGCCGCCTTGTCTCGCGCGCCGTCCAGGGCGGCTGGCGGTGGGTCCAGGAGGCGGGCGCGGTCAGCGCGGAGCATCCGGGCAAGCTGCGCTTCCGCCGGATCGGTACCGGGACCCGGCTCGCCTTCCCGCAGGGAACCGTCTTCGGCGAGGCGTGGATCGAGCTGGGTGACCACTGCGTCATAGGTGAACACGTCACCCTGACCGCCGGGATGATGCCCGGCCTCGACCTGGGCGCGGAGCCGATCCTGCGGTTCGGCGACGGCGTCGTCCTCGGCCGTGGCAGCCATGTCATCGCCGACACGGCCGTGACCATAGGCTCGGACACCTACTGCGGGCCGTACGTCTACATCACCTCGACCAACCACAGTTACGACGATCCGCGGGTGCCCGTCGGCAAGCAGTGGCCCCGCACGGAACCGGTCTCCGTGGGGCCGGGCTGCTGGCTGGGCACCGGCGCGGTGATCCTTCCGGGGGCACGGCTGGGGCGCAATGTGGTGGTCGCGGCGGGAGCGGTCGTACGCGGTGAGGTGCCCGACCACTGTGTGGTGGCGGGGGCGCCCGCGCGTGTCGTACGGAGTTGGGACGAGGAGCGGGGCTGGCAGCCGCCGTTGCGTACGCCCGCGCCCGTACCGATCCCGGAGGGTGTCACTCCGGAGCAGTTGCTGGCGCTCTCCGAGCTGGATCCGGACCGGTCCTGATCGGGCCGCTCCGTACGGAGGGTCAGCCCGCCGCCAGCAGGACGGTGCCGATCAGTGCGAGTCCGGCGCCCGCCGCCTGGATCGCGCGCAGTTTCTCCTTGAGGACGCCGCGTGCGGCCAGGGCCGTGATCACCGGATACAGGGAGGCCAGGACGGCCGCGACGGTCACGGGGCCGTTCTGCGCCGCGATCGAGTACGTCCCGTTGGCGGCCACGTCCGCGAGACCGACGAACGCCAGCGCGGGCAGGGCCGTCCGGATCACCCCGCTCCCGCCGACCTCGGGCAGGGCGGGCGCACCCCGCCGTACAGACACGTACAGCGCGGCCCCGCCGACACCGACGTTGGTCACGCGCTGTACGAAGAGTGCCAAAAACAGGCCGGTGACTGTCGTCGACGCCTCGGAGATCAGAGCCATGACCGCGCCGAAGCCGAACGCGGCGACCAGCGTCAGCGCGATCGCCTGGCGCCGGACCGCCGCTCCGCGCAGCTCGGGCCCGCCGGCCAGCACGATGCCCACGACGGCCACGGCGATCCCGGCGACCTGGAGCAGTCCGGGCCGCTCGCCGACGACGAGCCCCACGCCCACCGGTACGACCACGCCGATCGAGGCGAGCGGCGACACCACGCCCATCGGGCCGAGCGCGAGGGCTTTGTAGAAGGCGAGCATGGCGACGGGCCCGACGACTCCGGCGGCGACCGCGTACCAGAGCAGCGGTCCGGCCTCGGACCAGGCGCCGGTCGCGAGGACGATCGCACCGAGGACCACGACGGCTATCGCCTGCGAGACCACGACCACGGTCAGGGCGGGTATGCGCCGGGCGAGCACCCCACCGCCGAAGTCGGCCAGACCCCAGAGCAGGCACGTGGCCAGCGCGAACAGTGCGGTCATGACGCGAACCTCGCCAGTACAGTGTGGTGAACGGTTGGTACACCACACCGTAGTGCAGTCCATTGAACTCTATCATTGAATATATTGGACGGAATGTGTCGGACCTCGATCAGCTGACCCAGTCGCTCGCCCGCAATCTCAAACGGTGGCGCGGCGAGAGAGCATTCACCCTCGACGCCCTGGCGGCCCGGTCGGGCGTCAGCCGGGGCATGATCATCCAGATCGAGCAGGCCCGCACCAACCCCAGTGTCGGCACGACGGTGAAGCTCGCCGACGCGCTCGGCATCAGCATCACCACGCTCCTCGACTACGAGCAGGGCCCGCAGGTCAGGGTCGTACCCGCCGACCAGACCGTCCGTATGTGGTCCACCGAGGCGGGCAGCGCCACCGTCCTGCTGGTCGGAACCGAGGCCCGAGGTCCGCTCGAACTGTGGTCGTGGAAGCTGATGCCGGGCGAACACAGCGACTCCGACGCGCACCCGGAGGGCACGACGGAGCTGCTGCATGTCACCGCGGGTGCGCTGACCCTCGTGGTGGACGGCGTGTCACATCCGGTCGCCGAGGGATCGTCCGCGGTCTTCGAGGCGAACGTGCCGCACACCTACCGCAACGACGGTGAGGTGACGGTCGAGATGACCATGGCGGTCTCCATCCCGCCCGCGCGCTGATCAGCGGGCCGGGCCGTTTCCCGCCTGTCCGGCCGCCTGTTAACTTGACGCCCATGCGCGCCCCCATCGGAGACTTCGACAACGCCCGACCCGCCCCCGACTGCCTCGACCTGCTCACGGAGCCCGTCGCCGCCGCCGTACGGGCCTGGCAGGGCGATGTGCCCGCCGACCAACTGATCTACGTGGACACCGACCCTGAGATCGCGGACACCGCCGCCTTCGTGGAGCACCACGGTGCCGATCTGCTCGGCAGCTCGGCCAACTGCGTCGTCGTCGCGGGCAAGCGCGGCGGCGAGTCCACGCTCGCGGCCTGTCTCGTCCTGTCCCGGACCCGCGTCGACGTCAACGGAGTCGTACGCAAACAACTGGGAGCCCGCAAAGCCTCGTTCGCCCCGATGGACACCGCGACCGGCGAGACGGGCATGGAGTACGGCGGCATCACCCCGATCGGCCTCCCCACCGGCTGGACCCTCCTCGTGGACGCCGCGGTGGTGGACACCGAATGGGTCCTGATCGGCAGCGGCCGCCGCCGGGGCAAGCTGATCGTCCCGGGCAAGGCGTTCGCCACCCTGCCGGGGGTAGCGGTGCTCGACGGCCTGGGGGTCACCACGGCCTGACGACCGCGACCACCATCCGAAGCACTTCCGAGACGCTCAGCCCAGCAGTGGGATCTCGATCGCCGGGCAGCGGTCCATCACCATGTCGAGGCCGGCCGCCCGCGTACGCTCGTACGCCCGGTCGTCGATCACCCCCAGCTGGAACCACACCGCCTTCGCGCCGATCGCGACCGCCTCGTCCGCGACCATGCCCGCCAGTTCGCTGTTGACGAACACGTCCACCACGTCGACCGGGAAAGGGATCTCCGCCAGCGACGCGTACCCCTTCTCGCCGTGGACCGACTCCGCCTTCGGGTGGACCGGGACCACCCGCTTGCCGAAGCGCTGGAGCACCGCCGCCACGCCGTAAGCCGCCCGGGACCTGTTGCCCGACAGGCCCACCACCGCCCAGGTGTCGCCCGTGGAGGTCAGGATTTTGCGGATCGTCTCATCGTCTGCGTACATGCAGGAGACAACCGAGACCACGGTCCCGCAATTCCCCCGCCGTACCCGGACCGGGGGCTGGGGGCCTAGGGTGGCGCGATGCATGAGCAGTACCGCACCGTCGCCCGACGGGGTATCCACGAGACCGAGGCCAACCGGTCGCGCTTCATCTGCGCGCTCGCTCCCGCCACCACCGAAGAGGAGGCGCAGGACTTCGTCGCCGTCGTACGCCGGGAACACCCCACCGCCACACACAACTGCTTCGCCTACGTGATCGGCCCCGACGCCTCCGTACAGAAGGCGAGCGACGACGGGGAGCCCGGTGGCACCGCCGGTGCGCCCATGATGCAGATGCTGATGCGCAGGGACGTGCGTTACGTCGTCGCGGTCGTCACCCGCTACTACGGAGGCGTGAAGCTCGGCGCGGGAGGGCTGATCCGCGCGTACGGAGGCGCCGTGGGTGAAGCCCTCGACGCGGTCGGCACCGTCACCCGGCAGCGCTACCGGCTGGCCACGATCATCGTCGACCACCACCGGGCCGGAAAGCTGGAGAACGAACTCCGGGCCACCGGCCGCGCCGTACGCGACGTGCGGTACGCGGAGATAGTGACCATCGGGATCGGACTGCCGGACGCCGACGTCGACGCCTTCCGGGCCTGGCTCGCCGACACCACCGCCGGAACCGCCCTGCTGGCACTGGGCGGTGAGGCATACGGCGACCTGTGATGCCTGAAGCCACCCGTGATGTCCGACCCCACCGTTACTCTCAAGGATCATGAGATTCCTGCACACGTCGGACTGGCACCTGGGACGGTCACTCCACCGGGTCAGCCTTCTCGACGCACAGGCGGCCTTCCTCGACCATCTCGTGGCGACCGCGCTGACGCGGGAGGTGGACGCAGTCCTCGTGGCGGGCGACGTGTACGACCGGGCGGTGCCGCCGCTCTCCGCCGTCGAGCTCTTCGACCGGGCCCTGCACCGGCTCGCGGAGGCGCGTGTGCCCACGGTGATGATCTCCGGGAACCATGACTCGGCCCGCCGCCTCGGCGTCGGCGCCGGTCTCATCGACCACGCGGGCATCCACCTGCGCACCGACCCCGCGCGCTGCGCCACCCCCGTCGTGCTCCCCGACGCCCACGGCGAGGTCGCCTTCTACGGACTGCCGTATCTCGAACCGGCCCTGGTCCGTGAGGAGTTCGCAGCGGCGAAGGCCGGCCACGAAGCGGTGCTGGCGGCGGCACTCGACCGCGTACGGGCCGACCTCGCCCAGCGCCCGCGAGGCACCCGCTCCGTCGTCCTCGCGCACGCCTTCGTGGCCGGCGGCGCCGCCAGCGACAGCGAACGCGACATCACCGTCGGCGGCGTGTCCGCCGTGCCCGCCGGCACGTTCGACGGCGTGGACTACGTCGCCCTCGGCCATCTGCACGGCTCACAGGCCCTCACCGAGCGCGTCCGCTACTCCGGTTCACCCCTCGCGTACTCCTTCTCCGAGACCGACCACCGCAAGACCATGTGGCTCGTGGACCTCGGCCCCGGCGGCGAGATCGACGCCATAAGGATCGACTGCCCCGTGCCACGCCCCCTGGCCCGCCTCCGCGGCGCCCTCGCCGACCTCCTGGACGACCCGGCGCTCACCCGCCACGAACAGGCCTGGATCGAGGCGACACTCACCGACCCCGTGCGTCCCGCCGAACCCATGGCGCGCCTCGCCGAACGCTTCCCGCACACCCTCAGCCTCGTCTTCGACCCCGACCGGGGCGACGAGGACATCGTCACGTCCTACGCGCGGCGCCTCGAAGGCCGCAGCGACCAGGAGATCGCCGAGGACTTCGTCGCGCACGTACGGGGCGGGGCCGGGCCCGACGACCGGGAACGGACGGTGCTGCGCGGCGCCTTCGATCACGTACGGGTCGAGAACGCCGTGCGCGAGGTGACCGGATGAGACTCCACCGGCTGAGCATCACCGCCTTCGGCCCCTTCGCCGACACCCAGGAGGTCGACTTCGACACGCTCTGCGCCGCGGGGATCTTCCTTCTGCACGGCGCGACCGGCGCCGGAAAGACCTCCGTGCTCGACGCCGTCTGCTACGCGCTGTACGACGCCGTGCCCGGCGCGCGCCAGCTCAAGGGCGGCGCCGCCAAGGACGCCTCCCTGCGCAGTGACCACGCCCCTGCCGGCACCTACACCGAGGTCCAGCTCGAACTGACCCTCGGCGGGCGGCGGTTGGAGATCACCCGCCGCCCCGCGCAGACACGCCCCAAGAAGCGCGGCACCGGCGTCACCACCGAGAAGGCGCAGAGTCTGCTGCGGGAGTACGACACCCCGAGCACCGGCTGGCGCGCGCTGAGCCGCTCCCACCAGGAGATCGGCGAGGAGATCGGCCAGCTGCTCGGCATGAGCCGGGAGCAGTTCTGCCAGGTCGTCCTCCTGCCGCAGGGCGATTTCGCGCGCTTCCTGCGCGCCGACGCCGAGGCGCGCGGCAAGTTGCTCGGCCGTCTCTTCGACACCCGCCGGTTCGCCGCCGTGGAGGACCGGCTCGCCGAGCTGCGCAGGGGCGCCGAACAGCAGGTACGTGCCGGGGACGAGCGGCTGCTCGGCGTCGCGCAGCGCATCGCCCAGGCGTCCGGCGCGGGTGGCGAACAGCCCCTGCCCACACAGCATCCCGGAGATCCGGGCCTCGCCCCCGCCGTCCTGGAGTGGGCGGCCGTCGCCCGCTCCACGGCGTACGAACGCGCGGACATCGCCGAGTCGGCCCTCGCGGGCGCCGAGAGCAGGCAGGCGGCGGCGCGCCGGCTGCTCGACTCGACACGTGAACTGGCCAGGCTGCAACAGCGGTTCGCCGACGGACAGCGCCGGGCCGAAGCCCTCGAAGCCCGCCGTCCTCAGTACGAGGCGGCGCGGGACCGGCTGGAACGGGCCCGCAAGGCCGACAGGGTCGCCCCCGCCCTCGCCCTGCGCGAGGACGCCGAGCGCGCGCACCGCACGGCAGCCGCCGCCCTCGACCGGGCACGCGCCCGCCTCCCCGCCGAACTCACCGACACCGGCGCCGACCATCTCTCCGCGCTGGAGCGGAAGATGATCGAGGAGCTGGGCCGTGTCGACGCCGCCCGGGGCGCCGAGCGGCGCAGCGCCGAGATCAGCCGTGAGCGCGCCGAGCTGGACCGTCAGGCGCGCGCCGACGAAGAACTGCTGGCGGACGCCGCGGGCTGGCTCGCCGACTGGGACGCCACCCGCCGCGGCCACCAGGAACGGATCGAGACGGGCCAAGAGGCCGCGACCCGCGCCGAACAGCTCGCGGGACAGCTCGAACCGGCGCGCGGACAACTCGGCGCCGCCCGCGCGCGCGACGCGCTCGAAACACGGGCCGCCGCGTCGCGGAGCCTCCTCAACAGCGCCCGCCAGCGCGCCAACGACGCCAAGGAGACCTGGCTCGACCTCCGCGAGCGCCGGCTGCGCGGCATCGCCGCCGAACTCGCCGCCGGTCTCGTGGCCGGTGAACCCTGCGCGGTCTGCGGCTCCGCCGACCACCCGGCCCCCGCGCGCCCCGGCGCGGGCCAGGTCGACCAGGCGGCGGAGGACGCCGCGTTCGCCGCTTCCCGAGGTGCCGAGGAGGCGGTGGCGGCGGCCGAGCGCGAACACGCCTCCGTACGAGAGGAGTTCGCGGCCGCCCGGTCGACGGCAGGCGGATCCACCGTCGCCGAACTGGCCGCACTCACCGAGCGCCTGGGCCGCGAGCACGCCGAGGCGCACCGCCTCGCCGCCGGTACGCACGCGGCCCGCGAGGCGCTCGCCCGTGCCGAACGCGAGCGCGAGGATCGGCTCACCGCACAGCAGTCGGCCGAGAAACGCGTAGCGGCCCGTACCTCACGGCGCGAAGCGCTCGACAGCGAACAGACCGTCCTCGAATCGGATCTGGTCCGCGCCCGGGGCGACGCCGGCAGCGTCGCCGCGCACGCCGAACTGCTGGCGGACAGGGCACGGCTGCTCGCCGAAGCGGCCGACGCCGTACGGGACGTCGACACCACGGCCCAGAGGCTCAAGGACGGAGACGACCGGCTCGCGGACGCCGCTTTCCGTGCCGGGTTCGACACCCCGCGCGACGCGGCGGCGGCCATGCTGTCCGAAGTGGAGCAACGCGGCCTGACCCACCGGATGGACGACTGGCAGGCCGGGGCGGCCACCGTCGCCGACCGGCTCGCCGAGTCCGACGCGCGCGACGCCGCCGAGCGACCGCCCGCCGGGCTGGACGCGGCGCTCATGTCGTACGAGACGGCCGAGGCCGCGCTGCGCGCCGCCTCCTCGGCGCTCGACGAGGCCCGCGGCCGGAGCGCCCAGCTGGCCGGGCTGTCGGGGCAGGCCGAGGAGGAGGTACGGCGCCTCGGCCCGCTCCGTACGGAGTACGAGAAGGTGGCCCGCCTCGCCGCGCTCACAGCCGGCACGTCCACCGACAACGACCGCAAGATGCGCCTGGAGTCGTACGTCCTGGCCGCCCGGCTCGAACAGGTCGCCGCGGCGGCCACCGCGCGGCTGCTGCGCATGTCCTCGGGCCGCTACACCCTGGTCCACTCGGACGCGAGAGGCGGTGGCGGGAAGCGGTCCGGACTCGGACTCCATGTGGTCGACTCCTGGACGGGCAGCGCGCGGGACACGGCGACCCTCTCGGGCGGGGAGACGTTCTTCGTCTCCCTCGCCCTCGCACTCGGCCTGGCCGACGTCGTCACCGACGAGGCGGGCGGCGCGCGCCTGGACACCCTCTTCATCGACGAGGGCTTCGGCAGCCTGGACGACCAGACGCTGGACGAGGTCCTGGACGTACTGGACTCGCTGCGCGAACGCGACCGCAGCGTCGGGATAGTCAGCCATGTCGCCGACCTCCGCCGCCGGATCCCGACCCAGCTGGAAGTGACGAAGTCACGGCGGGGCTCGACGGTCAGTCTCCGCACGGGTGGCACCGACGGCTGAGGGAACCCGCCCGGGACAGCCCTTACCTCCACCACCATGTGCCGCACGACGAGACGCAGCCCTGGGGAGCGGACCCCGACGGTCCCGACGGTGTCGCCGCCGGGGTCCGCGAAGCCCTCGGCCACCCGGGTGCCACCATGGGGCCGTGCGTGGCCGTGCGTGGCCGTGGGAAGCCCCGGGGGCCGGGGGGCCCGGAGTCGTACGAGGGGGTGCCCCGGCGCCGTGACGCCGGGCGCCGCGGCTCAGAGCTTGGACAGCTCGTCCACCAGATCGTCCAGCCCCAGCGACCCCTGCGACAGCGCCGCCATGTGCCACGCCTTCGCGTCGAACGCGTCGCCGTGCCGCTCGCGCGCGTTCGCGCGGCCCAGCAGCCACGCCCGCTCACCCAGCTTGTAGCCGATCGCCTGAGCGGGCATCGACAGATAGCGGGTCAGCTCGCTCTCCACGAACTCCGCCGGCCTGCCGCTGTGCATACCGAAGAACTCCTGCGCCAGAGCGGGCGTCCAGCGCTCACCCGGGTGGAACGGCGAGTCCTCGGGGATCTCCAGCTCCAGATGCATGCCGATGTCCACGATCACCCGGCAGGCACGCATCATCTGCGCGTCGAGATAGCCGAGCCTGCGCTCCGCGTCCGGCAGGAAGCCCAGCTCGTCCATCAGCCGCTCCGCGTACAGCGCCCAGCCCTCGGCGTTCGCGCTGACACCGCCCACGGACGCCTGGTAGCGGGAGAGCTGGTCGGCGACATGCGTCCACTGCGCGATCTGGAGGTGATGGCCGGGGACGCCCTCGTGGTACCAGGTCGAGACCAGGTCGTACACCGGGAACCGCGTCTCACCCATCGTCGGCAGCCAGGTGGTGCCGGGGCGGGAGAAGTCCTCCGAGGGGCCGGTGTAGTACGGCGCCGCCGCGCCGCCGGGCGGGGCGATGCGGGACTCCACCTTCCGTACCCGGTCGGCGAGTTCGAAGTGCGTGCCGTCCAGCGCCTCGATGGCCTCGTCCATCAGGGACTGGAGCCACTCGCGTACCTCCTCCACCCCCTCGATGTGCTGCCCGTGCTCGTCGAGATGGGCCAGCGCCTCCCAGGGGGACGCGCCGGGAAGGATCTTGACGGCCTCGGTGGTCATCTCGGCGTACAGCCGGTGGTACTCGGACCAGCCGTAGGCGTACGCCTCGTCGAGATCGATGTCGGTGCCGTTGAAGTACCGCGACCAGCGGGCGTAGCGCTCACGGCCCACGGTGTCGGGCGCGGACTCGACGGCCGGCGCGTACACGTCGCGCATCCAGTCGCGCAGTTCGACGACGGCGCCGGTGGCGGCGACCGCCGCCGCGTCCAGCTCCGTACGCAGCGAGTCGGGACCGGCCGAGGCGAACTCCTCGAACCAGCCGCGGCCGTCGCCCGCCCACTCCGTGAGCTGGGCGACGAACGTCGCGGTCGGCCGGGGCCCGCCCAGCAGTCTCCGCTCCAGGCCGAGGGCCAGCGACTCGCGGAACCCGTTCAGCGCGGCCGGTACGGCGCTCAGGCGCTGGGCCACAGCCGCCCAGTCCTCGTCCGTCTCGGTGGGCGTCACGGTGAAGATCTCGCGGACGGAGTGGGCGGGGGAGTGGAT
This sequence comes from Streptomyces sp. NPDC051217, assembly GCF_044455465.1. NCBI lineage: Bacteria > Bacillati > Actinomycetota > Actinomycetes > Kitasatosporales > Streptomycetaceae > Streptomyces > Streptomyces sp. NPDC051217. The sequence continues at coordinate 107,003 of NZ_JBITEV010000019.1, forward strand.
GTTGCTGACGGCGCGCAGATGCTCCTGGGCGTCGTGGACGGCGAGTTCGGCGGTCAGCCGTTCGCGAAGAAGCCTGGCGCAGCGGCGTTCCTGGTCGCTGTCGGCCTCCGGCAGCTTCGTCGCGATGTCGAGTTCGGCGAGGGTCTCGCGGGCGAGGTCGGCGAGCGCCCGCGCTCCGGCCGGTGAGTAGTCGGGAAGGCGGCCGGAACTGGCCGCGACGCCCAGGAAGGTACCGGTGATCGGATCGAGTTCGATGAGTGCGTCGACATAGGCGTCGGCGACCTGGCGGGGCAGCGCGCTGCTGGAAGTGTCTGGCATGGGCCACATCCTCTCCGAGCGAGGACCGCGCCGTCACCCCACTTCAGGACCGCGTCGGCGGCGGATTGGCTGATGAAGGGGGCATAAGGGGACCGCAGTCCCACTGCTGGAAGACCAATCGCGTCTCGACACGGGCCACTTCGGGCCGTGAGGTGAATTCGTCCACCACGAGCCGCTGGAGGTCCGCGGTGTCCGCCACCGCCACATGGACCAGATAGTCGTCGGGCCCGGTCAGATGGAACAGCGCGCGGGACTCGGGCAGGCCACGTATCCGTTCCACGAACGGCTTGATCAGCTCACGGCGGTGCGGCCGGACCTGCACGGACAGCAGAGCCTGGAGCCCACGGCCGAGTTTGGCCGGATCGAGGCGCAGCTGATGCCCCAGGATCACCCCGGACCGCCGCAGCCTCGTCACCCGGTCCAGACAGGTCGACGCGGCCACCCCGACCTCGGCGGCGATCTCCCGGTAGGTGGTCCGCGCGTCGTTCTGCAACAGGCGCAGAATGTGCAGATCGACCGGGTCAAGTACGACCGACTCGCTCATCCGGCGAACGTAGCACGGAGGATCCCCCATGCTTCCCGCCGGATGTTCAGAGTGGGTCCCATGGACCCCATGGATGCCGGCGGCACGGCCGATCCCGTAGCCGCCCCCCTCGCCGGGACGTTCTCCCGGCCCCTTCCCCGAGCGCTCGCGACCGAGGCCGTGCACGCGGGGCGCGAGGATCTCGCGCGGCTCGGTGTGCACGCGGCGCCGATCGATCTGTCGACGACCTACCCCTCGTACGACACCCGTGCCGAGGCCGCGCGGATAGACGAGTTCGCCGCCACCGGCGCACGCCCCGAAGGACCGCCCGTCTACGCGCGCCTCGACAACCCGACGACGGCCCGGTTCGAGACGGCGCTCGCACGGCTGGAGGGCACCGAGAGCGCGGTCGCCTTCGCCAGCGGCATGGCGGCGCTGACGGCGGTCCTGCTCGTACGGTCGGGCATGGGGCTGCGCCATGTCATCGCGGTGCGGCCTCTGTACGGATGCAGCGACCACCTCCTGACCGCCGGGCTCCTCGGTACGGAGGTCACCTGGACCGATCCGGCGGGCATCGCCGACGCGATCCGCCCGGACACCGGGCTGGTGATGGTCGAGACCCCCGCGAACCCGACCCTCGCGGAGGTCGACATCGCCGCCGTCGCCCACGACTGCGGCTCGATTCCGCTGCTGGTCGACAACACGTTCGCGACGCCCGTCCTGCAACGGCCCGTCGAGCACGGCGCGCGGCTCGTGCTGCACAGCGCGACGAAGTATCTCGGGGGCCACGGCGATGTCCTCGGCGGTGTGGTCGCGTGCGACGAGGAGTTCGCGCGGGGACTGCGACAGGTGCGGTTCGCGACCGGTGGTGTCCTGCACCCGATGGCCGGTTATCTGCTGCTGCGCGGTCTGTCCACACTGCCGGTACGGGTACGGGCCGCCTCGGCCACCGCGGCCGACCTGGCCCGCAGACTGGTGACCGACCCGCGCATCGCCCGGGTGCACTACCCCGCCATCGGCGGCGCGATGGTCTCCTTCGAGGTGTACGGGGACCCGCACGAGGTGATCGCGGGAGTGCGGCTGATCACTCCGGCGGTGAGCCTGGGCAGCGTGGACTCGCTCATCCAGCATCCGGACTCCATCAGCCACCGCGTCGTGGCGGAGGGAGACCGGCGGTCGGCCGGGGTGAGCGACCGGCTGCTGCGGATGTCGGTCGGCCTGGAGGACGTCGAAGACCTCTGGCGGGATCTGACCGAGGCGCTCAGCGCCCGGCCTGGTCGCGCAGGGCGATCTCCTGAGTCCCGTACGGTGCCTCGTCCGTCCCCTTCAGCCGGGCGGTGACGACGAGCGTGCCACCCTCTATCTGGTAGTCGAGGGGCAGACCGAGTCCGCGCATCGCGGCGACCATCCCGGTGTTGGACGCCTGCGTGACGGCGTACACGCTGGTGGAGCCCGCCTCGACGGCGAGCGCGATGAGCCGGCCGAGCAGCTCGGAGCCGATACCGCGCCGCTGCCAGGCGTCCTCGACGATCAGCGCGACCTCGGTCTCGTCGCCGTCCCAGAGCAGATGGCCGAGCGCGACGAGGCGTCCGGACGCCGTCTGGACCTTGAGCGTCCGCCCGTGGCGCGGGCTCAGCAGATGGTCCAGATAGCGGTCGGTGTCGTCGACGGGCCCGTGGTAGCGCAGGCCCAGGGTGTGCTCCGAGCAGCGCTCGTGCATCGCCGACGCCGCGTCGACGTCGCTCTGGTCCGCGCGGCGCACGGTGATCGCGTTGCCCTCGGGCAGCGTCAGGACGTCCCGGCCGCGCGGGACGCGCGGGCCGAGGCGCGCGTCGAGCTCGACCAGGGCGCGGGCCCTGGCGAACTCGGCGGGGGTGAACGGAAGGTGGTGGCGCTCGACGCTGATCACGCCGCCGTTCGGGTCGCGCATCCGCATCGTGGTGCCCTCCAGGATGCCCTCGACGGGGGCGTACTCGCCGGTCGGCCGGCCGGTGAGGGAGACGGCGGGAAGCGAGTGGATCGTGCAGCGGCCGAGCAACTGGCGCAGGGCCAGGGGCAGTTCGGCGGCGTCCAGGGCCGTACGGGTGGCGAGGCCGAGCACCCGGGTGGGGGCGTCGACGAGCTCGTGCGCGTCGGCGCGCTCGATCCAGATGTCGCTGCCGCCCGCGCGGGAGATCTCGTCGGTGAGCCGGCGCGCGGGCAGCGAGGCGGGCGCGCGCAGCAGGAACTCGTCCACCGTGCCGGTGGCCAGCGGGTGGGTCTGGAGCGTAAGGATGTCCACCCCGCGGCGGGCGAGGACGGTGCAGAGCGCGGCCAGCGAACCGGGGGCGTCGCGCACCGTGGCACGCATCCGCCAGAGCGCGGTGGCGCTGTCGGCCTCGTCGTCGGTCTCGGCGCCGGCCCGCAGGTCGCCCCACTCGCCCGACGGCGCGTCAGCAGGGTGTGCGTCGAGGGGGTGTGCGCCATGGTGCCGTGACCACCAGGTGTGGAATCCGGCCGTGATGGCAAGGGCGATCGCGGAGGCGACCAGCAGGATGGGGCCGTCCGGTCCGTGCACGATCATGTTCGCGACAGCGTCGGCGACCGCGACCGCCGTGAACAGGGCGGCCAGCTCGACGAGATCCCGGCGCCAGTGGTGGGGGCGGCGGGCACTCTTCGATGGAGTCACATCGGTCATGACCTCACTGTGACCCAATGGTGTTGCGCGATCACGAACGTACTGTGACTGATGGGTAAAAGATGCTTCTGTTCCCCCATCAACTACTTTTGGCCGATTTATGGCGTGCGTTGGCCATCCCCGTGCACACCGGTGAGATTACCTGCTCCCGGACGCGCGGGCACCTCGCGGTACCCGCGCGTTCGTACGGCCTCCCGGAGGAGTCGGGGAGCTACTGGCCGACCCGGCCCGGCTTCAGCACCTTGCTGAACAGCACCTTGTTCCCCTGCGCCCGCAGCCGCACCGTCAACTCGCCGCTGCCGCCGTCGATGTCGACCTCGCCGAAGTACTGCGACGACTCCATCGGCGAGACGTTCGCCCGGTCCGGGGCCTGCACGAAGACGCGGTTCGGCCCGAACGTCGAGTCCAGCGCGTTCGCCTGGAAACCGCCGGCCGCCAGCGGGCCCGACACGAACTCCCAGAACGGCGCGAAGTCCTTGAAGGCCGCCTTCTCCGGCTCGTAGTGCTGCGCCGACGTGTAGTGCACGTCCGCCGTCAGCCACACCGTGCCGGTGATCCGGCGGTGCTTGATGAACCGCAGCAGATCGGCGATCTGGAGCTCCCGCCCCAGCGGCGCGCCCGGGTCCCCCTGCGCGATGGCCTCGATGTTCGCCGTGCCGTCCGGTACGACGAGTCCGATCGGCATGTCGGCCGCGATCACCTTCCACACCGCGCGCGAACGCGACAACTCACGCTTCAGCCATTCGAGTTGCTCGGCGCCCAGGATGCCCGTGGTGTCGTCGGCCTGCCGGCCGGGGGAGTTGGCGTTCCGGAACGAGCGCATGTCCAGTACGAACACGTCGAGCAGCGGCCCGTACCGCACCACCCGGTGCACCCGCCGGTCCTCGCCGCGCGCCTGGAGCGTGGTCACGGGGAAGTACTCGCCGAACGCCTGGAACGAGCGCGCCGCCAGCACGTCGACGTCCTTCTCCTGATACCGGACGTCGTCCAGGATCTGGCCCGGGTACCAGTTGTTGCGCACCTCGTGGTCGTCCCACTGCACGATCGTCGGCACCTGCGCGTTGAACCGGCGGACGTTCCGGTCGAGCAGGTTGTAACGGAACTGCCCCCGGTACTCGTTCAGCGTCTCGGCGACCTTCGACTTCTCCTCGGTGACGATGTTGCGCCAGATCCGCCCGTCCGGCAGCGTCACCGACGGCTCCAGCGGGCCGTCCGCGTAGACGGTGTCGCCGCTGCACAGGAAGAAGTCCGGATCGAGCCTGCGCATGTCGTCGTACGCGCGGTAGCCGCCGATGTCCGGGTTGATGCCCCAGCCCTGGCCGGCGATGTCGCCCGACCACAGGAAGCGCACACCTTGCCGGCGCCGCGCCGGAGCCGTACGGAACGTGCCGTACACCGGCTCGCCCGTACGCCGCGGGTCGTCGGGATCGGCGAGCGTCACCCGGTAGTGCACCTGCTCACCTGCGGGCAGCCCGCGCAGCGGCGTCGTCCCCGTGAAGTCGCTGCCGGCGCCGAGGACCGGGCCGTGCCACGTGCGGCTGTGGCGGAAGGAACTGGTCGCCGAGGTCTCCACCACCATCCGCGCCGGACGGTCGGAACGGATCCACACCAGACCGGAGGACGAGGTGACGTCGCCCACCTGGACACCCCAGTCGGCGGTCGGCCGGCCGGAGAGCGCCTGGGCGGGTGCGGCGCCCGCGACGGTCCCGGCCACGGCCGCGGCGGTCGTCGGCAGGGCCAGTGCGGCGGAGGCGGCGAGGGAGCCGCGCAGTACGGTGCGGCGGTCCGTGGCGGGATTCCGGGGGCTGTTCGTCATCGATGTGCCTCCTGCGGCGGGATCGGTGCGGGCTTCGGTGCGGGTCTCGGCGCGACCGCTGGTGGCGGTGCGTCGAGAAGGCCAGGTGTGGGGGCGGTGTGCCTGGTGTGACGTGCCATACGTAGCGCCCGGCAGCGGCCGGTACGCGAACCCCGGGTGAACAACCCGCCCACGGGAGCGGTGCGGATCAGCCCCGCCCGACCGCCCGCGCCAGCAGCCCCACCCCGCGCGTGATCTCGGACGGCGACCGGTGCGCGTACCCCATGACCAGCCGCACCTTGCCGTCGTCCGGGCGCGCCGTCCCGTGGTACGCCAGCGGGCGCAGCGCGACACCGGCCGCCGCCGCCCGCGCCAGGAACCGCGCCTCGGGGCCGTAACGCTCCGGCAGCAGCGCGATGATGTGCAGGCCCGCCGCGATGCCGCTGACCTCGGTGCCCGGGAAGTGCTCGCCCAGCGCCGCTGTCAGCGTGTCCCGGCGCCGCTGGTACGCCGGCCGGCAGCGGCGCAAGTGGCGGTCGTAGCCGCCCTGTTCGACGAAGTCCGCGAGCAGCGCCTGCTCCAGCACGGGGTTGCCCAGGTCCATGGTGCGCTTGCGCTCGACCAGTTCCTCCGTGAGCTCCTGAGGCGCCAGCAGCCAGCCGATCCGCAGCCCCGGGGCCATCGACTTGCTGACCGAGCCCATGTACGCGACGCGCTCCGGGTCCAGGCCCTGCAACGCGCCGACCGGCGCCCGGTCGTAGCGGAAGTCCCCGTCGTAGTCGTCCTCCAGGACGAAGCCGTCCACCGACCGTGCCCAGTCGAGGAGTTCGGTCCTGCGTGCGGCCGAGTACGCGATACCGGACGGGTACTGATGGGCCGGGGTCGCCACCACCGCCCGTACGCCCGCCCGCGCCGCCGCGCCCGGCACCAGGCCCTCGGAGTCCAGCGGAAGCAGCACGGGACGCAGACCGGCCGCGCCGAGCACCGCGATGTTCTCAGGTGCCCCGGGATCCTCCAGCCCCACCGTCCGCACCCCGCGCCCGTGCAGAGCGAAGCCCAGCAGCGTCATCGCCTGCGCCACCCCGGAACAGACCAGCAGCCGCTCCGGATCGGCCACCACCCCGCGCCGCCGGGTCAGGAGCGCCGCCAGCGCCGTACGCAGCTCCGGCAGGCCGCGAGGATCCGGATAGCCGAGTGCCCGGTGCGGCAGCCGCGCCAGTACGGCCCGGTGCGCCGCGCCCCACGCGGCGCGCGGGAAGAGCGACAGGTCCGGTGTGCCGGGTACGAAGTCGGCCCGCGCGCCGGGTGGATGGGGTGCCCGGTCGCGGGTCTTCCGGGCAGCCGCGCGTACGGCGTCGCCCACCCATGTCCCGGAACCCCGCCCGCTGCGCAAGTAGCCCTCGGCCGTCAGCTGTTCGTACGCGTCCGTGACCAGGCCCCGCGACACACCGAGATCCGCGGCGAGTTCACGGCTCGACGGCAGCCGGATGCCCGCCGCGAGCCGCCCCGACCGCACCGCCTCCCGCAGGGCCGACTGAAGCACGCGCCCACGCCGGCGGGCGGGCGCGGAGGCGAGCAGCACGTCCCACGCGCCGGCCCACGAACTCGGACCGCCCGCCGGGCCGTCGCTCTTGCCCTCGCCCTCGCCCTCGCTCTTGTTCTTGCCCTCGCCCTTGCCGGCCGCGCCGCCGTCCGACGCGCCCTCACCCGAAGTGGTCCCCGATACCGTCATGGAAGTGGACCTTAAACCGGACCACCCTCATCCGTAGCGTCGCCGCCATAAAAGCCACCTCCCCCGGCTCGTCCCCGGCCGGGATGCTCCTCGCCGCCTTCGCCCGCACGCTCGTCGGCGCCTCCTTCACCGCCAACAGCGTCCTCGGCGACTACCCGCACGCCGGAGGCCAGGCCCTCCGCTACGGCATCGCCTGCCTGCTGCTCCTCCCGCTCGTCGCCCGGGGCGCCACCGCGCCGCTGCGCGCCCTCACCGGCAGGCAGTGGGGCAGGCTCGCCGCCGTCGCGGGCGTCGGCATGGTCGGCTTCAACCTGGCCGTCATCGCCGCCGAGCGCGCGGGGCGACGGGTGCCGGAGAACGAGCCGGTCACGCCCCTGTGACAGGTCTTTTGGCATGCCTTTACGCGGCCGTCCCGACACCTCGGGTTCCCACCCCCGACGCTCTCACCTGCTGATGCCGTCGTTTCACGCCAAAGCCGCGAACTCTGCGTGAACGATCTGTGGCACAGTGCGATTCTGTCGAGCAATGCCCGCAGGATTGGTCTTGACCAAGGCGGTCGGCCGTCCTACTCTCGGAGAGTTAGTGCAGGAACCTTTAATAAACAAGTGCATGGAAAAGCCGCCGGGGACACGGCGATTGCGGAGGATCACGGTGGGGACCAGGCAGCTCGAAACGGTGCCGGAACCGAAGTACTGGCATCTCAAGACCGTGCTGGGCGAGGCGCTGGACACCGATTTCGCGGTCGGGGAGGTCCTGCCCAACGAGCGTGACCTCGCCGCGCGCTTCGGAGTCGCGCGCGCGACGCTCCGTCAGGCTCTCGAACAGCTTGAACTCGAAGGCCGGTTGCAGCGCCGCCGCGGCGTCGGCACGACCGTCGCGCCGCCGCGTATGGGTGTCGACGTGTCGACCACCCAGCAGGAGTGGCCGGGCGCGGACCCGGACGCGTGGCAGCCCGTCGACTCGGTCTCCGCCGTGGCGCCCGCCGCTGTGGCCAAGATGCTCGGGACGGACGCGGCCGACGAGGTCCACACGGTCCGCAGGACGCGCGTGACGCACGGACAGACCGTGGCGGCCGAGCTTCTGTACGTGCCGTCGGCGTCGGTGCCCGAACTGCCCGCCATAGACATTCCCTCGGGCCCCGCCCGCGCGCGCAGCGTGCTGCGTGAGCTCCAGCGGCTCGGCATGGAGGGCCAGGACCGCGCGGTGGAACTGGGCTCGGCCCGGGTGGACGACGCCAAGGAGCTCGACCGGCTGCCCGGCGCGCCCGTCCTCGTCGTCACCACCCGCTATCTCGCCGGAGGCCGTACCGCCGCCGTCTCGGTGGCGACCTACCGCGCCGACACCTGCCGGCTCACCTTCGGGGACACCGGTGACGTGGAGATAAGCCACCACACCGACGAGCGCAAGGCCTCCTGACCTGGTCGCTCCTCCGCACCTCCGGCCCGTCGCGTGTCTCAGCGGCGGGCCGTCACCGTCCCGTCGACGGCGAACAGTTGCTCCTCGACATGGTCCAGCGCCAGGCGCAGCGCGCCCGTCGCCACCGCGGCCTCGCCGAGCAACGACAGCGTCACCTTCGGCGGGCGCAGACAGTACCGGGACAACTCGTCGCGCAGCGGGTCGAGTACGCCGTCGAGACCGGCCGCCCAGCCGCCGATCACCACCAACTCGGGGTCGAGCGCCAGGACCAGCGCGGCCACGTCGTGCACCAGCCGCTGGATGAACCGCTCCATCGCCTGCTTCGCCCCGATGTCCCCCTGCTTCGCCAGCGCGAAGACCCGGGCCACCGCCCGCTCGTCGAGCGGATGCAGCGGCTCGTCGGTCGTCGACAGCAGCGTCTCCGGCGTCACCTCGCGGCCCAGCAGATGCAGCGCCCCGATCTCACCGGCCGCGCCGCCGAAGCCGCGGTGCAGCCGGCCGCCGATCAGCGAGCCGGCCCCCGGGCTGAGACCCGCCAGGACGAACACGATGTCGTCCGAGTCGGTGGCCGCGCCCTTCCAGTGCTCGGCCACGGCCGCCGCGTTGGCGTCGTTCTCCACCAGTACCGGACAACGGAACGAACGCCTCAGCCGCTCGCCGAGCGCCAGGCCCGTCCACTCGGGCAGCGCCGTACCGAGCCGCACCGTCCCGTCGGCCTCCACGATCCCGGGGGAGCCGACCCCGACGGCCCGCAGTGAACTGCGCGCCACCCCCGCGCGGCGCAGCACATCGGCGACGACGACCCGCACCCGGTCCAGCCGCTCGTCCGCCGACGCGGTCTCCGTGGCCTCGCGCGAACTGGCGCCGATGATCCGGCCGTCGAGACCTGACAGCAGCGCGGCGACCCGGTGCGGCCCGATCTCTATGCCCAGCAGATGCCCGGCCTCGGCCCGGAACCGGAATCTGCGCGCCGGCCGGCCCTGTCTGCGGGCCTCGCCCTCGCCCGGCGCCGACTCCACGACCAGGCCGAGCTCCATCAGCCCCTCGACGACACCTTCCACCGTCGGCCGCGACAGACCGGTGATCCGGGTCAGATCCGTGAAGGTGGGGCAGTCGGCCCCTCGCAGGGCGTGCAGCACCACGGCGGAGTTGATCCGCCGCAACAAGGAAGGGTCTCCGCCGGTCAGCCGCCCCACGGTATGTCCTCCCAGCTCGTGCGCGTGTCTGCCGGATGGTACTCGGTGGTCGCCGAGGCGGCTAACGGACGACGGAAAGGCATCCGGAGCATGCCGTAACGCGGCTTTCGTGGCTGGGGAATCAGCCGCGAAATGGCCGTGAAATGGCCGCGGAACGGCCGGTCGCGGCGGACGCCCGACGGCTCCACCGGATCCGCTGTACGGGGTCTGCGGATCGTCCTCAGTCGCCGTACGGGCCGGGCCCGCTCGTACGGTCCGGCAGCTCCGCCGCGACGCGCAGCGGTGGGTAAGGTGCCCGAACGATCTCACTGGGCGTTCTTCGCGTGGGCAGGTGCGTTAGATATTGCCTTGGCGAGAAGTATCGAGAGTAATGCTCTTCCGAACGCATGGCTGCAAGACTGGTGGAGTCCGCACAATATTCGTTTCGGTATGCTTCTTGGCTGTCCAGGGGCAGCGATATCCGCTTTGTGCGGTCCGAGAGTCTCGATGTTGATCGAAGAAACGTAGAAGAGGCCGTCATTTCCGCTGGACTCTTCAACAGCCCTGCCTTTGGCTGCTGACTACAGAGTTGCAAGCTTGAATTTCAATTCGTGGATTTCTGGGTAGATCTCCTTATTCACGCGATTAAGTGCGTGCAGGATGAGTGTGGAGCGTTGGGCTCGTCGAACCAGGTCGATGCGTTCCCGCTCTTGCTCTTGGCGGCTCTTTCCCTTTGTGCCGCCAAAAAAACCCTTCTTGGGTTCTGGGATGGGAAGCAGTCGCGCCACCGCAGCGGCAATGCTTTGTTCGTCATCGTGGTCGCCACGTTCTACGGCATCTGCAAATGCTCTCAACTCATCAGCCTCGGTCGTCAGTTCAGCAAGCCTTGCACGCATTTCATCTGGACTCATGACGATGCCTCCCGAACCATTGATGCAGCTGTTTTTGCCCAGCCAGCAGGCCCTACAAGAGTATCGAGGTGATGTGCCGTCAGCGATGGTCTTTGAAGGTATCAGGCATCACGGTGTATTGCTCCGACTTCGTCACACCGGATCAAGCTGTGACCGGACCAGATAACTGATCAAGAGATCACCATGGGGCGCATATATCCAACTCATCACTCGCTGCCGCCTCAGTAGATGTCAATCGTCACCCTAAGCATGTTGCTTCACATTCCTGTTGTTCCTCGGGAAGGCTCCGAACAGTCGCGCAAGCTCCTTCTTCCGCACCTCACGCCGCACCGGCACCTCTCCCGGATGCGCGTCGGCGGTTCGGTGCTGAGGTCGATTTCCAGGAAGTACGCACTACTGCGGTGCTGCTGCGGGAAGTCCAACGCCACAGGCAGATCAGCGCGGACGCTCGGCGGGACGCGTCGCTCTGCCTTCCGGGCGGTGAGCGCGAGGACGTCTGCCCTCTCGGCTCGCCGGTCGCCCGCCGACCGACCCGCGCGAGGTACCCGAGCCGCACCAACCGACCAAGGACTTTATCGCTGCTATTCCGGTGTTGGCCGCGCGGTTGCACCAGACGTAGCTATGCCCTGAGCGCCCGTCGTTCCATCGCAGGTCGGGCGCTCTCCGCGCGCAAGATCATCCACGGGATGGCTGAGTGCGGAAGGCAGACAGCAGGGCCAGGGTCTAAACCGCATCCGGCCTCCGGTCCGGCAGCTCCGCCGCGACGCGCAGTCTGCCGAATTCGCGCGCCATCGTCTCCGCCGTCCAGTGCGCGTTGAGACCGCTCGGGTTGGGCAGCGCCCAGATCCGGGTGGTGCCTATCGTCCGCGTCTGCGGGCCGATCACCGCCCGCCGCTCCCCGAAAGCGGTGCGGTACGCGGTGATGCCGACGACCGCCAGCCAACGGGGCCGCAGCAGCTCCGTCTTCGCCACCAGGAGCCGGCCGCCCTCACGGAACTCCTCGTCGGTCAACTCGTCCGCCCGCGCCGTCGCCCGTGCCACGACGTTGGTGATGCCGAGGCCGTAGGTGAGCAACTCGTCCTGCTCGGACGGCGCCAACTGCCGCGGGGTGAAGCCCGACAGGCGCAGCACCGGCCAGAAGCGGTTGCCCGGGCGGGCGAAGTGGTGGCCCGTCGCCGCCGACATCAGGCCGGGGTTGATCCCGCAGAAGAGCACGCCCAGACCGGCCGCGGCCACGTCGGGGATGACGCGGTCGCGGGCGGCGGCCGGCTCCTCCGGCTTCAGAGGATCGACCCGGGTGTGTATCCGGCGGCCTCCGGGTGCCTCTTCACGATCTCCTCGATCCGCGCGACCACCGCCGCGACCTGCTCACCGGCCGCTCCCGTGAACGACAGCTTGTCGGCCATCAGCGCGTCCAACTGCCCCCGGTCCAGGGGCATCCGCTCGTCGGCGGCGAGCTTGTCCAGCAGCTTGTTGCGCTCCGCGCCCCGCTCACGCATCGCCAGCGCGGAGGCGACGGCGTGCTCCTTGATGACCTCGTGCGCGGCCTCCCGGCCCACCCCCGCGCGTACGGCGGCCATCAGCACCTTCGTCGTCGCGAGGAACGGCAGATAGCGGTCCAGCTCACGGGCGACGACGGCCGGGAACGCGCCGAACTCGTCGAGTACCGTCAGGAATGTCTCCAGCAGCCCGTCGAACGCGAAGAACGCGTCCGGCAGCGCCACCCGGCGTACGACGGAGCACGACACGTCGCCCTCGTTCCACTGATCGCCCGCCAGCTCGCCCGTCATCGACGCGTAGCCCCGAAGGATCACCATCAGCCCGTTGACGCGTTCGCAGGAGCGGGTATTCATCTTGTGCGGCATCGCCGACGAGCCGACCTGGCCAGGCTTGAACCCCTCGGTGACCAGCTCGTGCCCGGCCATCAGCCGGATCGTCTTCGCCACCGACGAGGGGCCGGCGGCCAGCTGCACCAGCGCGGTCACCACGTCGTAGTCCAGCGAACGCGGATACACCTGACCGACCGAGGTGAAGGCGTGGCCGAAGCCCAGATGCCCCGCGATCCGTCCCTCCAGGTCGGCGAGCTTCGCCGTGTCACCGCCGAGCAGGTCCAGCATGTCCTGCGCCGTGCCGACCGGGCCCTTGATACCGCGCAGCGGATAGCGGGCGAGCAGGTCCTCCAGCCGGCCGTACGCGACCAGCAGCTCGTCGGCGGCCGTCGCGAAGCGCTTGCCGAGGGTGGTCGCCTGCGCGGCGACATTGTGCGAGCGGCCCGCCATCACCAGCTCCGCGTACTCCCCGGCGAGCTTCCCGAGACGCGCGAGCACGGCCACCGTACGGTCGCGCATCAGCTCCAGCGAGAGCCGGACCTGCAACTGCTCGACGTTCTCCGTCAGGTCCCGCGACGTCATGCCCTTGTGGACCTGCTCATGACCGGCGAGCGCGTTGAACTCCTCGATCCGCGCCTTCACGTCGTGACGGGTGACCTTCTCGCGCTCGGCGATCGACGCGAGGTCGACCTGGTCGAGCACCCGCTCGTAGTCGGCGAGGGCGGACTCGGGCACCTCGACGCCGAGATCCCGCTGGGCCCGCAGCACGGCGAGCCACAGCTGCCGCTCCAGCCTCACCTTCTGCTCGGGGGACCAGAGCACGGCCAGCTCCGCCGAGGCGTAGCGGCCGGCGAGGACATTGGGGATACGGGGCTTCACAGACGCAGCAGTCACGTGGACGGAGCATACCGGGTCACCCTGGGTGGTCGACCCGTTCGGATGGTCGGTGAAACCGCAGTTCAGACCCGCACGGCGCGCCCTCGTCCCCCCGCGCGAGGGTGGACGAGGCCGTGTCTGGCACATAGCGCCGTCCGCCCGTAGGGCGGAGGATCATTCTCGTACTGGACGTACTCGGACGAGTCCGGCAACGCGGCGAGCGTGCGTGCCGGGCGTCGCGCGCCAGGCGGGATTTGTCAGACACGGCCCAGGGCGCGGATGACGCCTCCGGCCCGGGGGGCTGCCCGCGCCGCCCCCCGGGATGCGGAGCAGGCCGGGCCTACTCGTAGCCGAGGACCTTGAAGTCCTTGCTGACGAAGATGTGGTGGGGCCAGTTGACGCCGACGTTGTGGACCTCGTACTCGCCGCCGCTCAGCTTCACCACACGGTTGGCGACGCCTCCGGGGACGAGGGACTGCGCGGCCTTCGTCGCCTTGTACGCCGTCGTCCCGCTGAGAATCGTCCCCTCACCCTCGGTGTAGGCCGGGATCTCACCGACGGACTTGTCCGGAGACGGTGTCCCCTGTGTGAAGGGGACGACTCCGGCCGCCTTGGCGGCCGCGGCTCCGCCGTCGCCCCCGGGTTGCACGACGACCTGCGTGGCCGCGATGGTCGCGCTGTCGACCGTCCCCAGGACGAGGACGCTCGCGCCCTTCTTCACGGCGCTCGCCGGGATGCGGTGGGTGCCCTTCTTGTACGTCGTGGTGGACGCCTTGTCGACGGTCACCTTCACACCCGTCGCCGTCGAGATCGTGAAGCCCGAGGTGGACGTGGTGTCGACGATGCCGGTGGCGCCGCCGGCGGACGGCTCGGCCACGGGCCCGCCGCCGGAGGGCGGGGTGGGGGCCGCGGTCGGTGACGCCGTGGCCGCGGCCGGCGCGGGCGACGAGGAAGCCGCCGCGGCGGACGGACCGGCACCGGTGACTCCGGCCACCGCACAGGTCAGTCCCGCGGCCACGATCCATTTGCTCTTCTTCGTCGACAGCAACCGCCGCACACCCGGCCGACGTGCCTGTCCGGCCACGGTCGCCGTGGCCTGCCCGGCCGGTGAGCTTGTCGGGTCGTAGTCGTTCATGATGGCGTTCCTCTCGCTTGGACAACAACGCAGAGCCTGCTCGCCATTCATGTGAGGACGCTTTGCCTGACCTGTGATTACGCCCTACAGATCCGGGCCCGGAGCTCCGCCGGACGGGACAGGTCCTACGCCTGCTCGTGCCGTATGCCCGCGTCGCCCGGCAGCGGCTCGTACGGCAGCAGTTCCGGCCGCTTCGGCGGTCTGCCGTCCCCCGACGACCGGCCCGTCAGGCGCCGGCCGATCCAGGGCCCCAGATACTGCCGCGCGAACCGCGCGTCCCCCGTGCGCCGCATCAGCCAGCCCTGGGGCAGATCGGGTGCCAGCTCCGCGCGCCAGTCGTCGGCCGGTTCCCCGCCCAGCGCCTGCCACACCGCCTCGGCGACCCTGCGGTGGCCGTCGGCGGTCAGATGCAACCGGTCCACGTCCCACATGCGCTGCTCGCCGAGCACCCGCGCCCCGTACAGGTCGACGACCACGGCGCCGTGCCGCGCGCCCAGCTCGTCGATGAAGGAGAACAGCTTCTCCCAGCGGGGCCGGAAACGTTCCATGACGGTACCCCGGCGGGCGGGGCTGCGCATCAGCACCAGTTGCCCGCAGGCCGGCGCCAGGCGCTCCACCGACTCCTCCAGCTGCCCGAGGACCCGTCCCGCGTCGTACGAGGGGCGCAGGGTGTCGTTCAGCCCGCCGACCAGCGTCACCACGTCGGCCCGCATCGCGACGGCGGTGTCCACCTGCTCGTCGAGGATCTGGCCGATGAGCTTGCCGCGTACGGCGAGATTCGCGTACCGGAAGCCGGGCGTACGGTCGGCGAGCCGGGCGGCCAGCAGATCGGCCCAGCCCCGGTACGAGCCGTCGGGCTGGAGGTCGGACATGCCCTCGGTGAACGAGTCCCCGAGAGCGACGAGGCTGGTGTACGTGGCGTTCTTCTCCATGGCGCAGCGATCGTATCGCGCGCCCCGGGCGCTCCCGGACGGGCGTCAACTCCCTTGCGTATGCCGTCCGACCAGCTCGCGCAGCACGTCCTCCATCGTCACCAGACCCTCCAGCCGGCCATCCTCGTCCTGCACGGCGGCCAGATGCGTACGGCTGCGGCGCATCGCCGTCAGGACGTCGTCCATCGGGGTGTCCGCGCGCACCTGGGCGATCGTCCGCAACCCGGAGACCGGAAACGGTTCGTCGCGCGGCATCGCGTCCAGGGCGTCCTTCACATGCAGATACCCGAGGATCCGCCGGGACTCGTCCACCACCGGGAAACGCGAGAACCTGGTCTCGGCCGCCAGCTCCTCCAGCTCCACGGGGGTGGTCCCCACCCCCGCCGTCACCACCCGCTCCAGCGGCATGACCACGTCCCGCACCGGCCTGCGTCCCAGCTCCAGCGCGTCGTGCAGGCGCTCGGCGGCGCGGTCGTCGAGGAGACCGGCGTCGCCGGCGTCCGTGACCATCCGGGCCAGTTCGTCGTCGGAGAACGTCGCCGACACCTCGTCCTTGGTCTCCACACGCAGGAGTCTCAGCAGCCCGTTGGCGAACGCGTTGACCGTGAAGATCACCGGACGCAGCACGCGGGACAGCCACACCAGCGCCGGGCCGAGGACCAGCGCGGTGCGCACCGGTTCGGCCAGGGCGATGTTCTTGGGCACCATCTCGCCGAGCAGCATGTGCAGATACGTCGCCAGGGCGAGCGCGATGACGAACGAGATCGGGTGCACCACCCCGTGGGGCACGCCCACGGCGTCGAAGAGGGGCTCCAGCAGATGCGCGATGGCCGGCTCGGCGACGATGCCCAGCACCAGCGTGCACAGCGTGATGCCGAGCTGAGCGGCGGCGAGCATCGCCGACACATGCCGCAGGCCCCACAGGACACTGCGCGCGCGCCGGTCACCCTCCTCGGCCGCCGGCTCGATCTGGCTGCGGCGCACCGAGATCAGGGCGAACTCCGCCCCGACGAAGAAGGCGTTGACGACCAGGGTCAGCAGGCCGACGAGCAACTGGATCGCGGTCACCGTCCCGCCCCCCTGTCGTCGTCTTCTTCCTCTTCGCCGTCGGGCCGGGGGAGCGGCGCGTGCAGCAGGACGCGGGCGGCGCGCCGCCCCGAGGCGTCGACCACGTCGATACGCCAGCCGCCAAGCTCCACGCGGTCGCCCTCGACGGGAATCCGTCCGAGTTCGGTCGCGACGAGCCCGGCCAGCGTCTCGTACGGCCCTTCGGGTACCCGCAGCCCGATGTCCCACAGCTGGTCGAAGCGCGCGGCGCCGTCGGCCGACCACAGGTCGCGGCCGTCGGCGTCCTCCCCGGCGCGGGCCAGGTCCGACGTCTCGTGCGGGTCGTGCTCGTCGCGCACCTCGCCGACGACCTCCTCCACGATGTCCTCCAGCGTCACCACACCGGCGGTGCCGCCGTACTCGTCGATGACGACCGCCATGGTGTGGTTGCCGGAGAGCCGGTCCAGCAGCCGGTCCACGGTCAGCGACTCCGGTACGAGCAGGGGCTCACGCATTACCTCGGACACCCTCGTACGGGCGCGGCGCTCGTCGGGGATCCTCAGCACGTCCTTGATGTGGGCGACCCCCACGACGGTGTCGAGGCTGTCGCGGTAGACGGGGAAGCGGGAGAGTCCGGTGGCGCGCGTGGCGTTGGCGACGTCCTCGGCGGTGGCGAGTACGTCGAGCGCGGTGACCTGTACGCGGGGCGTCATCACGTTCTCCGCGGTCAGCTCGGCGAGATTGAGGGTCCGTACGAACAGCTCGGCGGTGTCCGCCTCCAGCGCGCCCTCCTTGGCGGAGTGCCGGGCGAGGGCGACCAGCTCCTTCGGGCTGCGGGCGGAGGCCAGCTCCTCGGTGGGCTCCAGGCCCAGCAGCCGTACCAGGCGGTTCGCCGTGTTGTTGAGATGGCTGATGAACGGGCGGAAGGCCGCGGTGAAGAACCGTTGCGGCGTGGCGACCACCTTGACGACCGTGAGCGGCGAGGAGATGGCCCAGTTCTTGGGGACGAGCTCGCCGACGACCATCAGTACGACCGTCGACAGGGCCGTACCGATGACCAGGGCCAGTGACGACGCCACGGACGACGAGAAGCCGATCGCCTTCACCGGGCCGCGGATCAGCTTCGCCACCGACGGCTCGGCGAGCATGCCGACGACCAGATTGGTCACCGTGATGCCCAACTGGGCGCCGGAGAGCTGGAAGGTGAGGCTGCGTACGGCCTTCATGGCGCTCGCGGCACCACGCTCGCCGTTCTCGACCGCCTGTTCGAGGTCGCTGCGCTCGACCGTCGTCAGGGAGAACTCGGCGGCGACGAAGGCCCCACAGGTAAGCGCGAGCAGCACCGCCACGAGAAGCAGGAGCACTTCGGTCATCGGGTCACCTCCGTCCCATGGTCGGCCAGGGGACGGAGGGCGGCGCGATATCCGCGGCTGTCTGTGGGGTGCCGGTCGGTGGGGTGCCGGTCGGCGGAGTGCGGGGAGGGGTCGCCCATGGGCGGACGCTCACACCTCTCGGTCGGTGGCGAACGGGGACACGCCCTGGGGGCATGGCCTCTGTCATGTCCTGAGCGAACGGCCCATGCTAGAGCGTGTCCGCCGGCCCGCCCCGCCTCTCCGCGCCGTCAGGTGCCCCGCAGCTCCTCGATCACCGGGCCGAGCGCCTCCATGTACGGGTCGAGGACCGTGAGGTACGAGAAGCCGTACCGCTCACGCTGCTCCCGCAGCTGCTCCGCCATCTCCCGCACCGTGCCGGCCGCCAGCAACGGCACCTTCAGCAGTTCCTCCTCCGTCATGTCCGGCAGGTACGGCAGCAGGGGCCGTACCGCCGCCGCGCGGTCCGTCGTCACGGCCACCAGCTGGAGCAGCACATTCAGCTCGGCGGGGGTCTCGCGTCCGGCGGCGAAACCGCGGTAGGCGGCGACGCGTTCGTCCAGTTCCTCGGCCGAGAGAGCGATCATGGCGCCCGCCCGCGCTTTCGCTCCGGTGAAGGCGACGATGTCCGCGTGCCGGGCGGCCAGCCGCAGCACCCGGTCACCGTTGCCGCCGATGAGCAGCGGCGGCCGGGGCCGCTGCGTGGACGGGGGCACATGGCTCTCGTCGCCCAGCAGGCCCTCCAGCGCCTCGACCGTACGGGCGAGCCGGCCGACACGTTCGCCGGGCGGCAGGAAAGGGAGCCCGGCCCGCTCGTGCTCCTCCTGTACGTAACCCGCACCGAGACCGATCTCCAGCCGGCCCTCGGTGAGGGCGTCGGTCGTGGCGATCTCGCGGGCGAGCAGCGCCGGGTTCCAGAAGCCGGTGTTGAGGACGAATGTGCCGAGCCGGGGGCGCTCCGTCGCCTCGGCCGCGGCCACCAGGGCGGGGAAGGGAGCGACCATGCCGAGATGGTCGGGCACCAGGATGACGTCGTATCCGAGCTCCTCGGCCCGCTTGCAGCGCTTGCTCCAGTCGGTGCCCGACGCGGGCGTCACCATGTTCACTCCGAAACGGAAGGGCCTGGTCATGAGGTCTCCTCGTAAGGGTGTGTGACATCGAACGGGGAACAGTGCGTACAGGCGTGACCCTAATGGCGTAATCGGCCGTGGCCCCGGGAAATCGGCACACTTGCAGACGCTAGCGTTGGCGCGCTAGCTTGTTGGGGTGGCGAAGACTCAGCTGAACGTACGCGTGGACGAGACCACCGCGGAGGCCGCCCGGCGGCAGGCGGGTCGGCGCGGCATGAGCGTGAACCGCTACATCGAGGAGCTCGTCAGGCAGGACGTGGGCGAGGTCGGGAAGACCTTCGTCGAGTCCGCCGCCGACTTCATGAAGCAGTACGAGTCCGTGTTCACCGAGGAGTTCGGCACGGACGCCGCCGCTCCCGCGGACCGGAGCGCGGACCGGGACACCGAAGGCGGCAACGGCCGTGGCACGGGGCGCGAGGGCACGCACTGAGACCGCGTCCAGGTCCGGGTCCCGGCGGGCCGCGGGGCCGATGAACGACCTGGCCGGGCCTCCGGACTGCGTCGCGTGCGGCGGGACCGTCGCCCCCGACGGCTTCTGCTGGGACTGCGGTGAACTCCAGCCCTCCTTCCGCTCCCACCTCGAAACCACCCTCGGTACCGGCGCCGCCGGAGTCAGCGACCGCGGCAAGCGGCGCGGCCTCAACGCTGACGCGATGGTCCTGACCGGGAGCGGCGACTGGACGATCGGCGTCGTGTGCGACGGGGTCTCCATGTCGCCTCGCGCGGAGCGGGCCGCACAGGTCGCGACCACCGTCGGCGCGGCCCATCTGGCGAAGGGGCTGCGCGAGGGGACTCTGCCCGAGACGGTCCTGGCCGACGCCGCCGCCCACGCGGGCCGGGCCGTCAGCGCGCTCGCCGCCTCGGTGCACGCGGCCCCGGCCTGTACGTACGTCGCGGGCATCGTCGGCCCCGAAGGCATCTGGTGCGCCTGGATCGGCGACAGCCGCGCGTACTGGCTGCCCGACGAGGGGACGTGCGTCGCGCTGACCGAGGACGACTCGGGCCGACACGACGCCCTCACCGCGTGGTTGGGCGCCGACGCGGGCGAACCCGCCGCCCAGGTGCGGAGTTACCGGCCGCGCGGACCCGGCCGGCTGCTGCTGTGCACCGACGGACTGACGCGTCATCTGCCGGACGCCGACGCGCCGCGGGCCGTGCTCGCTCGCCACCGGCGCTCAACACCGGCCTATCTCAGCCTCCTTGAGGATGCGCGGGCGCTGATCGGGTACGCCATGGACGCGGGCGGGCAGGACAACATCACCGCACTGCTCATCCACACCGTTCCGCCAGGTCGGGGATACTGATCATCGCCGGACTCCCCACGCCCGCCTTCTACTGACAGCTGCCCTCCATGGAAAACGCCGATTCCCCCGAACTGCCGTCACGCGCCGACCCGACGCTGCGGATCGATCTCTCCTGGCTGCTGATGGTCGCCGAGCACAAGATGCCCGGCGATCCCCAAGTCACCGACTGGGGTGCCCTCGTGGCCGCCGTCAGCCGGCACGAGGCGGAGATATTCGGCACCCCCGTCTACACCGACCCGCACATCCGCGCGGCGGCCCTGCTCCAGAGCCTGCTCCATGTGCCGGCACTGGAGAGGTCCAACGCGATGTACGCCTCGGCCGTCGCGTACGGCTATCTCGTCGCGAGCGGTCTGAAGGTCGTCACCTCGCCCGAGCAGGTCAGGGATCTGGCCAAGCTCGTCAAGGACGGCACGGCGGACGTACGGCGCATCGCCGAGGAACTGCGCGGCTGGAGTCTCTAAGGGCTGTCCCGTAATCCCCGGCGGGCGCACGACGACAGCTACGGCACCTCGCCGTGTTGTCGGATCGCCCGAATACGCCCGGTACGAGGACGGCCCTCCGCCTTGCGATGTACCGCATCTGACGCCGCGCGCTGATCCACCGGGGATTACGGGACAGCCCTTAGGACCCGCGACGAGCCGGGACGCCGTCAGACCAGGTCCGCCCTCGGCCGGTACGCCACACCGAGCACACACGGCGAGGTCGGCGTCCGCGGCCCGGGATCCGGCACCCGCAGCGAGCGGTACGCGCCGAGCTCGAAGCCCGCGTCACGGATCGCCGCCAGGGTGTCCCGCGCCGTGTGGCACCCGCCGAAGAGCCTCGGCCACACCGTCCGGTCCAGGACCCGCTGCACCGCCGCCAGACCACGCTCCCGGGCCAGCCCGTGCTCGAAGAACCGCAGCTCGCCGCCGGGGCGCAGGACTCGGCGGATCTCGGCGAGGGCCTGCGGTACGTCACGTACGGTGCACAGCACCAGTGAGGTGACGGCCGCGTCGAAACCCTCGTCCTCGACGGGCAGCGCCTCCGCCGTGCCCTGCCTCACGTCCACCGAGACCTTGGCCCGCATCGCGGCCCGTACCGCCAGTTGCCGCAGGCTGCGCTCCGGTTCGACCGCGACGACCTCGGAGACCGCGTCCGGGTAGTGCGCGAAGTTCAGCCCGTTGCCCGCGCCGACCTCCACGATCCGTCCCGACAGACCGCGCAGCAGCTCCGCGCGGTGGGCGGCGATGCCGCCCCTGGTGTCTGCGGCGACGCTCATCCGCGCGTAGAAGCGCGCGAAGAGCGGGTGGTGCACGGAGTCCTTGGGGGCCTTGCGGTTGCGTAGGTGCATGGGGCGGATCTCCTCCGGCGTACAGGGCGTGACCATGATTCTTCCCTGTACGGCTCCGCTCAGCAGCTCACGGGACGCAACTCGTTACGGTATCCCCGCATGTCAGGCGCCGCGCCGCGCAGGCGTGTCCGCCAGCGCGGCGTCGGCCGCGAACCGCGCCGCGTCCCAGTCCCCGCCGAGCGCCGGAGCCAGCCAGTCACCCGCGCTCGCGCGGAACCGCGGCGCGGCGAGAGCGCCCGCGCCGTGCGGCACCGCCCCGAGCAGGGGGGCACCGGCGACACCCGGCAGATCCGCCAGATTGCAGCGCGCCGCCAGATCCGGCACGGCGGGCCAGCTGCCGATCACCACACCCAGCGCCGTGAGCCCCCGCGCGTCCAGCGCCTCGGCCGTCAGCGCGGTCATGTTCAGCGTGCCGAGCCCGGCGGGCGCCACCACCAGCACCGGGGCGGCGAGCAGCCGGGCGGCGTGCGCGAGTGTGCCGCCCTCGTCGTCGAACCGTACGAGCAGTCCGCCCGCGCCCTCGACCAGCACCAGGTCGTGCTCGGTCGCCAGCTTCCCGGCCGTCTCGGCGATCTCCTCGGGCCGTACGGGCGGCGCGCCGGCGCGCCGGGCCGCCGTCGCGGGCGCCAACGGCTCGGGAAACCGGGCCAGTTCGACCGTGGTGACGCCGCCCGCCAGGCGGATCACCTCGTCCACGTCACCCGGCTCTCCGGGTGCGACACCGGTCTGCGCGGGCTTCAGCACCGCGACCGTGCGGCCCTGGGCCAGGGCCACCGCGGCGACGGCCGCCGTGACGACGGTCTTGCCGATCTCCGTCCCGGTCCCCGAGACGATCAGTACGGGCATCTCAGGCCTCCCGTGCCGCCGCCGCCACCGCGCGGCAGATCCGCGCGACGTCGTCGTCGTCCGTCACATACGGCGGCATCGTGTACACGAGGTCGCGGAACGGCCGCAGCCACACACCCTCGCGTACCGCCGCCCGTGTCGCCGCCGCCATGTCCACCTCGTGGTCCAGCTGTACGACGCCGATGGCACCGAGGACCCGCACGTCCTTCACCCCGGGCACCGAGGTCACTTCGGAGAGGCCGTCGCGCAGCCCCGCCTCGATCCGCTCGACCTCGCCCTGCCAGTCCTGGCCGAGCAGCAGGTCGATCGAGGCGCACGCCACGGCCGAGGCCAGCGGATTGCCCATGAACGTGGGCCCGTGCGCGAGGACCGGCACCTCGCCGCGCGAGATGCCTCTCGCCACCTCCGACGTGCACAGCGTCGCGGCCATGGTGAGATAACCGCCGGTCAGCGCCTTGCCCACGCACATCACATCGGGGCTGATGCCCGCGTGCTCCGCCGCGAACAGGGCGCCGGTGCGGCCGAAGCCGGTCGCGATCTCATCGAGGATCAGCAGCACGCCGTACTCGTCACAGGCCTCGCGCAGCACCCGCACATAGTCGGGGGAGTGGAAGCGCATGCCCCCCGCTCCCTGCACGACCGGCTCCACGATCACGGCGGCCAGTTCGTCGGCGTGGCGCGCGACGAGGCCGCGCAGATGGTCCGCGTACGTCTCGTCGTACCGTTCGAAGTCGGCGGGCGGCGCGTCGGCGAAGATCTGGCGCGGCAGCACTCCCGACCAGAGGCCGTGCATACCGCCCTCGGGGTCGCACACCGACATGGGCTGCCAGGTGTCGCCGTGGTAGCCGCCGCGCCAGGTCAGCATCCGCCGCTTGGCCGGGCGGCCCAGCGAACGCCAGTACTGGAGGCACATCTTGACGGCGACCTCCACCGAGACCGATCCCGAGTCGGCGAGGAAGACGTGCTGAAGCGGTTCGGGGGTGATCTCCACCAGCCGGGCCGCCAGCCGGACGGCGGGCTCATGGGTGAGCCCGCCGAACATGACATGGCTCATCCGGGCGAGCTGGCCGTGCGCCGCCTCGTTGAGGACCGGGTGGTTGTAGCCGTGGATCGCCGACCACCAGGACGACATGCCGTCGACCAACTCGCGCTGCCCGTGCGCCGGTTCGGCGAGCCGGAGCCGTACGCCGGAAGCCGACTCCACGACCAGCGGGTCGGTGCGGCCGGGCATCGGGCCGTACGGGTGCCAGACATGGGCCCGGTCCAGCGCCAGGAGTTCGCCCGGAGCCGGTACGGACGGGGCAGCCGTGTCAGGCATTGGGCGCCAGATCGGTACCGGCCCCGCGCCGTCGCACGGTCACCAGGTCGGTGCGGGCCGACGCCGGCTGAGCCCCGGCGGGCGCCGTGACCCGTGCCGTGACCGGCTCGGCCGCGGGAGCGGTGGCGTCCCCGGACGAACCGCACGCGCTCGCGCACCCGCCGCCGCCACGGTGCTCGGGCAGCGTCGTCGTGTCGGTGCCCTCGACCTCGAAACCGGCGTCCGCGATCATGTCCAGGTCCGCCTTGCCCTCCTGGCCCTCGGTGGTGAGGTAGTCACCGAGGAAGATCGAGTTGACCAGGTGCAGCGCGAGCGGCTGCATCGTGCGCAGATGCACCTCACGCCCGCCCGCGAGCCTGACCTCCACGTCGGGGCAGACGAACCGCACCATCGCCAGAATGCGCAGCGCCCGCCGCGGAGTCAGGTTCCACTCCTTGGCCAGCGGTGTGCCCTCCACGGGGATGAGGAAGTTGACCGGCACCGAGTCCGGGTCCAGCTCGCGCAGTCCGAAGACCACGTCCACCAGGTCGGCGTCGCTCTCGCCCATGCCCGCGATCAGCCCGGAACAGGCCGACAGGCCCGCACCCTGCGCGTGGCGCACCGTCTCCACCCGGTCCGCGTAGGTGTGGGTGGTGGTGATGTCGCCGTACGTCGACTCGGAGGTGTTGAGGTTGTGGTTGTACGCGTCGGCGCCCGCCGCCTTGAGCCGCTCCGCCTGGCCCTCCGAGAGCAGCCCGAGGCAGGCGCAGACCTCGACGTCGGCGTTTTGCTGCTTGATCGCGCCGATGGTCTGCGAGACACGGTCGACGTCCCGGTCCGTCGGCCCCCGGCCGCTCGCGACCAGACAGACACGCTTGGCCCCGCCGGCCACTCCCGCGGCGGCGGCCCTGGACGCCTCGTCGGGCTTCAGCCAGGTGTACTTGAGGATCTCGGCCTTGGACCCGAGCCGCTGCGAGCAGTACGAGCAGTCCTCGGGACACAGCCCGGACTTGAGGTTGACGAGATAGTTGAGCTTGACCCGCCGCCCGAACCACTGGCGGCGCACCTTCCCGGCCGCGGCCACCACTTCGAGCAGTTCGTCGTCGGAGGTCGCCAGCACGGCGAGCGCTTCTTCGCGCGACGGCAGCTCTCGCCGAAGGCCCTTCTCCACCAGTGTGTTCAGCAGGTCCATGGCGCCGATCCTGGCCTACGGCGGGCCTCCGGGCCAAGGATGAATCCCACAAGACAGGTGCATTCAGGTGTGTGTATGACCACACCCGGAGCGGAGCGGTCCACGGTTAGGGTCTGTGGGCTGCCTACAAAAGGACTTCCCCCGTGCCAGCCGAGCCGCCCGTGCCGAGCATGCCGTCCCCGTCGACGCCGCCGGACCCGTTCGGCTGGATCGACGACGAGGCGCGCCGGCGTGAGCGGTCGGGTCTGGTCCGTACGCTACGCCCCCGCCCCGCCGGCTCCACACTGCTGGACCTCGCGAGCAACGACTACCTGGGGCTCACCCACCACCCGGTGACGACCGGCGCGGCGGCCGACGCGGCACGCCGCTGGGGCGCGGGTGCCACCGGCTCGCGGCTGGTCACCGGAAGCACCGCCCTGCACGCCGAACTGGAGCGTGAACTGGCCGGCTTCTGCGGTTTCGAGGCCGCGCTCGTCCTGTCCTCCGGGTACGCCGCGAACCTCGCCGCCCTCACCGCGCTGACCGCGCGCGGCTCGCTCGTCGTCTCCGACGCGGCCAACCACGCCTCGATCGTGGACGGTTGCCGTCTCTCGCGCGCCGAGACCGTGGTCGTACCGCACGCCGATCCGGAGGCGGTGGACAAGACGCTGGAAACGTATGAGGGTTCCCGGGCCCTGGCTGTCAGCGACTCGGTCTTCTCCGTGGACGGTGACGCGGCGCCGCTCGCGCGGCTGGCCGAGGTGTGCCGTACGCGGGGCGCCGCCCTCCTCGTCGACGACGCGCACGGTCTCGGCGTCCTCGGCGACGGCGGCCGTGGCGCCGTCCACGCGGCGGGTCTGGCGGGCGACCCGGGGACGGTCGCCACGGTCACGCTCTCCAAGTCGCTGGGCAGCCAGGGCGGCGCGGTCCTCGGCCCGGCCCGGGTGATCGGCCAACTCGTCAACACGGCACGCTCGTTCATCTTCGACACCGGCCTCGCCCCGGCCGCCGCCGGCGCCGCGCTCGCGAGCCTGCGGCTGCTGCGCGAGGACCCGTCGCTGGCGGTCCGGGCGCGCGCGGTGGCGAACGCGCTGCACCGCGGGCTGACCGGGGCGGGGCTCACCGCCGTACGACCGGACGCGGCAGTCGTCTCTGTCCGGGCTCCCTCGCCGGACGCGGCCGTGCGGTGGGCCGCCGACTGCCGGGCGGCCGGCCTGGTGGTGGGCTGCTTCCGGCCGCCGTCCGTGCCGGACGGGGTCTCCCGGATCAGGCTCACGGCCCGCGCCGACCTGACGGACGCTCAGGTCGGGAGTGCCCTGGCCACGATCATCGCGACGGCGCCCGCCGGGGCCGTGGCGGGGGCCGGCTGAGCACCCGTCGTCTGTCGGTCGCCGGGGCCCGGAACTTGAGCCCGCGTAAATACGGTCTCGCGTAGCAGGGTTCACCGCTTAGAGCGACATACGGGGGCGTATCCCGGCGGATCGCCCGTGCACCGGGTGCCGTTGATGGCAATGTGGCGCGGAGCGCAATCCGGGGACGTACTCGCGGGCAACAGCCATAGGTCGGTCTGCGTCCCGGTGGGAAAGGGACAGCGTCGCCATGGCAGACCATCAGGAAGCATCCGTCACCCTGCCGAGCGATCCGGCCTCGGTTTCCGAGGCACGCAGATACGTCGCGCGTGTGCTCACCGAATGGGGGTTGCCGTGCGATGCCGGCACCGCCGAAACGGTTCGCCTGATCATCTCGGAGCTCGCCACCAACGCCGTGCAGCACACCCTCGGCACCTCGCCGACGTTCACGGTCGACGTCACCTTGCGGCGCGACGAGGAACTGCGCGTCGGAGTCACGGACAGCCACCCGCGCTGGCCGCAGCGGCTCCCGGCCGCGGTCCAGCAGGACAACGGCCGCGGCATGGTCATCATCCGGGCGCTGACCGCCGAGCACGGCGGCCGACTGGCCGTCACACCCACCGCGGACGGCGGCAAGACGGTCTGGATCACCCTGCCGTGGACAGTCCGCGCCCCGGGCTGAGCGGGCCGCGTGAGCCTCCGGAACGCCCGGGTGTCAACGGACCCGGCCGTACAGGACGCTCTTGGACCAGATGCGCTGGAGCCGCACCACCTGACCGCTCTTGGGCGAATGCCAGATCTTGCCGCGGCCGGCGTAGATCCCGACGTGGTAGACGCTCCTTCCGTAATGGAAGAAGACCAGATCGCCCTGTCGGCGGCTGGAGGCGGAGATGTGGCGCGTGCGGTTGTACTGCTGCTGCGCCGTGCGGGGAAGCTTCTTGCCGGCCTTCTTGTACGCGAAGGCGGTCAGCCCCGAACAGTCGAACCGGTGCGGACCTGTCGCCCCGTACTTGTACGGCGCGCCCTTCTTGGATGCGGCCACATCCAGCGCCCTCGTGGCGGCGGGCTGGGCGTGGGCCTCCGACACGGCGCCGGGCGCCAGCATCGTGCCGCCGACGGCGGCGAGGAGGACCGATGCGGTACCGGCCCGGGAGAGAAGCGACGGGACATGCGTCTGCGCGGACATGCGCAACCCTTCGTCAGCCGCCTGTGAAGGATGACCTGTCGGGTTCGGACAGGCGAAGATGTCCGGCCGCGGATGCGGCTTCACCCCGAGGAGCGGTCCATGGTCGGACCGCCCCGAGCTGCTCGGGTCCTCCACTCCTGCCGATCCACTCGTGTCGACCAGGCATCCGGAGCGGCGGCAGGACTCGGCGTCCACCCGGACCGCCCCGCCGAGGTGGCGGGGGCTTGTCGTCCAAGGGATCTTGACGCGGCCTCAGCGCAAAACCGAGTTGAAACGACGAGATGTGACTCTCGTCACTTATGGCCCATCTGGGTTGGTATGGCCCATTTGGCGAACGGCTCATATGACCGCTCACGCGCTGTACCTGCGACGCAGCGACGCGTTACGACCGGACGGCCGATCGCTAGTCGCAAGTCGCCGGTCCGATCGCCATGGACGGGTCGATACGCCGAACGAGCGGCCAAATCCCGTACGGACGCGTCCGTACGGGCAGCGCGGCGACCGAAGTCCGTCGTGGGGCGGGGATGTGGGGCGCGGGTCCGTATCAAGTCGGCGGGTCCGGCGGCATGGTGACACGCCTGGCCCTGCGCTCCCCGTCGAGTACCCGGAGCGTACGGTCCAGGGTCGGCGTGTGGAGCTCCGTCTCGCCTCGCGCGTGCATCAGCGTCAGCGCGTCGCGCAGTTCGGCGGCCCTGGACACCAGGGCCTGTGCGGCGCGCAGCGCGCTGTAGGTGTCGTCGGCGCGGGACGGGTTGATCCGGCCGACCAGGTCGACGACCTGGAGGTAGCTGTCGACGAAGTCGCCCTCGGCGCGGGTCAGCGCGGGCAGCGGCGGCAGTTCAGGTGGCAGCATCGGCGCTTCACCGCGGGGGATTGAAGCCGAGGGACGACCTGCGGTCCTGCGCCACCTGGTCCACCAGGCCGTACTCCTTGGCGCCCGTCGCGTCGAAGATCGTGTCCCGGTCGATGTCGGCGTCGATCCGCTCGGCGCTCTGCCCGGTGTGCCGCACCAGCGTGGCGGCCATCAGGGCGCGCAGCCGCATCAACTCCTCGGCGTGGATGGCGAGATCGGACGGCTGGCCGCGCACGGGCTCCTCCATCCCCGGCTGCTGGAGCACGACACGCGCGCCGGGCAGCGCCATCCGCTTGCCCGGCGCGCCGGAGGCGAGCAGGACGGCGGCGGTCGACGCCGCCTGGCCGAGGCAGGTGGTCGCGACGTCGCATCCGACGACCCGCATCGTGTCGTAGACGGCGGACATCGAGCTGAGGGAGCCGCCGGGGGAGTTGATGTAGAGCGCGATGTCCTGGTCGGGCGCGGCGTATTCGAGATGCAGCAGCTGGGCGATCACGTCGTTCGCGGCGGTGTCGTCCAGGGGGGTGCCGAGGAAGATGATCCGTCCTTCGAAGAGCTTGGAGTACGGGTCGAGGGAGCGGGTCCCCGCGGAGGTCCGCTCGGTGAACTCCGGCAGGACGTAGCGGGCGGAAGGACGGTTCATGGTGTGCCTCTCCTCGCGTGCCGGACGCGGCTCTCGTCCGTCGGTAAAAAATGTACAGGACGTACAGGTCGTAAGATGGCAACCATGGCCTACGAAATTCCGGTGACGCAAGCGCGGGCAGAACTCGCCGACCTGATCAACCGGGTCGTCTACGGCGAGGAACGCGTGGTCGTGACACGCCACGGCAAGCCGCTGGTCGCCCTCGTGTCGGCCGCTGACCTGGAACGACTGGAGAGCCTGAAGGTCGATGAGGCCGCGGCGGCGGAGGAACGCGTGATCGCCTCGGTGAGCGCGATCCGCTCGGTGACGTCCGCTCCGGGCGAACGCGCGGACTTCGGCATCGTGGCGAAGCACGAGCCGCAGGGCTGACGCGAGCGGTCCGACGGGCGATGACGGGAGGCGCGGCCCGAGGGGGCCGCGCCTTTGGTGTGAACCGCCGTGCGTGCGGGGCGTGTTGGCCGGCCGGGCGCCGCCCGCGCGGGCGGGTGTCGCGTGCCCGGCCGTTACGCCGCCCGTGCCGGCCGCATCGCCGGGCTCGGGGTCCCCGGGCCCTCGGGGGCCGGGGCCTGGCGGCGTGCTCCCGCCGCCAACGCCGTCAGGCCCAGGGCCGCCCAGAGCGCGAGGACGAGGGCCGGGGTGAAGGCCGCGTTTCCTTCGAAGAAGGCGACGGAGCGGAGCAGGGAACCGCTCGCGCCCGGTGGTAGCCATTGGCCGAGCGGGCCGACCGACTCCGGTAGGAGTTCGGGCGCGCTCGACACCCCGGAGAGCGGGTTGCCGACCAGAACCATCAGCAGCGCGCCGAGCCCGATGCCCGGACGGCCGAACAGTGCGGCGAGGCCCGCCACCGCCGAGCCGACGGCCAGTACGGCGAGGCCGAACACCCCCGCCTCCGCCCACCAGTTGCCCGCGATCACGTCCAGCCAGCTGTGCGCCAGGGCGGTGGCGGTGAGGCCCGCCAGGGCCGCCGCGCCGAAGAGCGCGCCCACCGCGCGGATCCCGCGAAGTGCGAGCAGGCTCACCAGGGCGCCGGCCGCGACGCCCGCGAGGGTGAGCGGGAACGCGCTCGCGCCCAGCGCGCTGCCGCGCGGATCCCCGGCGGGCGTGGCGACGACGTCGGTCACCTGGACCTCGGTGCCCTCCGGTGCCTGCGCGGTCAGGGCGTCCCGCAGCAACTGGGCGACCGCCGGGCTCCCCGCCGACGCCGTCAGCAGGTGCGGCCCGCGCGGGGTGGCGACCACCGCCCCGTAGATGTCCCGGTCCTCGATCGCCGCGCGTGCCGCGGCCTCGTCCTCGTACCGGTGCACCTCGAAGGCGTCCGGCCGGCGCTCGAACCCCTGCTGGAGCGGCGCGGTCGCCGAGGCCGGTCCGGCGACGCCCACCGGCACCTCGTGCGGTGCGACGCGGGCGGCCGGCCAGGCGAAGGCCGCGAGCGCCAGCGCGGCGATCAGCGGGATCAGGAGCATCACGCCGATCATGCGGCGCGTGGGAGTGGCGGACATGGGTGTCCTCGCTTCGGTCCACAGGAACTTATAAAAAGAAGGATCGTTCGTTTTGGGGGTGCTGTCACTGTCACCGGCGAGCCGGAGGCTTGTCAAGAAGGAATGTTCGTTTTACGTTGATCGCATGGCCCGTGTATCGCAGCAGCACCTGGACGCCCGCAGGCGTCAGATTCTCGACGGCGCCGCGCGCTGTTTCGCGCGCAACGGCTTCCACGCCACGTCGATGCAGGACGTGCTGCGCGAGGTCGACCTCTCCGCCGGCGCCGTCTACCGCTACTTCAGCGGCAAGGAGGAGCTGATCGGGGCCATCGTCACCGAGGTGCTCGACACCGTCAGGGAGGCGTTCGAGGAGGCCGTGCGCCTGAGCCCGCCCGACCCGCCCGACGTACTGGTCGGCGAGGTGATGGGGCGGGTGCTGGGCGGGGAGCGCGTCCGGGGCACCGCGGCCGGCAAGGACGCCCCCCGTCTGATCATCCAGGTGTGGACGGAAACCCTGCGCAACGAGTCGCTCTCGGAGCTGATGCGGACCGGGTACGAGACGGTGCGCGTCGCCTGGGTCAAGGTCGTCGAGGCGTACCAGGCGGCGGGGCTGATGCGTGACGACATCCCGGCGGAGCATGTCGCCCGGACGATGATCGCCACGGCGCAGGGCTTCGCCGCCCAGCAGGCGCTCTTCGGCGAGGCCCCGGTGGAGGTCCTGCAGAACGGCCTGCGCGGGTTGATGTCCATGGGCGTGCAAAAGCCCGGTTAACCTGCCGGAAAAACTTCCGCCGTAACGTGCGATGTCTGGCTGTGCGGCCCCTGTTCGCGTTCAACAGAGTGTTGAATCGACGTGGGCGAACAACAGGCTCCACGCCGGACCGGGCCGCAACAGTGAGGTGGAAACGTGCAGTTGACCCCGCACGAGCAGGAACGGCTGCTCATCCATGTGGCCGCGGACGTGGCCGCCAAGCGGCTGGCGCGCGGACTGCGTCTCAACCACCCGGAGGCGGTCGCCCTGATCACCTCGCATCTTCTCGAAGGCGCCAGGGACGGCCGTACCGTCGCCGAGCTCATGGCGTCCGGCCGCAAGGTGCTCACCCGCGACGACGTCATGGAGGGCATCCCCGAGATGCTCCACGACGTCCAGGTGGAGGCCACCTTCCCGGACGGCACGAAGCTCGTCACCGTCCACGACCCGATCGTCTGACGGGGGAGCGCAGCCCATGATTCCCGGCGAGATCCTGTACGCCGACGGCGCCGTGCCCCTCAACGAGGGCCGCCCCGTCACCCGCCTCACCGTGCTCAACGCCGCCGACCGGCCCGTCCAGATCGGCTCCCACTACCACTTCGCCGAGGCCAACCCCGGCCTGCGGTTCGACCGCGCGGCGGCGCGCGGCCTGCGCCTGAACGTGGCCGCGGGCACGTCCGTGCGGTTCGAACCCGGCATCCCCGTCGACGTCGAACTCGTCCCGCTCGCCGGACTCCGTGTCGTACCGGGCCTGCGCGGCGAGACCGGAGGACCCCTCGATGCCTGAGCTGAGCAGAGCCGTCTACGCCGACCTCTTCGGCCCCACCACCGGCGACCGGATCCGGCTCGCCGACACCGACCTCCTGGTCGAGATCGAGGAGGACCGCTCCGGTGGCCCCGGACTCGCCGGGGACGAGGCCGTGTTCGGGGGTGGCAAGGTGATCCGCGAGTCGATGGGCCAGTCGCGTACGACACGGGCCGAAGGCGCGCCGGACACCGTGATCACCGGCGCCGTGATCATCGACCACTGGGGCGTCGTCAAGGCGGACGTCGGCATCCGGGACGGCAGGATCACCGGCATCGGCAAGGCCGGCAACCCCGACACCATGGACGGGGTCCACCCCGACCTCGTCATCGGACCCGAGACCGAGATCGTCGCGGGCAACGGCAAGATCCTCACCGCCGGAGCCGTCGACGCCCACGTCCACTTCATCTCGCCGACCCTCGTCGACCAGGCGCTC
Source organism: Streptomyces sp. NPDC051217 (assembly GCF_044455465.1). Classification (NCBI taxonomy): domain Bacteria; kingdom Bacillati; phylum Actinomycetota; class Actinomycetes; order Kitasatosporales; family Streptomycetaceae; genus Streptomyces; species Streptomyces sp. NPDC051217. Next base: position 139,318 of record NZ_JBITEV010000019.1, read on the forward strand.
TCCTCCGGTATCACCACCCTCGTCGGCGGCGGCACCGGACCCGCCGAGGGGACGAAGGCCACCACCGTCACACCCGGCCCCTGGCACCTCGCCCGGATGTTCGCCGCCCTGGAGTCGTACCCCGTCAACATCGGACTGCTCGGCAAGGGCAACACGATGTCCCGCGACGCCATGCACTCCCAACTGCGCGGCGGCGCCCTCGGATTCAAGATCCACGAGGACTGGGGCGCGACCCCGGCCGTCATCGACGCCTGCCTCGGCGTCTGCGAGGAGACGGGCGTCCAGCTCGCCATCCACACCGACACGCTCAACGAGGCCGGATTCGTCGCCGACACCCTCGCCGCCGTCGCCGGGCGGACCCTGCACGCCTACCACTCCGAGGGCGCCGGCGGCGGACACGCGCCGGACATCATCACGGTGGTGTCGGAGCCGTACGTCCTGCCCAGCTCGACCAACCCGACCCGCCCGCACACCGTCAACACCATCGACGAACACCTCGACATGCTGATGGTCTGCCACCACCTCAACCCGGCGGTCCCCGAGGACCTGGCCTTCGCCGAGTCACGGATCAGGCCGACGACCATCGCGGCCGAGGACATCCTGCACGACCTCGGGGCCATCTCGATCATCTCCTCCGACTCGCAGGCCATGGGCCGTATCGGCGAGGTGATCCTGCGGACCTGGCAGACCGCCCACGTCATGAAGAAGCGCCGGGGCGCGCTGCCCGGTGACGGCCGGGCCGACAACCACCGGGTCCGCCGCTACGTCGCCAAGTACACCGTCAACCCGGCCGTCGCACAGGGACTCGGCCACGAGATCGGCTCCGTCGAGACCGGGAAGCTCGCCGACCTCGTCCTGTGGGACCCCGCGTTCTTCGGCGTGAAGCCCCAACTGGTCATCAAGGGCGGCCAGATCGCGTACGCGCAGATGGGCGACGCCAACGCGTCCATCCCCACCCCGCAGCCCGTCATGCCCCGGCCCATGTTCGGCGCGACCGGCGCGGCCCCGGCGTCCAACTCCGTCAACTTCGTCGCACAGGCGGCGATCGAGGACGCGCTCCCCGAACGTCTCGGCCTCGGCAAACGGTTCGTACCGATCGAGAACACCCGCTCCGTCGGCAAGGCCGACATGCGCCAGAACGACGCCCTGCCCCATGTCCAGGTCGACCCCGACACCTTCACGGTGACGATCGACGGCGATGTGGTCGAACCCGCGCCCGCCGCCGAACTGCCCATGGCGCAGCGCTACTTCCTCTTCTGATGAGCCGCGCCGCGCTGCTCGTCCTCGCCGACGGACGGTTTCCGGCCGGTGGTCACGCCCACTCGGGCGGCGCCGAGGCGGCCGTCCGCGCGGGGCGGCTCACCGACGCCCGCGACCTGGCGGCCTTCTGCCGTGGCCGGCTCCACACCACCGGACTCACCTCCGCCGCGCTCGCGGCGGCGGCCGTACTCGGCGTCGACCCTCTCGCCCTGGACGAGGCCGCCGACGCCCGCACCCCCTCGCCCGCCCTGCGCGCCACCGCCCGCAAGCTCGGCCGCCAGCTGATGCGCGCCGCGCGGGCCACCTGGCCCGGACCTGAGCTCGACGCCCTGGCGGCGGCCCGCCCGCGCGGCGCCCACCAGCCGATCGTCCTCGGGCTCGCGGCGCGGTCCGCCGGTCTCGGACCCGAGGACGCCGCGCACTGCGTCCTGTACGAGACGGTCAGCGGCCCCGCCACCGCCGCCGTACGGCTGCTGAGCCTGGACCCCTTCGACGCGACCGGCGTCCTCGCCCGGCTGGCACCGGACATCGAGGAGACCGCGCGGCGCGCCGTGGCCACCGCGCACCGAGCCGTGCGGAAGGGGCCCGGCGCCCTGCCCGCCGCGTCGGCTCCGCTGCTGGACATCACCGCCGAGGCGCACGCGGCCTGGGCGGTGCGTCTCTTCGCCTCGTAACGCCCGACCACGGGCCACCACGCCCCCGCCGCAGGACCACGAAGGAGCCGCACCGTGCACCTCGACCACTCCGACCCGTACACCGGCCCGTATCTGGACCCGCACAGCCACGGGGCCGGGGCGGTGCGCCCCGACGGCTCCCGGCGTGCCTTGCGTATCGGCCTCGGCGGGCCCGTCGGCTCCGGCAAGACCGCGACCGTCGCGGCCCTCTGCCGGGCGCTGCGCGACCAGATGTCCATCGCCGTCGTCACCAACGACATCTACACCCGGGAGGACGCGGCGTTCCTGCTGCGCAACGCGGTCCTGCCGGCCGAGCGGATCCAGGCCGTCGAGACCGGCGCCTGCCCGCACACCGCGATCCGCGACGACATCTCCGCCAACCTCGAAGCCGTCGAGGACCTGGAGGACTCCGTCGGACCGCTCGATCTGATCCTGGTCGAGTCCGGCGGCGACAATCTCACCGCCACCTTCTCCAAGGGACTCGTCGACGCGCAGATCTTCGTCATCGACGTCGCCGGCGGCGACGACATCCCCCGCAAGGGCGGGCCCGGCGTCACCACCTCCGACCTGCTGGTGATCAACAAGACCGACCTCGCCCCGTACGTCGGCTCCGACCTCGGACGCATGGCGTCCGACGCCAAGGAGCAGCGCGGCGAACTGCCCGTCCTGTTCACCTCGCTCACCGGCCCCGACGGGGTGGCACCGGTGGCCGAGTGGGTACGTGCGCGATTCGCCGCCTGGACCGCATGAGCGTCCATGCCACCGCCCGGATCACCGCCGCGCCCGACGGCCGCGGGGGCACGGCCCTGCCGGTGCTGGAGAGCGCCGGACCGCTCGCACTGCGGCGTACGCGCGCGGCGACCGCCGTCCCGGGCACGGGTACCGGCGTGGCCGCCCGCGTCACCGTCGTCGGCGCGATGAGCGCGCCGCTCGGCGGCGACCGGCTCGCCCTGGAAGCGGTCGTACGGGACGGGGCCGCGCTCACCGTCGACGCGGCCGCCGCCATGATCGCGCTGCCCGGCCACCGGACGGGCGACGGGCCCGCCGACCACGCGGGCTACGACACGCGCCTCACGGTCGGCGAGAGCGCCGTACTGCACTGGCTGCCCGAACAGCTCATCTCGGTCACCGGCAGCGACCTGCGGACACACACCCGCGTAGAACTCAGCCCCACCGCCCGGCTGGTGCTGCGCGAGGAACTCATCCTCGGCCGGCACGGCGAGGCGCCCGGTACCGTCACCACCCGGATCACCGTGCACCGCGCCGGCCGCCCGCTGCTGGACCAGCAACTCGCACTCGGCCCCGGCGCACCCGGCGGATGGGACGGCGGAGCGGTCATCGGCGGCCACCGGGCCGTCGGCCAACTCCTGCTGGTGAGACCGGAGTTCGAGGAGAAGCCGGTGGCCCCGCGGCTGCTCGGCGACACCGCCGTACTCACCCCGCTCGCCGGCCCCGGAGCGCTGGTGACCGCGCTCGCCCCGGACGCCCGCGCGCTGCGCCGGGTCCTGGACGACGCCCTGGCGGCGCTGTACCGCTGAGCGGAACCGGCGGCCCGGCTATCGGTTCGGCAAAGAATTGCCGGTTTGGCCTGTTCTCAACTGGCACACAGACGAAAGGATCCCCCTCGGTAACCCTACGAACAGCGTCGCGTCGTGCGGCGCGTCATACAGGGGGAGGTACCACTTGAGACGCACAGCAGTGCTCGGCTCGGCCGGCACTCTGCTCGCGGGCACGCTCATAGCGACCACGCTCGCCGCCACCTCGGCGAGCGCCGACGGCCGCGCCGACAGTGGCGGGGCCGCGCAGAGCAAGGAACAGAAGACACGGAACGCCCAGGCGGCCGGAGCCGAGGTGGCCGCCGCCCGCGCGGCGAAGAAGGGGATCGACTGGGCGGACTGCCCGGCCGAATGGTCCCTGGAGAAGCCGATCCAGTGCGGCTACGTGAGCGTCCCGCTCGACTACGCCCGTCCGAACGGCAAGCAGATCAAGATAGCCGTCGACCGGATCGGCAACACCGGCACCAAGGGTGAGCGTCAGGGCTCGCTCGTCTACAACCCCGGTGGCCCCGGCGGTTCCGGCATGGCGTTCCCGCGCCGCGTCGTGACCAAGAACGCCATCTGGGCGGATGCCGCGAAGGCGTACGACTTCGTCGGCTTCGACCCGCGCGGGGTCGGGCGCTCGACGCCCATCTCGTGCATCGACCCGCAGGAGTTCGTCAAGGCTCCCAAGGCCGACCCCGTCCCCGACAGCGAGGCCGACAAGCGCGCCCAGCGCAAGCTCGCGGCCGAGTACGCGGACGGCTGCAAGGAGCGCAGCGGCTGGATGCTGCCGCACATGACGACGCCCAACACCGCGCGTGACCTGGACGTCCTGCGGGCCGCGCTCGGCGACAAGAAGCTCAACTACGTGGGCGTCTCGTACGGCACCTACCTGGGCGCCGTCTACGGCACGCTCTTCCCGTCCCATGTACGGCGCATGGTGCTGGACAGCGTGGTCAACCCGTCGAAGGAGAAGATCTGGTACCAGGCCAACCTGGACCAGGACGTCGCCTTCGAGACGCGCTTCGACGACTGGAAGAAGTGGGTCGCCGAGAACGACGCGACGTTCCACATCGGCGACACCGTCGCCAAGGTCGAGAAGCAGTGGGAGAAGCTTCGCGCCACCGCCAAGAAGGAACCGATCGGCGGCGTCGTGGGACCGGCCGAACTCATCGGCCTCTTCCAGAGCGCCCCGTACTACGACTCCAGCTGGGTGCCGGTCGCCGACACCTGGAGCAAGTACCTGGCCGGAGACACCCAGGCGCTCGTCGACGCCGCCGCGCCCGACCTGTCGGACACGGTGGGCAACGCGGCCGCGGAGAACGGCAACGCGGTCTACACCGCCGTCGAGTGCGCCGACGCCAAGTGGCCCACCAGCTGGCGCACCTGGGACCGGGACAACACCCGGCTTCACCGCGACCACCCGTTCCTCACCTGGGCCAACGCCTGGATGAACCTGCCCTGCGCCACCTGGGGCGTGGAGCAGCAGACACCCGTCGAGGTCCGGACGGGCCGGGGGCTGCCGCCCGTACTGATCGCGCAGTCCACGCGCGACGCAGCCACCCCGTACGGGGGCGCGGTCGAGCTGCACAAGCGGTTCGAGGGCTCACGCCTGATCACCGAGCGGGACGCCGGTTCGCACGGCATCACCAATCTGGCGAACCCGTGCGTCAACGACCGGGTCGAGTCGTACCTGCTCAGCGGCGAGCTCGACAGCCGCGACGTGACGTGCGCACCGCACGCCACGCCCAAGCCGTGACGGCCTAGTCGGGTCGCAGGGCACGGGAAGCACCGAAAAGAAGGAGGGGGCGACGGCCGAAGACGGCCGTCGCCCCCTCTCGCACGTCCGGCTCGTCGGCCGTCAGCGGCGCAGGCGCGGGAACTTCTTCCCCGACGACCGCTGGGCCTCCTCGGCCTTCACATCGGCGGCGTACCGGTCCACGTACTCCTGCCCGGACAGCCCGAGGATCGCGTACATGATCTCGTCGGTGACGGCGCGGACCGCGGCCTTCTGGTTCTCCAGGCCCGCGTAGCGCGAGAAGTCCAGCGGCTCACCGAAGCGGATCGTGACCCGCTTGATGCTGGGGATCTTCTGACCGGGCGGCTGGATCTCGAACGTACCCACCATCGCGCACGGCACCACCGGGACCTGCGCCCTGATGGCCATCACCGCGACGCCGACCTTGCCCTTGTAGAGCCGCCCGTCGTGCGAGCGCGTGCCCTCCGGGTAGATCCCCAGCAACTCGCCCTTGCCGAGCACCCCGAGCCCTTCCCGGATCGCCGCCCGGCCGGCTTCCTTGCCGGACCGGTCGACCGGGATCTGGCCCACGCCGCGGAAGAACGAGGCGGTGAGACGTCCCTTGACGCCGGGCCCGGTGAAGTACTCGGCCTTCGCGAGAAACGTGATCCGCCGCCGGATGATCGCGGGCATCAGGAAGTGGTCGGAGAAGGAGAGATGGTTGCCCGCGAGGATCGCGGCACCGTCGGCCGGTATGTGTTCGAGCCCCTCGATCCGCGGCCGGAAGAGCAGGCGCAGCAGGGGGCCCAACAGCACGTACTTCAGTACGTAGTAGAACACGGCGTTTCTCCCACTCTGCCGGACCGGCTGCGTCGGTGTCCGCCTGATCACAACACACAGGCGAGAGTTCAGTCGATCCGTGGGCGGGGTTGGTATCCGGTTCGGACACGGTCCCACCGCCCCCGGCGGCAGCGGCGGTGCGATCAGACGCGGGGCGGCGCGGGCACGATCAGCTGGGAGATCGCGGAGATGACCTCGGCGGGGCGCGCCGTCAGATAGAAGTGGTCGCCCTGGAAGACGCGCATGGTGAACCCGCCCGTGGTGTGGTCGCGCCAGCTGCCGGCCTCGTCCAGCGTGCTCAACGGGTCGGCGTCGCCCACGAAGACGTGGATCGGGCAGGCGACCCGTGGGGTGCCGGACGGCCGGTAGGTCTCGATGGCGCGGTAGTCGGCGCGCAGGGCGGGCATGATCAGGCGGAGCGTGTCGGGATCGTCGAAGACGGTCGCGTCGGTCCCGCTGAGCGCCTGGACGTTGGCGATGATCGCCGCGTCACCCTGGCGGTGGAGGGTCTCGTCACGGAACCGGGACGGCGCGCGCCGGCCGGACAGGATGATCCCGAGAGGGGACCGGTCCAGCTCCCGTTCCATCAGCCGGGCCACCTCGAAGGCGACGGCGGCACCCATGCTGTGGCCGAAGAGCCACGTCCGGTCCAGATCCTCCAGCGGAAGTTCACGGAATATCGCCGCGGCGAGGTTCTCCACATTGCCGATGGCCGGTTCCGCGTAACGGTCCTGACGCCCCGGGTACTGGACGGCGAGGACCTCGACCTGCCCGGAGAGCGCCCGGGAGACAGGGAAGTAGTAGCTCGCCGCACCGCCCGCGTGGGGGAAGCAGATCATCCGGGGCGACGTCCGGTCGGACGGATGAAACTCTCGAATCCAGTTCGAGGCGTTGTTGCTGGATATGGCGGCCATCAATCAAGTTCCTTGGATCGGTCCGACTGAAGCCTCTGCCTCAGGCTACGTCCAGCGTTCCTGGGTGTGCGGGCGCGTGGCGACCCCTGCCGGCCCCTATCGACCCCTCCCTCCGCCGGTGGCTCGTGCTGCCCGCAATGGCGGCCCGTTCTGCTGAAGGGGGTTCCCGGCGGTCATCGGATTAGGGGGAGGGCCCCGGGGATTAGGGGGTCGATCCGCTGGAAGGACGGTGCGGGAGGACCCTTCAATGAAGGTGTGACGGTAGCCGACAGCCGGCTCGCCCCTGGTGCCCGCCGTCGCGCGCCAGGCGTACGACGGTACCCGCATCGCCGTGGAAATGCCGTCTCCGGCGAACGGGAGAAAGCACGGATGTAGCTGTTCTCGGAGCACCGGAGGGAAATGATGCAGCCCAACCACGTGGCCGACACGCGAGTACGGGAACCCGTCGCCCTGACGTCCGCCGAACACCTCGTGCGCGTCGTCAGAGGCGCACCCGGGGAGATGGAACTCGCCGCGCTGCTCGCGGTGCTGTCCGCCCTGACCGGTACTCGGGAGCAGGTCGTCGCGTCCTCCGCCGCCCGGCAGAGGCGTAAGTCCGGCTGGGGCGAGGTCCGGTACACGCCGCCGAGCGCCTGGACGGCCGGCCGCGAGAGGGAATGGCGGCACTGAGCCGCACCGCCCGAGCGGACACCGGGGCGCGGTGTCCGCTCGGGCGGTGACCTCGCCCCCAACTGCCGTGCGGAGCCGCCCCGTACCGCGCGTGACAGATCAACTCCTGCCGCGATCAGCGCGCCGACGCCGGGCCGAGAGGCCCGGCGCAGTCGGCGCGCGGCTGTTCGCGCGGTCTGAACGCCGCCTCGCGCCTGTGTGCCGACGCGCTTTCCCGCACCCTGCCGACAGCAGGTACGGGACAGAAACGGAACCTCGGCAGCCGCCGTTCGCGGCGTCTCTGTGCTCGGGCCGAGCGTCGACCGCCGACGTATCCGGAGCGGGACAACGGTGCCCGGCTCTTGGGACTGAGTCACGCGGCCCGCATGGCCCCGGCGCACTGCGGTGCGGCCGGTGTGCGCCGTACACCGGCCCGGACGGCAGGGGTCGGAAGCCGGTGGTCGGGCCGGGCCACGGGGTCGGGGCACGTTAGGGGCGATCAGGGGTTGGGGGGTCTTTTCACCCTGCGTAACGTTCCCGGCAAGCGCGCGTCGTAAGTGTCGACGCCCTTTCGACCCGGGGTGGCTTTGGTGAGCAACCAGGAGAAGCTTCTTGACTACCTCAAGCGCGCGACCACGGACCTGCGCACAGCCCGCAGACGCGTCGCCGAGCTTGAGCAGCGTGACCAGGAACCGATCGCCATTGTCTCGATGGCCTGTCGCTACCCGGGTGGAGTGAATTCCCCCGAGGATCTGTGGCGGCTCGTCGACGACGGTGTCGACGCGGTCTCCGAATTCCCGGAGGACCGGGGCTGGGGCGTGGAGAACATCTACGACCCCGAACTCGGCAAACCCGGGAAGACCGCCTCCCGTATGGGCGGATTCCTTTACGACGCCCCCGACTTCGACGCCGAGTTCTTCGGCATCAGTCCGCGTGAGGCGACCGGCACCGACCCGCAGCAGCGGCTGCTGCTTGAGACGTCGTGGGAGGCGCTGGAGCGCGCCGGGATCGCTCCCGACTCGCTCAAGGGCAGCGCGACCGGTGTCTATGCCGGGGTGATGTACCACGACTACTCCGGCGGCAGTAACGGCGGAAGCATCGTCTCCGGCCGCGTGTCCTACACCCTCGGCCTCGTCGGCCCCGCGGTGACCATGGACACGGCGTGCTCGTCGTCACTGGTCGCCCTGCACATGGCGATCCAGTCGCTGCGTTCCGGTGAGACCTCGCTCGCCCTCGCGGGCGGTGTGACGGTGATGTCCACCCCCGAGATGTTCATCTACTTCAGCGAGCAGCGCGGCCTGGCCACGGACGGCCGCTGCAAGTCGTTCAGCGCCGCCGCCAATGGCATGGGCTGCTCGGAAGGTGTCGGCGTTCTCGTACTGGAGCGGCTGTCGGACGCGCGTCGTCTCGGGCATCCGGTGCTCGCGGTGGTGCGGGGGAGCGCGCTGAACCAGGACGGTGCCAGCAACGGTCTGACCGCCCCCAACGGCCCCGCGCAACGGCGCGTGATCAAGCAGGCGTTGGCGAACGCGGGTCTGTCGGCGGCGGATGTGGACGCGGTCGAGGCGCACGGCACGGGCACCACGCTGGGTGACCCGATCGAGGCCCAGGCGCTGTTGGAGACGTACGGGCAGGGCCGCCCCGACGGGAAGCCGCTGTGGCTGGGGTCGATCAAGTCGAACATGGGTCATACGCAGGCGGCGGCGGGTGTCGCGGGGATCATCAAGATGGTCGAGGCGATGCGCCACGGGAAGCTTCCGCGGACGCTGCATGTGGATGAGCCGACGCGGCAGGTCGACTGGGAGGCCGGCGCTGTCCGGCTGCTGACGGAGGCGCGGGACTGGCCGAGCGAGGGCCGTCCGCGCCGCGCGGGTGTGTCGTCGTTCGGGATCAGCGGAACGAACGCGCATGTGATCGTCGAGGAAGCCGTCCCGGTCGGGGAAGAGCCGGTCGAGCGGCGGGAGTTGCCTGTCGCTCCGGTGGTCGTCACGGCGAAGACGCCGCTCGCGCTGGAGACCCAGATCGAGCGGTTCAAGGCGCTGATGGAGGACGGGAACCCCCTCGACGTGGCGTACTCGGCCATGACGGGGCGTGTTGTCCTGGAGCATCGTGCGGTGCTGGTGGGCTCCGAGACCGTGATCGGCTCGGTCACCGAGGGCAAGGTGGCGTTCCTGTTTACGGGGCAGGGGAGTCAACGCCTGGGTATGGGGCGTGAGTTGTATGAGACGTTTCCGGTGTTCGCGATGGCGT
>NZ_JBITEV010000020.1:0-100039 GCF_044455465.1 Streptomyces sp. NPDC051217
CACGGCCCGTTCCCGACATCAGCCCGGCGCGATCCCCTCACGCAGCACAACAGCTTCGCCCAGCACACGCAAGGGCTACACGCCTGAAGCGGCGCGGGCTCGACGCGGTGCACCACTGACAAAGTTCCCTGCACGGATGGCAAAGCCCGAAGCCCACAACGACCCTAAAGTCCATGGACGAGGCCGGAGAAGGGGGCGTCGGACGCCCCGCATCACGAGCCTTGTCCATGCCGTCCTCTGCCTGCATCACGCCGGCTCGGACCGAGGATGGAAAGGGCTCCATGAACCTGCTTCTAAGCAAATCACACATAGGAGCGCGGGTGTTGTCACCTGTTCGCGTGACATGCCTTCCTCCGGTCCCCCAGGGTAATCTTCGGTGCCGGACCGCCCGAGGGGGAATCTCGCGTGTAATCCGAGCCGCTCTGGCATGGCGCGCGGTCATTTCTTGAAGTCATCAAACGTTTGAGTTGTCATATCGGGCAGCTCTCGGCTTCCGCGGCGTCCAGGCCCTGCGCGCCACAATCCTGCTCTGCCTGACCGGTTACGGCCGCCCGCTATCCGGGCGCAGCTGCGCCCGCGCTACACCAAAGGCCATGGAGAACCTCGTGATCACAACGCTCGTTCTGCGCCGCGGGTCGGGGCGGACGTGCGCCTTCGTCGTGGGCGGCAGGTCGGGCGAGTGCCGGTCCGAAGGAGAGGTGGCTCTCCTTGTCGGGGTGGCCGCCGACCACGACCTGTCGGGGACCTTCTTGTCGGTCACCGCAACGCCCTTCGGTCGGTGGCGTTCTCGCCCGACGGACGATTTCTGGCCACCGTGGGCGAGGACGCGCGGCTGTGGAGACTGTGAGTCCGGGCGTGGGCCCGTACCCGGCTCACCGGGCTCACCGTGGTGTCCGGCGCCCTCTCTATCATGCTGAGAGCTTGCGGCTCATCTCCTGCGGAGGACGTCGGCTTGTCAGGTCACCTCATGAGTAGAGTCGGATGAAATCAGGTCGGATGTCGATGCGGTCGGCTGAGGGGAGTCAGGTCTCAGTTCCGAGGGGATTCGTCGCGCGGGCTTTTGACGCGGTGAACCGGGAAATGCTGCGCGTCGTCGCGCTGTTCTGCGCGGTGCGCCTCTTCTGTCTCCTGGTTCTGGGGATCTGGTCGCGATCCGCCGGGGCGAGCATGCGTGAACTGCTCTCGCAGCGGTGGGATTCCCTCTGGTACGAACGCGTCGCCCAGCACGGATACGACTTCTCGTTGGTCGCGCCCGATGGGCGGCATCTGTCGAGTACGGCGTTCTTTCCCCTGTTGCCGTGGCTTGAGGAAGGGGTTTCGGCGGCGTTCGGTATCGGCCTCGCGGATGCGGGGTTGCTGATCAGCGCCGTCGCGTCCGTCTTCGCTGCCTGTGGGATCTATCTGATCGCGGAGCATCTCTACAGCAAGCCCGTTGCCCTGATCTCGGTCTGTCTTTGGGCCGCGCTTCCCGTCGGCATCGTGCAGTCCATGGCTTATAGCGAGTCGCTGTTCGTGGCCTTGGCGGCTTGGTCGCTGTACTCAGTCGTGCGGGGCAGGTGGTTGTCGGCGGGGTTCCTTGCCTGCGCTGCCGGGCTGACGCGGCCGGTGGGGCTCGCGGTGGCCGCGGCCGTTGTTTTCGCCGGAGCGCGGGAAGTTCTGCGTTGGAGGAAGGAACGGGCCGTCGGGGGCCGGGAGTTGTGGCGCGTTGTCGTGGCTGGGGTGGTCGCGCCACTGGGGGCTGTTGGGTTCGTTCTCTGGGTGGGTGTTCGGCAGGGTGACGTATTCGGATACCTCGATGTCCAGGCCCGGTGGGGCAACGGATTCGACGGGGGAGTCTCTTTCTCGCGCTTCGTGGCGTCTGGCGTCGGTGTCGAAGTTGTCTGGCCGCTGTTGCTGGTGGCGATGGTCTTTGCTGTTTTCTTTTTTCATCGAATAGTTTTCAGGCAGTCGCGCTCGCACTCGTTGGTTATTTACTCGGGCATTGTGGTCGTTATGGCCATCGGCGCCTCCGGGTACTTCGGGTCGAAGCCCAGACTTCTGATGCCCGCTTTTCCGCTGCTGCTTCCCCTGGCTGCTGCGATGGTCAAGGCCAAACCCCTTCTTGTCTACGTGATATTGGGTGCGGAGATACTTGTCGCCGCGCTTTACGGCGCGTTCTGGCTCAACGGGTCGGGGCCCCCCTAAGGGCTGTCCCGGACGAGCTGCCGCCGGGTGACGGGTCGTGGTTCCTGTCGAAAAGCTCGGTGTGGCTCCGACGTCTCCTGAGGGTGGGGTCGTCCGCCCCCAGGAGCTTGAAGGAGCAGCTGTGCAGACACTGACTGTCGATATCTTCGTGTCGGTCGACGGATGGGCCGGCGGGGAGGACTCCCCCGGGTACTTCGGGTACTTCGGCCCCGACCTGGAGGAGTGGATCACCGCCGAGTCGGCCGAGCCGCAGCTGGTCGTCTTCGGGCGACGGACGTACGAGGCGCTGGCGGGTCTGCCCGAGGAGGCGCGGGACGAGTCGTGGCAGCGGATGAGCGAGCTGAACGCGGTGGTGTTCTCAAGGACGTTGGAGACGGCCTCGTGGCCGAACACCCGTGTCTGCCACGACGACCTCGTCGGCGAGATCGGCCGGCTCAAGGCCGGGAGCGACGTACCGCTGCGCACCATGGGAAGTCTCTCCGTCGCCCGGCAGCTTCTCGACGCGGGCCTCGTCGACCGGCTGCGGCTGATGACGTTCCCGCTGCTCGTGGGGACGTCGGGCCGCGAACCGTTCTTCGCGGGCGTGGCGGCGGCGGAGCTGGAACTGGTCGGGCAGCGCGTCCTGGACGGTCGGGTGCTGCTGATCGAGTACCGGCAGACGGGGCGGGACATTCCGAGGGCGTGAGTGACCGAGAGCCGTCACCGCGCCGGAAGGCCGTCCGAAGGACCGTCCCGAAGGCCGTAGAGTGCGCCGCTCGATGGCGGAAGCGCTCAACTCCAGGGACCAGGGAGACGTCGCGGTGTGGGAAGACCTCGTTGCTCGGTACGCGTGGGCCGATACGGACGCGCCGGAGGCGTATACCTTCTCCGTCGTCGCCGGGAAGTCCGAGGACGACGTGATCCGGGCGTTCGGCGGTGATCCCGGGGAATCGCGGCTCATGACGTTCACCGAGGCCGCCGACGAGCAGGCGGATCATCTGTACGAGGACTACGAGCTGCTTCGCGTGGTCACCGTCAAGGAGCACGTCGTCGCCATCGAGTGGGGGTATCACGGCAGCCTGCCGGAGATTGCCCGGCGGGCGTCGGCGGACGGCGGTGAGTTCTTCAGCGTCCACCGGGACGTCAACGCCCGCCATCAGGTCATACGCGCGGTCGACGGCCGGGTGGACGGCGCCTTCGACCCCTTCGAGCTGGAGGACCTGGACTGGCTGGACCCCCGACCGGAGGTTCCCGCGTGGGCGGAAGACGTCGCCTTTCACATGGACCGCATCTGCGCGGAATCCTTCGCCCTCATGGAACGTACGACGGGCCTCGCGTCCGATCCGGCCTGGATCGGGACTCCACTGCGTACGGTGCGCCTCGCCGCGCCCGGCGAGCTCTTCGGCGGCCCCGACAGCACGTGGCTCCAATGACCGCGTACGGCGGCTTCGCCGACAGCGGGCGAACGGTGGGCAGTGCGTGGTCAGCGCGTGGTCAGTAGTTGGACAACGCGACGGCGATGCCGCCCAGCATCACCAGAAGCCCCGGCGCCGGCACCGCGACGGCGAGCAGCACCGCGAGGATCTTCATGGCCGTCCAGCCGAAGCGGGTCGCGCGTTCCGCGCGGGCCAGCGCCTCGTGGTACTCCATGTCGTCGTCCCGTCACGCTCCGCCATGCCGCCCCCTGCGGTGAGTTTATACGTTTGTGGGGGCGGGCCGCGGGCGGCGATCATCGGGGGATGAGTGGCGTCGTGGGCGTGCAGGCCCTGGTTGTGGCCGATGTGCGTATCGGCCACGGCGCGGACCGCGCCGGCGCGGGGGCGCCGGGTTGTCCTGCCGCACGATGCCCACGCGACGTACGGCGTCCCCGCCCCGAGGGCATCAGCGACGCCGTCCCGGCGGGGACGATGTCACGGGTCGCCGAGTGGGCGCTCGGGGGCGATGTGGAGGTCCCCGCGCGGGCGGCCGATGTTTCCTTCGAGCCGGTTGTCAGGCCGGTTGTCGAGGCGGTTGTCGAAGCGGCGCCCGGCACGGTCGGCTGAGGCTCGGAGCGAGGAGTGCGTATGGCCTGGCGGTGCCAGGGGCTGCGGTGGAGTGACGCCGGAGCTGAGCTCGTGTGGCGGGACGGTGCGCGGGAGCGGCGTAGTGCGCTCGTGTACGGGCGGGAGCTCGGGTTTCGGGTCGTCGGGGTGCGGCGTTGTGCCGGGGTGCGAGGGCTGGACTGTCCGGTCGGGGCCGTCGTGGGTGGGCGGAGTACCGGGGGGCAGTGTGCCGACTGCGCGCGGCTCGACCGGTCGCGGTCCGTGGCCGCCGACACCGTCGCCGACGACCCCCAGCCGTACACCGTCTACCTGGCGTGGTTCGGGCCCGGCATGGTCAAGGTCGGGATCACCGCCGAGGCGCGCGGGGCCGCGCGGCTGCTCGAACAGGGCGCCGTCGTGTTCACCCGGCTCGGGCGCGGGCCTCTGATGGCCGCGCGGCGGACCGAGGAGCTGCTGCGTACGGCGCTGGGTGTGCCGGACCGCGTTCCGTACGCCGCGAAGCGCGCCGTACGCGCCACACTGCTCCCCGACCGGGCCGAACGCGCCGAGGAGGTAAGGGAGTTGTACGAGCGGGCCGTCGCCCTCACCGGATGGCCCGAGTCGTTGGAGCGCGCCGATCTCGAAACGGTCGATCACGTCGACGTCTTCGGCCTGGCCGGGACCCCGCCCGTCACCGGCGTGATCGGCGAACTGGCCGACGGCGGGCGCGTCGCCGGGCGGCTCGTCGCCGCCGCCGGGCCCGATCTGCATCTGGAGTGCGGGGACGGAAGCGTGCTCGTCCTCGACACCCGGCTCGTGCGCGGGTGGGAACTCACCGGGGCGGGGGACGGCGGGGCCGGTGTGACCGTACCCGTACGCGAGGTGGGCGACGGCGCCGTACAGGACGGCCTCTTCTGACCGCCCCGGCCCCGGCCGCTGCTGGACAGCACGCCCTCCGGGTCGGAGGCTGGAGGGATGGATGATCAAGCAGCCGCGGAGATCGAGGCCGTGCGGGAGTTCCGTGAACGGCTCTCGCTGCCCGGTCTCGTCGACATACACACGCACTTCATGCCCGACCGCGTCCTGCGGAAGGTGTGGGCGTACTTCGACAGCGCCGGCCCCCTCACCGGCATGGAGTGGCCCATCACCTACCGGCACGAGGAGGACCAACGCGTCGCGCTCCTGCGCGCGTTCGGCGTCCGCGCGTACACCTCGATGCTCTACCCCCACAAGCCCGGCATGGCCGACTGGCTCAACGGCTGGGCAGCCGGGTTCGCCGCGCGGACGCCCGACTGCCTCCAGACCGCGACCCTCTTCCCGGAGGACGGCGTGGAGACGTACGTACGCGAGGCCGTCGAGTCCGGCGCGCGGATCTTCAAGTCCCACCTCCAGGTGGGGGGTTACGACCCCAACGACGAACGACTCGACCGCGTCTGGGGGTTGCTCGCCGACGCCGCCGTGCCGGTCGTCATGCACTGCGGATCGGGCCCACAGCCCGGCAAGTACACCGGCCCCGAGCCCGTCGGGCGGCTGCTCGCGCGCCATCCGCGGCTGCGCCTCGTCTTCGCGCACATGGGGATGCCGGAGTACACGGACTTCCTGGACCTGGCCGACCGGTACCAGGGGGCCCTGCTCGACACGACGATGGCGTTCACCGACTTCAGCGAGGCCTTCGCGCCCTTCCCGGCCGGGGCGGACGCCAAGGCGCGGCTCGCGGATCTGGGGGACCGGATCCTGCTCGGTACGGACTTCCCGAACATCCCGTACCCGTACCTCCACCAGCTGGAGGTCCTCGAAGGGCTCGGGCTGGGCGACGCCTGGACGCGCGCCGTCTGTTACGGGAACGGCGTCCGCCTCTTCGGGCTGGACCTGAAAGACATGGCCTGAGGAGCACAATCCCCCTACTCTGAAAGGCTGTTCACTTCCGTGGACAGCCCCGCACGACACAAGAAGGAGGTGACGCCGTGAAGCGGACGACCTAGCCGCCCGCCCGGAGACTCCGGGAGCACGGGCGGCGGGTTCCGGAAGGAACGAGATGTCCCGCACGGACAAGACCAAGCCGCCGTGGGTCCGCCACGCGGAGCACCACCCCCTGCCCGTCCACGACCACCGTCACGGCCCCTGCGATCTGCCGCCGCGCCCGACGCGCGAGGACACGGACACCCGCTGCCGGTGGGTGCGGACCCTCATGGCGCTGGTCAGCCGCCCCTGCTGTGCCGGATGCAAAGCGCGCTCCCACATCAGAGAACGGCAGGAGTGGGCCAGGAGCGCCAATCGCAAGGAGCGGTACGCGGGCCGGCGTGAAGCTCGCCGCGCCGCCACCGGCGACGACCGCGACTGACGCGCCACACACCCCTCACCCCACGCCCTCACCCCACACCCACGCCTCGGGGCCCGCCCACGTTCTCAGGGAATTCACAGGAAGCGGCAAGGACGTTCTCAGGCGGATTCCCCACTCTGGGCTCCATGACCGTCACCTCGCCCAGGGGGCGCACCGAGATGATCAAGCCGGACGGCAGCCCCGTCCGGGTCCTTGTCGTGGACGACGAAGCCTCGCTCGCGGAGCTCATGTCCATGACCCTTCGCTACGAGGGGTGGGACGTCCGCAGCGCCGGTGACGGCGCGGGCGCCCTGCGTGCGGCGCGGGAGTTCCGGCCCGACGCGGTGGTGCTGGACGTGATGCTGCCCGACATGGACGGCATCGCCGTCCTCGGGCGGCTGCGCCAAGAGCTGCCGCAGGTGCCCGTCCTCTTCCTCACCGCCAGGGACGCCGTGGAGGACCGGATCGCCGGGCTCACCGCGGGCGGTGACGACTACGTCACCAAGCCCTTCAGCCTGGAAGAGGTCGTGGCACGGCTGCGCGGGCTGATACGACGCTCGGGCACCGCCGCCGTACGCAGCGAATCCGCCCTGGTCGTCGGTGACTTGACGCTCGACGAGGACAGCCACGAGGTCAGCCGGGGAGAGGAGTCCATCCATCTCACCGCGACCGAGTTCGAGCTGCTGCGCTTCCTGATGCGCAACCCGCGGCGCGTGCTGAGCAAGGCCCAGATTCTCGACCGCGTGTGGTCGTACGACTTCGGCGGCCAGGCGAACGTCGTGGAGCTCTACATCTCGTACCTCCGCCGGAAGATCGACGCGGGTCGGTCGCCCATGATCCACACCCGGCGCGGTGCGGGATATCTGATCAAGCCGGGGGAGTGACCGAGGTGGTGGCGATGACGGCGGTGGCGGCGATGCGGGATCGAGTGCGTCGAGTACGAGGGCTGGGCCGGCGCCCGCGCACGGCGTCCAAGCGCTGGTCCCTGCGCACCCGCCTCGTCGTCTCCGCCGTCTCGCTCATCGCCGTCGTCGCCGCGGTCATCGGCGCGGTGACGACCATCGCCTTCCGCTCGTACCAGTACGACCAGCTGGACGCCCAGGTCCACGCGATCGCCGAACGTACCGCCGGGCCGCACAGCCGCGAGGAACTGCCGCCGAACGGCGTCCCGCAGCCCAGGCCCTCCCAGGGCAAGGAGCCGCTCAGGACCATCACGAGCGGGGGTGCCCCGATCGGCACCGTCGGCGTCGAGCTGACCGGGGCCGGCCCGAGCGACGTCGGCCAGGGCATGATCAGCGCCCCGTCCAGCGGCGACGAGCCGGGCCAGCAGGTCACCGGGTACGCGCTCACCGCGTCCGGGACGGCCGCCCTCGCCACCGTCCCGCGCGACGGCGAATCGCACACAGTGACCCTCCCGGGCCTCGGCGACTACCGCGCCGAGTACGTCGACGGCGTCAACGGCTCCTTTCTCGTCGGCGTCCCGCTCAGCGACGTCCAGGACACCCTCGCCACCCTGATCGTGGTCGAGGTCTGCGTCACCGTGGCCGGCCTCGCCGCCGCCGGGATCGCGGGTGTGGTCCTGGTCGGGGTGGCGCTGCGCCCGCTTCGGCGCGTCGCGACGACCGCCACCCGCGTCTCCGAACTTCCCCTGCACAGCGGCGAAGTGGCACCCCTGACACACCTTCAGGACACCGAGGCCGATCCGCGTACGGAGGTCGGTCAGGTCGGCGCCGCGTTCAACCGGATGCTGGGGCACGTCGGTTCGGCGCTCGCCGCGCGGCAGGAGAGCGAGACACGGGTACGGCGGTTCGTCGCCGACGCGAGCCATGAACTGCGGACACCGCTCGCCTCCATCCGCGGTTACGCCGAACTCACCCGGCGCGGCAGGGAGGAGATCGGCCCCGACACCCGGCACGCGCTCGGCCGGATCGAGGCCGAGGCGAAACGGATGACCGGGCTGGTCGACGATCTGCTGCTGCTGGCGCGGCTCGACGCCGGGCGGCCGCTCGCGTACGAGACGACGGACATCTCCCCGCTCGTCGTGGACGCGCTCAGCGACGCGCGGGCCGCCGGGCAGGACCACCACTGGCGGCTGGAGCTGCCGGACGAGCCCGGATACGTGTACGGCGACGCCTCCCGGCTCCATCAGGTACTGGTGAACCTGCTGGCCAACGCCCGGAAGCACACCCCGCCGGGCACGACCGTCACGGCTCGCGTACGTACGACGGGAACCCCCGACCCGTACGTGCTCATCGACGTGGCGGACGACGGGCCGGGCATCCCTCCCGCCCTCCTCCCGCACGTCTTCGAACGCTTCGCGCGCGGCGACGCCTCCCGCTCCCGCACGGCCGGCACGGCGAACGC
The DNA here is from genome assembly GCF_044455465.1 of Streptomyces sp. NPDC051217. NCBI lineage: Bacteria > Bacillati > Actinomycetota > Actinomycetes > Kitasatosporales > Streptomycetaceae > Streptomyces > Streptomyces sp. NPDC051217. The sequence goes on from NZ_JBITEV010000020.1 coordinate 8,869, forward strand.
CCCGGGCACGGCCAACACCCCGGGCACCGCCGCCGACTCCACCGGTCTCGGCCTCGCCATCGTGCAGGCCGTCGTCACCGCGCACGGCGGCGACGTCCGCGTCATGAGCGAGCCCGGCCTCCGTACCGTGTTCACCGTCCGGCTCCCGGCCGCACCCGCCGGCGGGCGACCCCTGAACTCACAGCCGGACCACAGGCTCACCACACTGCGGTGACAGCCTGACCGCCGAATGTCGGTGGTATGCGAATCGACACCGACACCGACACTCCGTGGGGCAGCCTCCCGGCCAGGGAACATCTCCCGGTCGACGCGCTCGACGCGAGGGCCCCCACCGGCGTCCCCGTGCTCGACGTGGTGATCCCCGTATACAACGAGGAGCGAGACCTGGAGTCGTGCGTACGCCGGCTCCACGACCATCTCGCCCGCACCTTCCCGTACCGCTTCCGTATCACCGTCGCCGACAACGCGAGCACCGACCGCACACCCGCCGTGGCGGCCCGTCTCGCGGCCTCGATCACCGAGGTCACCGCGTACCGGCTGGAGGAGAAGGGACGCGGACGCGCGCTGCGTACCGTCTGGTCCCACTCCGACTCCCCCGTCCTCGCCTACATGGACGTCGACCTGTCCACCGACCTCAACGCGCTCCTGCCGCTCGTCGCGCCGCTGATCTCGGGCCACTCGGACCTGGCGATCGGCTCGCGTCTCGCGCGCTCGTCGCGCGTCGTGCGGGGGCCGAAGCGGGAGTTCATCTCGCGCGCGTACAACCTGATCCTCAAGTCCTCGCTCTCCGCGCGCTTCAGCGACGCGCAGTGCGGCTTCAAGGCGATACGGGGCGAGGTCGCCCAGCGGCTGCTGCCGATGGTCGAGGACACCGGGTGGTTCTTCGACACCGAGATGCTGGTGCTCGCCGAACGGGCCGGGCTGCGCATCCACGAGGTGCCGGTCGACTGGGTCGACGACCCCGACAGCCGCGTGCACATCGTGAGTACGGCGGTCGACGACCTCAAGGGCGTCTGGCGGGTCGGGCGCGCGCTCGCGGTCGGCGCGCTGCCGCTCGACCGGCTCGCCCGGCCGTTCGGTGACGACCCGCGGGACCGGGCGATCAGCGGTGTACCCCGGGGGCTCGCACGCCAACTGGTCGGCTTCTGCGTGGTCGGCGCGCTGTCCACGCTGGTCTATCTGCTGCTCTATTCCCTTTTTCGTACGGCCTCCGGGTCCCAGACGGCCAATGCTGCCGCGCTGTTGGTCTCGGCGGTCGCGAACACCGCGGCCAATCGCCGGCTCACGTTCGGCATACGGGGCCGTGAGCGCGCCGTCCGGCAGCAGGCCCAGGGCCTCGTCGTCTTCGGTATCGGGCTCGCGCTGACCAGCGGCTCGCTGGCCGCGCTCGACGCCGCCTCCGGCAACCCCGCCCACGCCACGGAACTGGCCGTACTGATCTCCGCCAACCTCGCGGCAACGGTGCTGCGTTTCCTCCTCTTCCGCGCCTGGGTCTTCCCCGACCGGCGCGGCAGCGACGAACAGCCCACGGCGCGGCCGGACCACGTCCCCGCCCAGGAACGGAACGCACGATGACTCACACCCTCCACACCCGCACTCCGGCCCCCACACACCGGGCCGGCCGCGCGGCCGGCCCCGCCGCTCTGCTCATACGGCTCCGCCGCGGCAGGCCCGAGGACGCGCCCTGGGTACGCCCCGCCTTCCTCGGCCTGCTGCTCGCGGCGCTGCTCATCAATCTGTGGAACCTCGGCGACTCCGGGTACGCCAACTCCTTCTACTCCGCGGCCGTTCAGGCCGGCGGTGAGAGCTGGAAGGCCTTCTTCTTCGGCTCGTCGGACGCGGCGAACTCCATCACCGTCGACAAGCCCCCGGCCGCGCTGTGGCCGATGGCCCTGTCCGTACGGCTGTTCGGGCTCGGCTCGTGGCAGATCCTGGTGCCCGAGGCGCTGATGGGAGTCGGCACGATCGCCGTGCTGTACGCGGCCGTACGCCGCCGCTTCAGCGCCCCGGCCGGACTGCTCGCGGCCGCGGTGCTCGCGCTCACGCCCGTCGCCGCGCTGATGTTCCGCTTCAACAACCCTGACGCGCTGCTGGCGTTGCTGATGACCGTCACCGTCTACTGCGTGCTGCGCGCGCTGGAAGGCGCGCGGACGCGCTGGCTGGTGTGGGCGGGTGTCGCGATGGGATTCGCGTTCCTGACGAAGACGCTCCAGGCGTTCCTGATCCTGCCGCCGCTCGCGCTCGTGTACGCGGTGTGCGCGCCCACGTCCGTACGGCGCAGGATCGGCCAACTGGCCGCTGCCGGACTGGCGTTGGTGGTGAGCGGCGGATGGTGGGTCGCGATTGTCGAGCTGTGGCCCGCCGCGTCCCGCCCCTACATCGGCGGCTCGCAGAACAACTCCTTCCTCGAACTCACCTTCGGCTACAACGGACTTGGCCGCATCAACGGCGAAGAGGTCGGCAGCGTCGGTGGTGGCGGAGGCGGTGGCGGCGGGCGGCGCGGTGGTGAGGCCGGGCTCGGCCGGATGTTCAGCGACAGCATCGGCGGTCAGATCTCCTGGCTGCTGCCTGCCGCGCTGTTCCTGCTCGTCGTCGGTGTGGTGCTGACCTGGCGGGCCAAACGTACGGACACCGCGCGTGCCTCGTTCCTCGTCTGGGGCGGTGCGCTGCTGATGACCGCGGGGGTCTTCACCTTCATGGCGGGCATCTTCCACGAGTACTACACGGTGGCACTGGCGCCCTACATCGCCGCCCTGGTCGGCATGGGCGTGACGATGCTGTGGCAGGAGCGCGCCAGGTTCCTGGCGTCGGCCGCGCTCGGTGTGACGGTGGCCGGGACCGCGGTCTGGGGGTTCGTCCTGCTCGGCCGTACGCCGGACTACCTGCCCTGGCTGCGCTGGGCCGTACTGATCGGCGGGCTGAGCGCGGCCGTCGCCCTGACGGTCTTGGGCCGGATCGGCCGGGAGGGGCGGTTCCGTACCTTCGCGCCCCGGCTCGCGGTGAGCGCCGTGGTGCTGGCGGTCGCCGCGTCGCTCGCGGCGCCGCTCGCGTACACGCTGTCCACGGTCGGCACGCCGCACTCGGGGTCGATCGTCACGGCGGGCCCGGCAGCGGCACGCGGCGGGTTCGGCGGTGGTGGCCCCGCCGGCGGTGGAGGCGGCGGTCCCATGGGCGGCGGTCCCATGGGCGGCGAAGCCGGTGCCGACGGTGCCCGGGGCCAGCGGCCCGGCGGCGGCCAGGCTCCCGGTCAGGCCCAAGGCCGGCCTCCCGGCCAAGCCCCGGGGCAGGCTCCCGGCCAGGCTCCGCAAGGCGGTGGCGGTGGTGCTGCCCGAGGCGGCGACGGTGGTGGCGGTGGCGGTATGGCCGGTCTGCTCAACGGCCAGTCCGTCAGCTCCGAGGTCGTCGCGGCGCTCAAGAAGGACGCCGGCGATTACACCTGGGTCGCCGCGGCGACCGGCTCCCAGAACGCCGCGAGCAACCAACTCGCCGCCGAGGAACCGGTGATGGCGATCGGCGGCTTCAACGGCAGCGACCCGTCGCCGACCCTGGAGCAGTTCAAGCAGTACGTCGCCGACGGCAAGATCCACTACTTCCTCGGAGGCGGCGGATTCGGCGGGGGCGGCGGCGGTGCGGAAGGCGCCGGATCGAGCATCGCCACCTGGGTGCAGGAGACGTACAAGGAGGTCACCGTGGGTGGCACGACCCTGTACGACCTGACCGCCGAGAAGTAGCTATACGTCGTAAGGGAGACCCTTGTGCGGTGTACGGGACCAGCCGGTCCCGTACACCGCACAGGAGTTTCCGCGTGAAGACCTCGGCCGACGGCAATCGGCGGCCGTCGCCGTCCTCGGAGCCGTACTGAACCCGCGGTTCGCCGCGCTCGTACCAGTAACCGTGGGCGCGTCCTCGCTGCCCGCCGCGCTGCTGCTGCGCCGTGCCGAGCGGGCTGACCGTCCCGGGACATCCGCGGCATAGCATCGGATCCGCACGAACGGGCCGAGGAACCGAGGAGGCTCATCCATGGAGTCGGCAGCCGAGAAGGCCAGGCAGTCGCTGCGGACCAGCGTATGGCTGGAGGGGAAGCCCGCCGCCCGCGGCCGCAAGAGTGAGCGTTCCGACCATCCGACCGGGCTCGACAGGGACCGGATCACGGCGGTCTCGGTACGGATGCTCGACGCGGAGGGCCCGGCCAAGTTCTCCATGCGGCGGCTGGCGGCCGAACTGGGCGTCACGGCCATGTCCCTGTACTGGTACGTGGACACCAAGGACGACCTCCTCGAACTCGCCCTGGACTCCGTCTACACGGAGATCGACATCCGTGAACCGGCGGACTCGGTGGCGGGCCCGGAAGCCGACTCCGACTCCGGCTCCGACACCGGCTCCGACTGGCGCGACGAACTGCGCGCCCTGGCCGTCAGCTACCGGGCCCTGCTCGTCCGCCACCCCTGGGTCTCGCCGCTCGTCGGCAGATTCCTCAACATCGGCCCGCGTTCGATGGAGTTCTCCGCCGCGGTGCGGCGCGTCATGCGCGGTACCGGCCTGCCCGCGCACGGGCAGATGGGTGCGATGTCGGCCGTCTTCCAGTTCGTGTACGGCTTCGGCACGATCGAGGGCCACTTCGTCCAGCGCTGCGCCGAGGCGGGGGTGACCCAGGATCAGTACTACCGGTACGCGATGGGGACGATCCATGAACAGGAGGAGTACCGCGGCCACTTCGAACAGGCCGGGGAACTGATGGAGGCGCGCGGCGGCGAGGCGGTCGAGGAGATGCGCGAACGGGACTTCGCGTTCGCGCTCGAAGTCCTCATCGCGGGCATCGAGGCGATGCGGGCCCGCGGCTGAGTCACCTCGGCAGACCCGGCGCGGCTGAGCCCCCCACCCGGTTACCCAGGCGGAGCCAGCCGCGCCGGGAAGCCGCCCGTGGCGATCGGGCTCCACCGCTCCGGGGTGATGCGGATGATTGACTTCCCCTGCCGCACCATCGCCTCCCGGTACTCGTCCCAGTCCGGGTGTTCCCCCGAGATGTTGCGGAAGTACTCGACCAGCGGCTCCACCGACTCCGGGACGTCCAGCACCTCCGCCGTACCGTCGATCTGCACCCACGGACCGTCCCAGGTGTCCGACAGGACGATCACGCTCGCGCGCGAGTCACGCTTCGCGTTCCGCGTCTTCGCGCGCTCCGGGTAGGTGGAGACGACGATCCGCCCCGAGTCGTCGACGCCGCAGGTCAGCGGCGAGCCCTGGGGGCGGCCGTCGGAACGGGTGGTCAGCAGGATCGCGTGGTGCCTGGGCCGGACGAACTCCAGCAACGCGTCGAGCGCCACGGTGGTGTTGGTAGCGATGTTGGGTGCCATGCCCCGCAGCCTACGACGCCGCCGTGTCCCGCGGACCAACCTCCCGCACCGCCTGAATGTCGAGTTCCACCCGCAGCGTCGTGCCGATCGCCGAGATGCCCGCCTGCACCACCTGGTTGTAGTTCATGGCGAAGTCGTCCCGCCGCAGCTCCGTCGTCGCGCGGAACGCGGCCCGCTCGCCGCCCCACGGGTCGGGTCCGGTCCCGAGGTACGACAGGTCCAGCCCCACCTTCCGTACGACACCGTGCAGCGCCAGTTCGCCCCGTACCGTCCAGCGGCCCGGACCCGACTGGCTGACCCCCGTGCTGTGGTACGTGATCTCCGGGAACCGCTCCACGTCCAGGAAGTCCGGCGACCTCAGGTGTTTGTCCCGCATCCCGTTGCCGGTGTCGATGCTCGCCGCGTCGATGACCGCGTCCACCCGGGAGCGCTCCGGCACCGCCGAGATCTCGATCCGCCCGCCGAACTCCCCGAAGCGCCCGCGCACGCTGGAGAACCCGAGATGCTGGGCGACCGTCGCCACCGACGAGTGCGCGGGGTCGATGTTCCACCCGCCCGGCGGCGGCAGCTCGACACCGCCCTGCCGGGTCAGGACGACCGTCCCGGCGTCGGCGACACCGCTGGAGGTGACGAACGCGGTCGCGGCGGCGGGCGCGTAGCCGGTGGCCGTCACGATCACGGTGTACGGCCCCGGAGGCAGCGCCGCGTCGGCGGCCACCACCCCGTCGGCGTCCGCGTCGGCGCGCACCACCTGGGCGCCGGTCCTGTCGGTCAGGGTCACGACGGCGTGCCGGACGGCCCAGCCGTCCGGTGTCCGTACCTGTGCGCGAAGTCCCATCCCGTTTCTCTCTCCTCGTTCGCGGATCTCCCGGGGCCCGACCTCATGGTCCTGATCGCCAAGAGGTGGGCCCCGGCGCGGTGGTGGCATGCCGTCCCCAGGCCTGCCGCCACTTCACCGGGGCCCCTTTCCGCCGGACCGGGCGTGCCTCCGCTGGGGGACGCGCCCCGTCCGGGGGCTTCGGTCGGGCTCACTCGCCCCGGCTATTCGCCGGGGTGCGCGAGCTCGATGTCATGGCCGTCGATTCCGCGCCCGGCCACGGTCAGGGTGCCCGCCACCGGCGGGTAGCCGGTCGCGATGACCGTGTACTCGCCCGCGTCCAGGTCCGCGAAACCGTACGCCCCGTCGTCCCCGGTCGTCGCCGTGGCGACCACGTTCCCGGCCGCGTCGATCAGTGTGACGCGTGCGTCCGGCAGCGGACGCCGGGAGTCGCCGGCCCGGACGGTGCCCTGCACGAGCGCGCCCGACCGCAGCACCGCCTCGACGCGGGTCACGCCCTGGGCGCCGATCTCCACCGGCAGCGCCAGCGGCCGGAAGCCGGTCGCGTTCACGGCGACCGTCACGGCACCGGGCAGCAGCTCCGCGAAGGCGAACTCGCCCTGCTCGGCCGTCTTGCCGGTGGCCAGCACATCGCCGCGTACGTCGGTCACGATGACCATCGCGCCCTCGACGGGCGTATCGCCCTCCTCGCTCCGTACGGAGCCGGTGAGCCCGCTCGTACCGGCGAGCAGGATGTCGTACGCCAGCGGCTCCGTGCCGACGGCCGCCGTGACGGCCTGCGGCTGGAAGCCGTCGGCCGAGGCGATCAGGACGTACGAGCCGGCCTCGGGCGCGTCCACCGTGTACCCGCCGTCACCCCCGGCGACCGCGCGGCCCAACTGGCGCCCGGCCGGGGTGATGAGGGTGATGGCGGCTCCCGGAACGGCGCCGCCCTCGCCACCGCGTACGACGCCGTGGACGAGGATGCCACCGGTGCCCGGGACGCCGCCTGGTGCCTCGCTGGTGGCCGGCACGGGAGCCGGAGCCGGAACCGCTGCCTCCGCACCCACGGCCACCGGCACCGGCGGCGCCTTCTCCAGGCTCTCCGCCGCGTCACCCCCGGCACGCGTCTTGAGCGCGACCTCCTTGATGAACAGCGTGATGAAGAAGGCGAGCAGCGCGGCCGGAGCCGAGAAGAGGAAGACGTCGGCGACACCGTGCCCGTACGCCGCCTCCACAACGGTCCGCATCGGTCCGGGCAGCGTGTCCAGATTCGGGATGCCCCCGCCGCCCGTACCGGCGTGACCGGCAGCCGCGGCGTCCGGACCGAGGTCGGCGAGACCGTCCTTGACGTACGAGGCGACCCGGTTGCCCAGCACCGCGCCCAGCGCCGAGACGCCGATCGCACCGCCGAGCGAGCGGAAGAAGGTGACGACGGAACTCGCGGCGCCCAGGTCCTCCGGGGAGACCTGGTTCTGCGTGCACAGGACCAGGTTCTGCATCATCATGCCGATGCCGAGGCCCATGATCGCCATGAAGATCGCGATGTGCCAGTACTCGGTGTCGTACCGGATGGTGCCCAGCAGCCCGAGACCGGCCGTCACCAGCACACCACCGCTGACGAGCCACGCCTTCCAGCGTCCCGTCTTGGTGATGACGAGGCCGGAGACCGTCGAGGAGAGGAAGAGCCCGCCGATCATCGGGATGGTCATCACGCCGGACATCGTCGGCGACTTGTCGCGCGCCAGCTGGAAGTACTGGCTGAAGAAGACCGTGCCGGCGAACATCGCGATACCGACGAACAGCGAGGCCAGCGACGCGAGGGTGATGGTGCGGTTGCGGAAGAGGCGCAGCGGGATGATCGGCTCGCCGGCCCGCGACTCGGTGTAGAGGAAGAGGGCGCCGAGCACGACCGTGCCGCCGAGCATCGCGTACGTCTGACCGGAGACCCAGTCGTACTTGTCACCGGCGAAGGTGACCCAGAGCAGCAGCAGCGAGACGGCCGCGCTGATCAGGAACGCGCCGGTCCAGTCGATCTTGACCTTGCGCCTGACCACCGGGAGCTTCAGGGTCTTCTGGAGCACGATCAGCGCGATGACGGCGAAGGGGACGCCGACGTAGAAGCACCAGCGCCAGCCGAGCCACGGTGTGTCGGTGATGACACCGCCGATGAGCGGGCCGCCGACGGTGGCGACGGCGAAGGTCGCGCCGAGGTAGCCGCTGTAGCGTCCGCGTTCACGCGGGGCGATCATCGCCGCCATGATGATCTGCGCCAGGGCGGTGAGACCGCCCACGCCGATGCCCTGGACGACGCGGAAGACGATCAGCGTCCCCGCGCTCTGGGACAGTCCCGCCGCCGCCGAGGCGACCACATAGAGGGTCAGTGCTATCTGGACCAGCAGCTTCTTGCTGAACAGGTCGGCGAGCTTGCCCCACAGGGGAGTGGTGGCCGTCATCGCCAGGAGCGAGGCGGTCACCACCCAGGTGTACGCGCTCTGTCCGCCGCCGAGGTCGGAGATGATCTCGGGCAGGGCGTTGGTGACGACCGTCGAGGAGAGGATCGCCACGAACATGCCGAGCAGCAGCCCGGAGAGCGCCTCCATGATCTGACGGTGAGTCATCGGCGTGCCGGGCGCGGCGGCGGCGGGAGCGCCGCCGCCGTGCTTGGCGTGGCCGCCCCGTACACCCGTTGGTGTGGTGGTCGTAGCCATTGAATTCCTTCGTCTATTACGTCTGTTGCCGCGAGGGCGTTTCACGCTGTGCGGGTGCGGAGCCGGGGCCGGAGGCAGGTGTGGGGGTACGGGTGTAGAGCCCGGGGCTGTCGTCGTAACGGCCGGGTCGGCAGTCGCCGAAGTCCTCACGCAGGCGGGCCAGCATGGTGTTGAGCTGTCCGACCTCGTCGTCGGTCCACTCGGACAGCGCGCGGGCGAACATCTCGGTCGTCCGCCGTGCGAGTTCGTCGAGCAGGTCCCGGCCCGCCGGTGTGAGCCGCAGGATGCGGGACCGCCGGTCGGCGAGGTCGGGGGCGCGCTCGATCCAGCCGCGCTCGGCCGCGTGGGCCACATGCCTGCTGGTCACGGACATGTCCACGGCCAGCAACTCGGCGAGCCGGCTCATCCGCATCTCCCCGTGCTGTTCCAGCAGGGCCAGTACGGCGGCGGAGCCGCCCGGACAGTCGGAGGGCAGGACACGGGTGAGTCCCCGTTTCACGGCACCGATGGCACTGAGCTGGTGGGCCAGTTCCGCGTACTGACTCTTGGCGGCCATGACCCTCCGTAGACCTCTCGCCCAGGTTGTTGCTTAGGGCAACCATAGAAGCAGTTGGTTGCTGAAGGCAAACTAAAAATGGGCATCAGGAGTAAAGGAACCCAAAAGGCTTCGCATGTCTGAGGTCAATGGGGTAAGGGGCGGCGGGAGTGGCCCGGGAGGCAGGCGTGGAGGTGCCGGGAGCACCCCGTACGGCCTTGAGACGGCCCCGGGGGTTGGGCGCCGGTGCGGGGTTCGCTAGGGTCCTGGCTCATGGCCAACAACCCCCATGCCCCGCAGGGCCCCGAGGGAAATCCCGACCCCGCGGGCAACACCCAGATGTTCCGCGCCTTTGTCGACGACGGTGAGCCGCAGCGCCGCCAGGCGCCCCAGCAGAGCGGATCGAAGACCGGACTGATCGTCGGCGTCGTGGCCGTGATCGTGATCCTGGCCGCGGTCGCCTGGCTCGCGCTCGGCTGACCGCAGGCCCCAGGTCACAGTCCTGGGTCACAGTCCTGGGTCTCACTCGTGACGGTGGCGCTCCGCTCCATGCGGGGCGCCACCGCGGTGACCGCACTCGGACCGGCCGTCGGAGCGGCTGTCGGATCCGAGGCGTCGTCCTCGCGGTGACGCCCGCCCTCAGTCCGCGATCAGCCCTTCCCGCAGCTGTGCCAGCGTGCGGGTCAGCAGGCGTGAGACGTGCATCTGCGAGATGCCGACCTCCTCGCCGATCTGGGACTGCGTCATGTTCGCGAAGAAGCGCAGCATGATGATCTGCCGCTCGCGGGGCGGGAGTTTGGCCAGCAGCGGCTTCAGCGACTCGCGGTACTCCACCCCTTCCAGGGCCGTGTCCTCGTACCCCAGACGGTCCGCGAGCGATCCCTCGCCGCCGTCGTCCTCGGGGGACGGCGAGTCCAGCGACGAGGCCGTGTACGCGTTCCCGACCGCCAGGCCGTCGACCACGTCCTCCTCCGACACGCCCAGCACCAGGGCGAGTTCGGGGACGGTCGGCGAGCGGTCGAGCTTCTGGGCCAGCTCGTCGCTGGCCTTCGTCAGCGCCAGCCGCAGCTCCTGGAGCCGGCGCGGCACGCGCACGGACCACGACGTGTCCCGGAAGAAGCGCTTGATCTCGCCGACGACGGTCGGCATCGCGAACGTGGGGAATTCCACGCCCCGTTCGCAGTCGAACCGGTCGATCGCCTTGATGAGGCCGATCGTGCCGACCTGGACGATGTCCTCCATCGGCTCGTTACGACTGCGGAACCGGGCCGCCGCGTAACGCACCAGCGGCAGATTCAGCTCGATGAGGGTGTCACGTACGTAGGTGCGCTCCGGGCTGTCCTGGGCGAGCACGGCGAGCCGCAGGAACAGGGAGCGGGACAGAGTGCGGGTGTCGATGACTTCCGGCTGGGACGCGCGCGGCTCGGCCACACGGTCGAGAGCATCCGGCGCGTCGTCCGGTGCCTGGTCGCTCTTGTTGAGCGTGAGCACCTTCGAGCTGCCCTGTTCTACGGACATGCCACCCCCTTGAGGTCGCTGACGGTCGCGGTGGCCGCTCCCGTCGAAGGAACGCAGCCTCCACCTGAATACCGGCGGTGGGACTGCGGCAAACGCGGTTCCAGCAGAATGTCACATGTCGTCAACACGCTGTAGCGCCAAGTCGACATATCTGCACCGGAATAAGGGGGTATGCGAATTTGCTGCCGGTGGGGATGCTCCGGGGTTATTACCCGGAAGAGCTATGCCTCGATCCTGTTTGCGGATCGCAAACGCGCGAAGCTTCGCGCCAGAAGCCTTGACACATGCATCTGGGAGACGCCCAGTTCCTGGCTGATCTGTGACTGCGTCAGGTTGTTGTAGTAGCGCAGCATCAGGATCCGCTGCTCCCGCTCGGGCAGCTGCACCAGCAGATGCCGGACCAGATCGCGGTGCTCGACGCCGGCCAGCGCCGGGTCCTCGTAGCCGAGCCGGTCGAGCAGACCGGGCAGCCCGTCGCCCTCCTGGGCCGCCTCCAGGGACGTCGCGTGGTACGACCGGCCGGCCTCGATGCAGGCGAGGACCTCCTCCTCGGAGATCTTCAGCCGCGCGGCGATCTCGGCGGTGGTGGGGGAGCGGCCGTGAGCCGTCGTCAGGTCCTCCGTGGCGCCGGTGACCTGGACCCACAGCTCGTGCAGCCTGCGCGGTACGTGGACGGTCCGCACGTTGTCGCGGAAGTAGCGTTTGATCTCGCCGACGACGGTCGGCATGGCGAAGGTCGGGAACTGTACGCCGCGGTCCGGGTCGAACCGGTCGATCGCGTTGATGAGGCCGATCGTGCCGACCTGGACGACGTCCTCCATCGGTTCGTTACGGCTGCGGAAGCGGGCGGCGGCGTAGCGCACGAGCGGCAGATTCGCCTCGATGAGCGCGCTGCGTACACGGGTGTGCTCGGGGCTGCCCCGCTCCAGATTCTTGATCTGCGAGAAGAGCAGCTGGGTGAGCGCCCTGGTGTCGGCGCCCCGGGTCCCCGGCGTCGACGGCCGTGGCTCGTTCTCGCTCGGGGTCTCGACGAGGGGGGCGTCGCTCCCGGGCTCACTCCGGGGCTCGGTCCGGTCGTCGGTCCGGTCGTCGTCGTCCCGGGCGTCGTTCGACCGGACCTCGGTCCGGGCCTCCGCCCGGGGTTCGGTCCGGGGCTCGATCTGGGGCGGCATTTGAGGCGTTGTACTGGCCGGCACGGTCACGCCACCCCTTCGCGGTCAACTACGGTCAACTCATCCGTCAAAAGCGGTCATAGCATCACAAGACTTGCCCACTGTGTGCAAGCACCAGAAAACTCCGTGTTGACGAAGAATCCCCTGTTCAAACTCAAAAAGCCCCACGCCGGTGAGGCGTGGGGCCAGGAGGGTCAAGGGCCGGAAAACCGGTCGGAACCGATCAGAACTCGTAGTCGGCGATCACCCAGGTGGCGAATTCTCGCCACTGAGCGACGCCCGCCTGATGGTCGGGGTGCTCCACGTACCGGGTCAGCGCGCCGGCGTCGGCGACCGCCGCGTTGATGGCGAAGTCCTGGGCGATCGGACGGTCGCTGGTGTTCCAGCCGCACTCCCAGAACTCCAGCTCCGGGATCTTGTCGCCGAGCTCCGCGAAGGCGCGCGCCCCGGCGATCACCCGGGGCTCGTCGCGCGAGACGCCCTCGTTGAGCTTCAAGAGGACCAGGTGGCGGATCAAGGGGTATCTCCTAGGAAGGACGCGGCGGAGGGCGGGCGAGGGGCGGAGCGCGGCGGCCGGGGCCGGAGTCCGGGGCTGCCGTCAAGGCCGCGGTCCGGCCGTGGCTACTGTACGAGCTCGGTCATGAACTCGCCGACACCCTCGGCCGCGTCGGATATGCCCTCGAAGCCCACCTGGACGAGATCGGCCGCCCGTTCGGGCGACGTGATGATCGTATACAGCACGAAGACAACGACCAGATAGAGCGCGAGCTTCTTCGTTTGCACCATCAGCGCTGCCTCCCCTGCCGTCCCCGGTGCGATCGCGTGAGTCTAACCGTACGAATGGGCCGGTTCGGAGGCCGATTTCGATCACCTGCTTGACCGCTTCTGGCCGCACCGCATCGATGTTGGTCGCCGCGCCGCCCGATCCGGACCTCGTACGCGAGGTGCGCCGGGTCCCGTCGTCAGGACCTGAACGGACACTCCGCAAGACAGGTGGCGAAACGGAGCAAATGCCTCGCCAGGTCGGTTAGTTGTTGATCGGAGACCAACCGATGACGGCCGGTGTGTGCACAACTCTTGACGTGTACGAAACACGGGAGAACCATCTGCGATACGAGAGAGCGCTCTCCGGTATCCCCGGATCTCTCCGCACCCCGAACTCCCCCTCGTCGTCCGAGACTTCAGGAGACCTGCCCATGCACGCTCCGCTGTCCGTAGTTCCGGTGTTCAGGAGACCCGCGTCGGTACGCCGCCGCGGGATCGCCGCATCCATCGCCGCCACCCTGGTCGCCTCCCTGCTGATGCTCATCCCCACCACCACCCCCGCGAGCGCCGCACCGACCCTGCTCTCCCAGGGCAAGCCGGTGACGGTCTCCAGCACGGAGAACGGCGGCACCCCCGCCGCCGCGGCCGTCGACGGAAACACCGGCACCCGCTGGTCGAGCGCCGCCGCCGACCCGCAGTGGATCCAGATCGACCTCGGCTCCTCGGTCGCGGTCAACCAGGTCGTGCTGCGCTGGGAGGCCGCGTACGCCAGGGCGTACAAGATCGAGCTCTCCACGAACGGCACCAGCTGGACGAGCGCGTACTCCACCACCACGGGCCCAGGCGGCAACGAGACGCTGAACGTCTCCGGCAACGCCCGCTACGTGAAGCTGACCGGCACCACCCGCGCCACCCCGTACGGCTACTCCCTCTGGGAGTTCCAGGTGTACGGCGAGAGCGGCGGCCCCGGCGGACCGATCCAGGGCGGCGGTGACCTCGGCCCCAACGTCAAGGTCTTCGACCCCTCGACCCCCAACATCCAGGGCACACTCGACCAGATCTTCCAGCAGCAGGAGTCGGCCCAGTTCGGCACCGGCCGCTACCAACTGCTCTTCAAGCCGGGCACGTACAACAACATCAACGCCCAACTCGGCTTCTACACCTCGATCTCCGGTCTCGGTCTCAAGCCCGACGACACGAACATCAACGGCGACGTGACCGTGGACGCCGGCTGGTTCAACGGCAACGCCACCCAGAACTTCTGGCGTTCGGCCGAGAACCTCGCGCTCAACCCGGTCAGCGGCAGCAACCGCTGGGCCGTGGCGCAGGCCGCCCCCTTCCGTCGTATGCACATCAAGGGCGGACTCAACCTCGCGCCGAACGGGTACGGCTGGGCCAGCGGCGGCTACATCGCCGACAGCAAGGTCGACGGCACCATCACGCCCTACTCCCAGCAGCAGTGGTACACCCGCGACAGCGCCATCGGCGGCTGGGGCAACGGGGTCTGGAACATGGCGTTCTCCGGGGTCGAGGGCGCGCCCGCGCAGTCCTTCCCGAACCCGCCGTACACCACCCTGAACAACACCCCGACCTCCCGCGAGAAGCCGTTCCTCTACCTGGACGGCAACACGTACAAGGTCTTCGTGCCGGCCAAGCGCACCAACGCGCGCGGCGTCTCCTGGAACGGCACCCCGCAGGGCGAGTCCCTGCCGCTCGACCAGTTCTACGTGGTCAAGCCGGGCGCCACGGCGGCCACGATCAACGCGGCGCTCGCCCAGGGCCTGCACCTGCTCTTCACCCCGGGCATCTACCACGTCGACCAGTCCATCAACGTCAACCGGGCGAACACCGTGGTCCTCGGCCTCGGCTACGCCACGATCATCCCGGACAACGGCGTGACGGCGATGAAGGTCGCCGACGTCGACGGCGTGAAGCTCGCCGGCTTCCTGATCGACGCCGGACCCGTGAACTCCCCGACACTGCTGGAGGTCGGCCCGCCGAACTCGTCGGCCGGTCACTCCGCCAACCCGACGACCGTCCAGGACGTCTTCATCCGCATCGGCGGCGCCGGCCCCGGCAAGGCCACCACCAGCATGGTCGTCAACAGCAACGACACGGTCATCGACCACACCTGGATCTGGCGGGCGGACCACGGGGACGGTGTGGGCTGGGAGACCAACCGCGCCGACTACGGGCTCCAGGTGAACGGTGACGACGTCCTCGCGACCGGGCTGTTCGTCGAACACTTCAACAAGTACGACGTGCGGTGGAGCGGCGAGCGGGGCCGGACGATCTTCTTCCAGAACGAGAAGGCGTACGACGCGCCGAACCAGGCCGCCATCCAGAACGGCAGCATCCAGGGTTACGCCGGCTACAAGGTGGACGACTCCGTCGTCACCCATGAGGGCTGGGCGATGGGCAGCTACTGCAACTACACATCCGACCCGAACATCCGTCAGGAGCACGGATTCCAGGCACCGGTGAAGCCAGGGGTGAAGTTCCACAACATCCTGGTCGTCTCACTCGGCGGCATGGGCCAGTACAACCACGTGATCAACAGCATCGGATCACCGACGTCGGGCACCTCGACGATTCCGTCGAACGTGATCAACTTCCCGTAGTCGCGTCGCACGCCCTAGGGGCGCGGAGCGGCTCACCCGCCATATGCGGCACCTCGGGGCCCGGTCTCTCCACGGAGAGACCGGGCCTTGATCGCGTCATGACTATCATGAACAAAAGACGCAAAATCGACCCTCCTGGGACATTGGTCCCGTCGAGAGGAAGCCATGCCCACCCGCCCCTTCCGTTTCGGCGTCAGCATGACGGCCACCGGATCGCACGAGGCCTGGCAGGCCAAGGCCCGGCAGGCCGAGGAGCTCGGATACGACGTGCTCCACATCCCCGACCATCTGGGGATGTCGGCCCCCTTCCCCGCCCTGGTGTCCGCCGCCGACGCGACGACCACCCTGCGGGTCGGCACCCTCGTCCTCAACTCCGGCTTCTACCGGCCCGCGCTGCTGGCCAGAGACATCGCGGACACCGACCAGCTCACCGACGGGCGCCTGGAGGTCGGGCTCGGCGCGGGCTGCGTGGGGGCGGAGTTCCATGCGGCGGAGCTGGCGTACCCCACCGCCGAGGAGCGGGTCGACAACCTGGCGCACACGGTCGCCGAACTGCACCGGATGTTCGCCACCCCGGAGCAGCAGCCCGCGGTCCGTCAGCGCCCGGGGCCACCGCTCCTCCTGGCCGGTCTCGGCGACCGGCTTCTGCGCCTCGCCGCGCGCGAGGCGGACATCGTCGGCTTCCCGATCATGGCGCGCCGGACCCCACCGGGTCTGGACCCGCGGCAGGTACTCGCCGACCGGGTCGACCACGTCCGCTCAGAGGCGGGCGCGCGCTTCGGCCGTCTGGAGCTGAACCTGTTCGTGTCGGCGGTGGTCCTCGACGACGCCAACTCCGGCCCGGACGCCCTGGACCTGACGGCCGTCCACCGTACGGCCCCGAATCTGACCAGGGACCAGATCCTGCGGCTACCCAACGTACTGGCGGGCACGGTCGAGCAGATCGCCGAGACGCTGAACGGCTACCGGGACACCTACCGTGTGACGTACTTCTCCGTGCTCGAAGCGCACATGGCCGATTTCGCGAAGGTCATCACCCAACTGCGCTGACCGCCGGGCCGCCTTGTCGCCGCTGCGCGGTACGGCCACGCAAAACACCCTCCCGATCAACGTTTCCGCAGATCAGGAGGGTGTGAGAGCGGTAGCGGAGGGATTTGAACCCTCGGTGAGTTTCCCCACACTCGCTTTCGAGGCGAGCTCCTTCGGCCGCTCGGACACGCTACCGAGAGAGAGCTTAGCCCAAGGTGGCCCCTGCTCAGAAATCGATAATCCGGCGGTCCCGGAAGAAGGCCCTGAGCAGCTCGGAGCACTCCTCGGCGAGCACCCCGTGGATCACTTCCGGGCGGTGGTTGAGACGGCGGTCGCGTACGACGTCCCAGAGCGAGCCCGCCGCTCCCGCCTTCTCGTCGAGCGCCCCGTACACGACGCGGGCGACCCGCGACTGCACGAGCGCGCCCGCGCACATCGTGCACGGCTCCAGGGTCACCACGAGCGTGCAGCCCGTCAGCCGCCAGGCACCGAGCTTCGCCGCCGCGCGGCGGATGGCCAGGATCTCCGCGTGCGCGGTGGGGTCGCCGGTCAGCTCACGTTCGTTGTGGCCGCCGGACAGCACGGTGCCGTCCGGAGAGAGCACGACGGCACCGACCGGCACATCGCCGGCCGGCGTCGCACGCGCGGCCTCTTCCAGGGCGAGACGCATCGGCGCCCGCCACGGGTCACGCACCGGATCGGTCTCCGGCCCGTTTCCCCGGTCGGCCTCGGGGTCGGTCTCCGGGTCGGCTTCCGGTCCATCGACCGGTCCGCCGACCGGGTCGCGCTCCGTCACTAGCGGGCGGTCTCCAGGACCTCGGAGGCGCCCAACGCGTCCGCGATCTCGGTCATGGCGTCGGTGTCCAGCGCCAGCAACTCCGGCTCCGAGAGGCCCAGGTCGGCGAGGATCGTGCGGTCGCCCACAGGTCCCGCGGGTACGGCTCCGGAGCCGGCCGCGTCGGCGGGGCCGGTGCTGCCGTCCGGTTCCTCCGTGTCCTCCTGCTCTTCAGTCTCGCCGTCCTCGGTGCCGTCGAGGTCCAGCGTGTCCAAGGCGTCGGCGAGGTCGTCATCGTCCCCGCCGAGCAATTCGTCCGTCAGGATCTCCCCGTACGAGGAGCGTGCGGCCATGGCCGCGTCGGAGACGTAGATGCGAGGATCCTCCTCGCCCTCCACGCGGAGCACGCCGAACCAGGCGTCCTCCTGCTCGATGAAGACGAGCACCGTGTCCTCGTCCACCGAGGCTTCTCGGGCCAGGTCGGTCAGATCCGACAAGGTCTCCACGTCGTCGAGCTCTGTGTCGCTCGCTTCCCACCCGTCTTCGGTGCGCGCGAGCAGTGCGGCGAAGTACACCGTGACTCTCCCACTGGTCAGAGGTGACGATTCGGCGGTGCGCTGCGCTCTGCCCCGCCCACTACTCGGAATCGTGGCAGAAAGCGGGCGATTGCGAGAGGTCTTCCGTCGTTGCGTCGTGGAGGCATTTTATTGGACGGGGCCGGACGCGTCGCGGGGGGAGGGGGTCCGAAGGCGCCGGGGCGGAGGCCGGGCGATGCCCAAGTGGCCGTCCCGCGAAGGCCGGAGGGCCGCTGGGTGACCCGTACGTGACTACCAGCGGAAGGTCCGCATCCGCATCTGCTGGCGCATCCGGGCCGCGCGGGCCTGCCGAGGTTTCACCCGCTCGCGCAGGGCCTTGGCCTCGTTCAACTCCCGCAGGAACTGCGCACGCCGTCGTCGGCGGGCCGCGCCGCTGTCGTCGGAGGCGAGGTCGGAGGCGAGATCCGAGGTGAGATCCGAGGTGGCGTCGGGCGTGGCGTCGGACACGGGTTCGGGCGTGGCTCCAGGTGTGAGCCCCGGGGCTGTGGTAGGTCCGGCGGCCTCCCGGGCCGGGAGCCTCAGCGGATCCTCCGCCTCCGCCTCGGCCGTACGGCCACCGCCGTCCCGCCCCTGCGGATTCCGCCGCTGCCGGTCCGGCATCCCCGCCTCACCACCCCACGACTCGGTTGACTGTGTCCCCCGCGTCCCCTTGTACGCGTGCCCCATCACCTTCCCTGCGGGCACTGGATTGATGCCCGCGGGAGCCAGGGGCCGGGCCACGGTTACTGTGGAGGCATGCGGATTCATGTCGTCGACCACCCGCTGGTCGCGCACAAACTCACCACGTTGCGCGACAAGCGCACCGACTCCCCTACCTTCCGACGCCTCGCCGACGAGCTGGTCACCCTGCTCGCGTACGAGGCCACCAGGGACGTGCGCACCGAGCAGGTCGACATCGAGACTCCGGTGACGCCGACCACGGGTGTGAAGCTGTCCCACCCGCGGCCTCTCGTGGTGCCGATCCTCCGGGCCGGTCTCGGCATGCTCGACGGCATGATGCGGCTGCTCCCCACCGCCGAGGTCGGTTTCCTCGGGATGATCCGTAACGAGGAGACGCTTCAGGCGTCGACGTACGCGACCCGGATGCCCGAGGACCTGTCGGGCCGCCAGGTGTACGTCCTGGACCCGATGCTGGCCACCGGCGGCACGCTGGTGGCGGCGATCCGTGAGCTCATCGGCCGCGGCGCCGACGACGTGACGGCCGTGGTGCTGCTCGCGGCGCCCGAGGGCGTCGAGGTGATGGAGCGCGAACTGGCGGGCACGCCGGTCACGGTCGTCACGGCGGCGGTCGACGAGCGGCTGAACGACCGCGGATACATCGTTCCGGGGCTGGGCGACGCGGGCGACCGTATGTACGGGACGGTCGACTAGGGCGCGTACGACGACTCCTGGGCCCTGTCCGCCGGACAGGGCCCTTGGTCTGCGGCGTGGCTCAGCAGGGGCCGCCGGGCGCGGGCCTGGTGAGGGTGGCCAGGACCTGGTCGGCGTCCTTCTTGACGCTCAGGCTCTTGAAGGCCGTACCGAGCAGCAGGTCGACGTCCTTGGTCTTCCGCGCGTCGTGCTCGGACTTCGCGCCCTTCAACTGGGCGCCGAGCACCGTGAGGGGGCCGTCCGCGGTGGCCGGGGCGCCGAGCAGTATCCCGGTGCCGGGGATCTTCTTGTCGTACGCCGCCGGCGCGTTGCCCACCTTGCCGATGAGGAAGCCGCGCTTCTTGAGCTCGTCCGCGGTGGTCTTGGCGAGTCCCGCGCGCGGAGTCGCGTTGTAGACGTTGACCTTGATCTGGGCCGGCTTGGGCAGCGGCTTGGCGACCGCCGCCGACGCGGACGGTGACGGCTCGCAGTCGCGCCCGCCGACCGACGCGGCCGTGGTCTTCTTCGTTGTTCCGTCGTCCGCCGTGAACACGTCGATGAGCTGTACGGTCCCCCAGCCGACCAGGCCGAGGGCGACGACTCCGGCGATGGCCGCGAGCACGATCCTGCGGCGGTGACGGGGGCGGCGCATGCGCGGGTACTTGGAACCCGTAATACGATATTTGCCGCCCATGCCAGGGGGGGTGAGCATGCTCATGGCCGCAGCGTAGTGCGCGGCGGTAGTGATTCCTACTAAATGATCAATAGGTTGGACCCGAAGAGGCCGGAAAGACCCCGAAAGGCTCAGTGGCGACCCGGTCGGCCTGCTGGTCTGTCAGCCGAGGTCCAGTTCGAGCACGCGCGCGTGCAGCACCTGTCGCTGCTGGAGTGCGGCGCGGACGGCGCGGTGCAGCCCGTCCTCCAGATACAGATCGCCCTGCCACTTCACGACATGGGCGAAGAGGTCTCCGTAGAAGGTCGAGTCCTCGGCGAGCAGCGTCTCCAGATCCAGTTGGCCCTTCGTGGTGACGAGCTGATCGAGGCGGACCGGGCGCGGCGCTACATCCGCCCACTGCCGGGTGCTTTCCCGGCCGTGGTCGGGATACGGCCGCCCGTTACCGATGCGCTTGAAGATCACACGGAAAGCCTACCGGGCGAGCGCCTCCGGGCGCAGCCATGGCGCGGTGGTGCAAACAGATCCATACGGGTCAAAGTAGGAGCGACGTATGAGTGGAACCGTCCCGTCCGGTGACGTCGCCGCCCATATCGCCTCCTGAGGAGGCCTGAACGACCGCTGCCCGTGCGGCGGGCGGACGCACCGCGGGCGCCGGGGGAATCAGCTCCCCCGGCGCCCGCGGTCAGTGGCTGCCCGTCAGCCGGACTGCCGGTCAGAACGTCGGAACGTCTGACCTGTCGGGCTGTCGGACCTCTCGGGCTGTCAGGCCCGGGACTCGTGCTCGTGGTCGTGGGCGTTCGACGCGCCGACGCCCGTGTCGCCGCCCGTGGTGCGCTCCACCTTGGCCGAGGCCGCCGCACCCGCCGCACCCGCCTTCGCGGTGAGCGGGCTCAGGTCGTGGGCGTACTGGCCGACCGCGTTGGCGATGACGTCGATGTTGACGTCGAACGCCTCCTTGTCGATGTTGTCGAGGTCGTCGCAGGCCGCGTGGTAGCAGGGGTCGTAAGCGATCCCGGCCTCGCCGCCGAACTTCTCCGCCTGTGCGACCGTCTTGATGCCCTCGGCGCCGGTGAAGGTCCCACCGGAGGGGATGCCGACCTCTATGAAGGGCCCGTAGTCGGAGCGGCCGGTGAAGTCGGTGCCCTCGTGCGGGTAGTCCTTGCTGTCGAGGAAGTCGGTGATGCCCTTCTCCACCTGCGCGGATCCCTCCGGCCCCGGGCCGGCGCCCACGCCGTCCGAGTTGTCGCCGTCGTACACGAACTGGCCGAAGTTCGGCGAGGCGATCATGTCGAAGTTCAGGTAGAGCTTGATCTGTTCGGCCTGCTCGGGGCTGAGGCCCTTCACGTAGTCGTCGGCGCCGAGCAGTCCGAGCTCCTCGGCCGACCACCAGGCGAAGCGCACCTTGTTGGCGGGCTTCTCGTGGGACTTGGCGAGATCCAGGGCGACTTCGAGGAGACCGGCGGAGCCCGACGCGTTGTCGTTGATGCCGGGGCCGGCGGTGACGGAGTCCAGGTGGGAGCCGAGCATCACCGTGTTGGCGGCGTTGCCGCCCTTGGTCTCGGCGATGACGTTGCGCGTGACGCGCTTCTCCTGGAGCTGACGGATGTCCAGCGAGACCGTCACGGGGCCGTCCGCCGCCTCGGCGGCGAGCTTCGCGCCCTCGGCCTGGGTGACACCGCCCGTGGGGATCCTGGCCGCCGCCGGGTCGCCCAGGGTGCCGCTGAGGGCGCCCTCGGTGTTGTTCGAGACGATCGCGGCGACCGCGCCCGCGCCGGCCGCCGTCTGCTGCTTCACGGCGAAGTCGCAGCCGCCGCGCTGAATGAGCGCGATCTTGCCGGTGAAGGCGCCCGCGGCGTAGTCGCCGGCCTCGCAGCCGGTGGTCGCGTCGACCGGTACGACGGCGAGTTCGGCCTCGATCCCGCCCTTGGGCGTGGACTTCGTGTACGACATGGCCGTGATCTCGGAGTCGCGCGGCGTCGGCGCGGTGACCTTCAGCGTCTGGGCCTGCGTCTCGATGTACGTGAACTCGAAGCTGTCGTACGAGACGTTGTAGCCGGCCTTCTTAAGGAGGCTGTACACGTACGCGGCGGAGGCGTCGTGGCCGAGCGAGCCCGCGGCGCGGTGGCCGTCGGCGGAGTCGGCGATGTCCTGGAACTTCTGCAGGTGCTTGTACGCGTCCTTGGCGGACGCCTCCTTGACGAGCTTCCCGGCGAGTTTCGCCGCGTCCCTCGCCGGGTCGGGCCTGTTGTGCGCGGAGGCGGAGGATGCGGACAGCAGAAGCGGGGCGGTGAGCGCGGTGGCGGCTGCGACTGCCAGGAGTCTGCGGGACGTTGCGTTCACAGGGGTCCTTCCGATGCGAACGAGCGAAAAGGAGCGAAATTGAACGAGAACGCTGGTGAGCGAACGAGGGAAAGCTAGCGACCCGGGAGGTCATAGGGGAACAGATGTGCCACAAGTCATGTGCCACAAGTCATGGACTCGCCCCGCGTCTCCGGGCGCCGCCTGACGTCCGCTCAGCTCCTGGGGCTCTCGGCCGCCTTCGCCGCCTTCGCGGCGCGCTTGGTCTCCTGCTTGTTCTCGCGGACCTTGGCCAGGCTCTCGGGTCCGGTGATGTCCGCCGCCGAGCGGTACGAGCCCTCCTCCCCGTACGCGCCGGCCGCCGCGCGCCAGCCCTCGGGCTGTACGCCGTACTGCTTGCCGAGCAGCGCGAGGAAGATCTGCGACTTCTGCTTGCCGTATCCGGGGAGTTCGCTCAGCCGCTTGAGCAGCTCCGTGCCGGTGGCGACATCCCGCCAGAGCGCGGCCGCGTCGCCGTCGTAATGGGCGACCAGAAACTGGCAGAGCTGCTGCACACGCTTGGCCATCGACCCCGGGTAGCGGTGCACGGCGGGCTTCTCCGTGAGCAGCGCGGCGAAGGCCTCGGGGTCGTACAGGGCGATCGCGTGGGCGTCCAGATCGTCACCCCCCATGCGGACGGCGATGGTGTACGGCCCCGCGAAGGCCCACTCCATGGGCACCTGCTGGTCCAGCAGCATGCCGATCAGCGCGGCCAACGGGCTGCGGCCGAGGAGTTCGTCGGCCTTGGGTTGCTGTGCGATGCGAATCGTCGTGCTCATGGGCAGATGGTGGACCGGGAGGAGGAAAATTTCAGGGAGGCCACGCCCTGGCGGTGTGTTGATACGACTGTTTTGTGGCGCGGATGGCCCTACGTGGCGAGGGGTAGAGCTGGACACGGACAGCTGCCGGAATGCTCCGGAATCCTCGGGAAAGGCCGCGCATCAGTGACACAGCCCTTTGAACTGCCTGATTTCTACATGCCTTATCCGGCGCGCATCAACCCGCGTCTGGAGGAGGCCAGGGAGCACTCCCGGACATGGGCCCGGGACATGGGGATGCTGGAGGGCTCCGGGATCTGGGAGCAGAGCGATCTCGACGCCCACGACTACGCGCTCCTGTGCTCGTACACCCATCCCGACTGCACAGGGCCGCAGTTGTCGCTGGTCACGGACTGGTATGTGTGGGTCTTCTTCTTCGACGACCACTTCCTGGAGATCTTCAAGAGAACGCAGGACCGGGAGGGCGGCAAGGCGTACCTCGACCGGCTCGCCGCGTTCATGCCGATGGATCTCGCCGACGGATTTCCCGAGCCGACGAATCCGGTGGAGGCGGGTCTCGCCGATCTCTGGAGGCGGACGGTCCCGTCGATGTCCCTGGACTGGCGGGCGCGATTCGCCGAGAGCACGGAGAATCTGCTCAACGAGTCCCTCTGGGAGCTCGCCAACATCAATGCCGGGCGGGTCGCGAATCCCGTCGAGTACATCGAGATGCGCCGCAAGGTGGGCGGGGCGCCGTGGTCGGCGGGGCTGATCGAGTACGCGGCGGGTGCGGAGGTGCCCCCCGCGATCGCCGATTCGCGTCCGATGCGGGTCCTGCGGGACAGCTTCTCCGACGGGGTCCATCTGCGGAACGACCTCTTCTCGTACCAGCGCGAGATCGAGGAGGAGGGCGAGCTGAGCAACGGGGTGCTCGTCCTGGAGACGTTCCTGGGCTGCACGACGCAGGAGGCGGCCGACGCGGTCAACGACCTGCTGACCTCCCGGCTCCACCAGTTCGAGAACACGGCACTGACGGAGCTGGGCCCGCTCTTCGTGGAGAAAGGCATCGACCCGGTCGCGGCGGCCGGGGCCCTCGCTTACGTGAAGGGCCTCCAGGACTGGCAGTCCGGCGGCCACGAGTGGCACATGCGCTCCAGCCGGTACATGAACGGGGCGGACGCGAACGGCGGGCCCGGGGCGGGGGAGACGGCGGGGCCGCTGTTCTCGCAGACCCCCGTCGGGCGCTGGACGGCGGCGTCGGACTATCTCAAGAGCCTCACCAACGGCTCGCCCGCCAGGGCGCGTGCCCACAGCCATGTGCCGTATCAGCGGGTGGGGCCCTCGATCCTCCCCGAGTTCGAGATGCCGTTCGAGGCGACGCTCAGCCCGCATCTGGAGGCGTCGCGCGAGCACGTCGTGGAGTGGGCCCACCGGATGGGCATCCTGGAGGGGCAGCCGGGCGTCCCGGGCTCGAACGTCTGGGACGAGGAACGGATCCGGCGCATCGACCTCCCGCTCTGCGCCGCCGGCATCCACCCGGACGCCACGCCCGAGGGGCTCGACCTGACCTCGGACTGGCTGGCCTGGGGGACGTACGGCGACGACTACTTCCCCGTCGTGTACGGCCACGCCCGCAATCTGGCGGCGGCCAAGGCCTGCAACGAACGGCTGTCGCTGTTCATGCCGGTCGACACGCTCGCCACTCCGCCACCGCTCAGCGCCCTGGAGCGCGGCCTGGCCGACCTGTGGGTCCGCACGGCGGGCCCGATGGACACGGACGCCCGCCGGGACTTCCGCGCGGCCGTCGAGGAGATGACGGCCAGCTGGGTCTGGGAGCTGGCCAACCAGATCCAGAACCGCGTCCCGGACCCCGTCGACTACATCGAGATGCGCCGCCAGACCTTCGGCTCCAACCTGACGATGAGCTTGTCCCGCATCGGCCACGGCCGGACGGTGCCGCCGGAGGTCTACCGCAGCGGCCCGATGAAGTCCCTGGAGAACGCGGCCCAGGACTACGCCTGTCTGATGAACGACCTCTTCTCGTACCAGAAGGAGATCGAGTTCGAGGGCGAGGTCCACAACGGCGTCCTGGTCGTGCAGTCCTTCTTCAACTGCGACTACCCGACGGGTGTCGCGATCATCCACGACCTGATGAAGGGCCGCATGCGCCAGTTCCAGCATGTCGCGGCCAACGAACTCCCCGTCCTGTACGACGACTTCGCCCTCGACGCCGAGGCACGCAAGATCCTCGACGGCTACGTGACGGAGCTGGAGAACTGGCTCTCCGGCATCCTCGTCTGGCACCACGGCTGCTACCGCTACAAGGAGGAGGACCTCCTCCACGACCGCGCACACATCACCCGCTGGCTCCCCCCGACCCCCAGGGGCCCGGGCACCTCGGCCACCCGAATCCACCTCCCCTCGCCACCACCACGCCCTGCCCCGGCTCCCGTGAGGGAGGACACGGCCCAGGCACTGACGCGGTGACGACCTCCCCCTGAGGCAGGACCGCCCCGGGCCCGGGGCCGGGGCGGGGGATGGCCTCGGACCCTCGTCTGTGGAGGGGAGAGCATCGTGCGGGGGCGGTTGCTGAGCGGGCGGTACGAGTTGGGGGAGTTGCTCGGGGCCGGGGGGATGGGGGAGGTCTGGCGGGCGCGGGACCGGGAGTTGGGGCGGGAGGTTGCCGTAAAGCTGCTGGTCGCGCCCGGGGACGAGGGGGAGCGGAAGGAGCAGTTGGCGCGGTTCCGGCGGGAGGCGCGGGCCGTGGCCTCGTTGGACAGCCCGCACATCGTGGCCGTACACGATCACGGGACCAGCGATCCGCAGCTGACCCGGACCGGGCAGGCGCCCTTCGGTAGCGTGCTGTAAATGGCGCCTGAGCGTTTTCAGCAGCGGAACGGCGACGGGCGCACGGATCTCTACGCGTTGGGCTGCGTTCTGTACGAACTCCTCGTCGGGCGGCCGCCGTTCGTCGGTCATGCGGCCGGGATCATGTACAACCACCTGAACGACGAGCCACTGCGGCCGAGCCGTGCCCGCGCCGGTCCTCGTCGCAGCTGAGCCCTCGCCTGTGGTCGTCGGCCGGCCCGAGCCCGAGGGCGTACGCGCGAGCACTCGGCCTCATTCCGTCGCCAAGGTCTCTTCCCCGCTCCCCCCGCCGCCTCCCCCACGCCGTCGGCGGCGCAACGCCCTCGTCGGGGCCGCCGTGGCGCTCGTCGTGCTCGGCGTACCGACCGGGGTCGTGCTCTCCTCCTCGTCCTCCTCATCGTCTTCCTCGTCCGGCGCCGAGCCGGTCGGCGGTCCCAGTGCGGCGATGGCCGAGGAGTACGTCGTCGGTGTCGCGTACGACTGGTCCATCGACGAGTCGTACGGCGAGGAGCGTGCCGCGATCGTCGAGGCGGCGTTCAAGGACGTCGCGCGCACGACGGGCACAAGGCTGCCGGTGTGCGTCGTCCCGGTGAAGGACGACCAGGAGACCCCGGCGACCGAGCTGCTGGACAAGCACCCGGGCATGATCGCGTTGATCGGCGATACCAGCAGTGTCGACGGCGTCGACACCGGCTTCGACGGGCGCATGGCCGCGATCGACACGTGCAAGGAAGGCTCGGGCCCGGACTTCGCCTTCGGCATGATGCCGTCGGAGTTCGAGGTCGGCGAGCAGGAAGGGCGCTATCTGCGCGGCGCGTACGACACGGACAAGCTGATCGTCGGCTCCGACCACCACTGGGACGACAAGCTCGCCGAGGAGGACCCCAACCACCTCAAGCTCGGGCACGGGCTGCGCGAGGCGGGTATCGACGCCAACGAGTCCGCGGCGTATCCGGAGGAGATGGACGAGGCGGACGTCGCCCGGGACGTCGAGGACAACCGGCCGGACACCGTCACCCTGCCCAACTCCCGGCAGCGCGAAGGATGGGTCGACGCGCTGAAGAAGTCCGGGCAGTTGATGGTCGTACAGGACAACTACGAGGCGTCGTGCGACTCCGAGGACGACCACCAATACACCGATACGCGCGACAAGTTGGTGCCGGACGGCACGTTGCGCTTCCGTTCCTTCCACGACGAGCGGCAGCCGAGGGCGGACTGCGAGCTGTTCCCGCGGGTCTGCGCCGCTCCGGCCTCGCTGCGGAAGAAGTTCGAGGCACGGGGCGGGTCGAGCTGTACGACGGCACGCTCGTACTGGCCGCCGGGATCCACCGGGTCATGGACGACGGGGCCCTGCCGGAGCCGGGCGGGAAGGACGAGGAACCCGAGCGCGCGCGGGTCGCGCTGCGGAAGGCCATGGAGGCCGTCGACGTCAAGGGGCTGCTCGGCCGGTACCGCTTCAAGGACCATCAGGCGCTGGAGCGGCCCGTGTGGATCGACATGCGCGAGCAGGGCAAGTGGAAGCAGTTGGGGACGGTCGGCAGCCTCAACGGCTGAACGGTTTCGTGTATTCGCGGACGCGCGGAGGGCCGGGCAGTCAGGAGCGCAGGCGTGCCGCCCGCATCAACAGGTAGCGCGTCTCCGGGACGCTGAGCGTGCGCTCGGCCGCCAACTGGTAGGCGGCCAGGGCTCCTTCCTTGTCGCCCGCCTTCTCCAGCAGATGCGCCCGCACCGCGTCGAGCCGGTGGTGCCCCGCCAACTCCTCCCCAAGCTGCTTGAGTTCGGCGAGTCCGGCCTCCGGCCCGTGCGCCATCGCGACGGCAACGGCCCTGCTCAGCGCGGCCATCGGCTCGGGGCCGGGAGCGCGGCGCAGCAACTCGTCGTACAGAGCCACGATCTGGGGCCAGTCGGTCTCCTCGGCGCTCGCCGCCTCGTCGTGCAGCGCGGCGATGGCGGCCTGCAACTGGTAGGCCCCGGCGGGCCCTTGGGACAGGGCCTCCTCGACCAGCGCCGTACCTTCGTCGATCGCGGCGCGGTCCCAGCGGGTGCGGTCCTGCTCGTCCAGGGGGATGAGTTCGCCGTGTGGTCCCGTGCGGGCCGCGCTCCGCGCCTCTGTGAGCAGCATCAGCGCGAGGAGGCCGGTCACCGCGCCCTCCGTCGGCAGCAGCCGCCGTATGGCTCGCATGAGCCGGATCGCCTCGTGCGCGAGGTCCGCGCGGTGCAACGTGCTGCCGGAGGTGGCCGTATGGCCCTCGTTGAAGATCAGGTAGAGCACCTGGAGCACGGTGGCGAGCCGGCGGTCGCGGTCCTCCGGCCCCGGCTGCCGGAAAGGCACGCCCTTGATCTTCTGCTTCGCCCTGCTGATCCGCTGCGCCATCGTCGCCTCGGGCACCAGATGGGCGCGGGCGATCTCGGCGGTGGTGAGACCGCCGACGGCGCGCAGGGTGAGCGCGGTTCGCCCGGCGGCGGGCAGTTCGGGATGGCAGCAGAGGAAGAGCAGGGTGAGAGTGTCGTCCTCCGAGGGGGCGCGGCTCTCCCCGGGCGGCGGTGCGGTGAAGGCGTCCCTGGGGGTGAGCGCGGCGGCGCTCTCCTCGCGCCTTCGCCGCGCCTCTTCGCTGCGGAGCTGGTCCACGAGGCGGCGGGAGGCGGTCTTGATCAGCCAGCCGCGGGGGTTGTCGGGGCGGCCGGCGGCGGGCCACTGCTGGGCGGCGGCGATGAGCGCTTCCTGTACGGCGTCCTCGGCGAGGTCGAAGTGGCCGTAGCGGCGGACGAGCGCGCCGAGGACCTGCGGCGCGTTTCGGCGCAGCAGGTCCTCGATCGCGGTGGGGCCGGTCGGTGGGGTCGCACTGTTCATGCGGCTCGTACCGTCCGTGCGGCTCGCACCGTCATCGGTGTCGTCGTTCGTGCGGCCGTCTGTTCCGTCGTCCGCGCCGTCGTCCGCGCTGGTGTCCGTGCCGTGGTTCACACCGCGTATTACACCCCGGGCGTACCGAGGTGCGCGCGGTGTCTCAGCCATCCACCCCCGGACCGTCCGGGATGGGCCGGATGACGACGGGGTAGACCGGGACGCCCTCGGGCTGGGGGCACGCCGCGACGCGCGCGGCGATCTCGGTGACCCGCTCCAGGCTCGGGCAGTCGAGCACCCAGTAGCCGGCGAGCAGTTCCTTCGTCTCGCCGTACGGTCCGTCCGTGATCACGGGCTTGCCGTCCTTGTCCGCGCTGACGAAGCGAGTCTGCGAGGGCGCGGCCAGGCCGTTCGCGTCGACCAGTTCACCGGACTCGGCGAGGTCGTTGTTGATCTCCCCCATGAAGGCGAACATCGCCTGCATGTCCTTCTCGCTCCAGGCCGGGCTGTGCTCGGACGCCTTGCCGTTCATGGCGTCGTAGTCGGCCTGGGAACCCTGGACCATCACCAGATACTTCATGACTTCACTCCTTATTTCTGTGCTGTCGCCTCTTCCGGGCAACTCTCACAGGGGACGTCGGAGCCGATGACGGGTTCTCGACAGCTCAGGGGATTTTTTTTCGAATCACTCTGTCGGGCCCCGTAGCCGCAGGTCGGCGGCGAGGGGCGTAGCGGGCTCGCCGGAGACGGCGTAGCGATGTTACGGGAGAGGGTAGCGATGTTACGGCAGATCTGTTAGCGTCGTTGTTGTCGCGAGGCGGAGACCGCTATCCCGGTCGAAGCCCCGCTAGTCACGTCGGTACATCGGTACATCGATACAGGGAGCAACGTCATGAGCGAGCAGTCGAGCGCGGCGCGTCGAGTAGTGATCGTCACCGGAGGGTCGCGCGGCATAGGCCGGGAGAGCGCGCAGCGCCTGGCGGCCGACGGACACGCCGTCGTTGTCAACTACGCGGGGAATCAGGCGGCGGCGGAGGCGACGGTGGCCGCCATCACCGAGGCGGGCGGGACGGCCATCGCCTTCCGCGCCGACGTGGCGGACGAGGTCGCGGTGTCGGCGCTGTTCGACGCGGCGGAGGAAGCCTTCGGAGGTGTCGACGTCCTCGTGCACGCGGCGGGTGTCATGTCCGTCACGCCGCTGGTCGACACCGAGCTGGACGCGCTGGACCGGATGCACCGCACCAACATCCGCGGCACGTTCGTGGTCGACCAGCAGGCCGCGCGCCGACTGCGGAACGGCGGGGCGATCGTCAACTTCTCCAGCTCGGTGCTGGGCCTTGCCTTCCCGGGATATACGGCGTACGCGGCCAGCAAGGGCGCGGTCGAGGCGATGACGCTGATCCTGGCCAGGGAGCTGCGCGGACGCGACATCACCGTCAACGCGGTGGCGCCGGGGCCGACGGCCACGGACCTGTACCTGGAGGGAAAGGACGAGGAGACCATCGCGGGGATGGCCGCCCAGGCACCGCTCGAGCGGCTCGGCCGGCCGGAGGACATAGCCGAGGTCGTCTCCTTCCTCGCCGGGCCGGCCCGTTGGGTCAACGGCCAGGTTCTCCGTGCCAACGGCGGCATCATCTGAGGCCGCTCGTGTCAGGCACCCCACCGATTCTTCCGACCGATCGAGGAGTTCCGTCATGAGTGACACCGCGAAGACCGCGAAGACCATTGTGATCACGGGAGCCGGTTCCGGCTTCGGAGCGCTTGCCGCTCGTTCTCTCGCCCGCGCCGGGCACACCGTCTACGCCGCGATGCGCAACACCGCGGGCCGTAACGCGGACCGGGTCGCCGAGGCGCACGCGTACGCCTCCGAGCACGGAGTGGACCTCCGTACGGTGGAGCTGGACGTGCTCTCCCAGGAGTCCGCCGACGCCGCCACAGCCACCGTGCTGGCCGAGGCCGGCGGGCTCGACGTGATCGTGCACAACGCGGGGCATATGGTCACCGGGCCCACCGAGGCGTTCACGCCGGAGGAGCTGATGGCCGTCTACGACACGAACGTGCTCGGCACCCAGCGCGTCAACAGGGCCGTACTGCCTCATCTGCGCGCCCAGCGGCACGGGTTGGTCCTGTGGATAGGTTCCACGTCGAGTCGCGGCGGCACCCCGCCCTATCTCGCTCCGTACTTCGCCGCGAAGGCCGCCATGGACTCCCTCGCCGTCTCGTACGCCGCCGAGCTGGCCCGCTTCGGCATCGAGACCAGCATCGTGGTGCCCGGCTCCTTCACCACCGGCACCAATCACTTCATCACCGGCGGGCACCCGTCGGAGCAGACCGTCGTCCCCGCTTACGAGGAGCGGTACGCGGGTCTCATGGACCAGGTCGCGCTGCGCCTGGCCGAGCTCGCGCCGGCTGACGCCGACGTGTCGCAGGTCGCCGACGCCATTGTCTCGGTTGTGGACGCCCCGTACGGCTCGCGGCCGTTCAGGGTCCATGTGGACCCGGCGAACGACGGCTCCGAAGAGGTCAGCCGGGTCGCGGACCGAATAAGGGCAGAGTTCCTCACCCGTATCGGCCTCGCCGACCTCCTCGCTCCACATGCGGCCCCGGACACCGCCGCGGTGGTCGCGTCTCCCGCCGCGTCCGACGCCACGTCCGACGCCGCTCCCGGCCTCGCTCCTGTGTCGCTGCGTCATGAGTAACAGCGCTACGGTGCCCTTGATACGGTCGTCCGCCATGAGCACACGAGCGCGGATCCTCGAAGTCGCGGCACGACTGGTCGCCGAGTCGCCCAACGGAGACGTCTCCACCCGGGCCGTGTGCGACGCCGCGCAGGTGGGTGCCCCGGCGCTCTACCGGCACTTCGGTGACAAGGAAGGGCTGCTGTCCGCGGTCGTGGACTACGGCTTCGACAAGTATCTGGAGACCAAGCGGGAGCGGACCCCGCAGGACGATCCCATAGAGGATCTGCGCAACGGCTGGGACAGCCACGTGGAGTTCGCGCTGGACAACCCGAATCTGTACCGGCTGATGTACTCCCCCGCGATGCGTACGCCCCCGGCGGCGGCCCTGGAGTCGCACGAGATCCTCACCAGGGACCTTCGGCGGGCCGCGGCGGACGGCAAGTTGAGTCTGGCGCCCGAGGCCGCTGCCCAGGTCGTCATGTCGGCCAACGTCGGGGTGGCGCTGATGCTCGTCGCCCGTCCCTCGACCTTCACCGACAGGGACACCTCCCGGCGGGTCCGCGACGCCGTGCACGCCACCGTCTTCACCCCGGAAGTGATGGCGGAGCGCGCGGGCCGGCCCACGAAAAGGACTCAACTGCCCGCGGCGGCGGCCCAGTTGAACGTCCTGCTGGGGCGGTCGGGTGAGTCGGGGCTCAGCACCGCCGAAATGGCCCTGATGACGGAGTGGCTGCGCCGGCTCTCCACGACCTCGACAGCGTCCACGACCTCGACGGTCGCCGAAGGCGGCGGCTAGCGGTTCAAGCACGCCGGCGAGACCCCCCTCGGCATCTGTCCCGCGGCCGCAGGTCAGGTGGGCAGATCCGCGCAGGTGTCCGAAGCGGGGAGTTCGTCCGCCAGGAATACCGTCTGCGCCATCATCTTGTACCCGGTCATCTTCTCGCGGAATGTCTCCACGGACTCCTCGGGGTGCACGGAATCGATCACGGCGTGCTCGCCGACGGCGTTGAACTGGTGGCTGACGCCGCGCGGGATCTGCATGTCCACGAAGGAGCAGGGCGGCACGACCAGGTTGTAGCGGGTCCGCACCACACCCGGCGGAGTGTCGGGCAGCGTGTCCTCGAAGGACCGCAACGTGAAGGGAGTTACCCCGGTGACACCGGTGATCTCGAACGGGGAGAGGCTGCTCACCCGGATCCGCGTATCCGGGCCCGTCATCATCCGCACGAATCGCAGACCGGTATGCAGATGCATACGGGAGCAGACACCGCGCTCCTCCACATTGTAGAAGTCCATCAGATAGCGGTCCGCGAAGAAGTCGTCGAAGGGCGCTTCGAGCATATAGACGTCGCCCTCCTCGAAAGTCTGGAAACGGGTTATCCCGTCCTTGTCCATCGTCGTCGCCGATTCGCTTCTCTTCGCGTCTCTCACGACTTTCGTGAAGGCGTTCACCACGACGAGGGCGATGTCCGAGGGGAGTTGAAGGACCGGCGTGACCACGTTCCTTGCCGCGTCCTTGAATTCGGCGACGTCGTGGACCTCGTTCTCCGCGTTCGCCTCACGTTTCATTCGCGTACCTGAATTGGACATCTGAATCAAGCTCCGTCGTCTAGAATCTCTCCGTTCGGCACAACGAAACCATGTGCTTCTCAGGGCAGTTGGAGGGGGCCGTCGTGATCTGCCCGCACTGTGGCAAAGACGCTCGCTACCGGGACCGAGGGAACGGGATGTGCCCGGTCTGCAAGCGCGCGTTCGCCCTCGAACCGAAAGAGAACAAGCTCCGCCTGCATGACGTCCGGATGCGGAAGCTCATCGAGAAGCTCGGCAACGGCGAAGGGCTGCGCTACACGCCCACCCAGCTCTACTACGCGGCCGCTCGCAACCGAACTCCCGCCGCGAACGCCATGTACGGATGTACCGCCGTCGGCCTGCTGGTGCTCGGGGTGATCGCCTCTTGGGTGATCATCGGTGTCTCCGGATTCGCCCCGGACGTGATCCGGGGCACCCTCACGGTCGCGGGCGTCTTCGTCGTACTGGTTGTCGTGCTGACGATCCGCGGTGCCCGCCGCGCCAAGAGGACCGGCAAGGTTGATGTGCCGATGCCGTTCGGGGACTTCAAGACCTCGGTGATAGACCGCTGGACCGCCGTCTACGGCAAGCCACCGGCCGGGCTGGCGCCCGAGGGAAGCAGGCTGTACCCCCTGGTCCCGGCCGGCCAGGCGCCGAAGCTGGTTCTCCTCTGTCCGGACTCCACCGTGCTGGCCTGCCTCGTGCTGAACGGCGCGCACGAGAAGCACTCCCTCGCCTTGGTGCAGTCCGTGCACCAGCTCGCGAGGATATCCAGCGACCCGGATCCGTCCGGCGGAGCGGGTCCGGTGGGGATAGTCCTGCATGACGCCAGCCCGGCCGGGCTCGGCTTCGCGTCCGCGGCCAGGGCCGCGCTCGGTGACCGGGTGGTGGTCGCCGGGATGTTGCCGCGCACCGTGAAGGACAACCCTCACGCCGTACGGCTGAGGAGTCCGCTGGGCCCCGCGGATCTGGAGGCCGTCCGTGCCACGTCGTCGGGGCTCACCGAGGCGGAGGCCGACTGGTTGTCCCGTGGCTGGTGGTCGCCGATCGCCTCCGTGACGCCGGCGAAGCTGCTGGCCGTGCTCGCGCGGGCGGTGGACCGGGCGGAGGGGATAGCCGACCCCGACCGGGGGCGTGCGCAGCAGGTCGGGTTCCTCACCTGGCCGACGGCGTCATGAGCGACACGGGCCACCTCACGGACACGGGCCACACGGCGGACGGCGGGCACACGGACATTGGACACGCGACGGACTCCGGGCACGCAGGGCCGGCGGGACAGGCAGGGCAGGCGGGGCAGATGCGGCGGGCGTTCCTCGACCGCGTGCTGCGTACGGCGGTCGAGAAGGCCGCCGCGCCCGGCCAACTGCACTTCACCGAGCGGCAGTTGTACTACGAGGTGTGCCGGGTGCTGCTGCCGTGGCACCGGGCGCCCCGGCGTACGCACTTCACGTCGGCCCCCGCGCTGACCTACGGCGCCTTCCTGGCCGCGCTGCACCGCCTCGGCCCGGACTCGGTGGACGGCCTCCTGCCGCCCGTCGTGCCCGGGCCCCCGCGGGTGGCCGGGCTGCACACTCCGGAATCTGACCTGTTCGACTACGGCCTGCCGAGGCTGCTGGTGTGCGAGTCCGACGACATCGCCGCCATGCTGCGGGCCAACGCGGTGCCGATGGAGTCGGCCTGCCCGGTCTACGGCGCCTCCGAACTGCCCCTTGACCCCGGGGTGTTGAGGATGCTCACGCTGGCCGAGAAGGCGACGGTCTACCTTCTGCACGACGCGAGCGCGCACGGGCTCACCTTCCCCGCGCGGTTCGCCCGGTCCGTCGACGTACCGGACGGGGTGCGGGTCGTCCCGCTGGGGCTGCGGCCCCGGCAGGCGGGGGCACTCCATCTGGTCCACGGGCGTGGTCCGGAGTACGCGGCGATACCCGGGCACTGGCCGGGTCCCGCGGCGGCCTCTGGTGCCGGTGCCGCCTCCGGTGCGGGAGCCGCTCCGGGGCTCGCGTCCGTCCTCAGCCGCTGGGAGCGCGACTGGCTGCGGCGCGGCAGATTCGTGGAGCTGGCCGCCGTGAATCCGGCGTCACTGGTCCGTACGGTGCACCGTCTCGTACGGGAAGTGCGCGCGCCCCGCTCACAGTTGACCGAACTTCGTCAGGTACGCCAGGCGGGTTTCCTGAGCTGGCCCTCCGCATGAGAGGAACCGCAGTGCCGCAGCCGCACAGGCGGGAGATCACCTACAGCGACGAGCTGCTCGCCGACCGCACGGTCCACCGGCGCTATTCGGACGGCCGCCAGGAGTGGCGCAGCGCCGACAGCGCGAGCCGTCGCCTCGTGCGGTGGCGGAACGAACGCGGTGCTTCGGGCAGCGACGAGCTGCTGGGCCGGCGGATCGTCAAGCGGGTGTACGCGGACGGGCGCCCGGCGATCTACGGCAGGGAGGCCGGTTACGGCCGGACGCTGTGGAGCGACGGGGTGCTGACGGTCAACCGGACCTCGTTCGGCGGCCGGCTGGGCACCGTCCTGGGCGCGGTGACCGCCGGTGTCGTCCTCGGCACGCCGGCCATGCCGCCCACCTCCCTCACCCCGGAAGAGGAGGAGGAGATGCGCCGCCAGGCCGAGGCGAGCGCGTCGGGCGGCGACGGTGGGGGCGCCGGGGACGCCGGTTACGGGGACTGGGACGACGGTTCCGCCGACAGCGACAGCGACGACGACTTCGGCTGACCGGGGACGACGGGCGGTGGGCGACGGGCGGTGGGCCACATCGGTCCGGGGCCACGTGGCGCCGGACCGATCACGCCGATCGCCGCGCCGGGAACACGAGAGGAAGAGGAAACACGATGTCCCGCTGGTGTGCGTGTCTGACCGACGACGACGCGGCCGGGCAGGTGGCGGCCATGGGTGGCCGGCCCGTGCCGACGCGGGCGGGGCACCATGCGCTGGGGCTGCTCGACGGGCCCGGCGCCGCCGAAGGGCCGTACCGGGTGGGCGACGTGTACGCGATCGGCGAGGTCACGCTCCACAACGCGCCCGAACTCCGCGCCCGGCTCGGTTCGGCCGGTGCCGAGGGCATCGCCGGTGACTGCTCGGACGGTGAGCTGCTCCTGCGTGCCTACGTCAGGTTCGGCACCGCCGGACTGGCCGCCGCCGACGGCATGTTCGCCCTCGCCATCGTCGACCGGGACGAACTCGTCCTCGTACGCGACCACATGGGCGCCCGTACCCTCTTCCACGCCCGCGCCGGCAGCGGCGAGCGGGCCGCGTGGGCGGCCTCCACCTCCCTGCGGTCGCTCCAGCGCTGGCCCGCGCTCGACACCGGGCTGCATCTGCCGGCGGTCAGGTCGTTCCTCACGTTCGCGTATCTGCCGGGCAGGGAGACCCTGTTGCGCGGGATCCACGAAGTGCTGCCGGGCCGGTGCGTACGGCTGAAGGCGGACGGTTCCACGGTGGAGGAGACGTACTGGGAGCCGGCCGAGGTGGCCGACGAGCGTCCGGCGGCCGAACACGCCCGGGAGCTGCGCGGGTTGCTGGAGTCCGCCACCGCGCGGCGGCTGCCGGTCGCCGAACCGGTCGGAGTGCTGCTCTCCGGCGGTGTCGACAGCAGCCTGGTCACCGCGCTCGCCGCCAAACTGCACGACCAGGCCGTCCGGTCGTACTCGATCAGCTTCGGCGGCGACGCCCCGAACGAACTCGCCTACTCCGGGCTGGTCGCCGCCCACTGCCACACCGAGCACCAGGTCCTGACCGTGCCCGGCGAGGCGGTCGCGGCGCGGCTGCCGGAGACCGTCGCGCTGCTGGACAGTCCGGTCGGCGACCCGCTCACCGTGCCCAACCTGATGCTCGCCGAGGCGGTGGCGGCGGACGGTATGAGCGTGGTGCTCAACGGGGAGGGCGGCGACCCGGTCTTCGGCGGCCCCAAGAACCTGCCGATGCTCATCCACGAACTGCTGCGTGACGAGGCGGGAGTGGACTCGCGGGCACGGGCCTACGTGGACTCGTACCGCAAGTGCCACGCCGACCTGCCCGTACTGCTGACTCCCGGTGTGCTGGCCGAGCTGGCGGACGCGCCGCCGGTGACGGACCTGCTGGCGCCGTATCTGGCACAGGGGCAGATGAAGAGCCTGCTCAACCAGTTGCTCCACACCAACCTGCGGACCAAGGGCGCCCACCACATCCTCACCAAGGTGGAGCGCATCACCGCCTCGCAGGGGCTGGAGGGCCGCGCCCCGCTGTTCGACCGCGCGGTCGTCGACCACGCGTTCCGCGTGCCGCCCCGGCTGAAGCTCGCGGGGACGAGCGAGAAGTGGATCCTCAAGGAGGCGGTACGGGACCTGCTGCCGCCGACGATCGTGGACCGGCCCAAGAGCGGGATGCGGGTACCGGTCCAGCAGTGGCTGGACGGGCCCCTGCGCGAGCTGGGCCACGACCTGCTGCTCGGCAGGTCGGCGCGGGCCCGTGGCCTGTTCCGTGAAGACACGATCCGGTCCTGGCTACGGAGGGAGGGGACGCTGCTGCCGCGCCAGGGAGGCAAGTTGTGGCTGGTCCTCACGCTGGAGCTGTGGCTGCGCTCGTTCGAGGTCGGGGCGTAACGGGGCGTAACGGGGCGGGGAGCGGCGCGTCGGGCCGGAGGTTCGAGGAATCGCCTCTCCTCGACCCACCAACTGGCCTCTTTCGCACCGCTGCTGGAGATCAGCGGGCTCAGGAACGCTTCCCTGAGCGACTACGTCACACGGCATGTTCCCGACGGGGCCGAGGTGAAGGCGGAGTTGAAGGCGCGCGGGGTGAACGCCTGAGCGTTCGGAGCGGCGGACGCTCCTCACTCCTCCTGTGCCCTCGCCCAGGCGAGGTAGTCGGCGACCACCTCGGGCGGGTTCGCGGCCTCGGCGAGCTCCGGTTCGTAGCCGGCCCGGTACATGTCGAACGGCACGATCGGCACGGGGCGGCCGAGGACTTCGGTGAGTTTGCCGCTCTCGTGCAGATGGCGGGCGAGGCCGACGCAGGCGTCGTCGAAGTGCGTGGTCAGAAGCTCGTCCAGCCGATCCCGCTCCTCGTCGTCCCCATCGTCGTCGGCCTCCGTGTCCTCGTACCACAGGCCGAGTTCTCTGATCTCGGCGAGATGCAGGGCGGCCCCGACCGGATCGTCCGCCGGGTCGAGGCCGTGGCCGATGATGCCCGCCGGTTCGTCCAGAGGCCAGTACGCGTAACTCCACCGCACCTCGCCCGGATCGCCGTCATCGCCGTCATCGCCGGCCGGATCGCGGAGCCGGGCGGACTCGCGCCGTACCCCGCTCTCGGTCTGGTAACCGATCTCAAGATTCGGATAGCGGCAGTCGAACGAGTCGATCCGCCAGATCTTGAACGAGACCACATAGATCTCCGGCCTGAGCGGCGCTGGAAGCGCCTCCAGCGCCCGCTCCCCGGCCAACCGCGTGTGCTCCTGGAACGCCGTCATGCGCGCACGATCGCATATGACGGCGAGCCGGAGAGCGCCGGGCCCGGCCGGTAGGTCCCCCGTGTGTCAGCTCTCCTTCGTGGAGTACGAGTGCGCGCCCGTGCCGGCGAGCGCACCGCCTTCCACGATCAGGTACTCGTCGCGGATGGGGTTCCCCGCGAAGTACGACTCAAGGATCTCCCGCGTACCGGCCGCGTACCGCGCCTGCGCGGAGAGCGACGAGCCCGAGATGTGCGGTGTCATCGCGTGGTGCGGCATGGTGCGCCACGGATGGTCCGCCGGCGCGGGCTGCGGGTACCAGACGTCGCCGCCGTAACCCGCGAGCTGACCGCCGCGCAGCGCGCGGTCGACGGCGTCGCGGTCGACGATCTTCGCGCGGGCGGTGTTGATGAGGTACGCGCCACGCTTCATCGTCCCGATGAGCTTGTCGTCGAACAGGCCCTCGGTCTCGGGGTGCAGCGGCGCGTTGATGGTGACGACGTCGCAGTGCGGCACCATGGCGGCGGTCGACTCGTGCCAGGTGAGGTTGAGTTCCTGCTCGACGGCCTCCGGCAGGCGGTGGCGGTCGGTGTAGTGGAGCCCCACGTCGAAGGGGGCGAGGCGGCGCAGGACGGCGAGCCCGATGCGACCGGCGGCGACGGTGCCGACCTGCATGCCCTCCAGGTCGTACGAGCGCTTGACGGCGTCCGCGATGTTCCAGCCGCCGTCGAGCACGATTTGGTGCGAGGGGATGAAGTTGCGTACGAGACCGAGCACCGTCATCACCACGTGCTCGGCGACGCTGATGCTGTTGCAGTACGTCACCTCGGCGACGGTGACGCCGTGCGTGATGGCGGCGTCCAGGTCGACGTGGTCGGAGCCGATACCCGCGGTGACCGCGAGCTTCAGGTTCTTGGCGGTGGCGATGCGCTCGGCCGTCAGGTACGCCGGCCAGAACGGCTGCGAGATCACGATGTCCGCGTCGACCAGCTCGCGGTCGAAGACCGAGCCCGCGCCTTCCTTGTCGGACGTGACGACGAGGGTGTGGCCGCGGCTCTCCAGGAAGGAGCGGAGGCCGAGTTCACCGGAGACGCTGCCCAGCAGCCGGCCGGGGGTGAAGTCGGTGCCCTCGGGGGTGGGGGTGGTCTGGCCGCCGGGGTAGTGGTCGATGACCGGGAGGTCGTCGCGGGCGTAGGTGGTGGGCTGTCCGTCGGTCGGGTCGTCGTACAGCACACACAGGATCTTGGCCATGGCGTTGCGGCTCCTCGTCCGTTGCTGCGGAGTGCTTCGGAAGGTGCCTCTTACGGTGGGTCCCGGCGTGGACCCTGGTCAAAGCGACTGTTTCTATGCCCGGATAGGCGCCGGCTATCGCTCGGGCCGCGGGTCCGAGGCGTCGGCCGGCGCGAGATACGTGTCGAGCAGGCCGTCCAGCACCTCGCGCAGGCTCACCCGCCGCGCGGTCTCCAACAGCGCCTTCGCGAGCACCGGTTCGGGGCTGCGGTCGGCGATGACCAGACCCACGCGCGGGCCGTGCGCGGGGTGCACGAGCGGGACCACGCGCATCGTCTCGGGGACTCCGAACATATGCAGCCAGGCGTGGGAGATCACGCTCGACCACCGGCCCGCCGCCATGTGCGTGTAGAGGCCGGCGACGGTGTCGGTCTCGATCGCCGGGGTGACGCTCGCGCCTTCGGCGGCGAAGTACTCGTCCATGATGCGGCGGTTGCGCATCTGCTGAGACAGCAGGCACAGAGGCAGCCCGGCGACCTCGGCCCAGCGCACCGACCGGTGCTCGGCGAGCGCGCTGTCGTGGGGGGTGAGCAGCAGATACCGCTCCTCGTACAGCGGTGTCCTGCGTACCTGGCGCAGGCTCTCGTCGTCCAGATACGTGAGCGCGATGTCCAGCTCGAAGGAGGTCAGCCGCCGCGTGATGTCGCGTGACGACAGCGACTCCAACGAGACACGTACGAGCGGGTGTTGCTCGCAGAAGGGGGTGGTGAGGAGGGACGCGGCCGTCAGCGCGGTGGGGATGGCGCCCAGCCGCAGCGTGCCGGTGAGGCCGCCGCGCATGACCGACAACTCGTGTTGCAGCGCGTCGCGTTCGGCGAGGATCCGGTGCGCCCAGAGCAGCACGCGCTCGCCCTCGGGCGTGAGCCCTTCGAAGCGCCGGCCGCGGCGCACGATGGGCACGCCCAGTTCGTGCTCCAGCTTGCGTATCGCGGCGGAGAGCGAGGGCTGTGACACGAAGCAGGCGTCGGCGGCGCGCGCGAAGTGGCGCTCACGGGCGAGCGCGACGAGGTACTCCAGTTGCCGCAGCAGCACGACGGATCGCTCCCTTCCGCCCTCGACGGGCGGGTCCCGGCCATCCTCACGTACGGGGAGCGGTTGCGGTACGGGTCGGTTCCGACCGGCGCCCGGACGAGGTTGCGGCAAACCCGGCGCCGGGCCGATTTCGGTGGATACCCTGATCAGCCAGCGGAGGGAGCGATCATGGATCCGGCAGTCACCACCGCACGGCTCGCGTCGAGCATCGTAATACCGTTGATCAAGAAGCTGTTCGTGAGGGACGGGCCCGGCGCCGGGATGGTCGACCGGCCGGTACGGATATCGGGACTGGTCAGTTTCCGTGGCGAGAAGCGCACCCTGTCCGACAAGGACCTGCACAAGCTCGCCGCCGAGCTCGTCCGGCGCGCCGTCGATCCGGTCGGGCCCGGGGAGCGGCCGGTGCCGCCCGACGAGGACGAGACCGTCGCGCTGGCCCTGGCCCGTACGCTGCACTGCCTGGGCGACCTCGACATGGAGGACGTACAGGCCGTCCAACTCGGCCCGCAGGCGCTCGCCCGCGCGTTACAGGCGGTCGAACCGAACGCCACCCGCGATCTGTCGGCCGACGCCACCGGCCTGTACGACGCGCTGCTGGAGACCGCGTGCCTGTACATCCTGCACTTCTTCACGCAGCGCTCGACCTTTGTGGCACGCACGCTCGTACGGCACACCGCGACCCTGGCCGAAACCGTCGCCAAGACCGACGAGTTACTGAAGCGGGTGCCCTCCCGGTTCACCCAGGACGCGCTCTTCGAGGCGCGGTACGCGGCGCACATCACGCACAAGTACGGCATGTTGATGATCTACGGCATCGACCTCACCAACTCGCCCGAACAGTGGCCCCTGGACGCCGCCTACTTGAGCCTGGAGGCGGGCTTCGCACGCGAGGCGCGGCACGCCCCGATCCGGTCAGAACCCGCGTCGATCCGGGCCGAACACGCCTTCCACGGGCGGGACCGGGTCCTCCTGCGCGGCGAGGCCGGGTCGGGGAAGACCACGCTGGTGCAGTGGATGGCCGTCACGGCGGCGCGGCAGGACAGGGGCCTTCTCAACGACGGTGGCGCGCCGCTCGCGCCGTTCGTGGGCCGGATCCCGTTCGTGCTGCCCATCCGCTCGCTGACCAGGCAGGACGGTGAACTGCCCACGCCCGAGCACTTCCTCAGCCGGATCCGCAGCCCGCTCGCCGGCGCGCAGCCCCAGGGCTGGACGGACCGGGTGCTGGCCGCGGGGCGTGGCCTGATCCTCATCGACGGCATCGACGAGACACCCGAGAAGGTCCGGGAGCGCACCCGCCGCTGGCTCCAGGATCTGCTCGGCGCGTATCCGGGCAATCTGTGGCTGGTCACCTCGCGTCCGTCGGCGGTACGGGGGCGCTGGCTGGCGGCCGAGAAGTTCGCCGAGCTGTCACTGGCGCCGATGAGCCGCAGCGACGTGCACGCCTTCATCCACCGCTGGCACAACGCGGCGCGCAGCGTGACCGATGACGACGAGCAGCGCGATCTGCTCGACGCGTACGAGGCGTCGCTCGGCGCCGCGGTCCGCATCAAGCAGGACCTCGCCAGGCTCGCCACGAACCCGCTGATGTGCGGCCTCATCTGCGCGCTGCACTGCGACCGGCGCGGCTATCTGCCGCACGCGCGCAAGGAGTTGTACGAGGCGGCGCTGTCGATGTTGCTCTCGCGCCGTGACCGGGAGCGCGACATGGCGTCCCCGGACGGTGTCGAGCTGACGGAGGGGCCGAAGATACGGCTGCTCCAGCGCCTCGCGTACAAGTTCATCCTCAACGGCAAGGCGGAGCTCGACCGCAGCCACGCGGAGCGGATCATCGCCGACACACTGCCCGGTGTGCCCGTCGCGGCGGCTCAGGGCGACGCGTCCACGATCTTCCGTCATCTGCTGCTGCGCAGCGGGCTGTTGCGGGAGCCGGCGGTCGGTTCGATCGACTTCATCCACCGGACGTTCCAGGACTACCTCGGCGCGAAGGCGGCGGTGGAGGAGGGGGACATCGCGCTCCTGGTGATGCGGGCCGCCGAGACGCAGTGGGAGGACGTCATCCGTATGGCGGCGGCGCACGCGAGGCCGCAGGAGTGCGCGCAGTTCCTCCTCGACATCGCGCGCCGCGGGGACATGGCGCTCTCGCCGTACCGCCGTAACCAGTTCCATCTGGTGGCCGCCGCCGCGCTGGAGCACGCGACCGAACTCGAACCGCGCGTACGCGAGGAGATCAGCGCCCGCACGGCGGCGCTCATCCCGCCGAAGACCTACTCGGAGGCCTCGGACCTGGCGGCGATCGGCGCGATCGCACTCGAACTGCTGCCAGGCCCGGCCGGACTCACCGACTCCCAGTGCCTGTTGACGGTCCAGACGGCCGTCCTGATCGGCGGGGACGCGGCGATCCCGCTGTTGAGCGAGTACCGCGACCACGACTACGCGCCGGTGCGCCAACTGCTGGCCTCCGCGTGGCACCGGTTCGACACCGGTTCCTACGTGGAGGGCGTCCTGGCCGGACTGATCGAGGACGACGTCTACTTCGAGGTCACCACCCACGAGGAACTCACGGCCCTGCGCACCCTCCGGAGCCGTCGGCGCCTTCGCGTGTCCGACGGCTTCACCTCGGCCGATCTGTCCCGCGAGGTACGCCCGGACAGCCTGACCCATCTGTGGCTGCCGGGCTCCCTGTCGCCCAACTGGTTCTGGCTCTCCTCGTTCCCGCACCTCCACACCCTGACGCTGGC
Source organism: Streptomyces sp. NPDC051217 (assembly GCF_044455465.1). Classification (NCBI taxonomy): domain Bacteria; kingdom Bacillati; phylum Actinomycetota; class Actinomycetes; order Kitasatosporales; family Streptomycetaceae; genus Streptomyces; species Streptomyces sp. NPDC051217. The sequence goes on from NZ_JBITEV010000020.1 coordinate 52,328, forward strand.
GCCCTGCCAGGACCCGATCGACCTCTCGTCCCTGGCGGCGCACCCGGCTCTGCGTACGGTGCGGCTGGTGGTGGAGCAGAAGACGACGGGCGGCGAGCACGTGGCGGACCGGATGGAGGTGGTCGAGGTTCCGGCCAGGGACCTGACCTGGTGAGCGGGAGCTCACGCCGGGGACGCGACCTCAGCGGCCGTGGCGGCGGTCCGGGCCGTGGGTGACGCGGATCTTCGACTGGCCGTGCGGCAGGTCCTCCCAGTCGGTCATGAAGCGGGCCGTCAGGCCGTGCCGCTCGGCCAGGGCGGTCAGTGTCTCGGTGCGGTAGTAGAAGTCCTCCCGCAGTACCTGGTGTTCCTTGCCCTCGGTGCGGTCGAAGGTGAAGTCGAACCAGCCGCCGGGCGCCAGCACCCGGCCCACGTGGGCCAGGCACTCGTCGATCACCGGGAGCGGTGAGTGCGAGAAGACGCTGTGCGCGTGGACCACGTCGAAGTGGGCGTCGGGGAGGAAGCTCAGCTTCAGGTCGCGGACCGGGGTGAGGGTGGGGAGGCGGTCCTGGAGGCCGTGGCGCACCAGGGTGTCCTGGGCGGCGGCGAGTATGTCGGGGGAGATGTCGATGCCGTAGTAGTGCCCCGGCTCCAGGTGGCCGATGAACCGCCAGCCCGCGCGGAGGTTGCCGCAGCCGATCTCCAGCATGCGGTGTTCGGGGCGCAGGCCGTGGCCGAGGAGGTAGTCGAACTGCATGGATCCGAGGGCCAGCCACCGCTCGTGGCTACGGCTGCCGACGGCCGCGTTCGGGTCGGCGCGGGTGTCGGAGCGCATGACGGCGCGGTAGTACGAGATGTGGTCCGGCCAGCGGTGGCGCAGCCAGGTGTCGCGGGCGGCGCGGGCCAGGTAGCGCGGCGCCCGGTCGGGGTGGCGCAGCGCGTAGGCGAGACGGTGGGTGAGGGCGGCGCGGTTGGCGGTCAGGTTCTTCGCGGGCATCTGTCGGATCCCTTGCGTTTGCGGAGGCGTTGTCATCAGCCTCGGGCCGGTCGCGGAGTGGTGGGTACGGCGAACCGGCCCCGGTTCGCGAGTCGTACGGGCGACAGCCGTGTCAACCGATCGGCTGATGCGGCACCGTGGCGGACACGTTAGGACTGGGGTGAGCGGGGCGCTCACCAGGTCGAGGGAGAGGTAGCGGTGCGAGTGACGACGACGAGGTCCGATCCCGACCGACGGTGGCTCACCGCCGTCATGGACGCCGCGTTCGTCCTGCTCCTGGGCGCCTCGCTCGCGCGGTATCTGATCCGGCACGAGGGCGGGACGCACACCCACTGGGTCGTGGGCCTGTTCATGGTGTTCGGGCTGCTCTATCTCGCCGGACGGTTCCTGGCGCCCGCACCACGCTCCGGTACGCGCCCCGAGGCCCGGTATCTCGCGTGGGTGGGCGCCGTGCTGGCGGTCTGGGTCGTGCTGCTCGCGCTCGCGCCGAGCGCCGCGTGGTGCGCGATGCCGCTCTTCTTCACCGGCCTGCACACCCTGTCGACGCGGACGGCGGTGTCGCTCGCCGCCGTACTGACCCTGCTGGTCGTGGCGTCCAAACTGCGCTTCGCACAGGGCCAGTTCGACCCGAACGCGCTGCTCGCCCCGCCCGCCGTCGCCGCCGTCGGGACCGCCGTACTGATCCATCTCAAACGTCAGGCCGCCCGGCAGCGCGTCCTGATCGACGACCTCCTCCGTACGCGCCGAGACCTCGCCGCCACCGAACGCCGGGCGGGGATCCTCGCGGAGCGGCAGCGGCTGTCCACAGAGATCCACGACACCCTCGCGCAGGGCCTGTCCAGCCAGCAGATGCTGCTCCAGGCCGCCGAACGCGTCTGGCACGCGGACCCGGAGGCGGCGCGGGGACATATGCGGGACGCGGCCGAGATCGCGTCCCGGAGCCTCGCCGAGGCACGCAGGTTCGTGCACGACCTGGCCCCGGCCGACCTCGCCGAGAGCACACTCGCCCCGGCGCTCGCCGCGCTCGCCGACCGCGAGAGCGGCGATGACCTGACGGTGGTCTTCCACCTCGACGGCGCCCCGAGCCCCCTGCCGGAACGGGTCGAGGCGGCGCTGCTGCGCATCGCGCAGGGCGCGCTGGCCAACGTACGCGAGCACGCCGGGGCGACCCGGGCCGCGCTGACCCTGACCTGTCTGGACGACCAGATCTCCCTGGACGTGGCGGACGACGGCCGCGGGTTCGCCGTCGGTGCGCCGCCGGGCCGCGCGGGGCGGGGGCACGGGCTGCCCGCGATGCGGGTGCGGGCACGGCAGTTGGGCGGCACGTTCGCGGTGGAGTCGGAGCCGGGCGAGGGCACGGTGGTGTCGGCGGCCGTGCCGCTGGAACCCGTATCCGTCGTACGTGTGCCCGAACCTGTGCACGTGTCCGAACTCGTACCCGTACCCGTACCCGTACCCGTACCCGACAAGGCGGTGTCATGAGCGTGAGTCCGCGACGGACCGACGAGTCCTCAACTCCCGTACGACTCCTGCTCTGCGACGACCACGCGGTGGTACGCGCCGGCCTGCGCGCGCTGTTGTCCAGCACCGACGGCATAGAGGTGGTCGCCGAGGCGGGCAGCGGCGAGGAGGCACTGGCGATGGCGGCGCGCGTACGGCCCGACGTCGTACTGATGGACCTCCAACTCGGCGACGGCATGGACGGCGTGACGGCCACCGGACACCTGCTCACGGGCGAGGCGTACGGCCCTGCGGCCGGGGGCCGGCCCCGCGTACTGGTGCTCACGATGTTCGACACGGACGCCGACATCACACGCGCCATCGAGGCGGGCGCCACTGGCTATCTGCTCAAGGCGGAACAGCCGGAGGAACTCTTCGCCGCCATCCGCGACGCGGCCTCCGGCCACACCACGCTCTCGCCCCCGATCGCCGACCGCGTCCTGGCCCAACTGCGCAGCCCGCGCCCCACCTTGTCCGTACGAGAGCTGGAAATACTCCGGCAACTGGCACGCGGCCTGGGCAATCGCGACATCGCCCGCGCCCTGTTCATCAGCGAGGCGACGGTGAAGACCCATCTGGGCCGTATCTACGCAAAGTTGGGGGTCGACACGCGCGCGGGGGCGGTGGCACTGGCGAAGGAGCAGCGGTTGCTTCCTTCAAGCACCGCCGTCCGCCGCGACACCAGAAGGCCAACGGCCGAGCGGCCCCCGTAGCTCCGCCGGCGACGGACGCGTACCGCCATCGGCGCCGCCCCCGATCCGGTCTTCTCGGTCAAACGGGAAGTTTACCGGCGCGGGTCCCTCATCCCGCCGGGCACTGCCAGGCTGTCACCGACGTTGGACCGGCATGACGGTCTACGGCGATGACGCGACGACAAGCAACATCCTGACCAACACCGGAGACACCTGGGCGGTGGTCGGCCTGTCCAACAACCCCGAACGGGCCGCCTACCGCGTGGCCGCCAAACTGCGCCGCATCGGCAAGAAGGTGGTGCCCGTGCACCCCAAGGCCGAAGCGGTGGAAGGCGAACAGGGCTACGCCTCCCTGGCGGACATCCCCTTCCCGGTGGATGTGGTGAACGTATTCGTCAACTCCGACCTGGCCGGCGCCATAGCCGACCAGGCGGTGACGCTGGGCGCCAAGGCGGTCTGGTTCCAACTGGACGTCATAGACGAGTCCGCGTACGCCCGAACACGGGCAGCGGGCCTCCAGATGGTGATGGACCGCTCGGCGGGCCGGGAGATCACCCGCCTGGGCCTGCTCTGACAAACCCCGAACCCACCCACCTAGGAGCAGCGCGGCCTCTCGCCCCCCGCCCAGAAGCCCGCCGGACCGGGCACCCCGCAGGGTGCCCGGCCGTGCGGTCGGGGCCTTCGCCGCGGGGCGGCGGAGCCAATCGTCCTGTCGGAGAGAACGCCGCGCGGGTTGTCTGAAATCGCCTGATATGTTGCGCCCCGGGCCGAAGGACTTCCACGCCGAGGAATCCAGCACCGGTAACGGTCTCGATGCGCAGGCCTTCCAAGAGATGAGCGAAGACAGGAAAATGGAATGACCGCGTCGTACGGAACGATCAACACCAGGCCCGACGGCAACGTCCTGTCCGCCACGTTCCACGCGCCGCCCATCAATCTCATCGGTCCCCGCCGTTCCTTCCGCAAGGTCCGTGACGGGCGGTTCTACGAGATGAACTACCTGATCGACGCCCAGGCAGTCCAGCAACAGCTCGGCGCCTGGCACACAGGCACCGTCACACGGCGCCGTCTCGGCCAACTGGTCGCGCCGGTTACGGCACCTCATCGCGGTCCGGCGCCCGAAGGGCCGCTCTGAGCAGGCCCTGCACGCGGAAACGCGAACCACCAACAACCTGATCAGGGACACCCGAGCCCTCGGCGAACGTGCCGCGGCCGAGCTCGAACAACGCTGGCGCACCCTGTAGCACGTCACCATCAGCCCCGGCCGGATCGGCGCCATCGCCCGTGCCGCCCTCGTCCTCAACGGAACCTGGAAATGATCACCGCTGAGAGAAGTCAATGGCTCGATCCGGGGAACACGGCTACGGCATGAAGATCATCGCGGCAGCGCCGAGCAGGTCGACGACGAAGCACCACTCCGCCCACGCCCGAGGCACAACCATCTTGGCCCGGTGGTGGGCGAAGTCCCAGGCAGCGTGAGCGAGCCAGCCGGCCGCCAGGACGTACCAGCCGAAGCCGTGATCCACCGCCAGCGCCACCATGGCCAGGACACCGAAGCCGAGCAACCCTGCCGTCTGGAACATGAGCACGCTCGGCCTGCGGAGCTCCCCGCGCAACGCCCCGAAGATCAGGTAGCAGACCGGCATGACGACGAGGAGCCACGCCAGGAACTCCAGGGCCGGGAGACCGTCCGCGAACGTGGCGACCACCAACGCGAGAGCGAACCACGTGGGCCAGCGGTGCTTGAGCGTGGTCACAAAGCCGAAGGTGGCGGTTGCTGAACCATCCCGGCCGACCGTGGCCGATGCCTTGTCGTCCTGAGCGGAGCCGATCATCAGGTGGCCTCCCGAAGCGATGGTGTCGATCATGGCTCCACTATTGGTCCGGCCGGTTCCATAAGAAGGCGGCGCCCCATGAGACGTCTGGAACCTTGGGGTGCCGGTCTCTTTGGCACAGGGTCGCCGCGTGGACGAACGCTTCATCGTGATCGTCGGCTACGACACGGCCGAGCTGCTGGACATCGCCTGCGTGACCACGAGCCTGGCCATGGGGCGAATCGGATCCGTAACCCCGCTCTCCCCTACCGCGTGAGTGTGGCCAGTCCGGGTGGCAACCCGATAACTTGTGGCTCGGGCCTGACATTGCAGAGTCAGCAGCCCCTTGAGCGACTCACCGGTCCGCTCGACACGTTGATCGTCTCGGGCGGCCTGGGACACGAGCGGGCGGCCGCTGACTCGCGGCTCGTTGGCCACGTCCGCCGCCTGGCCAAGGAAAGCCGACGCGTGGCCTCGGTGTGTACCGGGGCCAGCATCCTGGCCGCCACCGGACTGCTGGATGGTCGCCGCGCCACCACGCACTGGCGCTACGCATCCCAGCTCGCCGCACAACACCCAGCGATCACTGTGGATTTCAGCCCCATCTACATACGCGACGGGGACGTTTACACGGCGGCCGGCATCACCAGCGCCCTGGATCTCACCCTCGCCTTCATCGAGGATGATCACGGCGCCGAGCTGACCCGCCAAGTGGCGCGGGACCTGGTCACCTACCTGCAGCGACCGGGAAACCAGGCCCAGATGAGCCTGTGGCCACGCGGTGCGGGTTCGGTTCGACCGAGACGCTGCGCCAGGCTTTCACCAGCCGATACGGGATCTCACCGTCGCGCTACCGGGCAACACAGACCGGGCACTCCGCCAGGTAGGGCCCCTTCGGCCTTCTCCGGAATCGGCCCGGTGGGTGAAGCGGCCGTCACGATGGCGGGCACGGCGCCCGGAACATTACCTCGCAGAGGGTCGGGTTCACGATCGGCGACCGGTCGTCCCGCAGCCATTTATGTAGCTTTGCGGAGATCGTCTCGCTGAGAAAACGTCAGCCAAAGACCGTCCGACGTCTCCAGCCGGTGATAGAGGCCGGAGAAGTCGAACGGTCCCGCGCACCACTCGCTGTGGCGGCATACTGTTCGCGTTCGCGCCCGTTTGAGGAGAAACACGTCCGACAGGACTCCCGTTGCCCAAGGACGTCCGTGAACTGCCGGAGACCAAGGCTTTGGGGCAGGTCCGCGTCGTCATAGCGGCCCAGGAGGAGTACGGCGCCGAGGTGCTCGGGGACCTCTACTCGGCAATCGGCAGACGTACCCACAATCAGGGGCAGGAGCTGGGAAGGGAAACGGTCGGAGCAGCCTTGAAGGAGGTCGGCCTTCCCGCATCCCCTGTTGAGCACTGGGATTTCACAGCAATCTGTAGAGGCCGAACCCTCGGCCGACCAGTTCGAACGACCTCCGTTGCCGACGCTCAGGTCAGAAGTGAACTCAGGCCATCGAGTGCCACCTGTCGCAGCACCCCGGGCTCGAACCCGGCCTGTGCGGTTACGCGTAGCCCGAAGATCACCGTTGTTACCAGCAAAGCCCCGTCGCGCGGTTCGATATGCGCCCGGATACTGCCATCGAGGCGCCCGGTTCGGATCACGCCCTCAATGAGATCCAGATGCTCACGCAGGTCCCGGTCGAGGATGCGGGCAACACGCTCGTCCCGTTCACGCAGGTCCGGGCTCATCATGGTGTGCACGACCATGCAACCTGCCGCATGCCCGTGCTCAAGCGCCGCGCGCTCCTCCTCGACGACACCCTCGATCAGGAGGCCCAGCCGTTCGGCTCCGCTGAGCCGGTCATCGTCCAGCTTTCGCACGTAGCGCTCGTGCGCCACAGCCACATACCGCTCCAGCGCACGCACGAACAACTCATCCTTCGAGATGAAAGCGTTGTACAGGCTACTCCGCCGGACTCCCGCCGCCTCGCACAACTGCTCGGTCGAAGTTTCGGTGAAACCATGCACCCGGAACTCCGCCGCCGCCGCGTCGAGTACCGCAGTCTCGTCAAAGGATCGTGGCCTACCCATCTTCCCAACTGTATCAGGTGTTGTATTCTTTCATGCTCTGAGTGTCAGGTGAATCAAATCCTCCTTCCTCGCATTACGCACAGAGAACTCTTACGTCCTGGGGGAGATGAATATTCCCAAGGAAGGAATTCCTGAGACGCTCCGGCGGACCCGGCTTCGCCGGAATGCGCGATCACCAGCACCCCGCGCATACGCGGGCTTGAACTCGGGCTGCGCAGCGCCGTCAGAGCCTGCCGCCTGCCCGACGCCGATATCGCCCTGTCCAGGCCGGTCTTGCGGGTATTCTCCACCAGCGTGGCCCTCAATGGCGACAGCTCGCATTCAGCTATGCCTCGCACAGCTGAGGAGATTGCCGTCGACGCCGAAGCATGTGTCGCGGCCGGCGCGAACCTTCTCCACGTCGTAGAACAATTTGGGCTGCGGGGCGGCGACGGGAGCCCGGACAGCGGGTTCGAGCTCCCGTCGCCGCCGTCTTCCCCCCGGTTCGGGGATGTCTCCCGGTGACCGGGTCAGCCCCTTAGAGGCGGAAGCCGCCGGTGGCGTCGATGAGTTGTCCTGTGATCCATCGGGCGTCGTCGGAGGCGAGGAGTGCGACGACATCGGCGACGTCATCCGGTTTTCCGAGGCGGCCGAGGGCGTTCTGTGCGGCGATGGTGTCGATGAGTTCGGAGTTCCCGCGCAGCCAGGAGGCGTTCATGTCGGTGTCGGTGGTGGCGGGGACGACCGCGTTGACGGTGATGCCGCGGGGACCCAACTGCAGGGCGAGGGGGAGCGTGAGTGCGTCGATGGCGCCCTTGGTCATGGTGTAGCCGATGAGATCGGGGAGGGCGACGCGGCTGGTGCCGGAGGAGATGTTCACGATGCGTCCGCCGGCCCGCCCGACGGGAACCAGCTCGCCTCCGGCCCCTCACGCCGCGACCGGGCGTGCCTCGGTGCCTGTGTGTCAGGCGCCGAGCTGTTGCTGGACTGCCTGGGCGTCGATGAGGTAGTTCATCTCGTAGAAGCGCCCGTCGCGGACCCGGTGGAAGGAATACTCGGCGTACTCGACCGTGGCGCCGGTCGGTGCGACGCCGAACCACTCCTTCGCGGGCGTGCCCTTGTTGAACAGACGGGCCGCCACGCGGTCACCGTCGACGGCGATGTCCTTCACCCGCCAGGTGAAGTCCGGCACCGCGTCACCGTGCCCCTTCAGCTCCGCGATGACGTCCTCTCGCGTGACCGGATTACCGTTCTCGACAAGCTCGTCATGGACGAACTCAGTCATACGGTCGAAGTCGTGGGCGTTGAGCGCCTCGATGTAGCGCTCGAAGACCTTGCGTACCGCGTTCTCGGACATGGAACCCCCTCTGCCGCCCCGGGCCGCGGGGCTCGGATATTGATGAACGAGAACGCCGACCGACGCCACTCCGATCGGTAAGGAACTCGCCCGTTTACGCCTCCCGTATTATGTACAAGAGAATCCAAAACGGCAACCGCACCGCGCCCACAGGGCGCACCCACAGGGTGCGGTACTTCCACGGCTGCTACTCCGTCGTCGACGACCGGCTGTGGGGCGTCAACCGCCGCACGAAGGGGGCGGTGAATGGGCCAACCCGATCGAAGCCCATTTCGGGCCTCTGCGGCAGTTCATGATCGCAAACTCCCACCACCGCGATCACAGCGTGCGGACCCGGGCCCCGCACGCCTACCGGCGCCGGCGTAATGCCAACGCCCGCCACCCCGACGTCCTCGCGGCGCAGCGTCGCGAACGCGCCCGCATCCGAAGCGAGAAGGGCATCCGCCGGGGCGGACGCCCCTTGCCGTCGAAACCTGAACGATCTGACGAATCCATGCGGTCGCAGCCCGAACGTGCAGCAGAGCACCGGGCAGACGAATCACTCGGGCATACGGCCTGACGCGGGCGAGGCGAGCATCGCCTGGAGGATGCGTTGCAGCTCAACGCGGTCCTGGGGGGTGACCCTCGCCAACCTGCGGTCGTACTCCGTCGCGAGGGCCGCAAGTGCTCGATCGCGTGCTTGCGTGCCCTCAGCGGTCAGTGCGAGCCGATGACGCCGCAAGTCCGCCTCGTCGATCTCGCGGCGGACAAAGCCCTTGGTGACGAGGTTGCGAACGTAGACCGTCACGCTCGCCTTGGGCAGCAGCAGCGCGGTCGCGATCTCGGCCGGGTACGGCGATGCCTCCACCTCGGCCAGGACGAAGAACTCCTTCGTCTCCAACCCGAGCTCGGCCAGCTCTCGCGTGCAGGCATCCATCACGACGCCCAGCAGCCGCTGGTTCAGCGTCCACAGCTGCGCCCCGTCGACTGACATGCGAGCCTCCGTCCAGGTGGGGTGGTACTGTTTCGTATTAGTTTCAGATCGTACCAGTTGCTGTTTTGTACTGGACTTCTATGGAACAACGACCTCACCAAGGAAGCTACGCATGCTTCAGCACCTCACGATTCCGCGCGGTCCCATCGAACTCGCCGCAGCCCTCCACATGCCCGACAACGCCGACAGCAGGGCACCGCTGCGCGCCGTGGTGCTCTCTACCCCAGGCAGCAGCGTGAAGGAGCAGATCGGCGCCAACTACGCCTCCCGTCTCGCCGCCCGCGGCATCGCGGCGCTCGTCTTCGACCCCGCCCATCAGGGCCAGAGCGGAGGCGAGCCCCGCGACCTCGAAGACCCCTACCGCCGAGGCGAGGACATCTCCTACGCCATCGACGTGCTCACGACGACCCCCGGCATCGACCCGCAGCGCATCGGCGTCCTCGGCATCTGCGCCGGTGGGGGCTACGCCGTGCACACCGCCCGCACGGACCACCGCATCAAAGCGGTCGGCACGGTCGTCCCGGGCAACATGGGCACCTCGTTCCGCAGCTTCCAGCCCGACGGCCCGGCCGCCGCACTCAACGCCCTCGCGGACGCACGTATCGAAGAGGCCCGCTCCGGCGAGACGACCCGTGTGAACTGGCTGCCCGACACCCTCAAGGACGCCATGACAGCGGGCCTGACCGACATCGACACCACTCAGGCCATCACCTACTACCGCACCGAGCGCGGCGGTAACGAGCACTCCACAAATCGGCGCCTCTCGCGCAGCGACTCCCTCCTGCTGGGCTATGACGCGTTCCACTTGGCCGATCAGCTCATGACCCAGCCGCTACAGGTCATCCTCGCCGGACGCATCGGCAACACCGGCTCCTACGACACCGGCATGCAGCTGTGGAAGCTGGCCCCCAACCCCGTCGACCTCATGGTGATCGACGGCGCCGGCCACTACGAGATGTACGACGAGCCCGAATACGTCGACGCTGCCGTCGAACGACTCACCAGCTTCTATGTGAACAACCTGTAAGCATCAGAACCGGCGAACCTATGCGGTCACAGCACGAGTTCCGCAGGGCCGGACCAGGAACGACGTGAGTTGGTGATGGGCTCCAGGCGCCGCTGAGGGCGCGATTCCGCTCCGAAGAGATTCCGTGGGTACCGCTTCATCAGCTGCCGACACCGACCCGGCAACCCGGTGTAGGCCAAGCCGGTGAGGCACACGCTCGGTGCTATTGCGGCCTGGTTCGCAAACAAGCGGAACAGGCAGGAACCGCCGATCACGGCTGGTTCGCCGTGCCGGTGAGCGACGACTTGCGGGACTCTGGCCATAGTGCTGAGAGGGCCTCCGACCGGCCGTGTGAAACCACGGCCGTCGTCGATCGACGCCTCGAAGGCGTCCTGTCCGCGTTCGGACCGAACGGGAGGGATCGAGGCGTGAGCAGGGCCGTTGCCGAACAGGGCGCGTGCAAGGCTGCGTTCGGCGGGCGGGAGGGCGGTGGGGTCGCCGTGCAGGGCGCTCCACGTGGTGTTCCACCACACCAGGGTCCAGTCGGCGGCGAACACCGCGATCGGGATGTCGCCCAGGCGCGCGGTGAGTCGTTGGATCCCCGCGGGCACATGGGTGCTGACCGTCCCATCCTGGGGCGGCAGGAGCCCGGCGCTTGGGTACAGCTGGTCGCGCTCGGCGCGGGAGAGCTGAAGGGCCCGGGCGAGGGCGAGGGCGCCGACGACCTGGGCAGAGGGGTTCTTCGCGCGTCCCTGTTCCAGGCGCAGGATGACCGGTTGCTGCCCGGTGGGAATACCGAGATCGTCGATCGGCAGGCGGACTTACGCCCTCAGGTCGACGACGATCTACGGCGACCGTCTCGTGTACGAGCCGCTGGAGAGCAAGTGGGGCCGGTACCACGCGACGCACTGCGGGTGTGGGCAGGACTGGCTCACCGCCCACGCCATTCCGGCGGGTTCACTGTCCTGCCGCGGGGCGAAGACCGGCTACTACGGGCTGGTGGGCCCCGGTCTGACGGAGGGCGTGGACGAGTCCGCGCTGGCGGCCAACGCGCTGTGGGAGGCGGTCACCGGCAAGCCGGGCACTCAGACCTGGCACGAGGGCGTGCAGGTCGCCTGCCGCAGCGGGGAGTCGGAGGCGAAGCGCAAGGCGGCCAACGAGGAGTACTACGGGCGGATTCGCGAGGAGAGCGCGAAGCGGAAGGCCGTGGCGCAGAAGACCCCGATCACCGTCGCGCAGCTGAAGTACCTCACCCGCCTTGTGGAGAAGGCGGGCAAGGAGCGGTTCGACGCCGAGTTCGTCAGGGCCGTCAAGGGTACGGACATCAAGCCACGGGCCCCAGAGAACGGACCGCCACCGCGGCGAAGCGGCTGACCAAGGCGGCGGCCCGCGAGAAAAAGGACATACTGACCGGTAGAAACACCAACTCCCGTACAGTGAGGCCCATTTCGCCGCTGCTTCCGGTTCCCGGCAAGGGTGCCTCTGTGATCCGGTCCCACCTGGGTTTCACCGTCGCGCTGGGGATTCTCTATGTCCGGTGGACCCGCCGCCCGGCGTGACCCTCCGGGGTTGCCCTGTACCGAAGCGGCCCGCTGAGAAGAGTCCGAGCCTGGTGGACCAGATGTCGATGGTACGAGGCACACTTCAGGTGTCCCATTCCAGCCATCAGAAGGATTAGGCATGATCACGCTGACGAAGGAAGACGGTCCCGCCGACCTGGACGGGGTCACTCATCTGTCCATCGGGGTGTCATGGGATCCGACTGTGGGGAGCAGCGGGGGAGTCCTGGGCAAGCTCCGGCAGAAGGCCGGCACCGATCTCGATCTGATCGCGATCGCGGTGCAGGGCGCGGATCCGGTGCGTCTGGCCGGGCTGGACTCCCTGGACCCGCTGGGGAACGGTTCGCTGCTGCACAGCGGGGACAATCAGACGGGGAAGGGGGATGGTGACGACGAGACGGTGACCGTCGAGTTCTCCCGGGTGCCGGCCAACATCACGTCGATCGTGTTCATCGCCGCCGCTTACAAGAAGCGCAGCTCCTTCCAGAACGCACGCAACATCAGCTTCAAGGTGTACGACGCGACGGGCGGCAGCATCCAGCAGGTCGCCGACATCTGGCCGAGCCTGCTCAGCAACGACAACGGCTGCGTCGTGGCAAAGGCGGTACGTGAGGGTACGGGCTGGAAGCTCCAGGTGATCAACGAGACGGGGAAGATCAAGCAGGGGGACGAGCAGGCCCTGATGCGTTTCGCCGTCAGCAAGTAGCGTGAGTCCTCGAGGCAGTCCGCCGATCGTCCATTCGCGTGGCCGTCGCCGGACCGGCCGGACCGGATCCGACCGGCGTTCAACCCTTGACGCCCCACCGGCCCTGAGCGATGTGCCCGGTCAATCAGCCCCGCAGGGCGGGGAGATCAGGCCCGGGAGCCTCGGGACCTCCGAACTCGGGTCCGGTGTGGCGCGGGCTGGTGAAGCTGGGGTGGTGGGGTTGTGGCCGGAGGCTTCGGTGTCGGCGAGTGCACACCGGGTGGGACATCACCGTCCCGGACCCGCGTGAGGTGTGCTGGCGCCGTACTCAGCTCACCGGGGAACTGCCCCTTTCCGTCAAGGACACCGACGGCAAGGGCCCGTCGTTCTCGGCTCGCTCCTCGACCTCGCGGTCAAGGTCCGAGCGGCCGAGGCGGAAACTCCCACCGATCTGCGGATGGCCGACTTCGCCCACCTGTGCGCCCAGCTCGACGCGGCGACCGGTCCAGGGGCGCTCCCCGCGTACCGGGCCAGTCCGGACGACCTGAACGACGACGTGATCGAGGGCGATCTCCTCGCGCAAACCGTCTTCAGGCATGCAGACGCCCCGGCCTCAATCCGACAGCACGAACCAGGAGTCTGCCGTGGCAGAGTTGGAGAAGGGCACCCGCCGCGCCAATGGTGAATCCGCCATCTACCTCGGGAAGGACGGCCGTTGGCACGCTCGCGTGCCGATGGGCTACAAGGACAACGGGAGCCGTACCGCCGACATGCGACGCGCCCGACGCGCGAGGAACTGGTTGACGAGGTCCGGCGGTTGAAGAAGCTGCGCGACGCGGGTTCGGCGAGTCAGCCCGGCAAGCCGTGGACGGTTGAGAAGTGGCTTGGGCACTGGGCTGAGAACATCGCCAAGCCGGCGGTCAGCGAGAACACGTATGACGGCTACGAGGTTGCTGTTCGCGTTCACCTCGTGCCCGGTATCGGCAGGCATCGCCTTGACCCGCTTGCAGCCCGAACATCTGGAGAGCCTGTATCGCCGCGTGCAGGCGGGCGGGGCGCGCAAGGCGGGTACGGCTCACCAGGCCCACCGCACGGCCCGAACCTCCCTGGGGGAGGCTGTACGGCGCGGCTACGCGGCGAAGAACGCCGCGGCGCTGGCGAAGCCGCCGCGGATGGAAGAGGACGAATCCGAGGTCGAAGGCGCAGGTCCGGCGCGAGACCAAGAACACCAAGTCCCGCGCGGGCCGTCGCGCTGTCCCCCTGCCGGGCCCGCTGGTCGCCGTGCTCCGCGCACACGCTGAGACGCAGAAGCGCGAGCGCAAGGCGGTCGGCGACCTGTGGGCCGCGTCGGACTACGTGTTCACCAAGGCCGCCCGGGGGCCCGCTGAGCCCGAACACGGATTACCACGACTGGAAGCGGCTGGTGGAAGACGCGGGATTTCGGGCGCTCGCCTTCACGACGCACGTCACACGGCCGCAACCGTGCTCATGCTGCTCGGTGTCCCAGACCGCGTGATCGACCAGATCATGGGGTGGGAACCGGGCACCTCCGCAGGCATGCGGGCGCGGTACCTGCACGTGCCGGACGCCATGCTCAAGGACGTCGCCCGGAAGATCGCAGAAGTGATCTGGGGACCCCAGGAAAAGCTCGCTGTGGACAAAAACCATGACAACGAGCCCTGAGACACGTCGAAGGCCCGCCATCGCTAGCGACGGCGGGCCTTCGACTATTGCCCGGTGAGAGCAATGGCGGAGGATACGAGATTCGAACTCGTGAGGGGTTGCCCCCAACACGCTTTCCAAATGTTCGCCTGGGGGTCCGGGGGTGTGCGGGAACGGTCTGACCTGCGGTGAGGCCGGGGCGGACACCACTTGCGAACGGGGCCGTACGTAGGCGAATGCAGCCAGAACTGCAGCCATGGCTCAGCGAGTTCCGGCGCGACAACGCGGTGTTGCAGCCAGTTCGTCCAAGAGGACGACCAGCATCCTGGCCTGACGGGCTGACAGGCATGGGACTTGGTGCCCCGTACCGATGGTGCGCGAGCCTCGGCGACAGCGTCCGCGACGATCTGGTCGCAGCCTTTGCCTCCGGGCTCGCCTCACCAGACCCGGTATCGCGCCGGGGTTGCCACCACCCCGGACACCACCGCTGCTGCCGCAGGACGAGCGGGTGCCCGGTCAACCGGCCGCCCGGCATGGCGGTCAGGGGTGACACCGCAATCGGCCCGGACGGCATGGCGCCGACCGGCCCGGTGAGGACGACCTGGACCGTCTTGAGCCGTCAGGCCGGCGAGGTACAGGCAGGCGCGGATCTTCAGTTGGTCCAGACGACCGGGCTGTCGCTGTACGCGTCGCCCTCGTCGAACTCGGCGGCCGTGACGGGCGTGCTTTTCGTGGCGCTGAGCGCGCAGGTCTCGTACGACGCACCCTTGGTGGTGAACTCGGTGGGCGCGGTCTCGTTGTCGCACTTGCCTGGAATGTCGCCCATCAGTATGACGCCCGTGCCGGCGCCGCCTTCCAGCACACCGTTCAGCTTCAGCGACGCGTACGACAGGTCGGTGCCTCCGACGTTCTCCACCTTCATCTTGATGAAGTAGGGCGTCATTCCCGCTGCCTTCTCACCGAAGGCGGCCATGTCGGCCTCGGCGCCCTTCTCGATCGCCGTGACGGTTACGGCGATGGTGCCCTTCTTCTCGCTCGTGTACTCGAACGGCAGGACAGCCTTGTCGCCCACATTGAGTTTCCTTCCCGGCGCGGTGACGTCCCCCTCGCCCGGGGCAGCGGCGCCGCCACTGCCACTGCCGGCATCCGCGCCCTCGTCGCTCGGCTCGGACGAGGCCGAAGCCGGGGTCGATGCCGCCGGTGAGTCCTGCGCCGCCGCCCCCTCCTCGTCGCCGTTGCAGGCGGAGAGCCCGAGCGCCATGGTGACCAGAGCGGCCGCGAACACGATACGTCCCTTGTGCACTACTAACTACCTCACTCGTAACGAGAGCTGCCTGACTCGACAGCTCCGAACGTTTGGTTGTTCCGAGAGATGACCGGCAACGCGGCCGGAGATGCCAGAGCGGCTTCCCGACGGCGTTTCGTCGTTGACGCGCACAGTGACACGGACCGGAATACGGCCGGCACACACCGGGAATACGAGCTGCCCGCCACGGCTCAGCGGATCTTGGCTCCCACGGCGGCGGCCTCGTCGGTCAGATGCCTCGCGGCGGTGTCGTCTCCCGCCGCGGCCTGTAGCCGGGCAAGCTTTTCCAGCACACCCGCGAGCAGGTACGGGTAGTCGATACCGCGGGCCACCTCGACCGCGTGTTCCCCCTGGCCGATCGCGGCTCGCAGATCGGGCCGGCCGTACAGGCGGGGATCGAGCAGGTCGACGAGAACACGGGTCTCGAACATGGGGTCATGGAGTGCACGCGCGACTTCGACACCTTCGAGGAGATGCCGGCGCGCGTCCGCGTACTCACCTCGGGCCAGGTGGAGACAGCCCCAGGCGTGGGCCGTGTAGAACGCGCCCGATGACCCGATGTCCCGGGCATACGCGTTCAGCTCGGTGAACGCCTCCTCCGCCTCCGCATGACGGCCGAGTGCGAGCTGCGCCTGGCCGAGCCAGTAGGTGTCTCGCGCGATCAGGGTCCGGATCCCCTGCTTCCGTGCCCCGGCAACGATCTCCGTGAGGACCTCTACCGCGACCCCCGGCCTTCCCGCCTGCAGGTGAGCGAGGCCAACCTGTGAGTACGCGTGCAGTGCCGCCGCGTCCTGCCCGCCGGCGTTGAGCCGTTCGTAGGCCTCGCGACCGGCGGCTATCGCCTCGGTCAGACGTCCGTTGGGCACAAGGAAGAACGGCGCGTTACTCAGTGCCTCCAGGTAGCCCCGCGAGTCCCCGATCCGCTCGAACAGGCCCATGGCCTCGGTGTTGGACTCCTCGGCCGGACCGTACCGGCGCCGGATGTAGCGCAGGCCGGCCATCGAGATGAGCAATCTGGCCCGGCCCCGCACATTGCCCGCCGCCTTGGCCAGGCCCATCGCCTTCTCGTAGCACTCCTGCCAGTCGTCGAAGTACCGCTCCGTCTCGAACAGTGCCTGCCCGCCCACGGCCAGCTCCCAGCAGAGCTCGTCCCTGCCCAGCTCCGCGGCTTGCCGTACACCTGCCACCAAAGGGATACGCTCCGAATCCAGCGACTCCATCGGTGGTACGGAGGGCGGCAGGCTTGCCTCCACCCGCTCCGGCCGCCACCGGGGAGCGTCCCGCTGGAACATGTTCTGTCCCATGTGGTCGCGGTCGGCGATGTCCGTGAGGGTCAACAGGGCGCTGAGGACGCGGACGACGGCCTCCTCCCGGGCCTCCACCGACTCCTCCACCTCCGCGCGTTCCCTCGCGTACGCGCGGATCAGGTCGTGGAAGCCGTAACGCGCCTGACCGTTCGGCGTTCCGGTGACGTCGAGCAGATGGACGTCGACCAGTTCGTCGAGGAGCTCCTGGGCCGGGCGCAATTCGGCATCGACGGCGGCGGCTGCCGCCCAGAGCGGGAAATCGGGTGCCTCCAGCAGTCCGAGGAGCCGGAACAGCCGCCGTGCATCGGGCCGGAGCCCCTCGTAGCTCAGCCCGAAACTGGCCCGTACTTCGAGATCGCGATAGCGCAGGGCGTCCAGCCGATGCTGTTCGTCCGCCAGCCGCGACACGAGGTCCGCCAGGCGCCAATGAGGTCGTGACACCAGGAGCGACCCGACGATCCGCAGCGCGAGCGGCAGCCGCGCACACAGCCGGACCAGGTCGGACAGCTCCCCCCGGGTGGCCGAGGTCAACCGGTCGTCCGTGCTGTTGCGCAGCATGATCAGACTGTCGACTTCGGACATCTCGCGGAGCTCGACCCGATGCGCGCCGCCAAGACCGCCCAGCCGCACGCGGCCGGTGGCGATCACCCCACACGTACCGCTCGCCGGCAGCAGGGGAGCTAACTGCTCCTCGTCGAAGGCGTCGTCGAGCACCACCAGGATCCGGCGTTCCGCGAGCATGCCCCGGTAGAGATCCGTGCGCTCCTCCGGATCGTCCGGCACCGCGGTGGCGGGCACTCCCAGCGCACGCAGGAAACGACCGAGCACAGTGGCCGGGTCGACCGGCTGGGTACGTGCGCCGGCCAGCGCCGCGAACAGCTGCCCGTCGGGGTACGCGGACCTGAGGCGATGCGCGGCCTGTACCGCGAGCGCGGTCTTGCCGACCCCGCCAGGGCCCGAGATCGTCACCACCGCGGCCGGCTCATCAGCGGCGCGGTCCTCGCGGAGCACTGCCTCGATCTCCGCCAACTCCGCTTGCTGCCCGCTGAAGTCGCCGAGCGCCGGAGGCAGCATCCGGGCGCCGCCGGCGTACCTGCGTCCCCGCCCCTCGGTCGCGATCGCCGGGTCCAGCGCGGGATCCTCACCGAGGATGGTCCGGTGCAGTTCCCGCAACTTCTGCCCGGGCTCCAGACCGGTCTCTTCGGCCAGGACATCACGGACCTGGAGATAAGCCAGCAGCGCGTCCGCCCGCCGGCCACACCGATACAGCGCGAGCATGAGCTGGGCCCACATCCGCTCGCGGAACGGATGCTCCATCGTCAGCGCGGTCAGCTCGCCAAGAAGCTCGCTGTGCAGACCAAGCCGAAGGTCGACGTCGATGCGCTCTTCGAGTACGCCGAGCCGCAGCTCATCGAGCCGAGCGGCTTCCGAGGCCAGCGCCGGGACGTCGGCGATCCCGGTGTACGCGGGTCCCCGCCAGAGGCCCAGGGCCTCGTCGAAGAGCCGACGCGACTGATCGAGATCACCGGCCGCCAGCGCCGCCCGGGCCACGCCCGCCAGATCTTCGAAACGTGCCGCGTCCAGCTCGTCACGGCCGACACGCAACAGATAGCCCCGGCCCTCCCTGGTGATGCGTCCCAAATCCCCCAGGCGCCGCCGGAGCCGGTGGACGTAGGTCTGCACGTTCTTGGCGGCACTTTTCGGCTGTTCCTCGCCCCAGATCGCCTCTGCCAGCGCATCATCGGCGACCGATCGACCCGGCCGGCACAGCAGGACCGCCAGGAGCACCCGCCCTTTCGGCGTGCCCAGTTCCAGCGGTACGCCGGCCCGCCACACGGTCACCGGGCCCAACACCCCGAAGTCCACACCCGCCCCCCGCCGTTCGACGCCAACTGTAACGGCCGCCGACTCGCGACCGGCCTGACGGAGATGTCCGCCCCGCACCGACCGGTGCGGGGCGGACATCTCCGTCGGGTCAGCAGACCTGGCCCCACGAGTGGTTGGGACGCCAGGTCTTCTCGCCGGTACCTGCGCCCTTCCAACTGAACGTCGCCACCACCCTGAGACTCTCCCCCGGCCAGTTGCACGGGCCGACGGTGGTGGTGCCGGCCAAGTCCTCGGTGTCATGCCAGCCGTCGGTGTCCGCCGCCGTGCGCACCGTAATCAAGTCACCGCCGCTGGTGCGCTCCAGCTTCACGTTGGTGACCTTGACCTCGTAGCTGCCGCCACCGGCGACGTCGGTGATCTTCGCCCGCGCCCGGTAGGTGCCGGCGGTCTCGTCCCACCAGACAGTGGCGCAGCGCTTGACCCCGGTGCCGTAGCACTTCCAATCGCTGTCCGCGGATGCCGACACCGGAGTGAAGACGATCGACGCGCCGAACGCCGCGGCGACCAACGCGCCGGTGGTGCCGAACCGCCCCACATGCTTGAGCCTCATGAAAACCCCCCGTGATCTGCCAATGATTCCAGGGGGACCCTAACCAGCAGGCCGGAGCAACTGCCCGGTCGTGCTGGGCGGTTGCGCTGCTGTGACAAAGTCAGGGTTCGGTCCGTGTGGCCAGGGTGCGCGTGACGGGAGCGGCTGAGGGGGATGCCTGCCGCGTCGGGGGTCACCAGCCGGCGGTTCGACCTGCGGGGGCATGGGGCGAGCGACAGGCACGAGTCGGAGCTGACGATCGCCTCGGTGACCAACGACATCCGTGCGGCCTGCGACCATCTGCGAGCCCATATTCGGGTGGCCGGGACCGGTGCATGTGATCGCGGCGTCATTCTCGGGTGGCGCCGCCGCGATGTACGCCGCTCACCGCCCTGGTGAGGAACGTTGAAGGCCCCCGCTGCCAGCAGCGGGGGCCTTCAACTATTGCCCGGTGAGAGCAATGGCGGAGGATACGAGATTCGAACTCGTGAGGGGTTGCCCCCAACACGCTTTCCAAGCGTGCGCCCTAGGCCACTAGGCGAATCCTCCGCGACGAACCATACAAGACGTGGAGCGGTGCTCGCGAACTCGTTCCCGGGGGTGGGCATCGGGTACTGTGGGCGCAGCCCCTCACGTGGCGCTATCTGACTGAACTCCCCCAGGGCCGGAAGGCAGCAAGGGTAGGTTGGCTCTGGCGGGTGCGTGGGGGGCGTTCGCGTTGGCGGGGGTGGGATGTCGTAGCGGGCCGATATCGTCGTAGGTGTGTCGTCCCTAGCGCTGTACCGCCGTTACCGCCCCGAGTCGTTCGCCGAGGTCATCGGGCAGGAGCATGTCACTGACCCGCTGCAGCAGGCCCTGCGCAACAACCGGGTCAATCACGCGTACCTGTTCAGCGGGCCGCGGGGCTGTGGGAAGACGACCAGCGCACGCATCCTCGCGCGCTGTCTGAACTGCGAGCAGGGACCCACGCCGACCCCCTGCGGGGTCTGCCAGTCCTGCCAGGACCTGGCCAGGACCGGGCCCGGGTCGATCGATGTCATCGAGATCGACGCCGCTTCGCACGGTGGTGTGGACGATGCGCGTGATCTTCGGGAGAAGGCGTTCTTCGGGCCGGCCGGCAGTCGGTACAAGATCTACATCATCGACGAGGCGCACATGGTCACCCCGGCGGGCTTCAACGCCCTGCTGAAGGTCGTCGAGGAGCCGCCGGAGCATCTCAAGTTCATCTTCGCGACCACCGAGCCGGAGAAGGTCATCGGCACGATCCGGTCGCGTACGCACCACTATCCGTTCCGGCTCGTGCCGCCCGGGACGCTGCGGGACTATCTCGGCAAGGTGTGTGGCGAGGAGCGGATCCCGGTCGCCGAAGGCGTGCTGCCGCTCGTCGTGCGCGCCGGTGCCGGGTCCGTGCGGGACTCGATGTCCGTCATGGACCAGCTCCTCGCGGGTGCCGCCGAGGACGGCGTGACGTACGCCATGGCGACGGCCCTGCTCGGATATACGGACAGTTCGCTGCTCGATTCCACGATCGACGCCTTCGCCGCGGGCGACGGGGCGGCCGCCTTTGAGATCGTGGACCGGGTGATCGAGGGCGGCAACGACCCGAGGCGGTTCGTCGCCGACCTGTTGGAGCGGCTGCGGGACCTGGTCATCCTGGCCGCCGTTCCGGACGCCGGTACGAAGGGGCTCATCGACGCCCCCGACGACGTCGTCCAGCGGATGCAGGACCAGGCGTCGGTCTTCGGGGCCGCCGAGCTGAGCCGGGCCGCCGACCTCGTCAACACCGGGCTGACCGAGATGCGGGGCGCCACCTCGCCCAGGCTCCAGCTCGAACTGATCTGCGCGCGCGTACTGCTGCCCGCCGCCTTCGACGACGAGCGGTCCGTACAGACGCGGCTCGACCGGCTGGAGCGGGGGGTCTCCGCGGCGGCGTTCTCGACCGGGGGGCCCGCGCCCGCCATGGGGTACGTCCCCGGGCCTGAGGCTCACGCGGTCGAGAACGGGCCGGCCGGGGCGCGCGCCGCCGTACAAGGTGGTGGTACGCCGGGCCCGGCGCCCACGCCCCCTCCCGCCGCCACGCCCTCTCCCACCCCGCCTCCTGCGCCCGACCCCGGGCCCCCGAACGGCAACCGCCCCGGCGCCTGGCCGGGCGCGGGGGCCCCCGCTTCGGAGGCGCCCCGCAAGCCCGGCGGCTGGCCCACCGCCTCCGCCCCCGGCCGGGGCCCGGCTGCCGCCGAACCGGCTCCTGCCGCGCCAGCGCCGGAGCCCACCGGCCCGTCCGCCCACACCGGCGGTCCCGTCATGACCCAGGGCGCAGGCCAGGTGCGGAACATGTGGCCGGACATCCTGGAGGCCGTGAAGAACCGCCGTCGCTTCACCTGGATCCTGCTCAGTCAGAACGCGCAGGTCGCGGGCTTCGACGGGACGACCCTCCAGCTCGGCTTCCTCAACGCGGGCGCCCGCGACAACTTCGCCAGCAGCGGCAGCGAGGAAGTGCTCAAGCAGGCGCTCTCCGAGCAGTTCCACGTGCAGTGGAAGATCGAGGCGATCATCGATCCCTCGGGCGGCACCCCGCAGCCGTCCGCCCCCGGCGGTGGGGGCGGCAACGGCGGAAACAGCCCCGGCGGAGGCGGAAGTCACGGCGGCGGAGGCGGCTACGGGAGCGGCGGAGGCGGCGGTGCCGGAGCCCCCGGCGGCTACGGCGGCGGGGACGGGGGCGGCGGCTCCAGACCCCCCGCCCCCGCTCCCTCCCAGCGGCCCGAGCCGTCCGCCCAGTCCTCCTCCGGCCCCGGCCCCCGCCCCGGCTCGGCGATGTCCGGCGCCTACGCTCCCGCCGCGCCCGCGCCAGCCACCGCCACCGCCACCGCCGGCCGTACGCCGCCCGAGCAGCGCCGCCCGTCGGACTCTCCCCCCGCGCCGCCTCCGCACCACGTCGCCCCCGAGGACGACACTCCTGAAGAGGACGACGCCGACCTCGTCGACTCCGCGCTCTCCGGCCACGACCTGATCGTCCGCGAGCTCGGTGCCACGGTCGTGGAGGAGTACCCGAACGACTAGGTCCTGTCCGGCGGATCTTCGCGGATCAGATGGGGCCCGCCGCGGCAGCGGCTGATGTACCGCGTCTGACGCCGCGCGCTGATCCACCGGGGATTACGGGACAGCCCTTAGGACGGCCCGGGGGGACAGCCAGGCGCAGGCCGGGAGTGGACCGGGACCGGGACCGCACCCCGTCCCCGCTAGGCTGCCCCCGTGAAGGTCCTTGTCATCGGCGGCGGTGCCCGCGAACACGCCCTGTGCCGCTCTCTGTCCCTCGATCCCGACGTCACCGCTCTGCACTGCGCGCCCGGCAACGCCGGCATCGCCGAAGTCGCCGAGCTGCACGCGGTCGACGCCATGGACGGTGCCGCCGTCGCCCGCCTCGCCGGCGAGCTGGAGGCCCGGCTCGTCGTCGTCGGACCCGAGGCGCCGCTCGTGGCCGGGGTCGCCGACGCCGTACGGGACGCGGGCATCGCCTGCTTCGGCCCGTCCGCCGAGGCCGCGCGCCTGGAGGGCTCCAAGGCTTTCGCCAAGTCCGTGATGGCCGCGGCGAGCGTTCCCACCGGGCGCAGCTACGTCTGCACCAGCCCCGAGGAGATCGACAAGGCCCTCGACGCCTTCGGCGCTCCCTTCGTCGTCAAGGACGACGGTCTCGCCGCCGGCAAGGGCGTCGTCGTGACCGACGACCTCGCCACCGCCCGCGAGCACGCGCTCGCCTGCGGCCGCGTCGTCATCGAGGAGTTCCTCGACGGCCCCGAGGTCTCCCTCTTCGCCATCACCGACGGCCGTACGGTGCTCCCGCTGCGCCCCGCCCAGGACTTCAAGCGCGCGCTCGACGGCGACGAAGGCCCCAACACCGGTGGCATGGGCGCGTACTCGCCGCTCCCGTGGGCCGACCCCAAGCTGGTCGACGAGGTCCTGGAGACCGTCCTCCAGCCGACCGTCGACGAGCTGCGCCGCCGTGGCACGCCCTTCTCCGGGCTGCTGTACGCGGGCCTGGCGATCACCGGCCGCGGTGTGCGGGTCATCGAGTTCAACGCCCGTTTCGGCGATCCCGAGACGCAGGTGGTCCTGGCCCGGCTGAGGACCCCGCTCGCCGGTGTCCTGCTGGCCGCCGCCGAGGGCAGGCTCGCCGACCAGCCGGCCCTGGTCTGGCGCGACGACGCGGCGGTCACGGTCGTCGTGGCCTCGCACAACTACCCCGGTACGCCGCGTACCGGGGATCCGATCGAGGGCCTGGCCGACGTCGTCGCGCACGATGCGCCCGACGCGTACGTCCTGCACGCCGGGACCCGGCTGGCCGACGACGGCAGTACGGTCCTCAGCGCCGGAGGCCGTGTGCTGTCCGTCACAGCGACCGGCAAGGATCTCGCGCAGGCACGGAAGCGGGCGTACGCGGCCGTCGACCGGATCCGGCTGGACGGTTCGCAGCACCGTACGGACATCGCCCGTGAGGCCGCCGAAGCCTGAACCGGCCCCTCAGCGAGGGCCCGAGCCAAGCCCCGGTCCCCGTCCGACCTGCTCGGACGGGGACTTTTCCATGCCGCGTCCACCGCATCCGCGCCACGTCCCGGACGCCACATCAAAAAACACTGGCAACGTCAGCACCTTTGACCAAAGCCATTCCATCGAGTGACGGTTAACCCATCCGAATGACCCCCGCCGAGGCCCCAACTATGGTGCGGCGCAAGCGTTCGGGCACTTGGCCCACCGGCATTGCGATGTCAGTGGCGGGTGCCACAGTGGGGGAGTGAGCAAATCCGCCGCAGTGCTGGCAGAGGGGGTGAGATCCGGACGTGTCCGGTTCAGGTGTTGGTGAGGAGATCGGCGCCCAGGGCGCCCGGGTCCGGGCCCTCGCTGTGCTGCGCGTGCGCGGCAGAGCGGCGGCCGTCGCTCTGCTGCCCGCCGCCGCGGCGGTCGTCCTGCTCGCGGGCGGTGCCACCGGCCGTCTCACCGGCGGGAGTTGGGATGCCGCGCGCTGGATCGTGAGTGGTGTCGCCCTCGTCGTGCTGCTGTGCGCGGCTGCCGTCGCGGCCGTGATCGCCAGGGCCAGACCCGCCCTCAGCCCCACCGTGGAGATCGCCGAGCGGTCCGCCCCCGACCTCTACCGCCTGGTGCGGGAGCTGGCCGAGCGGCTCGACGTGCCCGCACCCTCGTCCATAGCGCTGACGCCGGACTGCGACAGTTGGCTGGAAGACCGTACGCACCCCGCGCACGCCCCCGCCGACGCATCGACCAAATCGCCCGGAAACGGCGCCGGCTCCCCGAACGGACCGCACGACCCACTCACCCCAGGCGCCTCACCCGGCACCCACGGCGCCCCGGCAGGCACTCACGGCGCTCTCGCGGGCACCTACGGCGCCGGTCGCCGCGCCGCGCCCGCCGCGCCCGTCCTCGTGATCGGCTCCCCCTTCCTCTGGTGGATGCGCGTCGCCGAGCTGCGCGCCGTGCTGGCCCCGGTCGTCGCCGGTACGGGACCGGCGTCGCAACCGGACATAGCCGCCGCCCGCCGCTTCGTACGCGGTCTGGACGCCACCGTTGCCCTCGCCGGCCGCAAGGACCTGGGGCTGATACGCCGGGCCGCGTCGGCCGTCATCGGCCGGATCGCCCGCCTGATGCTGCGCGCCTGCGCCGAGCACGCCGCCCTGATGGAGCGCGGTGTCGCGTCCGCCGCGTCCGAGCGTGCCCAGAGTGTGGATTACGGCCTGCGGATCGTCGCCCAGGAGCAGGTCGGCCTCGCCTACGCGGGCTGGGACCGGCTGCTGACCCGCGTCGCCCTGCCCGCTTGGCGGATGGGCCGCTGGCCGTCCCGGCTCGATGTCGGAGTCGTATCGGCGCTGACCGAGCTCTCGCGGCGCGACCGGCTGGCCGAGGGCTTCGCGTCCCGGCTCGGTGAGCGCCCCGCCTGCGATCTGCTCGAAGAGCCCGGCGCGGTCGACGAGGCCGCGTCCCTGCTGGCCGCGCGCCTCTTCCACGGCGGCCCGGCCGCCTCCGGCCCGGACTGGTCCCCGGTCGACTGGCAGCAGTATCCGGAAGAGGTCGTCGACCGCAAGTGGCGTACGGAAGCGGCCAGGCTGCACCGCGTCCTGGACGGTATGGGTGTACGGCGCCCCGCGCGGCCCGGCGATCCCACGGCCGACGCCGCCCTGCCCGGACCCACGCTGGACCGGGTCATGGACCATCTCGCCGGACAGGGCGAGGAGGCGGGCGACACCCTCGCCGCAGCGATCAGCGCGGAGGTGGCGCGCGAGGAGGCAGAGGCCGCGCCGCCCGCCCCGAGCGCGCCCCAGCCCGCCGAAGCCGCGGGCGACGCCCTGGCTCTCCGCGGTTCGGACCCGCTGCCGCTGTTCCCGCTCATGCCGCCGCGTACGGGCCGAGAGCTGCTCGCCGACCACGTGACCGCGATGGTCTGCTGCGCCGCCGTCGACACGGCGGGCGCGGCCCCGGGGCTCGACTGGCTCGACGGCCCGGCTCTCCTGATGGACGGCAAGCGCCGCACGGATCTGGCGGGCGGGGTGCTGAGCCTGGTGGAGGACGGCGACGGGGAGCCGCTGCGACAGTGGCTGGCCGCGACGGGCGTACGACCGGAGAAGCCGGTCCGTCTGGTGTGAAGTCGGTCACCACTCCACCGGCGAAACGGGCACGCGAGACCGGAGCCAGGCGTTTCGGGTGCTTCCCACCCCTTCCGCCCACTTCCGGTCAGTTCCATTCGCGACGAACGGTGACGGAGTGCGTGCGTTATGTGATGTGCTGGAGACCGGCGCCGACTCGGTCCCCCCAACAGCGGTCCGCACAACGGCAGTCGATCAACCATCAACACCTGCACGGGGCATCCAGGGAGGGGCGCGCCAATGTGCGCCGATCACATCCGACGGTGGGAATCGGGCGCGCTCGCCCACGCCGTCTCCGACCCCTTCGGCCAGGGACCGGTGCCCTGGCTGCGCGGCAGCGAGACCTACTTCGACGACACCGGCCAGGTCGTCCCCTGGTACGCGGACCCGACGCTCGGGCGCGACAGGGGCGGCCCCCGCACCGCCGACGACGTCCACTGCCAGATCAAGGGCTTCTCCTCCACCGGCGCCGCCGCGCCCGGCGAGTCGATCGACTTCCACATCACCGTCGATCCGCCCCAGCCGTTCTCCGTGGACGTCTACCGGATCGGGCACTACGGCGGCGAGGGCGCCCGCAAGATCACCACGAGCCCCCGCCTCTCCGGCATCGTCCAGCCGGCCCCGCTCGCCGCCGAGCGTACGGTCTCGTGCCACCACTGGTGGCTCTCCTGGCGCCTCCAGATCCCGTCGTACTGGTCGCTCGGCGCGTACGTCGCCGTCCTCACCACCACCGACGGCTACCGCTCCCACGTCCCCTTCACGGTCCGCGACAGCCACCCCGCCGACCTGCTCCTCCTGCTCCCCGACATCACCTGGCAGGCGTACAACCTCTACCCGGAGGACGGCCACCTCGGCGCCAGCCTCTACCACGCCTGGGACGAGCAGGGCCGGCTCCTCGGCGAGGAGGACGCGGCGATCACCGTCTCCTTCGACCGTCCGTACGCGGGCGCCGGCCTGCCCATCCATGTCGGCCACGCCTACGACTTCATCCGCTGGGCCGAGCGTTACGGCTACGACATCGCCTACGCGGACGCCCGTGATCTGCACGCCGGTCTGATCGACCCGACGCGCTACCGGGGGCTGGTCTTCCCCGGCCACGACGAGTACTGGTCGCTCCCCATGCGCCGCACCGTCGAGCGGGCGCGCGAGCACGGCACGTCCCTGGTCTTCCTCTCCGCCAACACCATGTACTGGCAGATGGAGCTGGGCCCCTCCCCCTCCGGCGTCCCCGGCCGCCTCCTCACCTGCCGCAAGCGCCACGGCCCCGGCCGCCCCGCCCTCTGGCGGGAGGTGGACAGGCCCGAGCAGCAGCTGCTCGGAATCCAGTACGTGGGCCGGGTCCCCGAGCCGCACCCGATGGTCGTACGGAACGCGGAGCACTGGTTCTGGGACGCCACCGGCGCCTCCGAGGGCGACGAGATCCCCGGCCTGGTCGCCGGCGAGGCGGACCGTTACTTCCCGCGTACGGCGCTGCCCGAGCACGACGAGCGGATGCTGTTGGCCCACTCGCCGTACCGGGACAGCGAGAACTCCCTTCGCCACCAGGAGACCTCGCTCTACCGGGCCCCCTCCGGCGCCCTCGTCTTCGCCTCGGGCACCTTCGCGTGGTCGCCCGCGCTGGACCGCCCCGGCCATGTCGACGCGCGCGTCCAGCGGGCTACGGCCAATCTCCTCGACCGCATCTGCAAGCGCGACTGAGCACGAACCGAAGCCGGCGGTCCGAGCCCCCCTCGCCCCCGCGCACACCCGACTCCGCGCATACGGGAGAATCGGAATCGGAAACTCCCACGGCGAGGAACGAGGAACCGTGTCCGGATTCGTAGAGAAGCCCGAGCCGCTTCAGGTCCCGGGTCTGGTGCATCTGCACACCGGCAAGGTGCGCGACCTGTACCGGAACGAGGCGGGCGATCTCGTGATGGTCGCCAGCGACCGCATTTCCGCGTACGACTGGGTCCTGCCCACCGAAATCCCCGACAAGGGCCGGGTGTTGACCCAGCTCTCACTCTGGTGGTTCGACCGGCTCACCGATCTCGCGCCCAACCACGTCGTCTCCACCGACCTCCCGGACGGCGCCCCCGCCGACTGGGCCGGCCGCACACTGGTCTGCCAGTCACTGCGGATGACCCCGGTCGAGTGCGTCGCGCGCGGCTATCTCACCGGCTCCGGCCTCGCCGAGTACGAGCAGACCCGCACCGTCTGCGGCCTCGCCCTCCCCGAGGGCCTGGTCGACGGCTCCGAACTGCCGGCACCGATCTTCACGCCCGCCACGAAGGCCGCGGTCGGCGACCACGACGAGAACGTGTCGTACGAGGAGGTCGCCCGCCAGGTCGGCGCCGAGACCGCCGCGCTGCTGCGCCGTACGACGCTCGACGTCTACGGCCGCGCCCGGGACATCGCCCGCGACCGGGGCATCATCCTCGCCGACACGAAGTTCGAGTTCGGCTTCGACACCGAGGACCGGCTGGTGCTCGCCGACGAGGTGCTGACCCCGGACTCCTCGCGCTTCTGGCCGGCGGCGAGCTGGGAGCCGGGACACGCGCAGCCGTCGTACGACAAGCAGTACGTACGCGACTGGCTGACCTCGTCCGCGTCGGGCTGGGACCGCGCGAGCGAGCAGCCGCCGCCGGAGCTGCCGGGCGAGGTCGTGGACGCGACGCGCGCCAAGTATCTGGAGGCGTACGAACTCCTCACCGGCACGCGCTGGTAACCGACGCCGGACAGCAGGACGACGAAGAACCCCCGGCCGATGATCCGGCCGGGGGTTCTTGTGCTGAGCGGACGACCAGGTTCGAACTGGCGACCTCAACCTTGGCAAGGTTGCGCTCTACCAACTGAGCTACGTCCGCATACGCCGTGGCGCGCCACCCACTATACCCAACCGCGCTCGCGGGCGAGACGCACCGCCGTATGCCGGTTCTCCGCCCCCAGTTTGGACGCGGCCGACGACAGGTAGTTCCGTACGGTGCCCTGTGACAGCGAGGCCCACGCCGCGATGTCGGCGATCGGCGCCCCGTCGGCGGCCAGCTCCAGCACCTCGGCCTCGCGCACGGTCAGCGGCGAGTCCCCGGCAGAGATCGCGTCGGCGGCCAACTCCGGGTCCACGTGCCGATTTCCGGCGTGCACGGTGCGGATGATCTCGGCGAGCTGGAGGGCGCTGACGGTCTTCGGTACGAAGCCGCGCACCCCCGCCGCCAGGGCCCGCTTGAGATGACCCGGCCGACCGTGGCTGGTGACGATCATCGTGCGGCAGCTGGGAAGTTCGGTACGGAGCGATGTGGCGACCTTCACACCGTCGGCGCCCGGCATCTGGAGATCGAGTACGGCGACGTCCGGGCGGTGCGCCAGCGCCATCGCCAGCGCCTCGGGCCCGGAGGCGGCTTCGGCGACGACGGTCAGATCGTCCTCCAGGCCGAGGAGCGCGGCGAACGCGCCGCGGATCAGATGCTCGTCGTCGGCGAGAAGGACGCGTACGAGAGGGGCCGACGCGGCGTCGGGCTGCCCGGTGCCGCTCACGCGGTCACCTCGTCGGAGACGGACCCGTGCGCCGCCGGCTCGCCGGCGGTCGCGGTAACAGGCTGGGTGGACTCCGCCGGCGCCGGCAGCGGCACGCGCGCCGTGAGCCGGAAGCGCGTACCGGCCACCGGGCCCGCGTCGAGTGTGCCGCCCAGCGTGGCCAGCCGCTCGCGCAGCCCGGCGAGCCCGGCCCCGGCCGTCCTGGGCGTGCCTCCCGAGCCCACCCGGGCCAGGACCCTCTGTTCGGGCAGTCCGTCGTTCTCCACGACCAGCACCGCGTCGCCCCCTTCCCGTACCGTCAGCCGTACCGTGCAGCGCCGCGCGTCCCCGTGCCGCAGCACGTTCGTGGCGGCCTCCCGCACCACCCACCCGAGGGCGGACTGCACCTCGGGTGTCAGTCCACCGGGCAGCCGACCCGGCAACCCACCGGCTCCCTCGCCGGTCGCCCCGGCGGGCGCCCCGACAACCGCCCCCTCCAGATCCAGCTGGAAACCGATGCCGGCGGCCTCCAACACGCCCCGCGCGCCTTCCAGTTCGGTGTGCAGATCCACTTCGCGATACCCCCGTACGACGGCCCGCACCTCGCGCTGCGACTCCCGCGCTATCCGCTGCACCTCGGCCATCTGCTCGGCGGCCTTCTCCGTGCTCCCGCGCCGTACCAACTGCACGGCCAGTTCGCTCTTGAGCGCGATCACCGCCAGATTGCGGCCCATGACGTCGTGCATGTCACGGCCGAAGCGCAGCCGCTCCTCGGCGACCGCGAGCCGCGCCTGGAGTTCCCGGGCGCTGTCCAGGTCCCACACGGACTTGGCCAGCCAGACGGAGAAGCCACAGGCGAAGACCAGGGCCAGCGCCGCCGCCAGCACCCCGATCAGACCGCCTAGGATGGCGCCGAACCCCAGTCCGAACACCAGACCGGCCGCCGCCACGACCACCAGCGCGGCCAGCACGGTCAGCAGCATGCTCCGCACCCGGCGGAGGCCGATGGCCAGCGTCCCGACGCCGAAGCCCGCGAAGGTGACCAGCAGATAGGCGACGGACTGGGCGTCGTCCACGTCCGGTTTCACGGGGAACACGCTCATGGCGGCCACGACGCCGCCGGCGGTGAGCAGGGCGGTCGCGATCATGAGCCGGACGGGCCGGTCCCGCCTGCCGAGTGCCCAGGACAGGCCGTAGGAACTGGTGGCGGCGCTCACGAGCGCATGGGCGGTGACGAGCAGCAGGAACCAGCCGCCGACCGGAGAGCCGGCCCGCGACAGGGTCGGCAGCCCGACGACCCCCACCTCGATCGCCGCGAAGGAGTGGAAGGACCAGCGGGTGTAGATCTCGACCTTGGCCGGCTTGCTCTTCCCGGCCCATGAGCCCGTCGCCCACAACCTCGCCATGTCGTCCCTCCCGGGCTGTCGTCCGTGTCCGTGCGAAGTGTCCGTGCCGGGGTGTTCCCGCCGGTTCTCGTGCCGGTGCTCGTGTCCGCGCCGTGTCCGTGCGCTCGTGGCGCTCAGCGCCGCGGCTCCCAGCGGAACCACAGCCTGACAGCGAACACCGCCAGCACCGTCCAGGCCAGGGTATTCAGTCCCGCCGTAAGCAGGTCGCCGCCCGAAGCGCCGCCCAGCCAGCCGGCCCGCACCAGAGTCACGATCCCGGTCATCGGCAGCAGCTCGCAGACCGAGGCGACCTTGTCCGGCAGCGCCTCCAGCGGCACGAACAGTCCCGATCCCATCGCCGAGATCAGAAGCATCGGCAGGGTGGTGATCTGGGCGCTCTCCACGGTACGGGTGAACGACGCCGACGCGGCGGCCAGCGTCGCCATGAGCCCGAGGCCCGCCAGCGCACCCAGGGCCAGCAGCTCGGGCCGCTGCGGAGCGCTGACGTCCAGGACCGCGACCCCGACGACGACCAGCAGGACGCACTGCACGAGCGCCAGCAGGACGGCGGGCAGCGCGGTCCCGGCCAGGATCTCCGGGTCGGACACCTCGCATGTACGGAGCCGCTTGAGCACCAGTTCCTCGCGCCGGGCCGTGTAGGAGGAGGTGAGGTTCATGTAGACGACCATGAGCAGCACCATGCCGATGCCGCCCGTCAGCGCGACCTCCGTGATGCTCAGCCCGGTCCCGCCCAGATCCACGTTCTTCAGTGAGGCCTTGGTCGAGAGGATCAGGAAGACCGGCATGAACAGGGCCATGAAGAGCATCGTCCTGTTGCGTACGAGCATGGTCAGCTCGGCCCGCGCGAGCGCCCCCAGCCGTCCCGCCCTGTTCGTGGTCCCGCCCTCGGCGGCCGTCTCCCGGTTCTGTGCGACTGCCGTGCTCATGCCGCTACCGCCTCTCCCGTGTTGCCCGTGCCCGCACCGGTGGCCGCTGCCCCCGTGCGCTGTGCCGCGATGTCCAGGAACGCCTCTTCGAGCGAGGCCGAGCGTGCGTCGAGCGCTTCCAGCTCAACGCCGGACTCGTCGGCCCAGCGCAGCAGTTCACGGAGGTCCCGCTG
Source organism: Streptomyces sp. NPDC051217 (assembly GCF_044455465.1). Lineage (NCBI taxonomy): Bacteria > Bacillati > Actinomycetota > Actinomycetes > Kitasatosporales > Streptomycetaceae > Streptomyces > Streptomyces sp. NPDC051217. The sequence continues at coordinate 84,283 of NZ_JBITEV010000020.1, forward strand.
GAGTTCCTGCGTACGGATGGTGATCTGCCGGCCGTCCGCCGCCGCCCGCAGCGTGAGCGGCAGATGCCCCGGCTCCACCCCCACGGGCAGCCTGAACCGGATCCGGGCCGGCCTGGTCGCCGTCACCTCCGCCGGTGTGCCCGAGACCACGATCCGGCCCCCGTGCATGATCGCCAGCCGGTCCGCGAGGCCCTCGGCCTCCTCCAGGTAGTGCGTGGTCAGCAGGACGGTGGTGCCGCCGGCACGCAGCTCCCGCACCAGCTCCCAGGTGTCCCGCCGCCCCTCGGCGTCCAGGCCGGTCGTGGGCTCGTCCAGGAACAGCACCTCGGGCCGCCCGAGCAGAGCGAGCGCCAGGTCCAGGCGCCGCTTCTCACCGCCGGAGAGCTGCTTGACCCGTACGTCGGCGCGCTTGCTCATCCCCACGAGCTCCAGCGCCTCGCCGACGGGCCGTGCGCCGCTCGTGCAGCCGCCCCACATCCGTACGGTCTCCTCGACCGTCAGATCGCTCGGGAGGCCGCCCTCCTGGAGCATCACCCCGGTTCGCGGCCGTACTCGTGCCCTGTCCGTGTACGGGTCCCGTCCGAAGACCCGCACGGTGCCGCCGCTGGGGCGGGTGAGACCCTCCAGCATCTCGACGGTGGAGGTCTTGCCCGCGCCGTTGGTGCCGAGGAGCGCGAACAGCTCCCCCTCCCCGACGGTGAAGGAGATCCCGTCGACCGCCCGGAACCCTCCGGCATACGTGCGCCGGAGCCGCTCCACCTCGATGACGTTCCCATCCCCATTCGCTCTGCTCGCGCTGTGGTTTCCCCGAGTTCGTGTCATGCCCTCAAGGTTTCCGGCGGATCGGGCCCGGGAGCAGTGCGCGCTGTCATGAGTGCTCATGACAAATGTCATCGCGGGGGGCGCGGAGACGACGAAGGCCCCGGTCACAAGTGACCGGGGCCTTCGATTCGGAGCGGACGACCAGGTTCGAACTGGCGACCTCAACCTTGGCAAGGTTGCGCTCTACCAACTGAGCTACGTCCGCAGTGCATCGTCCACCGACCAACAAGCTTCGATGTGATGCAGAGCGGGTGACAGGAATCGCACACTGCGCCTCCCCCTTGGAAAGGGGGCGTTCTACTACTGAACTACACCCGCACGCTGCGTGAGGTTCGGCTTTTCGGCCTTGCCCTTCGGCGTGCTCCAGACTCTAGCCGATCGCTGGGGGTGCAGTGCAACTCCGTTCCCCGGCGTGCCCGTCCGGCCGTGTCGGCGGCCGGTGACTCAACTCGCCTCGCGGAACGCCTCGTAGACCCGCTTGGGGATACGGCCGCGGGCCGGCACCTCCATCCGGTGCGAGAGCGCCCAGGCGCGGACGGCCGCCGGGTCGGGCGCGAGCGCGGTGTGCCGGTACGACTTACGGTTCTTGCCGGCATGGGTCTGTCGCCGGCCCGCCGCGAGGTACGGGGCCAGGGCCTTGCGCAGTTTCTTTGCATTGGCGGGATTGAGGTCGATCTCGTACGACTTCCCGTCGAGGCCGAACGAGACCGTTTCCGCCGCTTCTCCGCCGTCGATGTCGTCGGAGAGCGTGACCACTACGCGCTGCGCCACGGATATCGGTCCTTTCATGCGGTACCCGCTCCGTCGGCCCATGCTTCTGAAGCAGGGCTGACGTGCGGTGATACCGGCCTTCCGGCTGTTTAGGGGCAATGCGACCCATCGCTATATTCCTTTGTACAGCGAACCGCCTCGCATTGTGAAGCCCAGCCAATTGCATCAGCGTGTCCGACGGCAATGGCGGGGGCGAGTTTTTTTCCTGGATTTTTCCCAGTGGTCTCGCGGTGCGATATCGACGGAGATCGGTGGAGAGTCCGGCACTGTGTGGATATCTACTCGCGTAGATTTTGCGTACGGGTACGCTGATGGGACTCGGGGGGTCGGGGGATTCCCCGGTCAGAACCACAGCCGCAGACAGCTGCACACAGCCGCACCACACCACCGGGAGTGCCAGTGGCACGCGTCGTAGTCGACGTCATGCTCAAGCCGGAGATCCTCGACCCGCAAGGACAAGCAGTGCAGCGCGCACTGCCCCGGCTGGGTTTCGACGGGATCGCGGACGTCCGCCAGGGAAAGCGTTTCGAGCTGGAGGTGGAGGGCCCGGTCGACGAGGCCGCCCTCGCCCGCATCCATGAGATGGCCGAGACGTTCCTCGCCAACACCGTCATCGAGGACTTCGTCGTAAAGGTGGAGTCGTGACCACTCGTATCGGAGTCGTCACTTTCCCCGGCACACTCGACGACCGCGACAGTCTTCGCGCTGTCAGGATCGCCGGAGCCGAGCCCGTCCCACTCTGGCACCGCGACAAGGACATCAAGCAGGTCGACGCCGTTGTCCTGGCCGGCGGATTCAGCTACGGCGACTATCTGCGGGCCGGCGCCATTTCCCGTTTCTCGCCGGTGATGGAGACGATCATCGAGCAGGCGAAGGGCGGCATGCCGGTCCTCGGGATCTGCAACGGCTTCCAGATCCTGACCGAAACGCATCTGCTGCCGGGCGCCATGCTGCGCAACAACCATCTGCACTTCATCTGCCGCGACCAGAAGCTGCGGGTGGAGAACGCGGAGAGCGCGTGGACCGCCGACTACGCGGCGGGCGAGGAGATCTCCGTACCGCTGAAGAACATCGACGGCCGGTACGTGGCCGCCGAGCCGGTCCTGGACGAGCTGGAGGCCGAGGGCAGGGTCGCCTTCCGCTATCTGGACGGCAATCCGAACGGCTCGCTCCGCGACATCGCGGGCATCACGAACGCGGCGGGCAACGTCGTCGGGCTGATGCCGCACCCCGAGCACGCCGTGGAACCGCTGATCGGTACGGGTCGTACCGACGGGCTCGGGTTCTTCACCTCGATCCTGAAGAAGCTGGTAAGCGCCTGATGACGATCAAGAACCTGGACACCGTCAAGAACGCGACGGGGACGCCCGACGTCGACCAGCCCTGGAAGGAACTCGGCCTCAAGGAGGACGAGTACACCCGGATCCGGGAGATCCTCCAGCGCCGGCCGACCGGCGCCGAGCTGGCCATGTACTCCGTTATGTGGTCCGAGCACTGCTCGTACAAGAGCAGCAAGGTCCATCTCAAGCAGTTCGGCGACAAGGCCCCGGCGAGCGACGCGATGCTGGTGGGCATCGGCGAGAACGCGGGCGTCGTGGACGTCGGCCAGGGGTACGCGGTCACCTTCAAGGTCGAGTCGCACAACCACCCCTCGTACATCGAGCCCTACCAGGGCGCGGCCACCGGCGTCGGCGGCATCGTCCGCGACATCCTCGCCATGGGCGCCCGCCCGGTCGCCGTCGTGGACCCGCTGCGCTTCGGCGCGGCCGACCACCCCGACACCCGGCGGGTGCTGCCCGGGGTCGTCGCCGGCATCGGCGGTTACGGCAACTGCCTGGGCCTGCCGAACATCGGCGGCGAGGTCGTCTTCGACCCCTGCTACCAGGGAAACCCGCTGGTCAACGCGGGCTGCATCGGCGTCATGAGGCACGAGGACATCCACCTCGCGCAGGCGTCGGGCACCGGCAACAAGGTGATCCTTTACGGCGCCCGCACCGGCGGCGACGGCATCGGCGGCGTCTCGGTGCTGGCCTCCGAAACCTTCGAGTCGACCGGACCGGCCAAGCGCCCGGCGGTCCAGGTGGGCGACCCCTTCCAGGAGAAGCTCCTCATCGAGTGCACCCTGGAGATCTTCGCGGAGAAGCTGGTCGCCGGTATCCAGGACCTCGGCGGCGCCGGGCTCTCCTGCGCGACGAGCGAGCTGGCGTCGGCCGGATCCGGCGGAATGCGGGTCGAGCTCGACACCGTTCCGCTGCGTGACTCGTCCCTCTCGCCCGAGGAAATCCTCATGAGCGAGTCGCAGGAGCGCATGTGCGCGGTCGTCGAGCCCGACAAGGTCGACCGCTTCATGGAGATCTGCGAGAAGTGGGACGTCATCGCCACCGTCATCGGTGAGGTCACCGAGGGCACCCGGCTGGAGATCTTCTGGCACGGCGAGCAGATCGTGGACGTGCCGCCGCGCTCGGTGGCGCACGACGGACCGGTCTACCACCGGCCGTACGCCCGCCCCGACTGGCAGGACGCGCTCCAGGCCGACGACGCCAACAAGCTTGCCCGGCCCGCGAATTCGGCCGAGCTGCGTGAGCAGGTGCTGCGGCTCGTCTCGTCGCCGAACCAGGCGTCGAAGGCGTGGATCACCGACCAGTACGACCGTTTCGTCCAGGGCAACACGGTGCTCGCGCAGCCCGAGGACGCGGGCATGGTCCGGATCGACGAGTCGACCAACCTCGGCGTGGCGATGGCGACGGACGGCAACGGCCGGTTCGCCAAGCTCGACCCGTACGCGGGCGCGCAGCTCGCGCTGGCGGAGGCGTACCGCAACGTCGCCGCGTCCGGCGCCAAGCCGCTCGCCATCTCGGACTGCCTCAACTTCGGTTCGCCCGAGGACCCGGCGGTCATGTGGCAGTTCGCCGAGGCCACCCGTGGACTCGCCGACGGCTGCCTCCAGTTGGGCACCCCGGTCACCGGCGGCAACGTCTCGCTCTACAACCAGACCGGCGAGACGGCGATCCACCCGACACCGGTCGTGGCCGTGCTCGGTGTGATCGACGACGTCACGCGCCGTACGCCGATCGCCTTCGAGGAAGAGGGCCAGCTCCTCTATCTGCTGGGCGAGACCCGCGAGGAGTTCGGCGGGTCGGCGTGGTCGCAGGTGATCCACGACCATCTGGGCGGACTGCCGCCGAAGGTGGACCTGGACCGGGAGAAGCTGCTCGGCGAGATCCTGATCTCGGGATCGCGCGACGGCATGATCGACGCGGCGCACGACCTGAGCGACGGCGGTCTGATCCAGGCCGTCACCGAGTCGTGCCTGCGGGGCGGCCGGGGCGCACGGCTGGTCGTGCCGGACGGACTCGACGCCTTCACGGCCCTCTTCAGCGAGTCGGCCGGGCGCGCGGTCGTCGCCGTGCCGCGCAGCGAGGAGACGCGCTTCACCGACATGTGCGGCGCGCGCGGGCTGCCCGCGACACGGATCGGTGTCGTGGACGGCGAAGAGGTCGAGGTCCAGGGCGAGTTCAGCATCCCGCTGAGCGAGCTGCGGACCGCGCACGAGGGAACGATCGAGGCCCTGCTGGCCTGAGACGAACGCCTTGGCCCCCGCCCGGTTCTCACCGAACCGGGCGGGGGCTTCGTCGTGCCCGTACGCGGAGAGGCTTGCGCTGGATTACGTAATTACGTAACTTCTCACCATGGAACTTGAGGAACGCGTCGCCGAGCTGGAGCGCCGGCTCGCGGCGCTGGAGCGGGCGGAGCCGGGGGCGCCGTCCCGGCCGCCGCGAGGGGAGCGGCCGGGGCCGCCGACGGCGGACGGCACCTTCCGTCCGCTCCAGTACCTGGAGGAACAGCTCGCGGAGCTGGGCGCGCCCGGCGGCGGCGTGACGTACACCGGCTCGGTACGGCTGCCGACGGAGGAGCACTACCGGTGGCAGTTCACCGAGCTGACCGACGGAGTGCTCGACGCGGACTGGTCGGTGACCGTCGACTGCTTCGCCGCGCTCGGGCACGCCGTGCGGCTGCGGCTGCTGCGCGAGATCCTCGGCGGCCTGCGCACGGCGGCCGAACTGGCCGCGCTCGACGACATGGGCACCACCGGGCAGATCTACCACCATCTGCGCCAGCTGACCGGCGCGGGCTGGCTCCAGACGACGGGGCGCGGGCGTTACGAGGTGCCGGGCGCACGCGTCGTACCGCTGCTGGTGATGCTGTCCGCCGCCAGGAACTGACCTCCACCGGAGAACCGAGGTGACCCGCACCATGTCCGTCCGGAAACTCGCCATGATCCTGGCCCGCCGCTGCATCCTGGCTGTCGTCGTACTCGCCCTGTGCATGGTCTTCGCCGGCCTCCGTCCGCCGGGCTGGGCGACCCTCGGCCCGGCCCTGCTCCCGATCGTGACGTTCCTGGTCCTGGGGCGGCTGACCTCCACCGCTCTCAAGCGGTCCGCCCGCGCCCCCGTCGAGACGGAACCGCCGGTGTCCGGGCGCTGGACGGCGCACAACAGTCCGGCGGACAAGGTGCCCAGCCACGGCCTGCACGGCTACGGCCAGACGTACGCCATCGACATCCTGGTCGCGCCGGAGCCCGACACCCGCCCTCCGTTCGCGAAGCTGTGGCCGCTCGCGCGCGGGAACGGTCACTACCCGGCCTTCGGCACCCCGGTGCTGGCCGTGGCCGACGCGACGGTCGTCCGTGTACTGGACCGGCGCCGCGACCATCTGACCCGCACCTCGTTCCCGGCGCTCGCCTGGATGATGCTGGTCGAAGGATTGGTGCGGGAGGCCACGGGCCCTTCGTGGATCTTGGGCAACCATGTGATCCTGGATCTGGGCGAGGGCACCTACGCCGCGTACGCGCACCTCAAGCAGGGCTCGGTGACCGTCGCCGTGGGGGACACGGTGCGCGCGGGCCGGCGGATCGCCGACTGCGGCAACACCGGCAACTCCACCGAGCCGCACCTTCACTTCCAGCTGATGGACGGCCCCGACCCGGACACGGCGCGCGGCATCCCCTTCACGTGGCGGGGCGTCGGGGTCCCGGCCAACGGCGAGGCGTTCACCGCGCCGGGCGAATCGATCGCCCCGCGAAAAGAAGCGACCCCCGCCGAGCGGCTCGATTAGCCTCCCGGCTATGCCCCCGGCCAAGAAGCGCAAGCAACGCGGTTACGACTCCGAGAAGACCCGTACCGCCGTCCTCACCCAGTTCGCGCAGGTGCGCGAGGCGGTCGCCGCCCTCACCCCCGACCAGCTCGCCCTCCCCGCCGGCCTCGGCGACTGGACCGTACGCGAGCTGACCGCACATGTGTGCATGGGCGTCGAGAGCGTCTGCCGCGCGCTGGAGCAGCCCGCGCCACCCGCCGTGGAGGTGGGGCTGCCGGAGTGGGCGTTCGCGACGGCCGCGGTGGCCGTCGCGATCTCGGACGACGTCAAGGTGTACGCGGCCTCCGCCGAGCCCACCGAGCTGTTCGAGCGCACGGCCGCCCGGATCACCGACCTGCTGAAGGACGCCCCGCCCGAGCGGCTCGTCGCCATCCGGGTCGGTGCCATGAGGCTGGGCGACTTCCTGGTCACCCGCGCCGTCGAGCTCGTCGTCCACACCGACGACCTGAACCGCGCCGTCGGGCTCGGCGTCCCCCTCGACCGGCAGGCCCTCGCCGCCTGCACACGGCTGCTCGCCGACGCGCTCGCGATGAAGGCGCCGGGGGCGTCGACGGAGGTGCGGATCCCGCCGTACGCCGTCGTGCAGTGCGTGGAGGGTCCCCGGCACACCCGCGGCACCCCGCCGAACGTGGTCGAGACTGACCCGGTCACCTGGCTGCGGCTCGCGACGGGGCGTACGGCATGGGCCGAGGCGCTGTCATCGGCCCAGGTCAGCGCGAGCGGCGAGCGCGCGGACCTCGGCGGGCTGCTGCCGGTCATGAGGTGAACGGGCCCGGCCCGGCCGGTCCGGGCGACAACCGTGCGGAACCGGACCCGGACCTGCCTCGTCCCACCGGCATGCAGAAACAGCCAGTGACCACCGTCACCGCCCTCACGACCCTGGCCCTCCTCGCCCTCGCCGGCTGCGGCACCGAGTCCGGCAGAGGATCCGGCAGCGCGGTGCGGACCGATCTGCCCCTGACCGATGTCCGCTGGAACATCGAGAGCTTCAGCGTCGACGGCAAGAAGATCGCGGTGCCCGCCGGGGCCAGCCTGGAGATCGACTCCAAGGGCAAGGCGAGTGCGGAGACCGGCTGCAACGGCGTCGGAGCGATGGTCACCGTCGACGGTGACACGATCACTGTCGGTGAGAGGCTGCCGTCGACACAGATGGGCTGCCCGGGGGTGCCCGGGGACTTCGAGAAGGCCCTCGGCGGCGCCTTCGACGGCAAGATCAAGGCCAAGGTCGAGGACAAGAAACTGACCCTCACCACCGCCGGAGGTGACTCCATCGCCCTGTCCGCCGAGAAGCCGGCCCCGCTCGTCGGCACCGGCTGGGCCGTCGACAGCCTCGTCTCCGACGGAACGGCCCGCTCGCTGCCCAAGGACAAGAAGGGCGAGACGCCGAAGGCGACGCTCACCTTCACCAAGGACGGGACCGTGAGCGGCAACCTCGGCTGCAACGGGTTCTCGGCGTCCGCGAAGATCACGGACTCCACGATCACCTTCGGGGCCGTCAAAGCCACCAAGAGGATGTGCCCGGAGCCGGGAATGTCCGTGGAGCGGGAGCTGATGAAGGTGCTCGACGGACAGGTGACGTATGAGCTGCACCACCGTGCGCTGACCCTCAAGACAGCCGGCGGTGAAGGATTCAGCGCCGTCGCGGGGTCCCCGGCGAAGTAGTGCCCGCACGGTTCTCGCTGGTGAACGGGGACCTCCCCGGCCGGGCCGGTGGCGACACGCCGCCGGCCCGCCGCGGGGTCCATCTCATGGCCCACTTCCGTACCGCATTCGGACCAGCGGTCGATCTCGCCTACACTCGGTGGCGTGCCTCGTGGTGATGGACGACTCAGCCACGACCTGCTCCCCGGCGAGAAGGGCCCTCAGGACGCTTGCGGCGTCTTCGGAGTCTGGGCCCCCGGTGAAGAGGTCGCCAAGCTCACCTACTTCGGACTGTATGCACTGCAACACCGCGGACAGGAATCCGCGGGCATCGCAGTGAGCAACGGCTCCCAGATCCTTGTCTTCAAGGACATGGGCCTTGTCTCACAGGTCTTCGACGAAACTTCCCTCGGCTCACTCCAAGGCCATATCGCCGTGGGCCACGCCCGCTACTCCACCACCGGAGCCTCGGTGTGGGAGAACGCGCAGCCGACGTTCCGGGCGACCGCGCACGGTTCGATCGCGCTCGGTCACAACGGCAATCTGGTCAATACGGCGGAGCTCGCCGGAATGGTCGCCGACCTGCCCAAGGAGAACGGCCGCACGACCCGCGTCGCGGCCACCAACGACACCGACCTGATCACGGCGCTCCTCGCCGGACAGACGGACGACGACGGCAAGCCCCTCACCGTCGAACAGGCCGCACCGCAGGTCCTGCGGCACGCGAAGGGCGCCTTCTCGCTCGTCTTCATGGACGAGCACACCCTCTACGCGGCCCGTGACCCGCAGGGCATCCGCCCGCTGGTCCTCGGCCGGCTCGAACGCGGCTGGGTGGTGGCCTCCGAGAGCGCCGCCCTCGACATCTGCGGCGCCGCCTACGTCCGGGAGATCGAGCCCGGCGAGCTGATCGCCATCGACGAGAACGGCCTCCGCAGCTCCCGATTCGCTGAAGCGAAGCCCAAGGGCTGTGTCTTCGAGTACGTCTATCTGGCCCGCCCGGACACCGACATCGCCGGCCGGAACGTCTACCTCTCCCGTGTGGAGATGGGTCGCAAACTCGCCAAGGAAGCACCGGCCGACGCCGACCTCGTCATAGCGACGCCGGAGTCCGGCACCCCCGCCGCGATCGGCTACGCGGAAGCGAGCGGCATCCCGTACGGCTCGGGACTGGTGAAGAACGCGTATGTGGGCCGGACCTTCATCCAGCCCTCACAGACCATCCGCCAGCTCGGCATCCGTCTCAAGCTCAATCCTCTTAAAGAGGTCATCAGGGGCAAGCGGCTGGTGGTCGTCGACGACTCGATCGTCCGCGGCAACACCCAGCGCGCCCTCGTCAAGATGCTCCGTGAGGCGGGCGCGGCCGAGGTCCACATCCGGATCTCGTCCCCGCCGGTCAAGTGGCCCTGCTTCTTCGGCATCGACTTCGCCACCCGCGCGGAGCTGATCGCCAACGGCATGTCCATCGAGGAGATCGGCACGTCACTGGGCGCCGACTCCCTCTCGTACATCTCCATCGACGGCATGATCGAGGCGACCACCATCGCCAAGCCGAACCTCTGCCGCGCCTGCTTCGACGGCGAGTACCCGATGGACCTGCCCGACCCCGAACTCCTCGGCAAGCAGCTGCTGGAGACCGAGCTGGCGGGCGGCGCCGATGCCGCCGACGCCCTCAGGCGGCCGTAACACCGGCCGTGAGCGCCCGTGAACGTGCCCGTACGGCCCGCCGCGACCCCCCTTACGGCCGCGGCGGCCCGCAGCCACGTCCCGAACCCACGGACCCGAACCGAATCTCCGCAGCAATGACACGAAAGCTCCCCGCCATGCCAGCTGAATCCTCCGGTGCCTCCTACGCCGCCGCGGGCGTCGACATCGAGGCCGGCGACCGCGCCGTCCAGCTGATGAAGGAGTGGGTGAAGAAGACCCAGCGCCCCGAGACCGTCGGGGGCCTCGGCGGCTTCGCCGGCCTCTTCGACGCCTCCGCGCTCAAGCGCTACGAGCGCCCGCTGCTCGCCTCCGCCACCGACGGCGTCGGCACGAAGGTCGATCTGGCGCGCAAGATGGGCGTCTACGACACGATCGGCCACGACCTCGTGGGCATGGTCGTCGACGACCTGGTGGTGTGCGGGGCCGAACCGCTGTTCATGACCGACTACATCTGCGTCGGCAAGGTCTTCCCCGAGCGGGTCGCCGCCATCGTCAAGGGCATCGCCGAGGGCTGTGTGCTGGCCGGCTGCGCCCTCGTCGGCGGTGAGACGGCCGAGCACCCGGGCCTCCTCGGTGAGGATGACTTCGACGTCGCCGGCGCCGGTACGGGCGTGGTCGAGGCGGACCGGCTGCTGGGCGCGGATCGTATCCGTACGGGTGACGTCGTGATCGCCATGGAGTCCTCCGGGCTTCACTCCAACGGGTACTCACTCGTGCGGCACGTCGTGTTCGACCGGCTCGGCTGGTCGCTGGAGCGCGAGGTCGAGGAGTTCGGCCGCACGCTCGGCGCGGAGCTGCTGGAGCCCACCAGGATCTACTCGCTGGACTGCCTGGCCCTGACCAGGACCACCGAGGTGCACGCTTTCAGCCACATCACCGGCGGCGGCCTCGCCAACAACCTGGCGCGTGTCGTCCCGGACCATCTGCACGCGACGGTCGACCGCTCGACCTGGACGCCCGGCGCGGTCTTCGACCTGATCGGCTCGGCGGGTCAGGTGGAGCGTACGGAGCTGGAGAAGACGCTCAACATGGGCGTCGGCATGATCGCCGTCGTCCCCGAGGAGTCCGTGGACACGGCCCTCACCACGCTGGCCGACCGGGGCGTGGGCGCCTGGGTGGCCGGCGGCATCGTGGACCGGCAGAGCACCGGCGCCACCACGGGCGCGGCGCTGACCGGGGACTATGCCTAGTCCGGGCACGCCGACGAGGCACCGGTCTCATGGTGAAACCCGGTCCGGGGAGTCCGGACCGGGTCACATGGGTGATTTCTTTTTGAGGTGTACGTACGTCAAGCGCCGCGGCGCTGTGACGACGGACCGGACTCCTCGTCCTCTTCGTCGTCGTTGTACAGCTCCGCGTACTGTGCGTACGGGTCATCTTCCTCGTCGTCATCCTCGAACGGCTCAGCGTTCGGCGGTTGACTCGAAGGCGATGCGCCCAGCTCATTGGCCAGACGCGACAGGTCTGTCCCGCCGCTGTTGTACTTCAGCTGGCGGGCGACCTTTGTCTGCTTGGCCTTGGCCCGGCCGCGCCCCATGGCTCGACCCCCTCGGTGACGGGGCTCCACGGCCCCAGAGTCTTGACACGCGTTCATGTTTCAGAACGAGCTCTCCGCAGAGAGACCCGTCCTTAGGACTTCAACGGTACCTGCTTCCGCGGCCATACGGTACGCCGCCCGCATGACGCGCCTCGGCGCGGGACCGGCGAGAACGAATGTCCTCGCTGGTCAGCTGCGATTTTAACCTCTTCTTGAGGGGCGACCCGCCGACCGGGGTGAGTCTCGTCTCCCCCAGGGCCACGCGACGGCTCGGCACCGGCCGACCGCCCCCCTGCGGACGTCAGCGGAGGCGGGCCTCCGAGATGCGCTGCTCGGCGATCCGGTCGGCCGCCGCGGCCGGCGGAATCCCGTCGTCCTTCGCACGTGCGAATATTGAAAGCGTGGTGTCGAAGATCTTCGCTGCCTTCGCCTTGCACCGCTCGAAGTCGAATCCGTGCAGCTCGTCGGCGACCTGGATCACGCCTCCGGCGTTCACCACGTAGTCCGGCGCGTAGAGGATGCCGCGGTCCGCGAGATCCTTCTCGACACCGGGGTGCGAGAGCTGGTTGTTGGCCGCACCGCACACCACCCGCGCGTTCAGTACGGGCACGGAGTCGTCGTTCAGCGCGCCGCCGAGCGCGCACGGCGCGTAGACGTCCAGATCCTCCGCGCGGATCAGCGCGTCGGTGTCGGCGGCGACGGTGACCTCGGGGTGCCGGTCGGTGATCCGGAGCACCGACTCGTCCCGTACGTCCGTGATCACGACGGAGGCGCCGTCCCGGAGCAGATGCTCCACCAGGTGGTGCCCGACCTTGCCGACGCCCGCGATGCCCACCTTCCGGCCGCGCAGCGACGGGTCGCCCCACAGATGCTGTGCGCTCGCGCGCATCCCCTGGAAGACGCCGAACGCCGTCAGTACGGAGGAGTCGCCCGCGCCGCCGTTCTCGGGCGAGCGGCCGGTCGTCCAGCGGCACTCGCGGGCGACGACGTCCATGTCGGCGACATACGTACCGACGTCGCACGCGGTGACGTAACGGCCGCCGAGCGAGGCCACGAACCGTCCGTACGCCAGCAGCAGCTCGTCCGTCTTGATCAGCTCGGGGTCGCCGATGATCACGGCCTTGCCGCCACCGTGGTCGAGACCGGCCATGGCGTTCTTGTACGACATCCCGCGCGACAGGTTCAGCGCGTCGGCGACGGCGTCCTGTTCGGAGGCGTACGGGTAGAAACGAGTGCCGCCCAGGGCGGGGCCCAGGGCGGTGGAGTGCAGGGCGATGACTGCCCTGAGCCCGCTGGCGCGGTCCTGACAGAGGACGACCTGTTCGTGGCCACCCTGCTCGGAGTGGAACAGGGTGTGCAGTGCGTCGACGGTTGCGACAGGGGCTCCGGTCACATCGGTCACGGTGGTGACTCCCAAGTACGAAGCGGTGAGAGGCCCTCCTGGGGGTGGGGAGGGACTGTTTGGGCATGAGAGTAAGTCCTACCGCGACGTAGATCCGACGCAGTGCCGAGGATCACCCTCTCGGGGGGTACGGGCATGGGACGATTCGCCCCATGCCAGCGGTGTCTTCACTCCTCGTCCCTTACGCCTCCTACCTGCGCGTGTACGAGCCCCTGGCCGCCTTCCCGGAGCCGGAGAGAAGCCACTGGGCGCGTTACGCCGCGCGCGAGCGTACGCCGACGGCGCAGGACGAACTCCGGCGCTCCCTGGCGGACTTGCTGCCCACGCCGCCCGTCCCGGTGCCGGTGCACGAGAGCGCCGACGCCTTCGTGACGGAGGTGGACGGCGTGGTGTGCGTGTGCCCCTGGCGCACCCGGCTACGCGGCTGGCTGGCCCTGGAGTCGCTGGGCGACACCCTGCCGAAGCCGCTGCTGGAGGCCGTGCTGCCGTCGGTGGTGCGTGAGCAGGCCGCAGTCGACTTCGAGCAGTGGCGGGACCGCAATCCGGACGCCCGGCCGTGGATCAGGACGGCGGTCTGGCAGGTGCCGGTGCGCTGGTTCACGCTCTTCGCCGACGACGAGCGCGAGTACCGGGCGTACGAGGAGTCGGGCCCCACGGCGCCCGCCCTGCGCTACCGGACCCCGATGGTGCAGGCCCGGCGCAGGCTGGCCCGCGCGCTGAAGGCGCTGCGGGAGTCGGTCGACGAGGGCCCGCTCATTGAGGGCCTCATAGATGTGGGACGGTGGCTGGAAGAGTTCCACCCCCGCTCGCTGGTCGAGCTCGACTACGGCGGGCTGGTGCACGCGCTGACCGGGCCGCAGCTCGCCGACGACCGGTCGGCGGCGGACGTGGCGGCCGGAATCGCGGCGCTGCGGGCCGGGGACGGCGAGGCGGCGGGCGTGGCGTACGAACGGCTGGCGGAGCGCTGGCGGGCGGTCAGGGACCGCCAGTTCGCCAACTGAGGGCGGGCCCGGCGGGCCCGCCCGGAGCGTGCGGCAGGGACGCCGGCGGGCGGTGGCGGGGGCCGTCGGCGGGCGTGGCGCCATGCGTCCCCTGCCCACGGGACTTAGGCCCCGATACGGATTCTTTACGCTCAAGCGTGACGGACCGCACTTACGGGGCTCTTGCGCCCATCACCCACCCTCGTGTCAAAATAGGACAAGGAGTCCGGAGGGGGCTCCTTCCGTCCGAGTAAGGGTGGATTGCTCTGCATTGCGCTCTATCGGGGGTCTCGTGACGCCTGATCGCTCCTGTGACTGATCGTCACTGCGACGTAACTGTCCGCTATGGCATGGTCCATCGGCTTCCGTCGTTGATGAACACCTGAGAGGGCAATTCCATCGGTTTGGCCGACGAGGCTGGACAGATGGTGTAGTTGTAGTGCCGAGGACAAGCCGTTCGTCCTATAACCGACTCGGCCCGCGTCCGCCATTTCGGGCAACGTGGGTCAAGGTGCAGAATTTAGAGGAAAGAACCGAGATGGTTCGGTTCTCCCGAGGAGGCCGCTCATGACCGCTCGCACCCCTGATGCCGAGCCGCTGCTGACCCCGGCTGAGGTTGCCACGATGTTCCGTGTGGACCCGAAGACGGTCACACGCTGGGCAAAGGCCGGCAAGCTCACGTCCATCCGCACGCTCGGTGGGCATCGCCGGTATCGCGAGGCAGAGGTCCGCGCACTGCTTGCGGGTATTCCGCAGCAGCGCAGCGAGGCCTGAACGTCTCGCCAGGGCACAGCTGACAACCAACCAACCCCAACCGGACACCCGGGTCCCCAATCCGGTCGTCCCGCTCCATAGCTCCACATTGATCCACATAGCTTCGCAACGCTCCACACGGCGGGCACCTGCCCCAACAGGGCCCACGCTCCCGCAACACGGGGCAAGTCACTTTGATCGCGCTGGACTCCGCCGAGTCCAGCGCGATCTTTTTTGTGTGGTGGGGCCGGAGTTGGGGGCTGGAGAGGGTCGGGCGGGAAGCGCTTGCGGGAGCGTGCAATTGCACATATCAAATTCGCGGTTTGTAGGTGGGGGGTAAGCGGAGTCGTTCCGCAAACATGAGCGGTGACACCCGTCACAGTACTGGCCACTTGCCAACTCCGGTCATAGCGCCTAATGAGGGTCGCTGTCCGCTTCTGGTGTGCGATTCGGAGCGGAGCTGTTGGTTGTGGCCTCGCCGTCAGGAAGCGCGGGCGCGGCGGACTCCATGGCGAGCCGCTGGAGACGGTGACAGACCGCGCAGTGGCGCATGACATGTCGATAGCCCGTCGCGGCCGCCAGATGGGCACGCAGGAGCGCGCGAGTCTTGTGTCTGGCCGCCGACGCCACCATGCGCGCCCCCCCCGGGAATAAAGGGCCCCTGCTGATGACTTACCGGCGCCGCGGGGACGCGTCAACCCAAGACACAGCAACGAGCCTCGCGCGCGCAGTGGGCCAACGCACAGCAGTGGAGCCCGCATTCAGAAGGATGCGGGCTCCGAGTACTGCGACGCGGTCCTGACGGGATTTGCTGTGTCCGACGGCAGCTTCGCTGCGGGCGCGGCCTCGGGTTGGCGTGTCACCGGCCGGATGTAGCAGTGGAGCCCGCATCCAGAGGGATGCGGGCTCCGAGTACTGCGACGCGGTCCTGACGGGATTTGCTGTGTCCGACGGCAGCTTCGCTGCGGGCGCGGCCTCGGGTTGGCGTGTCAC
>NZ_JBITEV010000020.1:100138-142940 GCF_044455465.1 Streptomyces sp. NPDC051217
CCGGCCGGATGTAGCAGTGGAGCCCGCATCCAGAAGGATGCGGGCTCCGAGTACTGCGACGCGGTCCTGACGGGATTTGAACCCGCGGCCTCCACCTTGACAGGGTGGCGAGCACTCCAAGCTGCTCCACAGGACCAGAATTCGCGGCTCCGGTGCGCTGTTCCTACCGGCGGCTGCGAAATGAGACTCTACAGCAGCTCGGAGGGTGCGGTCGAACCGGATCGGTCGGCCCCGGCGGCTACGGCACCGCCGCGTCGATCGCCTTCACGATCCGCTTGTCCGACACCGGCTGCGCCGTGCCCAGGGCGTGCGCGAAGTAGCTCACCCGCAACTCCTCGATCATCCAGCGGATGTCCAGGACCTGCTGCGGCACCGGCCGTCCCCGAGGGAGCTGTTCGAGCAGCCAGGCGTACTCGTCCCGCATCTCGTGGACCTTCGCCATGCGCGTGGTGTCGCGCTGGACGTTCGTCGGCATCTGCTGGAGCCTGCGGTCCGCCGCGACCAGGTAGCGCATCAGGTCGGGCAGCCTGCGCAGCCCCGTACGGGTCACGAAGCCCGCCGGCATCAGCTCCGCCAGCTGGTCCTTCACGTCCTGGACGTTGTTGATCAGGACCAGGCTGTTCGTGGTCTTCAGCCGCCGCTCACAGGCCTGCCAGGCCGCCAGGATCTGCTCGGCCTGGCTGATCGTGCGCACGGTCAGGTCGACCAGGTCGGCGCGGACCCTGTCGTACAGCTTGCGGTACGACTCCTCGTCCCACGCGGGCCCCCCGTGCTCGGCGATCAGCCGGTCCGCCGCGGCGGTGGCGCAGTCCTCGAAGAGCGCCTGGATCGAGCCGTGCGGGTTTCGGGACAGGGCCAGCTTCTGCTTGTTGGTGAGGGTGTCGGACGCGAACTTGGCAGGACTGACAGGGATGTTGAGCATGATCAGCCGGCGCGTCCCCTGCCACATGGCCCGCTGCTGCTCGGCCTCCGTGTCGTAGAGCCGTACGGCCACGGTCGCGCCCTGGTCGACCAGTGCCGGATACGCCTTGACCGGCTGCCCCGCCCGCCGGGTCTCGAAGGTGCGCGAGAGCGTGCCGATCGTCCAGTCCGTGAGGCCCGAGCGTTCGACCGACTCGCCCGTCGGCCCCGCCACCGCCGCCGCGGCCTGCGAGATCGCCTGGCGGGCCTTGGGCTTGAGGGCGATCCGCAGCGCCTCCAGGTCCTTGTCCTCGGCGATCTTGCGGCGCCGCTCGTCGACGATCCGGAAGGTGATCTTGAGATGATCCGGCACCCGGCCCGGATCGAAATCGTCGGCCCTGACGGGCACACCGACCATCCGCTGGAGCTCGCGCGCCAGCGTCACGGGAAGCGCTTCCTGAAGAGGCACCGCCCGCTCCAGGAACTTAGCTGCGTAATTCGGCGCCGGGACGTAGTGGCGGCGGATCGGCTTCGGCAGGGAGCGTATCAGCTCCACCACCACCTCCTCGCGCAGTCCCGGGATCTGCCAGTCGAAGCCCTCGGAGGTGATCTGGTTGAGCACCTGGAGCGGTACGTGGACGGTCACACCGTCCGCGTCGGCCCCCGGCTCGAACTGGTACGTCACCCGGAACTTGAGCCTGCCCTGCCGCCAGGAGTCCGGATAGTCGTCCTTCGTGACGGCTCCCGCCGCCTCGTTGATGAGCATCGAGCGCTCGAAGTCGAGGAGTTCCGGCTCCTCCTTGCGCTTGTGCTTCCACCACGAGTCGAAGTGGGCGCCGGAGACCACGTGGTCGGGCACCCTCTCGTCGTAGAAGTCGAAGAGCGTCTCGTCGTCCACGAGGATGTCGCGGCGCCGGGCGCGGTGCTCCAACTCCTCGACCTCGCCCAGAAGTTTGCGATTGTCATGGAAAAACTGATGGTGCGTCCGCCAGTCGCCCTCGACGAGCGCGTTGCGGATGAACAGGTCGCGCGAGGCCTCCGCGTCGATCCGGCCGAAGTTCACCTTGCGCCGCTCGACGATCGGTACGCCGTACAGCGTGACCTTCTCGTACGCCATCACGGCCGCCTGGTCCTTCTCCCAGTGCGGCTCGCTGTACGTGCGCTTGATCAGGTGCTGAGCGAGCGGCTCGATCCAGTCGGGATCGATCTTCGCGTTGACCCGGGCCCACAGCCGCGACGTCTCGACGAGCTCCGCGGACATGATGACGCGCGGCGGCTTCTTGAAGAGGGCCGAGCCGGGGAAGACCGCGAACTTCGCGTTGCGCGCGCCCACGTACTCGTTCTTCGCGCCTTCCTTCACGTCCTTGAGCCCGATGTGCGACAGCAGCCCCGCCAGCAGCGAGATGTGCACCGACTGGTCGGGCGCGGGGGCGCTGTCGTCGCTCTCGTCGATCTTGATGCCCATCTGCTTCGCGACCGTACGCAGTTGGGAGTAGATGTCCTGCCACTCGCGGATCCGCAGGAAGTTCAGATACTCGGCCTTGCACATCCGGCGGAAGGCCGAGGAGCCGCGGGCCTTCTGCTGCTCACGGATGTAGCGCCACAGGTTGAGGAAGGCCAGGAAGTCGGACGTCTCGTCCCGGAAGCGGGCATGCTGCTGGTCGGCCTGGGTCTGCTTCTCCGACGGGCGCTCGCGCGGGTCCTGGATGGAGAGCGCGGCGGCGATCACCATGACCTCGCGTACGCAGCCGTTGCGCTCGGCCTCGATGACCATGCGCGCCAGGCGCGGGTCGACGGGCAGCTGCGAGAGCTTGCGGCCGAGCTGGGTGAGCTGCTTGCGCGGATCCTTCTGCGAGGCGTCGAACGCGCCGAGTTCCTGGAGGAGTTGGACACCGTCGCGGATGTTGCGGTGGTCCGGCGGGTCGATGAAGGGGAACTTCTCGATGTCGCCCAGGCCGGCCGCCGTCATCTGGAGGATGACCGAGGCCAGATTCGTACGGAGGATCTCGGCGTCCGTGAACTCGGGCCGCGAGTCGAAGTCGTCCTCGGAGAAGAGCCGGATGCAGATGCCGTCGGACGTACGGCCGCAGCGGCCCTTGCGCTGGTTGGCACTGGCCTGCGAGATCCGCTCGATCGGCAGGCGCTGGACCTTGGTGCGGTGGGAGTAGCGGGAGATACGGGCGGTGCCGGGGTCGATCACGTACTTGATGCCCGGCACGGTCAGCGAGGTCTCCGCCACGTTCGTCGCCAGGACGATCCTGCGGGTCGCGCCGCCGCCGGGTCTCTGGAAGACACGGTGCTGCTCGGCGTGCGAGAGGCGCGCGTACAGGGGCAGCACTTCGGTGTGCCGGAGTTTGCGCTTGTCGAGGGCGTCGGCGGTGTCGCGGATCTCCCGCTCGCCGGAGAGGAAGACCAGGACGTCGCCGGGGCCCTCCGACTGGAGCTCGTCGACGGCGTCGCAGATCGCGGTGATCTGGTCGCGGTCGCCCTCGTCGCCCTCCTCTTCGAGGAGCGGGCGATAGCGGACCTCGACCGGGAACGTACGGCCGGAGACCTCCACGATCGGCGCGTCGCCGAAGTGGCGGGAGAAGCGCTCGGGGTCGATCGTCGCCGAGGTGATGACGAGCTTCAGATCCGGGCGCCTGGGGAGGAGCCGGGCGAGATAGCCGAGCAGGAAGTCGATGTTGAGGCTGCGCTCGTGGGCCTCGTCGATGATGATCGTGTCGTACGCGCGCAGGTCGCGGTCCGACTGGATCTCGGCGAGCAGGATGCCGTCCGTCATGATCTTGACGAACGTCGAGTCCTGGTTCACCTGGTCGGTGAAGCGGACCTTCCATCCGACGGCCTCGCCGAGCGGGCTCCTCAGCTCGTCGGCGACGCGCTCGGCGACGGTGCGGGCGGCGATCCGGCGGGGCTGGGTGTGACCGATCATGCCCCGGACGCCCCGGCCGAGCTCCATGCACATCTTGGGGATCTGGGTGGTCTTGCCCGACCCGGTCTCACCGGCGACGATCACGACCTGGTGGTCGCGTATCGCCTGAAGAATCACGTCCTTCTTCTGGCTGACGGGCAGTTGCTCGGGGTACGTGATCGCCGGCATCCGGGCCGCCCGGGAGCGCACGCGCTCGGCGGACTTGCCGGCCTCGGCCGCGATCTCGTCGAGGACGGCCTGCCGTGCTTCGGGCTGACGGATGCGCCGGACGCCTTCGAGACGGCGGCCGAGGCGCTGCGAGTCGCGCAGCGACACCTCGGCCAGCAGGGACTGAAGGTCGGCGAGGGAAGTAGACATACCGAACCCAGGGTCTCACCCGGGCCGGGCGGGTGGCGAACCCATTTCGCGGGGCGGGTACACGAAATGCCCCTACCGAAGCTCTCGGCAGGGGCATCTGCACTGAAGAAGAGGAGTGGCTGGGGCCGGGATCGAACCGGCGACCTATCGCTTTTCAGGCGATCGCTCGTACCAACTGAGCTACCCAGCCACGCGGCTCTCGCGAGCCACAGCGGTCCTGACGGGATTTGAACCCGCGGCCTCCACCTTGACAGGGTGGCGAGCACTCCAAACTGCTCCACAGGACCAAGCAATGTGCGAGACGAGTCTCGCACACGGTGTTGCGTGCCCCCAACGGGATTCGAACCCGTGCTACCGCCTTGAAAGGGCGGCGTCCTGGGCCACTAGACGATGAGGGCTAAGGGCCCGCCTGGGCGCTTGGTAGCGCGTCGGGGACGTGAGAAGCATATGGGATGCGGGGAGCTATCGCCAAAACGGTTTAGCGGGCGGGGGGCGGGCCCGTCGGGGTGGAGGGGGAGCGGGTGCCGGACGGCCCTGGGGAAAGTGATCCGGATGGTGTTCCGGACGCCGACCCGGAGGGCTGACCGGACGGTTGGCCGGACGGTTCACCGGACGGCGACGGTGACGGGTCCGTCCCCGGTACGCCCGCCTCCTCCGGCAGATGGCGGCTCACCTCCGCCGTCGTCAGTCCCAGTCCGCCCAGCGTGATCTCGTCCCACGCCTGGAGCCGTTTCGTCGTGCTGTCCAGATAGAGCAGCGAGGCCCGGACCTTCTCCGGCTGGTCGTTCTGGACCGCGCGCAGCCCGCCGCCGCCCGCCGAGCCCTCGATCTTCAGCCGCGTACCGAGCGGCATGATCTCGGTGTCGCGGCGGTGCACATGGCCGGCCAGCACGAGCGGCACCGTGCCGTCGGTCTCCCTGGCCGCGATCGGGTTGTGCGCGACGGCGATGTCCACCGGGGTGCCCGCGCGCTCCTGGTCGCGGATGGCCGACGCCAGCCGGATGCCCGCCATCTCCTCCGCCGGGTCACCGGCGTTGACCAGCGAGCGGTCGGGGGTGAACTGCGGGTCGCCCGTGCCCGCCACCCGGATCCCGGCGACGGTGACGGCGCGGCCGTGGTCGAGGACATGGACGTTCTTCAGGCCCTCCAGATACTTCTGGGTGTCGGCCGAGTCGTGGTTGCCGCGCACCCAGACGTACGGAGCGCCGAGGTCCGGGATCGGGTCGAGGAAGCTGTTCTCGGCGGCCGAGCCGTGGTCCATGGTGTCGCCGGAGTCGATGATCAGGTCGATCCGGTACTGCTCGACCAGCGAGCCGATGATGTGCCAGGCGGCCGGGTTGAGATGGATGTCGGACACCTGGAGGACCCGCAGGGTGCCCGGGTCCGGCTGGTACGAGGGCAGGGTCGACGTCGCGTCGTACAGCTTGGTCACGTTGGTGACCAGCCTCGCCAACTCCTTCTGGTAGACGTCGAATTCGGTGACGATCGAGCGCGCGCTGCCGACGACCTGCGGGGCCGAGGAGAGCAGCCCGGAGAAGCGGGGCTCCAGCACGGACTTCGGGTTCCAGGTCGCGAACGCGCTGATGCCGGCCGCGCTCAGCAGCACGAGCGCGAGCCCTCCGGCGGCCAGCGCGCGGCGGGGGCGGCGGTAGACGGCCAGCCCGAGGGCGGTGGCGCCCGAGACGACGGCCACACAGGACCGAACGGCCAGCTCGGTCGTCCCGGCCGAGACGTCGCTCGCGACTTCCTCCTGGAGGCCGGCGAGGCGCTCGGGGTGCTCGACGAGGGCCTGTGAGCGGACCGGGTCGAGCTGGTCGACGTCGACGTCGAGGCGGATGGGGGCCGTGTGGGAGTCGAGTTCCAGCGCGCCCAGCGGCGAGACGTTGATCTTCGTGCCGCCGGTGAGGGAGGGACGCAGGGTCATCTTGGTGTCCATGGGGCCCACCGGCGTACGCACACTGCCGACGATCAGCAGCCCGAGCCAGGCGCCGAGCAGGACGACGGCGATGAGGCCGAGCGCGCGGGTGTAGGGGTGCGGGGAGCTGACGAGGGCGCTGGTGGGTCCGTCGCCGCGGGACCGGTAGTGCCGCCGGATTCGGCTGATCGCTGTGATCGCGGTACGGAACGGGACACGGCGTACGTCGCGGGCCATTGGGCGCGTATGCCCAGGGGGCCCCGCGATCATGCGTGGGCGCCGCCGTGCCCCGATCTTGGTCACCTGCGTGACAATGGCGGGGTGCTGGAGATGACGCGCGAGGAGTTCGAGGAATTGGTGGCCGAGGCGCTCGACCGGATCCCGCCGGAGCTCATGCGGCTGATGGACAACGTCGCGGTATTCGTGGAGGACGAACCCGATCCCGCGGCCGCGAAGGACTCGGGGGAGGAGTTCGACCCCGATCTGCTCGGGCTCTACGAGGGGACTCCGCTGACCGATCGCGGCGAGTGGTACGCGGGGGTGCTGCCGGACCGGATCACGATCTACCGGGGGCCGACGCTGCGGATGTGCGAGACGCGCGAGGACGTGGTGGCCGAGACGGAGATCACGGTGGTGCACGAGATCGCACACCACTTCGGGATCGACGACGACCGGCTGCACGAGCTGGGGTACGGGTGAGTCCGGGCCCCGAGGACGGGTCCGCCGGGTCCGCCGCGGAGCCCGTCGACCCCGACGTCGATCTGCGGGTGGCCGGTCAGCGCGCCGAAACGGCCGGGCACCGGCTGTGGCAGGTGCTGGCCGTCATCTCGGCGGGCGGTGCGGCGGGCGCGACGGCGCGGTACGGCGCCGAGCGGCTGTGGCCCACCGCGGACGGCGCGTTCCCCTGGACGACGTTCCTGGTGAACGTCGTGGGGTGCGGGCTGATCGGTGTGCTGATGGTGCTGGTCGCCGAGGGCGGCCGGTCGGTCCATCCGCTGGTGCGGCCGTTCCTGGGGGTGGGGGTGCTGGGCGGTTTCACCACGTTCTCGACGTACACGCTGGACTTCCTGCGGCTGGTCCGGCACGGCGAGGCTCCGGCCGCGCTGGGGTACGCGGCCGTGACGCTCGCGGGCGCGATGGCGGCCGTGTGGCTGACGGCGACGCTCACGCGCCGGGCGGTGGGGCGGGTGGCGGCGCCGTGAACTGGCTGCTGGTGGTCGTGGGAGGCGCGGTCGGGGCGCCGCTGCGCTATCTGACGGACCGTGCGGTGCAGGCGCGGCATCAAACCCTGTTCCCCTGGGGGACGTTCGCCGTGAACGCGGTGGGGAGTCTGGTGCTGGGTGTGCTGGCCGGGGCGGCCGTGTCGTCGGCGACGTACGCGCTCATCGGCACGGGGCTGTGCGGGGCGCTGACGACGTACTCGACGTTCTCGTACGAGACCTTGCGGCTGGCCGAGCGCGGGGCGGGGCTGGTGGCCGGCGCGTATGTGACGGCGTCGGTGCTGGTGGGCCTCGGCGCGGTGTGGGCGGGGTGGGAGCTGGGGGCGCTCTGAGGCCGGCCGGCGCGGGCCGGCCGGTCCGGCTTCGGCGCGTGGCGGGCGTGTCCCTTGTGGGGAAAAGGAAGTTGGGCAGGGCAATCCTCTCCCTGCCGTCGGGCTCCCCTCGGCGGGCGAGCCGTTTCACGCCCCGGAGGTGCCCCGCGTGCGCCAGTTGTCCGCCCCCGGCCGTTTCGCCGTCTGGATCGTCACCTCGCTGGCTGTCGCCACCTCCACCGGCTGTATGAGCGTCGGTAACGACGAAGGGAAGCCGGCCCCCTCGCGGTCGGCCGAGCGGCCCGGGGCCGCCGCCGAGGAAGACGGCGGTACGGCGGCGGACGCCGGCGCGGGTGTGCCGGCCGGCGGCCGCGGCGGGGCGGGGCCGAAGGGCGCCGAGGGGACCGGCGAGCACGGCGAGAAGGGGAAGCCGGGTGATCCGAAAGCCTCGGGCGACCCGTCCACGAAGCCGTCCAAGGGCCCGGACGGCAGGCCGCTGCCTCCCGCGCCGAGGCCGCCCGGCGTCGACGTACCGCCCGCGGAGCAGCCGACCTGGACCCCGCTGCCGCCCTCCGAGCCGCCCCCGCCGAACCCTCCGGCGGAGCCTCCGGCGCAGCCCGAGCCGAGCAGCCCGCCGGACCTGCCGTCGGCGTCACCGGCGGCGGACGTACGGGCGAACGCGCAGGGGCCGGGCGACGGGGGCGGGATGCGGAAGGAGCCCGCGGCGTCGCCGCAGTTGGGGCCGGTGTGACGGCCGGGGGCTGGGGCGAGGGGGCGCGGGTGGCCGGTGTGAGGCGGATCGCGTGGAAGCGGTTTGCCAGGGAGGGGGAGCGGTGCGTATGGTAGTAGATCGTTTGATCATTGCCTGGCGCCGACACAGAAGAGCGCCGCGTGGCGCGTACTCTCCCTTGCCGTGGCTGACCGCATTGAGGCGGTCGAATTGCGAATCACGGAGTTTGGGCGCGTGCCGAGACTCCGGAAGGTTTCGCATTTCGCATGTCCATTTCCAGTACTGACCACGCCGTCATGCCCGAGAACGACTCCAACGAGCCGATCGACTCCAACGACTCGACCGACCCGACCGAGAACATCACGGCGGACGCCGTGGAGGCGACCGAGGCCGCCGACGCGACCGAGGCCCCCGCGACCCCGAAGACCCCCGAAGTCACCTTCGGCGACCTGGGGTTGCCCGAAGGAATCGTCCGCAAGCTCACCCAGAACGGCGTCATCGCCCCCTTCCCGATCCAGGCCGCGACCATCCCGGACGCCCTGGCCGGCAAGGACATCCTGGGCCGCGGCCGTACCGGCTCCGGCAAGACCCTCGCGTTCGGTCTGCCGCTGCTGGCGACCCTCGCCGAGGGCCACACCGAGAAGAAGAAGCCCCGCGGCGTCATCCTGACGCCGACCCGCGAGCTGGCGATGCAGGTCGCCGACGCCCTCCAGCCGTACGGCGACGTGCTCGGCCTGAAGATGAAGGTCGTCTGCGGCGGTACGTCGATGGGCAACCAGATCTACGCGCTGGAGCGCGGTGTCGACGTCCTCGTCGCCACCCCGGGCCGGCTGCGCGACATCATCAACCGCGGCGCGTGCTCGCTCGAGAACGTACAGATCGCGATCCTCGACGAGGCCGACCAGATGTCCGACCTGGGCTTCCTGCCCGAGGTCACCGAGCTGCTCGACCTGGTGCCGTCCGGCGGCCAGCGCATGCTCTTCTCCGCCACGATGGAGAACGAGATCAGCACGCTGGTCAAGCGCTACCTGAAGAACCCCGTGCACCACGAGGTCGACAGCGCGCAGGGCAACGTCACGACCATGAGCCACCACGTGCTCGTCGTGAAGCCCAAGGACAAGGCGCCGGTCACGGCGGCGATCGCGGCGCGCAAGGGCCGCACGATCATCTTCGTCCGTACGCAGCTGGGCGCCGACCGTATCGCCGAGCAGCTCCGCGACTCCGGCGTGAAGGCCGACGCGCTGCACGGCGGCATGACGCAGGGCGCGCGCACCCGGACGCTGGCGGACTTCAAGGAGGGTCACGTCAACGCGCTCGTCGCGACCGACGTGGCCGCCCGCGGTATCCACGTCGACGGCATCGACCTGGTCCTGAACGTGGACCCGGCCGGTGACCACAAGGACTACCTGCACCGCTCGGGCCGTACGGCACGCGCCGGCAAGTCCGGCGTCGTCGTCTCGCTGGCCCTGCCGCACCAGCGCCGCCAGATCTTCCGGCTGATGGAGGACGCGGGCGTCGACGCCGCGCGTCACATGGTCGCCGGGGCGGGTGCTTTCGAGCCGGAGGTCGCCGAGATCACCGGCGCCCGTTCGCTGACCGAGGTCCAGGCCGACTCCGCGAACAACTCCGCCAAGCAGGCGGAGCGCGAGGTCGCCGACCTGACCAAGGAGCTGGAGCGCCTCCAGCGCAGGGCCGGCGAACTGCGCGAGGAGGCCGACCGCCTCGTCGCCCGTGCGGCGCGCGAGCGTGGGGACGACCCGGAGGCGGCGGTGGCGGAGGTCGCGGCCGAGGCCGTGGCGGCCATCGAGGCAGCGGCGGCAGCCGCGTCCGTACCGGCCCAGACAACCCGCGACGACCGCGGCAACTACGCGCGCCGGGACGACCGCCGGGACGACCGCGGCGAGCGCAGCGGCCGTGGCGGCGCGAAGGGTTACACGCCGCGCGACGGCGGCAGCGGCGACCGTGGCGGCTTCCAGCGCCGGGACGACCGTGGCAGCTACGGCCGTCGTGACGACCGTCGTGACGACCGTGGCGGTGAGCGTGGTGGCGACCGTGGCGGCTTCCAGCGCCGCGACGACCGCCGTGACGACCGTCCGGCCGGTGGTGGGTACCAGCGTCGCGACGACCGTCCGGCGAGTGGTGGCTACCCGCGTCGTGACGACCGTCCGTCCGGTGGTGGCTACCCGCGTCGTGACGACCGTCCGGCGAGTGGCGGCTTCCAGCGCCGGGACGACCGCCCCTCGGGCGGCGACCGCCGCGACGGCGCCCGCCCCTTCGAGCGCCGCGAGCACCGTCCCACCGGTGACCGCCCGTTCAACCGCGACCGCCGCGACGACCGCCCCTCGGGCAGCTTCCGCTCGGGCGGCCACGACCGCCCGTCGGGCCGCCGCGACGACCACCGCGGAGGCACGACCGGCACCGGCACGAGCACGGGCTCGTTCGGCCGCCGTGACGACAAGCCGCGCTGGAAGCGCAACGGCTGACCACTGGCCTGAGCCCACACCCGACGGGGCCCGTACCGCACCGAAACCGGCTGCGGTACGGGCCCCGCCCCGTGGTCTTCCCCGCCACCGGGGGGATACCCGATCGGCCGGGCGCCCCGGGCGGGCTATGCTCGTGGATGACTCGTCAGGGGCCGTTAGCTCAATTGGCAGAGCAGCGGACTTTTAATCCGTTGGTTGTGGGTTCGAGTCCCACACGGCCTACCGCTCAGCCCCAGCTCGGACAGGTTTCCAGAGCTGGGGCTGCCTCATGTTCGAGCCCCTTTCGGGAACTTGTTCCTCCGATGCTCAATCGAAGTGCAAACGATCACGGCATGGCGAAGCCCCGCCCACCCGGTGCATCGGTGGACGGGGCTCCGGCGATCCACTCACCCGGTCGCCGACAGGGTCGCTGTCATCGACGGGTAGCTACGGGACCAGGAGGGAGAACTGCTTGTACGCCCCGCCCTGACTGTCGTTGGCGGTGACGATCAGGAGGGTGTCCGAGGCATTGCCGCACTCACTGGTTGCGCCGGGGTGGACGTAGATGAAGCCCGGGTACCCGCCGGTGGTCAGCGTGGCGACCGGAGTGATCTCGTTGACGTTCAGGCGTGTGTCGCTGAACTTCACGCAGAACCGGCCCGCGGCGGCCCCGAGGGACACCGAACTGATGCCCTTGGACCGCAAGATGCTTCCGTCCGCGTTGATCACCCCGGACGCCTGAGCGTAGGGAGCGGTCACTCCTCCCGCAGCGGCGATCGCCACACCCCCGATCGCCGTAGCCGCGACACCGAGCGCGGCGCTGGTCCAGACGACCGCGCGGGTCCTCTTGCTCTTGAACATGCAGGTGCCCTCCTGTGCGATACCGCCACCTCCACGGGCCGCGGCACGTCACACGCCATGGGCGCTATCACTGCTTACATGATCTTCCGTGCGGTAAACCACCAGTACAGGGGGCACTGGACGCTTATCCGATCCACTACGCATCCCCCCCGCACGCCCCACGGGGCCGCTCGTGAACAGGTCCGGTACCGCGGCTCGGTCCGTCGGAGGCCGGCGCGCTCGGCCAGGTGGGGCGAGGTTCGGCGGGCGCCGTTCAGCTGCCGCAGGAGCAGCCTGCGGCGACCGGCTCGGGTTCGGTGGGCTCGTTCTGTCCGGTGCGGCCGGTGTCGCCGTTCGGGGCCGGGCTCTTGCCGAGCTGGTCGGCGTCGGCCTTGACGACGTAGACCTCCCAGGGCTCCTTGCCGGGGCCGTGGACCCACACCTTGTCCTGGAGGGCGTAGCAGCAGGAAGTGTCGTTCTCCTCGAAGGTGGCGAGGCCGGCGTCCTTGAGGCGGGTGGTGGCGGCGGTGACCTCGTCGGTGGTGTCGACCTCGACGCCCAGGTGGTCGAGGCGGGTTTCCTGGCCGGGGTCGCCCTCGATGAGAACAAGCTTGAGCGGCGGGGTGGTGATGGCGAAGTTCGCGTAGCCGGGGCGGCGCTTGGCGGGTTCGACGCCGAAGAGCTTGGAGTAGAAGGCGACCGAGGCTTCGAGGTCGGCGACGTTGAGGGCGAGCTGGGCGCGGGACATGACTGTCTCCCTGATCAGGTTGCATTGATGTCTGTCGATGCCTGTTAAGTCAACCTTGCGTCCTGTATCGAAAAACGTCAACATAGAGGCATGTCGAAACAAGAGCTTGTGGTGCTCGGCCAGGACGGCCCCGGCGGGTGCTGCCCCACCCTTCTGACCGCCCCGCTGGACACCGGCCAGGCCGAGACGCTGGCGAAGGTGTTCAAGGCGCTGGGCGACCCGGTGCGGCTGCGGCTGCTGTCGCTGATCGCCTCACGGGCGGGCGGGGAGGTCTGCGTCTGCGACCTCACCCCGGCCTTCGACCTGTCCCAGCCGACGATCTCCCATCACCTGAAGCTCCTGAAGCAGGCCGGTCTCATCGATTCCGAGCGGCGCGGGACGTGGGTGTACTACCGGCTGCTGCCCGAGATGACGGACCGTCTGGCCGCGATCCTCACGCGCCCCGCCGGAGCATCCCTGACCGAGCACGCCGGCGCCGCCTTGTGAGCACGCGGACCGCGGGCCCGGTCGCCGGGCGACTGTCATTCCTGGACCGGTTCCTCGCGGTGTGGATTCTCGCCGCGATGGCCGCCGGTCTCGGGCTCGGGCGACTGGTCCCGGGCCTGGGGGCCGCGCTGGCGAAGGTCACCGTCACCGGGGTCTCGCTGCCGATCGCGCTCGGCCTGCTGGTGATGATGTATCCGGTCCTGGCGAAGGTCCGCTACGACCGGCTCGACACCGTCACCCGCGACCGGCGCCTGCTGATCTCCTCCTTGCTGCTGAACTGGATCGTCGGCCCGGCGCTGATGTTCGCCCTGGCGTGGATGTTCCTGCCGGACCTGCCCGAGTACCGCACCGGGCTGATCATCGTCGGTCTCGCCCGCTGCATCGCGATGGTCATCATCTGGAACGACCTCGCCTGCGGCGACCGCGAGGCCGCCGCCGTCCTCGTCGCCCTGAACTCGGTGTTCCAGGTCCTGGCGTTCAGCCTGCTCGGCTGGTTCTACCTGAGCGTGCTGCCCGGCCTGCTCGGCCTTCAGCAGACGGTTCTCGACGTGTCCGTGTGGGAGATCAGCCGCAGCGTGCTGATCTTCCTCGGCATTCCGCTCCTGGCCGGGTTCCTCACCCGCCGGATCGGCGAGAAGACCAAGGGGCGCACCTGGTACGAGACGAAGCTGATCCCGCGCATCGGCCCCTTCGCCCTGTACGGGCTGCTGTTCACCGTCGTCGTGCTCTTCGCCCTCCAGGGCGACGCCATCACCTCCCGGCCGCTCGACGTCGTACGGATCGCGCTACCGCTGCTGGTGTACTTCGCCCTCATGTGGGCCGGATCGATGGCGCTGGGACGCGCGATCGGACTCAACTACCCCAAGACCACCACCCTCGCCTTCACGGCCGCGGGCAACAACTTCGAACTCGCCATCGCTGTCGCCATCGCCACCTTCGGTGCCACCTCCGGCCAGGCCCTCGCCGGCGTCGTCGGCCCCCTCATCGAAGTCCCGGTGCTGATCGGCCTGGTCTACGTCGCCCTGGCCGCCCGGCGCTTCTTCCCCCAGCCCCCACCGGCGGCCGGACCGGCCGCCACCCTGGAAGGTCCCGCCCGTGTCTGAGACCACACCGTCCGTACTGTTCGTCTGCGTCCACAACGCCGGCCGCTCCCAGATGGCCGCCGCCTTCCTCTCCCACCTCGCGGGCGACACCGTGGAAGTCCGCTCCGCGGGCTCCACGCCGGCCGACACCCTGAACCAGTCGGTGGTCGAGGCGATGGCGGAGGCCGGCATCGACATCTCGGCCCAGACACCCAAGGTGCTGACGGTGGAAGCCGTACAGGCGTCCGACGTCGTAATCACCATGGGCTGCGGCGACACCTGCCCCGTCTTCCCCGGCAAGCGGTACCTCGACTGGAAACTTGACGACCCCGCCGGTCAGGGCGTCGACGCGGTCCGGCCGATCCGGGACGAGATCGAGCGGCGTATCCGCGGCCTGCTCGCCGAACTCGGCGTACAAACGGCATGACCACCGATGTGACAGCCACGGGCGCGCGCATCACGGCGATGCGGCCCGAGCATGCCGGACAGGTCCTGGCGATCTATCAACTGGGCATCGACGAGGGCAACGCCACCTTCGAGACCGCCGCTCCGGACTGGCGGGGATTCGACGCGGCCAAGCTGCCGCGTCACCGCATGGTCGCTCTCGACGAGGACGACCGCGTACGGGGCTGGGCCGCCGTCGCCACGGTCTCCGACCGTCGCGCGTACGCCGGAGTGGTCGAACACTCCCTCTACGTCGGCCCGGACGCCCGTGGCCGAGGCGTGGGACTCGCCCTGCTGACCGCCCTGTTGGCCTCCACCGAGGCCGCCGGGATCTGGACGGTACAGTCCGGCATCTTTCCCGAGAACACCGCCAGTCTCGCGCTCCACGAGAAGGCCGGCTTCCGTGTCATCGGCACCCGCCGGCGCATCGGCCTTCACCACGGCCGGTGGCGCGACGTCGTCCTCGTCGAACGCCGCAGCCCGACCGTCGACTGAGCGCCACCGGGGTCGCGCACGGCGACTCGACAGACCCGCAGCAAACTGACGGCTCGTCAGAAAGCTCCCAGGGGGCGGTACATGGGGACAGAGGGATGAAACGGAACCCGGACATCCGCGCGATCATTTGAGGATGATCTCCGGCCTAATGTTGGCGACGTCAGCAGGAGAGCCCCAGGAATCAACAAGTCGATGGAGAACCCGATGAGTTCGCGCCTTGCCGCCCGGTCCCCCCGGTCCGCCCGCCTCGCCCTGGCCGCCGTGGTCATGGTGGCCCTCACCGCGACCCTCACCGCCTGCGACTCCGGCGCGGACACCTCCGCCGGCGACACGGGCAAGGCGGCGAACGCCGGCTCCACTGCCAAGGACAACGATGTCGACCGCGCCAAGGACGACTACTACGACGAGGACAAGGGTTCCGCGGGCAAGGACAACGACGTCGACGGCGCCAAGGACGACTACTACGACGAGGACAACGGCTCCGCCGGCAAGGACAACGACGTCGACGGCGCCAAGCAGGACTACTACGCCAAGCCGTGCGACAACGGTGACCTGAACTTCACCGTGAAGCTGGAGTCCCAGGCCGGCGGCTACTACCTCGTTACGGCCAAGGCCAAGCCGGGCGTCATCTGCACCCTGGAAGGCGCGCCCGAGCAGGTCATGTTCGGCTCCGACCCCGACACCGTGGCGTCCAACGCCGAGGAGGGCTCCGGCGACGCCGTCAAGCTCAAGGGCTCCACCGCCGCCTACATGGGCGTGAACCCCAAGAGCACCAACAACAACGACGGCAAGATGTTCGAGACGCTTATCGTCTCCGCCTCCGACGACGCCGCCGACGCGGGCCAGCTCACGGTCGAGTCCGTCAATGTCGACAAGCCCCGGGTGAGCAACTGGCACGCCAACTCCGCCGACGTGGTCACCCCCTTCCTCTGAGTTGTCCGGCGCCGGCTTTCGCGTGGGGTATCGGGGGCGCGGCTGCGTCCCACCGGGCCGCGGAGGCCGAGCGGCGGCGTCGTCCCGCCGAGGAGACCCTTGCCGCCGAACGCACCAGCACCGCCGGCGAATTGCACGATGTGGTGACCCACCATGTGACGGCGATGGGCGTGCAGGCCGAGACCGCGCGTTATCTGAGCGCGGCGCCCGAGCGTCTCGACCAGACCTCGACTGGACACCCGCACGTAGCTCGCACGGGGGACAGACACCGTCCACGTCACCCGCGAGCGGGGGGTCGGCCCTGCTCAGCGCCCCTGCTCAGCGCCCCAGCGCCGCGCCGATCGCCCCGAGGTAGCCGCTCACCGGACCGAGCGTGAGCAAGCCGCTTCCCGCGCCCGCGAGTTCGGCGGACGCGGGGGCCAGGCGGTCGCGTACGCGGGTGAGTACGGCGCGGTCGCCGAGCGTCAGTGCCGCCGTCGCCTCCAGGCAGCAGCACGCCTCGTACAGCAGGTCGTGGGGCGGTTCCGGCAGTGCGTGCAGGGCGGTGCG
Source organism: Streptomyces sp. NPDC051217 (assembly GCF_044455465.1). Classification (NCBI taxonomy): domain Bacteria; kingdom Bacillati; phylum Actinomycetota; class Actinomycetes; order Kitasatosporales; family Streptomycetaceae; genus Streptomyces; species Streptomyces sp. NPDC051217. Next base: position 116,543 of record NZ_JBITEV010000020.1, read on the forward strand.
GGCGGTGGGGCGGTCGCCCGTGGCCAGGGAGGCGAGCGGGGTGATCCAGGGCCGGTACGGGCCCCAGTCCGCACGCGGGTCGACCGCGTCGGGCGGCGGGAGCCGGGGGCCGTCGGCGGAGAAGCGCAGGGACAGCAGCGCGAGCGGGAGGAGGCCGTGGGTCAGGCCGGGCATGCCGGAGTCCGGCAGGTCGGTGGCGGCACTCTCGTACGCCGACCTCGCCTCGGGCATGTTGCCCGACGCGGACAGGCGCAATGCCCCGTACCACCGGGTGAAGACGCCCACCAGCGGCAGTTCGTGGAGGGCCGCCAGACGGTCGGCGGCGGTGGCGTGGGTGTCGGCCCCGGCGAAGTCGCCCAGCGCGCCGCGCGCCTGAAGCAGGATCAGATGGCCGAGGACCTCGAAGGTCACCAGGCCGTGCCGGGCGCCCAGCGCGACCAGTTCCGCGCCGGTCTCCGCGCGGCGTGGTGCGAGGCCCGCGCGGGTGAAGGACTGCATGAACGTGCCGTTCAGCGCGAACGCCAGCAGTGCCGGATCGTCGAGCCGGCGGGCGATCCCCTCCGCCTGGGCCGCGGCCTGGGGGCCACGCGAGGAGTGCGAGCCGCGCATCTCCACGGCGACGGTGGCGAGCAGCCGGCAGCGCACCGCGTCGTAGCCGCCGTGTCCGTCGGGCGGCGGCAGCGCGGCCAGGGTGCGTTCGGCGGCGGCGACGATCCGCCCGGCGAGCTCCGGATCATCGCCGCGCGTCCAGATCGCGGGGACGTCGAAGGCACCGATCACCCGGCCGGTCAGTTCGGGGTCGCCGAACTCCTCGGCGGCGGTGATGGCCGCCAGGCGGTGTTCGCGGGCGGCCGTCAGACCGCCGCCGCCGGTCACCGCGAGGTCGCGGAGCAGGCCCACCGTCGTCTCCAGGCGGGCGCGGGCGCCGGCCGCGACCGTGCGGTCGTACGCGGCGGCGGCCCGCGTCCACAGGCGCGCCGCCGTTTCGCCGGGGTCGGTGCGACCGGTCGAGGGCTCCCAACTCGGCCGATCCGGAACGGCGTCGAGCGCCTCGTCCTGCGCCAGAATGTCCGCCTCCAGTCTCCGCAGCCCCGGCCCCGGGTCCAGCCCGAGCTGTTCCACCAGCGTCGACCGTGCCCTCCGTAGGACGGCGAGCGCGTCTCCCTGCCGTCCCGTCCGGTACAGCGCCAGCGCCAGCAACCGCCACGCGTCCTCGCGCCAGGGGTGGTCGGCCAGATGCGCGTCCAGGTCGGGGACGGCCTCGGCGGTGAGGCCGAGGGCCAGCCGCGCCTCGGCCCTGCGCTCGACCGCCTGGAGCCGCAGTTCGGCCAGGCGGGCGCGTTCGCCCCGTACCCACTCCTCCCGCGCGAAGTCGGCGTACGAGGGCCCCCGCCACAGCTCCAGCGCCTCGTCCAGCCGCCGCAGCACCCGCGCGGGCGGCAGCTTCGCCGCCTCGTCGACCGCCGTCTCGAACCGCCAGGCGTCGACGGCGTCAGGTCCGGCCCGCAGCGCGTAGCCGGGGCCGTCGGTGACGAGCAGCCTGGCGGGGGTACGGGGCGCACGGTCCGGTTCCAGGGCGCGGCGGAGTGCGGCGACGAAGGTCTGTACGGAGCCGACCGCGCCGGACGGCGGCGAGTCCGGCCACAGGTCGGAGACCAGCCGGGCGACGGGGACGACACGGCGGCGAGCGACGATCAGGCGGGCCAGTACGGCACGGTGGCGCGGCCCCTTGAGCGCGATCGGGCCCTGCCGGTCCTCGGCGGTCACGGGGCCGAGCACACCGAACAGGACCTGTTCCCCTTCCGGCTCCCGTTCCATCCGACCCTCCGCCCGCCTCGCGATGCCTGCGACGCCCCGCGGCCCTCCGCGCTGACCGACTGCTGATTCGCGGCCCACAGGCTTGAAGCCACGCGCAGCACGAGAGCCGCGCAGCCGCGCAGCCGCGCGACCCACGCACGCCAGCCTACGAAAGAGCGCACCATGCACCCCACCATCCCCGGCTTCACCTACCGGCGCGTCCCCGTCGCCGACGACGTCACCCTCAACGTCGCCGTCGGGGGCTCCGGCACCCCGGTCGTGCTCCTGCACGGCTTTCCGCAGACCCACCTCATGTGGCGGCACGTCGCCGCGGAACTCGCCTCCCATCACACCGTCATCTGCCCCGACCTGCGCGGTTACGGCGCGAGCGACAAGCCCGCCGAGGACGCCCAGGCCGATGGGGTCACGTACGCCAAGCGCACCATGGCCGCCGACACCGTCGCGCTCGCCCGCGCCCTGGGGCACGACCGGTTCGCGCTGGCCGGCCACGACCGGGGCGCCCTCGTGGCGATCCGCGCGGCCCTGGACCACCCGGACGTGATCACCCACCTCGCCTCGCTCGACGTCCTGCCCACGCTGGACACCTGGGACGTCATGCACGGCACCACCGCCGCCGTCGGCTTCCATCTCTATCTGATGGCCCAGCCGCCCGGTCTGCCCGAGCAGATGATCGCCGCGAGCGCCGACGCCTTCTTCGGCCACTTCCTCGACATCTGGACGCGCGACCCGCAGGCGATTCCGGCCGCGATCCGGGCCGAGTACCTGGCGGCCTCCCGCGCGGCCGTCCCTTCCATCGTCGCCGACTACCGCGCCTCCGCCGGGGTGGACGTCGCTCACGACCAGGCCGACCGCGACGCCGGCAACCAGCTGCGGATGCCGGTCTCAGTACTCCAGCAGGACTGGGGTACGGCGCTGGGCTTCGACGCCGCCGCGCGCTGGCGCGCGTGGGCGCCGGACCTGAAGCACGCGACCGTCAGCTGCGGCCACTTCATGGCCGAGGAGGCACCGGGGGAGGTCGTCAGGGCCGTACGGGAGCTCATCGCCCGCTGAACCGCCCGCCCGCCCTCGGCCCGGCGGTGGAGTGTCGCACCGACTCCACCCGCAGCGCCCCGAGCAACCGCCCCAGCGCGGGGCTGAGGCCCGTACTCGGGCTGCGCAGCGAGGACTTCGGGCACGGCACTTCACCGTCGCGGACCCCGGCGGGGTGCTGATCGACATCATCACGCCGGTCGAGCCGACGTGGGAGTTCGCGCACCAGTACGTCGGTGCCGGCACGTCCTCGCCGTAGCGGCGCGGCGAAGGCTCCGACCGGAACGCGGACCGGTCGGAGCCTTCGTGGCGCGTACGCGCGGGCGTGGAGCCGCGCGCGCTTCGCCCCGGATCAGCTCTGTGGCGGGCGGTCGTCGCCCGGCGTGGGCCGGTCCTGGGAGCCCATCTGTTCGTTGAGCTTCTCCTGGGCCTTGTCGACCTGGCTCTCATACTTGCCACCGGTCGTCTTGTCGACGGCGTCACCGGCCTTGTCGACGCCTTTTCGAGCGGTGTCCTCGTGGCCCTTCATCAGGCCCTTGAGTTTGTCGAGCATCGACATGGGTCGTCCTCCCTTGTGGGGTTGCTCCCCTCCCAGCATCGGGGCGCCCTCCGTATCCCGCATCCGGGCGGCGACAAAGCGCACGGAACGGCGAGTAAGCGCCTCATTTCGCCAGGATCTCCGGGCAAAGACTGGCCCCCGAGGCTGCGCTCCAGCCCCGGGAGTCGCACTCTTGACCATATGAGTGACGCACCGATCGTCGTACACCGGCCGTCCGGGACGGGCGGCCGGAGGGTCACTGTCCGCGGCCGGATCATGGGACTCGCCCACAGCGACGACCACCTGATCGAATTCCTCCGGCTCGCCGGGCTGCCCGACGCGTGGGAACTGCTCGACGACCCCTCCTGGGTCGAGTGGCAGGGCGGGCAGCCGCACGAATACGGCTCCGAGTGACGGACCGCCCTCCCTCAGGCATCTGCCTCGGGCCCCCGCTCAGGCCGGCTGCCGCTGATCCGCCACGATCGGCATCAGCTGTGTGAGCGCGTCGATCCGCCAGTCCGCCGCCGCGACGACGTCCGGATCGTCCGCCGTCAGATAGCCCCAGTGGCCGCGCCGCAGATGCGCCGCCCGCAGACCGGTCCGCTGGGCGGGGAACAGGTCGTGCATGGGGTGGTCGCCCACGTACAGAATCCGTTCCGGCGCGGTGTCCGCCGCCTCCACGACCCGCGCGAAGAACTCCTCCGACGGCTTGGCGACACCCCACTCGCCGGACGTGGCGACCAGATCGGCGGGCAGATCGAGGCCCCGCAGCAGCTCACCGGCCTTGACGGTCTGGTTGCCCGCGATGATCACGCGTACGCCGAGCTGGTGCAGACCGGCCAGGGCGGGCCGTACGTCGGGATAGAGGTCGGACTCGTCCAGGTGCTCGCCCCGGCCCGCGGCTTCTCTCGCCCGGTACGCCTCGCCGACATCTATGCCCGGCTTGATGAGGTGGAGGGCGTCGTCGTTGTCCCTGCCCTGCGTGGTGACGGCGCCGACCAGCGCGGAGATGGTGTGGCGGGGGATGCCGAGCCAGTCGGCCCAGGAGGCCCAGTAGCGGTCGTCGCGGACGAGAGTCTCGCCGACGTCGAACACGATGGTTTCGATCACCGGGGTAAGCCTAGGGGTTGCGAGGGCTCCGGATGGTGACTGTGCGAGGTCGTGGGGCACACGCTCTGCCCATTGTCAGTGGCTGGCCGTAGCCTTACTCCATGTCAGCTTCCTCTGATGCCAGTGCTTCCGTCCGTCCCGCCGCCGTCGTCAACACGGAGATCCGTGCCCTGTGGGCGCGCGCGGGCCGGGCGCTGTCCCCCGCCGAGCAGGAGGAGTATCAAAGGCTGCTGGTCGAGTGGGCCGCGGCGATCCGCGCCGATGTGGTGGAGGCCGCCTAGGCCGATCGGGGCCGCCGACGGGTAAATGGAGATGATCTTGGTCCGGATGGCGTAGTGTTGCATTCAACGGCGCGGGGTGGAGCAGCTCGGTAGCTCGCTGGGCTCATAACCCAGAGGTCGCAGGTTCAAATCCTGTCCCCGCTACTGGCAGAAGACGAAGGCCCGGATCCACTGGATCCGGGCCTTCGTCGTGTGCGCCCGACCCTCGAACCCTGACCCCCGACGAATCGCGCTTGACCTTTACGCAACGTCAAGATTTAGCGTTCCGGTCATGGAGTGGTCGATCCAGGACATCGCGAGGAAGGCCGGCACGACGAGCCGCACGCTCAGGCACTACGACGAGGTGGGGCTGCTCGACCCGAGCAGGGTCGGGAGCAACGGTTACCGCTACTACGACCAGGACGCCCTCGTCCGTCTCCAGCGGATCCTGCTGCTGCGTGAGCTCGGTCTGAGCCTGCCCGCGATCGCCGGGATCCTCGACGGCCAACAGGACACGGCCGCCGCACTGCGCACCCATCTCGCGCTGCTCGAACAGGAACGTGAGCGCGTGGGACGGCTGATCGCGTCGGTGCGGACCACTCTCCACAAGACGCAGAGGGGAGAAGAACTCATGGCCGAGGAAATTCTCGACGGCTTCGATCACACGCGGTACGAGCAGGAGGTGACCGAGCGGTGGGGCCGGGACGCGTACGAGAAGGGTGACCGCTGGTGGCGGTCCCTGAGCGAGCGCGAACGGAAGGAGTTCATGGAACGGCACGAGAGCATCGCCCGGGACTGGGGCCGGGCCAGGAAGGACGGTCTCGCCGCCGACAGCGAGGAGGCGCAGGCCATCGCCCGCAGACACTGCGACTGGCTGTCGACCACGACGAGCCCCGCGAGGTCGTACGTCATCGGGGTCACCGCGATGTACGTCGACGATCCGCGCTTCGGCCGCAACTACGACAAGTACGAGGAGGGCACCGCCGTCCTCGTACGGGACGCGATGAAGGTCTACGCCGAGCGCCATCTCACCGACGACTGACGGACTTACGACCGGCGTACGACGGGGAGGTACGACGAGGTACGCCGGTGCGGTGACGGTGGGCCGGGCCGCCGTCACCGCACCGGCCCACCGGTAGCCCAGTCGGTCGACAGCGGGTAGCCGCCCGGCGCGTAAGAGGCCAGCCTGGGGGGACGCGGTACCGTCCGCGGCCGTCGACGGACCGGGCAGGAGGCCACTGGTGGGGCACCTGAGAGACAGCGGGGACGACGGGACCGGGGACGGCCCCCTCGGCGGGAGCGAGCACCCTCCCGCCGAGGGGGCCGTCCCCAGCCCCTCCGCCGGGGGGCCCACCCGTAAGGCCCCGCCCCACCACCCCCACGTCCCCTCCAGGCTCCGCCGGCTCAGCGGCAGCCTCCGGCGTGGCATCCAGCGCGGTTTCCGCCGCGCCGACGAAGGTTTCCGGCCGGCGGACGCCGGCCCGGACGACCCCACCTGGAACCGCTCGCATCCCGCCGAGAAGCACCCGCCCGGCTTCGGTCCCGAAGACCCCCGGCCGCCCAGGCGGGGGAGCGGTCGGCTCGCCGCCCGGCCGACGCATCCGCTCGTGGAACTGCTGCCCGGTCTGATCATCGTGGCGGGGATCATCCTGGATCAGGCGACCCCGACCGCCTTCACCGCGTCCCCGTTCTTCTCGGCGGCGCCGCTGGTGGCCGCCCCCTTCTTCTCGTTCACGCGCACTCTCGTCATCGGCATCCTGTCCGTCGGCGCCGTTCTCGGACTGCGCTACGTCAACAACTCCGGGGACGGGGTCGAGATGATCACCGAATCGCTGACCGTCTTCACCGTCTCCGTCCTCGCACTGGCCATCAACGGTGTCGTACGCCGCAGTGGTGAACGCCTGGCCTCGGCGAGGGTCATCGCCGAGGCCGCCCAGCGCGCCGTCCTGCCGACACCCGAGGCCCGGATCGGCGGGCTGCACATCGCCGCGCGCTACGAGGCGGCCGAGGAGGGCGCCTACATCGGCGGTGACCTGTTCGCCGTCCAGGACACGGAGTACGGCGTACGGGTGGTGGTCGGCGACGTACGCGGCAAGGGCATGGGCGCCATCGAGACCGTGGCCGTCGTCATCGGCGCATTCCGGGAGGCCGCCGAGCAGGAGAGGTCGCTCGAAGGCGTCGCGCGGCGGCTGGAGCGGGCGCTGGCGCGCGAAGGCAGGCGGCGCAGCGGGATCGACCTGTTCGAGGGCTTCACCACCGCCGTACTGGCGGAGGTACCGCACGGCGAGGGCATAGCGCGCGTGCTGAACCGCGGGCACCCGGAGCCGCTGCTGCTCGGCCCCGACGGCGCGGTGACCGTGCTGGCCCCCACCGACCCGGCACTGCCGCTCGGGATGGGGGAGCTGGGGACATGGCCGGACCGCGCGGAGGAGATCCCGTACCGGCCCGGGGCGACGCTGCTCCTCTACACGGACGGGCTCTCCGAGGCGCGCAACGCGGAGGGCGTCTTCTACGACCCGGGCGAACGGCTCGCGGGACGGATCTTTCCCGGTCCCGACGACCTGCTGGAGGCGATCGTCGGGGACGTACGGCTGCACACCGGCGGCGGCAGTACGGACGACATGGCGCTGCTGGCCATCAGCCGGCCCACCGAGCGGCAGCCGGAGCGGCGCCGGACGATGCCCGTCGTGCCGTGACGCGATCGCGTGGGTCCGCCCGTGTGGGTCCGCCCGCGTCGGCCCTTCGTTGCGACGAGACCGTCGGACGCGTGGGACCCGCGTGCCGTGATGTCATCTCCCCCGCCACGCTGCGTAGTTGAGACACACCACTCCGCATAATATTTGACGCACCGTCAGATCGAGTGTGTGATCGCACACGGCCCGAACCGCGATCAACTCGCCCGATTGCGCCAGCTTGTGTCCCGGTTGATCCCCGCCGTGCTCGCTAACGATCACCGGGAACAGCTTGGAATAAGTCCCCGTCGTCTATTAACGTTCGATAACGCAGCGCGGTTGTCCCAGCCGTCGAAAGAGACGGCACCGTGCGCACGCGCCGAATTCCGCTAGGAAACCGGGGAACCACCAATTGGGGTGAATCGGGCGTCTTTTGTTGCCTCGTGCGGCGAAACACGCTCGTAGGAGACCTTCCTGCTCCGAACCCGTCAGCTAACCCGGTAGGCGAGAAGGAAGGAAAGGAGAGCGCCCCAGTGGCGTCCAACAGGCCTGCTCCCGAAGCCTCAGTCCCGGTCCGTTTCGGCCCCGGGAGCCGGCTCGCCGGTACCGATCTCGCCGATGGCGAGGCGAACAGGGACTGGGAGGAGTGGAATCCCACCGCGGAGTCCATCCGTCCCGTACGCGGCAAGCACCGTGTCGCCAAGCAGCGCAACGCGCTGGCCCGCAGCTCCACGGTCCTCGGAGTGGGTGTCATCGCCGCGGTCGGCGCCGGAGGCATCGCCTCCGCCCAGGACAAGCCCGCGGTCTCGATATCACTTCCCGACGCGCTCTCGGACAACCTTCCCGACGCCAAGTCCCTTCCCGGTGTCGGGTCTTTCATGTCCGACGGCGACAAGAAGACCGACGAGACTCCCTCCCCGCTGACCACGGCGGGCCTCACCGCCGCGGACACCCAGCAGGGCACCACCGACTCCGGCGAGGCGCTGCGCGCCCGCATCCTCCAGCAGGCGGAGCAGCAGCAGGCCGAGGCCGACGCCGCCCAGAAGGCGAGCGTCGAGAAGGCCGCCGCCGAGAAGGCGGCAGCCGAGGCCCGGAAGCAGCAGACCGACGCGGAGAAGAAGGCCGCCGAGGCGAAGCGCAAGGCGGAGGAAGAGGCCGAGCGCAAGGCCGAGCAGGAGCGCCTGGAGAAGCTGGCCGCCAGCTTCTCGCTCCCCACCTCCTCGTACACGCTCACCTCCACCTTCGGCCAGGCCGGCTCCATGTGGTCCTCCGGCCAGCACACCGGCCTGGACTTCGCCGCCCCCACGGGCACGCCCACCAAGGCCGTCCACAGCGGGACCGTCAAGTCGGCCGGCTGGTCGGGTTCGTACGGCTACCGCGTGGTGCTTGAGCTCGATGACGGTACGGAGATCTGGTACGCCCACCTGTCCTCGATGACCGTCGGCGCCGGCCAGAAGGTCACCACCGGCGAGACCATCGGACGCGTGGGAGCCACCGGCAACGTCACCGGCCCGCACCTGCACCTGGAGGTGCACACCGCGGGCGGCAGTGGCATCGACCCGATGAGCTGGCTGAGCAGCAAGGGACTCACGCCGTAGTACGTGGTTGATCAGGTCGGTCCGTCCAGCCTGATCCGGCCTGATCCAAACGACAGACCCTAGCTCCGATACGGGTTGTAGCCGCCGTAGTCGATGTACGGCGGCGGAGACCACACCCGCCCCGTCGCCCGCGCCGCGTACGTCAGCGCGGGCGACGCCGTTTCCCGGCGCTGCCACATGTGGTGCAGCAGCTCCTGCTCGCGCGCGGCGAAGTCGGGGCCCGCCGTGCCGCGCCCGGCCCGGTGGCGCAGGAACGCCAGAGCGGTCGCGAACGCCTGGTACTCGCCGACCGTACGGGCCGCCTTCGGGCCGTACGCGCGTCCCGCCACGTCGCGCGCCATCGAGCGCGCCCGCATCGAGGACAGGGCGAGCGGCTCGGTCTCGGCGAGCCAGCCTGCCGCCGCGTACGCGGGCAGCTCGGCCGAAACCATGTGCAGTTCGCGCTGCCGGGTCCATATCGCCAGCCAGGTGAGCAGGGCGAAGGCGGGGACCATGAAGGCCGCGTACACCGCGTAGAAGCCGTACGGGCCGAACAGCGACGAGGAACCGTTCCACAGCGCGTGCGTGCCCATCGCGAGCAGCAGGCCCAGCACCGGCATCAGCCACCGGCGCACGCGCTGGCGGCGGGTGGCGAGAGCGGCGATGCCGAAGCCGATGCCCGTCAGGACCGTGAAGAGCGGGTGCGCGAACGGCGACATCACGACCCGTACGAAGAAGGTCGCCGCGGTCACGGCAGGCAGCCCCGAGTTGCCGATCTGCTGGTCCTCTCCGTAGGCGCTGCCGAGATAGAGGATGTTCTCGGTGAACGCGAAGCCGGTCGCGGTGAAGCCCGCGACGACGACTCCGTCGACGAGACCGGTGAAGGACCGCCGCCGGAAGAGGAAGATCAGCAGGATCGCGGCGGCTTTCGCGCTCTCCTCGACGATCGGCGCGACCACCGTGGCCCCCAGGGACTCCGCGCCCGCGGGGTCGGCGGTCGCGGTGGCTATCCACCGGGTCGCGAAGGAGTTCGCCGTGATCGCCACGAGCGCGGCGGCGCAGGCGCCCCAGGCGAAGGAGAACAGGAGATTCCGCCAGGGGCCCGGCTCCACCCGGTCAAGCCAGCGGAAGGCCGCCATCAGCAGCGGTACGGGCAGGATCGCCAGCCCGAGACCGACCAGAAAGCCCTGTGTGCCGGTCTGTTCCCGTACGAGCGACATGAGCAGCAGGCCGCAGAGCGCGAGCAGGATGATCACGGCGCCCGCGCGCACGGCCGGGTGCCGCCAGAACGCGCGGTACGGCCGGTAGCGCCAGCGGGAGCGCTCCGGAACGGCGGCCCACATGTCGCCGAGCTGCTGTTGCCGCTCGGCGGCGGGGATCGCCGGCTCGGGGACTTGAGGGTCGTACGGGGGCGGTCGGGGCGGTTCGGACACCTACTGACCCTAACGAGGGCCACCGACAACCCGCGACGGCGTCCGGCTCGTCCCGGCCAACCCCGGCCCTACTCGGCGGGCGCGCCGTCCGAAGCCGCCCTGTCCGCCGCGTCGTCCGCCGCCGCACCCTCCGCCGCCCCTTCGCCCGCGACGCGGCGGAAGACCAGGTCCCGTACGGCATGGCCCTTTTCGAGGCCCTGGCCCTCGAACCGCGTCAGCGGCCGCGAGACGGGCCGCGGCGCGTAGCCCCCGTCCGGGGCGGTGTTCTCGAACGCGGGGTGCGCGCTCAGCACGTCGAGCATCCGCTCGGCGTACGGCTCCCAGTCCGTCGCGCAGTGCAGTACGGCCCCCGGCTTGAGCACGGGCGCCGCCAGCGTGAGGAACTCGGGCTGGATCAGCCGCCGTTTGTGGTGGCGTGTCTTGGGCCACGGGTCGGGGAAGTAGACGCGTATCCCGTCAAGCGACTCCGGCGCCAGCATCTCCCGCAGCAGGATGATCGCGTCGCCGTTGGCCACCCGGATGTTGGACAGCCCGGTCCGCTCCGCAAGCCGCAGCAGGTTGCCCTGCCCCGGCGTGTGGACGTCGGCGGCGAGGATCCCGGTGCCGGGATCGTCCGCCGCCATCCGCGCGGTCGCCTCGCCCATGCCGAAGCCGATCTCCAGGACGACCGGGAGCCCGTCGAACAGGGCGTCGAGGTCGAGGACCCGCTGTCCGTCGATGTCCAGCCCCCAGAACGGCCACAGCCGCCGCAGGACCTCGGCCTGACCGGTCGTGACCCGGCTGCGGCGCGGCTGGAAGCTGCGGATACGGCGCTCGAAGTGCGATCCGGCGGGGTCGGCGGCCGGTCCCGTGCCCCCGGGGAACATCCGGGACCAGGGGTGGGTGTCGCCGGCGCGCGCGCCGTCGCGGTCGCTGTTCACGTTCATCTGGGTCTCGGACACGTTTTCTCAGCCACGTCGGAATGGGGCAGGGACCTCCGATTCTACGGACCCGTCCGGGCGGCCCGAAAAGATCAGCCGCCCACCGACGCCCTACACCCTGCCCGCGTCCCTCAGCATCGTCAGCGCCCGCCTTGCCACCTCGCGGCCGATCGGGAGCGCGGCCGTCGCCGCCGGCGACGGGGCGTTGAGCACGTGCACCGCGCGCGGTGCCTCCTGGATCAGGAAGTCGTCGGCCAGCGTGCCGTCCCGCAGCACCGCCTGGGCCCGCACCCCGGCCGCCGCCGGGCGCAGATCCGCGTCCGTCACCTCGGGCAGCAGCCGGCGTACGGCGGTGGCGAAGGCGCGCTTGGAGAACGAGCGGCGCAGCTCGCCCGCGCCGTACCGCCAGTGTCTGCGCGCTGTCCGCCAGGATCCGGGCCAGCGGAGCGTGCCCGCCAGCTCACGGGGGCGCACGGTGGACCAGGAGTAGCCCTCCCTGGCCAGTGCGGGCACCGCGTTCGGGCCGACGTGGACGCCGCCGTCGACGCCGCGCGTCAGATGCACCCCCAGGAACGGAAAGGCCGGATCCGGCACCGGATAGACCAGCCCCCGGACGAGACCGGGCCGGGCCAGTTCGTAGTACTCGCCCCGGAACGGGACGATCCGCATGCCCGGGTCGTCGCCGGTCAGCCGCGCCACCTGGTCGCACTGGAGCCCCGCGCAGTTGACGAGGGCGCGGGCCCTGACCACCTCTCCGGAGGACGTACGGACGGCGACGCCCCACGCCCGCCGGTCGACGACGGTGACCTCCATGCCGTACCGCACGGACGCGCCGGACGCCTCCGCCGAATCGGCCAGCCGCGCCGTGACGGCGACGAAGTCGCACACCCCGGTCGTACCGACGTGGATCGCGGCCAGGCCGCGCACCTCCGGCTCGTACTCCATGATCTGCGCCGGGCCCAGCTCCCGCACCGGAACGCCGTTCTCCCGGCCGCGCTGGACCAGGGCGTGCAGCCGGGGCAGCTCGTCGCGGCCGGTGGCGACGATGAGCTTGCCGGTGACCTCGTGCGCGATGCCGTACTCCGCGCAGAACTTGACCATCTCGGCCGCGCCCTTGATCGCGTACCGCGCCTTGAGGGAGCCCGGCCGGTAGTACACGCCGCTGTGGATGACTCCGCTGTTGTGCCCCGTCTGGTGCCGCGCGGGACCGGGCTCCTTCTCCAGGACCGTGACTCGGGTGCCGGGCGCCGCGCGGGTGAGGGCGTAGGCCGTCGACAGACCGACGATGCCGCCACCGATCACCAGCACGTCGCAGTCATAGCCGTAGCCGTGGCCGCCGACGCGACCCGAGCCGTCGTTCTTCACCCGCGCAACCTCCCACCCGATAGTGCACTGGCCCACTGACAATGCCCTTAAACCATCGGGGTACCACGCGTGTCTTACATCGTTCACCAAGCATTCGGGCGGTGGCCCGGCGCCAGGTCGGGGGCGCAGGCCGCCGGCCCTCGCCTCAGCCGGAACCGCCCCCGTCCCCGCCCTCCGCTACGCCGGCGCCACCAGCAGCGGGCGCGCCCGCTCCCGCAGCTCCGCGACCCTCGGCTCGTCGCCGTACGGCTCAAGGCGGTGCAGCAGGTCCCGTACGTACTCCGTGGTGCGCGCCGACGAGATCCGCCCCGCCACCTCCACGGCCCGGGTCCCCGCCGCGCACGCCGCGTCCAGATTGCCGGACTCCAGCTCCGCGACCGCGCTCACCACCAGGCGCAGCCCGTGCGAGCGCGCGAACTCCTCCGTCGGACGGGACAGCGCCTGCTCCGTGAAACGCCGCATCTGCCGCGGCGCCTTCAGATCGCGATAGCACTCGGCGGCGTCGGCGGCGAAGCGATCGTACGAGTAGAAGCCCAGCCAGCTGGGATCCGCGTCGCCCGACCGCGAGCGCTCCAGCCACCCCTCCGCCGCCTTCAGCGCCGCTCCGGCGGCCGCCGCGTCGCCCGCCTTCGCGTGCGCGCGTGCCTCAACCAGCCGGAAGAAACTCATGGTGCGGGCCGTCGCGAGGCCCCTGTTGCGCTCCAGCGCCGCCTGGGCCAGGTCGACGCCCTCGTCGGCGAAGCCGCGGTAGGTCGCCTGGAGGGACATGGAGGCCAGGACGTAGCCGCCGAGCGGCACGTCGGCCGCCGCGCGGGCGAGCCGAAGCGCCTGGATGTAGTAGCGCTGCGCGGCCTCCTGCTGTCCGGTGTCGAAGGCCATCCACCCGGCCAGCCGGGTCAGTTCGGCGGTCGCGCCGAAGAGGCCGCGGCCGACCTCGTCGCTGTACGCGGCGAGCAGCAGCGGCGCCGCGTCGACCCGCAGACACTCGGGCACCATCGACGAACGCCAGTCCCCGCCGCCGTACTTGGAGTCCCAGCGCCGCGCGTCGGCCGCCGCCTCGCGGAGTTTGGCGACATCGCTGTGGCCCACGCGCAGTGGCGAGACCTCGCCGGCGGCGTCGGCCGCTGAGGCCCCGGGCGCCCCCGGGGCGGCCGGTGGGCCGGTCGCTCCCGCCGAGCCGGAGCCGGTGGTGGAAGGCGGTGGTCCGGTCAACCCCGGTCCGCCGTGCGCCGCGTGCGCTCGCCGTGCCGCCTCGGCCATCGCCGCGTCCCGCGCGACGGACGAGTCGGCGGGCGATATCAGCCACCGTGAAGCGGGCGTGGCGTACGCGCTGACCGCGAAAGAACCGGCCAGCGACTGCCAGATGCCACCGCTGCCGGCCCGCCGGCCCGCCAGGTCCAGCCGGTACAGATCCGTCGCCGAGCGCACCGCCTCACCCACGTCGCGCGGGAAGGCGAGACCCACCTCAGGCGCCGGATCGGCGTCGGCCAGGCCGATTTCGTGCAGCGGTACGGGACGGCCCAGCTTGGCGCCGATGGCCGCGGCGATCAGATGGGGCGCCGCACCCTGCGGAACCATCCCCTTCGAAACCCACCGCGCCACTGAGGTTTTGTCGTATCGAAGCGTCAGACCGCGCTGCGACCCGAGGTCGTTGACCCGCCGGGCGAGACCGGCGTTGCTGATTCCCGCGAGGGCGAGAACGGTGCCGAGTTTCTCGTTCGGCCCGCGTAGCTCCCTGGACATGCGCCACCCCTCGACACACAGACGGCCGCCCCGCCGACCCCTCTTGTGAGGGACCCCGTGGCATTCGTAAACCCAGCGTAGTTCGCCGCATCCCTACCGTTAAGGGGCGGAGGTCCGGATGGCGGGATTGTTGTCCGTACGCGAGTACGCGCGAAACTCGCCCCGGCCGACACGTGCTCCGGGTGTGTGGCCGTGCGCCCGGCCGTGCGCTCTTGGCCAAAAGAGACCGGGAGCGCTTCCATGAGTGCTGCGTGGGTCGGCCCACTGCGTACTGGAACCAGTGGGCTGGGGGACACCGCCGCCTCATTTCCCCGCGGGTGGCGGATCGGTCCGGGAGGCGAAGGCGCCTCCCGGACTGTACGTTTGCCGACGTTCTGTCGGCCGATCGGGCTCGGAGATTGGCTGAATGCTGCCTGTCCGACCTGAGCCCCTCAGCGCGCCAATTGTCCTTTGCCAGGGGCGCATTCGTGTTTCGCGCTCCCGCCCCGGGGCCCCTCCTGTGTGCCGTTGTCGTGGCAGCATGTTCACGAACGACTGATGACAACGGGTACGACTCTTGATCCACAGGCTGTGGAGGCGGCGATGCGCTGGTTGGTGGGGTGGAGCAGTATCGCCGCGAGCTTCGGCACGGCGGGCTCCGTCGGCGATCAGTCCGAGGGCCGTACGGTCCACCCCGTCGGCTCCCAACTCCTGTGGGGCGACCCGGATCCGCTGTGGGCCGTCGGCGACTGGCGCGACGACGAGGTCCGCGTCGTCAGCGTCGACCCCTTCACCAGGCTCGCCGTCTTCGGCTGCTGCGGAGCCACCGACGAACAGCTGAAGATCGGTCTGTTCGCGGCCCGCGGCGGCGCCCTGCGCCATCTCACCGCCTGGCCGGGCAGTTACACGGCCGTCGCCCAGATCGGCCGGCGGATCACCGTCGCGGGCGATCTGGCGGGCGCGAGACCCGTCTTCCACACGCCGTGGGCGAGCGGCACCGCGTACGCCACCGCCGCCCTGCCGCTCGCCGACCTCATCGAGGCGCAACTGGACATCGGGCATCTCGCCGCGCTGCTCGCCTGCCCCGAGACCCCCGAGGCGCTGCGCGACTCCACGCCGTACGCGGGCGTCAAACGCGTCCCGCCCGGCCACGCGCTCGTGCTGCGCGAGGGATCCCGCGAGATCACCGGGTACGAACAGGTCGCCTCCCTCGCCGTCGCCGCGCCCCAGACCGACCCCGAACGGGCCGTCGAGGGCGTCAGGGACGCCCTCGTGGAAGCCGTACGCGCCAGGCTCCTGGCGCCGCGCCACGCGCCCGACACGGCGCCGCCCGACCCCGGGCCCGTGCCGGGCATGGGACCCGCCGACCGGCGGGCCGCGCGCGGCGGACCCGTCCCGGGCATCGGCGCCGACCTGTCGGGCGGCAGCGCGTCCGGCACGCTCGCCCTGCTCGCCGCCGGGCTGCCGGGCGCGCCGGGCACCGTCCTCGGCCACGGCACCGGCGCCGGCGAACGGCTCCTCGCCGTCACCTTCAACGACCTCGTCACCGGCGGGCGCGAGGCCGAGCTGGAACGGGCCCGCGCCATGGCCTCCAACCCCCGGCTGCACCACGTGGTCGTCGCGGCCGGCGAAGAGGCCCTGCCGTACGCGGACTTGGAAGGCCCCCTGACCGACGAGCCCGGCCCGTCCCTCGTCACCGCCGAACGCCACCGCCGCCGGCTCGCCGCAGGCAGCGCCGACCACTTCACCGGTGCCGGGGCCCGCGAGGTGCTGGACGCCCACCCGGCGCGCCTGGCGGACCTGCTGATCGACCGTCGCCGCCGCGATCTGCTGCGGCCGACCACCGCGCTCGCCAAGGCCCAGGGGTCCGCGCCGGGCTCGCTGTTCGTGCCGCTGACCGTCTACCGCGCGGCCCGCCGACTCGCCCGTACGCCGTACCGCACCGGCCTCGAAGAGGCTGCCGCCCAGCTCCCCGGCGTGCACCGCGACCGCAACGCCCCCGCCGCGCAAGGCCCGTTGGGCGCCTCCCTCGCCGCGCTCACCTGGTCGCGTCCCGGACCGGCTGCCCGGTGGCTGACGGGGGAGGCTCTGGCTGAAGTATCGGTTCGCCTGACGGCGGCGGCGATCCGCCCCACCTCCGTCCAGCGGCCCGGCGAGGCCCGCGCACGGGCCGCTCTGGCCCGGCAGGCCGCCGATCACCGTATCTTCGAGCAGGCCGCCGAGATCCGCAGCCAGCGGCTGCACGCGCCGTTCTTCGACAACCAGGTCGTACGGGCCTGCCGGGCGCTCCCCGAATCGCTACGGGTCCAGCCCGGCGCCCGCTCCGACGTGCTGCGCGCGGTCCTCGCCGGGGCGGGCATCCACGACCTGCCGCCGGGCTGGGGTGCCACGACGCACGCGACGTCGGTGGCCGCGACCCGCACCGGGCTGCGGGCGGCCGTCAACGACCTGATGGCGCTGTTCGACGCGCCGCTGCTCGCTGACGCGGGCCTGATCGAGGCGCGCGTGGTGCGCAAGGCGCTGCGCAAGGCGGCCGAGGGCGAGCCGATCCCGCTGGACGGCATCGCGGACCTGGTCTCCACGGAACTGTGGCTCAGGCGGCTGCTCTCGCGCCGCGGCACCTGCTGGACGGGCACGGCGGCGCCTCGCCAACGCGCCGTGGCGGGCGGCGTGATGCCCCGCCCGACGCTGCATCCGTAGGAGGACGACCGGCCCGCGCCGACGACCGGTCGGGCCCTCGGTCCGGCGCGGTCCCCGCCGGGGGCTGTCTCTCAGCCGCAGCTGATCCTGGACTGTGCCCAGTCCGCGACCGCCACTGCCTCGAACGGCGTGTGCGCCTCGACCACCATACGGATCGTCTTCCGGCCGCCGATCCCCACGGTCACCGGGACGGCCGCGTCGCCGCCGCGCACCACGGGGGAGCGCCAGAGCCGGCTGCCGTCGCCGTACACGGAGAAGCGCACCGCGCCCAGCCCCAGCGTCATGTCGTCGATGCCGACCAGCGCCTGGTAGGTGGCGCACCGGCGGTTGAGGTCGATCGTCACCGAACCGGAGGCGTGCATGGAGGCCCCGTGCCCGTACCGCGTGCCGCCGATCGACATCCCGGGGCGCTGCCAGAGCCAGCTGCTCTGCCCGATCCGCACCTCGGGCCCGGACCCGTCACCCGCCACGTCGAACTTGAGCCGGTTCACCTGATAGACCTCCGGCGCGGGCGCGGGCGGAGGCGGAGGCGGAGGCGGAGGCGGTGGAGCGGGAGGCTTCGGACGGGCGGGGGGCGGCGCCGGGGGTTGGGGCTTGGGCGGTGTCGGCTTCGCCTTCGTCGGCGTGGGACTCGGTTTCGGCGCAGACGAAGTCGTCGGCTTGTCGGCCCGGGGCGGTGCCGTCGGGGGCGGCGGAGCGGGCGCGGCCGGCGGCTTCAACTCCGGTGGCGGCGCGGGCCCTTCCGGTACGACGGGCTGTACGACGGGCGGCTTCGCCTTCGGCTTGTCGGGGACCTCGTCCCCGGACAGGGCCCACACCAGCCCCGCCGCCGCGGCGAGAGCGACCACGGCCGCGATCCCGGCCTTCAACGGCGCGCCGAGCCCTTCGGCCGCCGCACCGCCCGCTGCGCCTCCCGCGGAGCCCGACGCACCACCTGCCGCAGCTGCCGCCGCCCCCGCTCCCGCGGCACCCGCCGCCCCGCCGGCGACGACCCCGGCGGCCTTGAGCGAGTAACCGGCCGCGAACCAACCGATGACCGCGAGCGGAAGCACCGCCGGAATCCCGGCGTTGACATGGGCCAACTCGCCGGCCACGACGCGGCACTTCGCGCACTCGTCCAAGTGCTTGCTCAGCCCGCGCTCGGCCCGGATCCGCAGACCGCCCCGCGCGTACGCGCCCAGCCGGTCCGCGTACTGCGCGCAGTCACCGGCCGAGGCGACCGCCGTGTTCACATGCGCCTGGAGATACGCCTGCTTGAGGCCCTCACGCGCCCGACTGGCCAGCACGGCGGTGGCGTTGGCCGTCAGACCGAACAGCGGCGCGATCGCGCTCGGCGACTCCTCCTCGACGGTGGTGTGCCAGAGCACCGCCTGCCAGCGCTCGGGCAGACTGCGGAACGCCTGCATCGCGAGCGACCGTTCGGCCTCGTGCATCGCCCGTACGTCGGCGCCCAGGTCGAGGGTCTCGTCGTCCGACACCTCGGCCGAGCGGGCCGACTCCGCCGCGAACACCGCGAAGTCCTCGACCAGTTGCTCGCGCTTGGCGGTCTTCGTCCACGCGGCGGCGACACGCCGCACGGTCGTGAGCAGATACGCGCGCACTGCCTGCTCCGGCCCGGCGCCCCCGCGCACCGCCTGGAGCGTGCGCGCGAACACCTCGGCCGTCAGGTCGTCGGCGGTGTGACCGTCCCGGCAGCAGGTCCGCGCGTAACGCAGGACGGCCGCCGCGTGCCGCCGGTACAGCTCCTCGTACGCACCGTCGTCGCCGGCCCGCATGCGCTGGATCAACTCGGCGTCGGAGGGCGGCAGATCGGTGACCGGTCCCTCGGTAAGAGCCTCGGCCTCGGCCGTCCCCGGAGCGCCCTCGCGCTGCTGCGGCACACTCGGGTCCGCCTCGCCCGGGGGCGGCCCGGGAAGAGCAGGACCGGCGGCTCCGGAGGAACCTCCCCGCCCGCCCTGGTACGGCACCTGCCCGGACGGCAGCCCGCCCGTCTCCGTACCCCCGGCATCGCCACCACCCAGTGGCCCGTCCCGTCCGTCACCGCTCATCGCGGAAGCCCCCGTAGCGTCCTGCAGACCCGAAACACCTGGCCAGCGTGCCACAGCGCCCGCCACCGCCAAACCCCTGTGGACAGCGACCACTCTTACGTGATTCGGCACCGGAACAGGGCGTCGGCCCGCGGCCGTGCGCCAAGGACTCGACCGGGTGCGGCACCCACGCCGTCCACCAGGATGTTCCGCAGCGCACGTGCCTGGCCCGCCTGGGGCGCGCGACCCACGACGGCCGGTTCACGGCAAGGGCGGCACGGTCGTCGGACGAACAGGTGTCCGGCGACCGCCCCACAGCCTCAAGTTGACGCGCCGACCACCTCGGCCGGCATCCGTCGGGCCCCGGCCCGCTCTACGCCGCCCGGGACCGAAGTCCTTCGAGCAGGATGTCCAGCAGCCGTGCGGAAGCCGCCGCCTGCTGCGCCGCGTCCGGCAGCGCCGGGGCCGCCGTGGCTATCACCAGCAGGACATCGGCCACCGTCACGCCGGGCCGAAGCTCGCCGGCCGCCCGCGCGCGCTCGACCAACTGCCCCACGACATCGAGCAGTTCGACCGTGCCCGAAGCCGGATCCGCCAGGTCGTCGCCCAGGGATCCCGCCGACTCGGCCGTTTCCGCCGACCCCAGCGGCACCGAGGCATGCTGCCCGGCATGCTCGCCGGGACCGACCACCCGCAGATCCGGGTGCCCGGACTGCCGCTGGTGCGGCACGCGTGCCTCGTCGGCCGGTTCCGGGCCGACTGTCGACTCGTCGACGTCCACCCCGACCCTCAGCACCTGCGGCGGCAGCAGCCTGCCCGCGCCGGAAGCCACCGACGTCCGCAGGAAGCGGGCGAGCGCGGACCACGGCTCGTCCTCCTGCCCCAGAGCGGCACGCGCCTGCTCCGTCAGCCGGGAAGTCTCCTCCTCGGCTATACGGCGGACCAGCACGTCCTTGCTGGGAAACCGCCGGTAGACCGTGCCGACCCCGACCCGGGCACGGCGCGCCACGTCCTCCATCGGCGCCCCGTAACCGAGCTCGCCGAACACCTCACGAGCCGCCCGCAGGACATGCTCAAGATTGCGCTGTGCGTCGACACGCAGCGGTGCGGCACGGCCGATCCCGCCCGCGCTCGCGCGTCCGTTGCCGTCCACGGACACGACGGCCTGCCAATGAGAATCCTGAATGTGCATAAGCGTTCCCCCGGTAATGACGTCTCCCCCCGGAGACCTCCCCGCCTTGACAGCCGGGACCGTCCGACCAAGTCACGGTCGACGCCCCCGACGAAGTACGAACATAGTTGAGCCCCGGGGAATTCAGAAGGGGGTGGTTCCGCACAGTGCGCCCCCCGATCGGAGCAAGGACCGGAAGATGCCTGATTCGGCACTCTCCCACCACCGGGTCCGTACCGCCTGACCTGCGAACCTTCCCCACCACAGGGGGATTTGCGCACGTCGGGCCGCCGAAGGGCTCCGGTCACACAATTTGCCGGGGCTGTGGACAAACCAAGGAGCCCGTTGCCTCATGGGGTGGTGAAGGCAGAGATCTCCCGGGGGACGACCCCCGCACAACCGCCCCGCGCACGCGTTCTCGTCATCGGGGGCGGCTGCGTCGGGATGTACACCGCGCTCCGGCTCCAGCGGAAGCTCCGGCGCGGCGAGGCGGAGGTCGTGGTCGTGTCGCCCAACGCGTACATGACCTACCAGCCGTTCCTGCCCGAGGCCGCCGCGGGCTCGATCTCACCACGCCATGTCGTGGTGCCGCTGCGCCGGGTCCTGCCGGACTGCACGATCATCGTCGGTGAGGCGAGAGCCATCGACCACAGCAAGCGCGTCGCGACGCTCGTCACCGCCGCGTCGGAGGAAGAGGCCGAGTCGAGAGCGGCCGCCAACGGCTTGAAGACCAACGGCGCGAACGCCGGTGGCCGGGACGCCATTGGCTCGGACCAGCCCCCCGGCGCCTTCGAGATGACGTACGACGAACTCGTCCTCGCCCCGGGCTCGATCTCGCGCACCCTCCCGGTCCCCGGCCTCGCCGAACACGGCATCGGCTTCAAGACCGTCGAGGAGGCCATCGCCCTGCGCAACCACGTCCTGGAGCAGATGGACATCGCCTCCTCCACCCGCGACCCGGAACTGCGCGACGCCGCCCTCACCTACGTCTTCGTCGGCGGCGGCTACGCGGGCGTCGAAGCCCTCGCCGAGCTGGCCGACATGGCCCGCTACGCCACCCGCTACTACCACAACGTCAAAGCCGACGACCTGAAGTGGATCCTCGTCGAGGCCTCGGACCACATCCTTCCCGAGGTCGGTCACGACATGGGCAAGTACGCGGTCCGCGAGCTGCGCGCCCGCAACATCGACGTACGCCTCGAAACCCGGCTCGACTCCTGCGAGAACCGGGTCGCCGTCCTCTCCGACGGCACCCGCTTCCCCACCCGCACCCTCGTCTGGACGGCCGGCGTCAAACCGCATCCGATCCTCGCCGCCAGCGATCTGCCCCTCGACAAACGCGGCCGCCTCGTCTGTACGGCCAAGCTCGCCGTCGACGGCGCCGAACACGCCTGGTCGGCCGGTGACGCCGCCGCCGTCCCCGACCTGGCGGCGGACGGGCCCGGCGCCGAATGCGCTCCCAACGCGCAACACGCCGTCCGCCAGGCCCGGGTCCTCGCCGAGAACATCGTCGCCTCACTAAGAGGCGAGCAGCAGCACGACTACCGTCACCGGTACGCCGGTTCCGTCGCGTCACTCGGTCTCCACAAGGGCGTCGCACAGGTGTATGGCCGTAAACTCAAGGGATATCCGGCCTGGCTGATGCACCGCGTGTACCACCTCAGCCGCGTACCGACCTTCAACCGCAAGGCGCGAGTACTGGCGGAATGGACCCTTGCCGGGCTCTTCAAACGGGAGATCGTCTCCCTCGGCTCTCTGGAGCACCCACGTGCCGAATTCGAACTCGCCGCCGGACGGGAACGACCCAGAGACGTCTGACGTCCAATGTCAGTGCGGTCGGCAACACTGAACGTGTGACCATAGGTGGGTTCACATCTGCACAGCGTGATTCCGCAGAGAGCGACCCGGTAGCCCGCCAAGGCGAACAGCAACGACACCATGAGGCCTGAAAATCCGTGAATTTCACGCGTTGGAGCGCCCGGCTCCCCGGTACACAGCGCCGCATCGCCGCGCGGACGGACCCTGGAGACTCCCAGGCGAAGCCACGGGAGAATTCCGCGCACTCGTCGGGTTCCGCCGGTTCCGTGCCCGCCGCCCGTGGTGAATTCGAACGACACGGCGAGCGCCACGACGGACGCCGCGGTGAGCGCCAGGGCGGCAGAGGCGGAAAAGACAGCAGAGGCGGCAGCGACGGGAGCGACCGCAGACCGGCCGGAATCCCCGAGCTCGAAGAGCTGACCGTCCGCGACGTCCTCGGCGGCCTCCCCGCCCTCGTCGCGCTGGTGTACGGCCCCGACCACCGCGTCGCGTACGTCAACGACGCCTACGAGGACGCCTTCGGACCACGCGAGCCGGGCACGACCGCGGCCGAGAGCTGCCCCGAGCTGATCGAGCTGGGCCTGATGCCCCTCATGGACCAGGTCCTGCGCAGCGGAAAGCCCCGTACGGTCAAGTCCCGCAAGGTCCAGGCGGCCACATCCGGCGCGCCCCACGCCTCGGCCAACGGCGCCGCCACCGTGGCGCGCGACGGCTCGTACACGGTGACCTGCACCCCCGTCGACACCAGCGGATCCGGCGGCGTCCTCATCTTCGCCGCCGACGTCACCGACCACGCCGAGGCCGCCGAGCGTCTGCGCGCCAGCGAGCGCAGACTCCGAGAGACGGCCGTCGCCCTCCAGCGCTCGCTCCTCCCGCAGGAGTTGGAACAGCCCGACGACCTACGCGTCGCCGCCACATACCAGCCGGGCGGTACGGACGCGGCGGTCGGCGGCGACTGGTACGACGTCATCACCCTCGGCGCCGGCCGCACGGCCCTGGTCATCGGCGACGTCATGGGCCGCGGCGTCCGCGCGGCGGCCGTCATGGGCCAGCTGCGCACCGCCGTCCGCGCGTACGCACGCCTCGACCTGCCGCCGCACGAAGTACTGCAACTGCTCGACGGACTCGCCGCGGAGATCGACGCCAGCCAGATCGCCACCTGCGTCTACGCCGTCCACGACCCCAACGAGGGCCGTCTCGTCTACGCGTCCGCGGGCCATCTGCCGATCCTCGTACGCGCCGAGGACGGCACGGTCGCGCGCGCCGCCGACCCGACAGGCCCCCCGCTCGGCACCGGCGGCTGGATCCACACCTCCGGCAGCATCGAGCTGGCGCCCGGCTCCACCGCCGTCCTCTATACGGATGGGCTCGTCGAGCGCCGCAGCGAGGACATCGACGAGGGCGTGGCATCTCTGGAGCGCGCGCTCGCCGGGGCCAAGGGATCACCCCAGGTGGTCTGCGACCGGCTGATCCGCGCGATGGGCGTCACGGCCGAGCACGACGACGACGTGGCGGTACTGGTCCTCCAGCACCCCGCCCGTACCGGCCAGGCCGCCGAGCTGTTTCACAACGCAGCGCTCGACCTGCTCGGCGGTATCGAGGCAGCGCCACGCGCCCGCGCGTTCGCCTCGGGAGTCCTCTCCTCGTGGCGCTTCCCCGTCGAGCTCAGAGACCTCGGCGTGCTCGCCACCAGCGAACTCGTCGCCAACTCCCTCCAGCACGGCACCCCGCCCATGCGGCTCAGACTCCGCCGTACGGATCGCCGGCTGATCATCGAGGTCACCGACGGCGACGACCATCTGCCACTGCGCCGCCACGCCGAACCGGCGGACGAGGCGGGCCGCGGCATCTCGATCGTCGCGACGATCGCCTCCTCCTGGGGCTCCCGCCGCACACCGGGCGGCGGCAAGGCGGTCTGGTGCGAGTTCGCCCTGCCCCACTGACCGCCTCTCCTACTGAGGAAGGGCGACGGTCTCCGGCTTGTGCACGGCCACCACACGCGACTTCCGCGCGAGCGAAGGCCGGTCCTGTACGGGGGTGAGCCGCCGCCCCAGCCGCAGCGCCAGCACACTCACGCCGAGCGAGAAGAGCACGAACGTCACGATGTACGGGCCGTGCAGCGCGGCCCCCATCGGCCCGCCCACAGCCGGTCCGACGGCCAGCGCGAGCTGCTTGACGAGAGCGAAAGCGGCGTTGTACTGCCCGACCATCCCGTCCGGCGCCAGATCGGCCACCAGCGGAGCCACGGTCGGCGACAGCATCGACTCACCGAGTCCGAAGAGCGCGTACGTGGAGATGAAGGCCGCGGTCGCCATCGTCTGGCTCCCGTGCCCCAGGCCCGCGTACCCCGCGACGATCCAGGCGACCGCCCAGATCAGCCCGACCGAGGCGATGACCCGGCTCCGCCTGCGCCGCTCGACCAGCCTGAGCACGACGAACTGCGCGACGACGATCACGGCGGTGTTGGCGGCAAGCGCGATACCGAGCGTCGACGGGCCGATCCCGGCCGCCTCGGTCCCGTACGCGGCCAGCCCGGACTCGAACTGTCCGTAGCAGGCGAAGAACAGCACGAAGCCCAGCACGCACAGCTGCACCATCGCCCGGTGCCCGAGCAGCGCCCGGGGCCCACCACCGCCGGCTCGCGCCGCCTCTTTGGGAAGCGCGGACAAGGCGGAGGACGTACGGGGGAGCCGGACCGTCCCGGCAAGGGCGGCCAGCACCAGGAACATCGCGGCCTCGACACCGAAAAGCAGGGTGAAGCTCCCCGGCCTGTTGACGTCGACGATCTGCCCGCCGATCAGACCACCGACACCGAGCCCCAGGTTCTGCAGGAAGAACTGCGTGGCGAAGGCCCGCGTACGGGCGGACGGCGCCGAGCACCACACGATCATCGTGGCGAGCGCGGGCTGCATGACGGCGGTACCGCCGCCGAGCAGCGCGGCCGAGAGCACGGTGGCCGGCACGTCGGCCGCCACCCCCATGCCCACGGCACCCACGGCAGCGAGAGCCGCACCACCGACGACGACGGGCAGCGGACCGCGCCGGTCGATCACACGACCGGTGAAGGGCAGGGCGACGAGCGCGGCCATGGCGAAGACGGCCAGCACGGCCCCCGCCGTACTCGCGCCCAGGTCCCGCACCTGGGCCACATACACATAGAGATACGGGACGGTGAACCCGAGCCCGAACGCGCTCAGCGCGTTCCCTGCCTGGATCCGGCGCATCGCGGCGCCCATCACCCTGGTCAACACTCACCTGCCTTGATGAAGAAGGAGAAGTACGAACTACTGAGGTCTGAAGACTTCAAAGCTAAAGTTAGAGCCTCAACAATACACATCGAAGGACTTCAACGCGAACGACGTGCGTGCCATACTGCGCCGCATGTCAGACAGCCCCGAGGAGCCGAGCCTCGACGAACAGATCGCCGCCTATCAGCGGGAGTTCGACGACCTCGACCCCCAGGTGGAGAAGGTCGTCTCGGCCCTCGGCCGGCTCAACCGCCGGATGAACGTGGCGTACGGACGGCAGGTCTCCGACCTCGGCATCAGCAACGCCGAGTGGGAGGTCCTCAAGACACTGGTCCTGGCGGGAGCCCCGTACCGCCTCGGCCCGGGGGAACTGGCAAAGCGTCTGGGCCTCACCCCGGCGGCGATGACCCACCGGATCGACCGCATGGCGGGCGAGGGCCTGGTCACACGGGACCGGGACGAGAACAACCGGGTACGCGTGATCGTCGAGCTGACGGACGAGGGCCGCACCAAGTGGCTGGAAGCCATGCGCATGGCCTCGCACTTCGAGGAGGACCTGCTCCAGGACCTCTCGGGGGCGGAACGCGGAGTGCTGGGAGAGCTGCTGATCCGCCTGCTCCGCCGCGTGGAACACGAGCAGCCGGACGCCGGCGGGCGTCTGACCGACCTGGATTGACGCAGGGCGAACAGTCCAAGTTGACACCACAGGGGCCGGTCCGTAAGGTTCTTCGAGTTGTCATGGAGCCGTAACGGTTCTACGACGCACTCCGGCCGCTTGAATGCGGCACACAAACTCTGCGGGACCCTCTCGACCGGGAACAATTTCGGCATGCCGAAAATCCATTACCGGGACTCGATTTGTGAGACGGCGGGGAAACGGGCTAGAGTTTGAAACGTCGGAACGGCCGCAGGGCCGGAAAGACAAACCCGCCGACTGGGAATCAGGCGCCGAAAGGTTCTGATAGAGTCGGAAACGCAGGACAGCAAGAC
>NZ_JBITEV010000021.1:0-132952 GCF_044455465.1 Streptomyces sp. NPDC051217
GCGACAGCGTGGGCGATCTCGGGCGAGATGATCGACGCCGGCCACCTGTCGCCTCGGCGCCCTCACCATCGAGATCACGATCTACGGCTGGAGTATTAGGCAGCGAATGACCTCCGCTTCTGGCTTTCGCCGCCCGCTTTGCCGCAAAATGCAACAAAAGGCTGATCTTCTTAATTGCGGGAGGTGGGGCGCTGCGTCCGCCGGTGAGCCGGTACCGTCCCGCGCGATCCATCGCACTGCCCGGCTCAGCTGTACTGAGCCGCAGCGCCGTTGCCGTGGCTTTCCCGCGAATGGCGCAGCCTGGTACCGCACATTGGAGACGGCTAAGCCGTATCGCTCCGTCGGCCTTGCCGTGGTCAGACGATCTCCGCCCCCGTCACCCCCCTCTTCACCGTCTTGGATCTGTTGGCTCCTGGGAGTTCCTTCGGCCCGAGCCCGCGGCCGCTGGGCGCCGCACACGCCCTGGAAAGCAATGCCCGCGGTCACGGATCGCGCAACAAGGACAAGTCGCGCACGCTGATCGCGGAAAGGGACAGGAGCCGCCGCCGGGGGGCAAAGCCGATTGCCTGTGCTCCAGAAGGAGAAGACACAGCCAGGCCCACTCCTCGCACGTCGGCGGTCAAAGTCCCGCTTCCCGGGGAAGCGGACATCGCGAAGGTCATCGGCGAGGGCTACGGCCCTTGTGTCACCCTGCATGTGCTGAAGACGTTCCCCGGCGCCCGGGACATGTGCCCGGTGCTCACCGGCATGGTGAAGGCGGTCTTCGGTACCTCCGGCGTCGACGCGAAGCACCGCGAGGTGACCATCCCGCGCGCCGCCTCGGTTCTGAACTGCCCGTTCGATAGCAGGCGGGCGAGCGGATGGCCACGAACGCCGGACTCACCGAAGCCGGGATCAATTCCCTCGTGGCGGTCGGCACGGCCGAGGGCATCAGCAAGGAGCACGCCCTGCTCGCCAATGCCACCGACGAACTCCTCAGGACCGGAACGCTCACGGACCCCACGCTGCGGTCCCTCCTGGATACCTTCGGCGATGTCGGGACGCGCGAGTACGTCACGACGATCGGGTGGTTCAGCATGCTCAGCCTGTTCCTCAACGGCACCCGCGCACGATGGAGACCACGGACAGCCAGGCCCGGAGGCTGCGGCAGACCTGGCCGATGAAGGCGAGGCCGGCGGTGCTGCGGCAGGCGCTGCCAAGGACGGCATCGGCGATGGGAAGCCGGTGTGGCGCATCAGCAGCAGCAGTGGGCTGATGGCTGAGCAGGAGCCGCGGGCCGGCGCGGTGTTGTGCGCCTGGTCTGCCCTGCATGACCGCGAAGGGCCACGCGGAATGCGACGCGTGGCAGGCCATGAAGGGCAAGGCCTTCACGGGCCCTGAGGTGTCGCTGGAGGAGGCCGCGGGCGCGTCAGCCGACGTGGCCTCCAAGGGGGAGACCAATGCTGGTGGCGTCTGGTACGCGGTGGGCGCCTGCCAGAAGAAGATCCTCGCGGCTGCGGGCCGCGCCTTCGGGGAGATCGCCGAGGCCGGGAGCAACCAACTGGCCGCTGCTGAAGGCGTGTTGGACGGCCTGTCCGGACGAGGGCGGACGCGTGGTGGTACGGTGCGATGCGCTTTGATAATCTGCTGAAAAGTAGTCATAAGCAGGGTTCTGGCTTACTTGAAACGGGCGCGCTCCATCCGCTCGGAGGGGGAACAATTCCATGATGCGTACAGCTGCCGCGGCGATCACCGGCATCGTCGCGGCAATTTCGCTTACGGCGGCCACGCCTTCGGCGGCCCTCGACTCCGACGAGCCTCCCGCCTTCGTCGTCGACGTTCTCCTCGGCACGGGACATATCGAGGTTCGCGACGGAGTGAAGCAGGTCGGATTTGATATCTCCATCTTGTGCCGCGCACAGACCGACATGGAGATATTGATGCAGGTATCTCAGGAGAGCACCGGCGCCGAGGGGTTCGACCAGCGCCTGTTCAGCTGTACCGAAATAAACACGCAGTTCCTCCAGACCTACTTCTTGTCCGATGAACGATGGGCTTCTGGAACAGCGCACGTGCAGGCGACATTGCTTGAGCAGGGGACCGCTTTCGATGAATTTCAGCGGGATATATCTCTGATCGACAGGTCCTGACCGATACGTCAGCCGCTGGGTATGTTGCCGAAGCTTCCCTCATGTGGCGAGACGCTTCGACGCTGATGATCCTGCCCGCCCGGCGGCGCCCCACCCCTGGGAGAAGGGGGCAAGGGGCGCCGTCGTGGTCTCGCAGGAAGCCGGTTTCTGACTCGCGATCAGTAACCGGCCTCGGCCGCCTCGGACCGGTGGCCAGGCAGGTCGTACAGGCGCGGCACTGACCGGTCGGCACGTTCCTCCGGGGCCGGTATGCAGTGCTCGGGGCGCCGCTGCCAGCGAGGGTGATCCCACGTACGCGGGATCCCGCGTACGTACGGCAGACCTCGGGAGCCGTTGACCCGGACCCAGTTCGGGCGCGTAAGGCCGCTGCCGCCCCGGGCCAAGGTTCAGGTGAAGCGGACCGGGTCGGCCGCCCAGTTACCCAGACGCCGCCATGGGCGCGGACGACCCAGCAGGTAGCCGCCTGTGAGCGCGGCGGCCACGGTGACGACGGTGCCCCTCATGTCCAGCGCATGCCGATGGCGGAGCTCCCGCTGCTCCTGGTCCTCGTGGGCGCCCGCCACCGCAAGCAGCGCCCCGGCCCACGCGCCCGGAGCCCCCAGTGGTGCGATGACGGGCCGCCGCCCGGGACTGGCCTGGGCGGCGGGGACCGCGGGTGTGCTGCGGGCTGCCTGCCGGCTGCACGTCAAGAAGCCCAGATACCCGTGATATCCGTGGCATTGGCAGCCTGACCGGCGTGCGCGGTGCCGTACATGTCCTCGATGGTGCGCAGCAGGTTGTAGTGGGTGTACTTCGTCGCCGACGACGAGCCGGCCGTCACCGGCTGTCCGTACAGCACGGTCGGGATCCTGTTGCCGGAGTGCAGGTTGTCCTCGTCGAAGGTGACGACAAGCAGGCTGTTGTGTGTCTTCGCCCATGTCGCGTACGCGCCGAGGTTCTTCTTCAGCCAGGTGTCCCCCGTACGCACCGAACAGTCGTGCATGTCGTTGCAGAGGTTGGGCGTCACGAAGGACACTGTCGGCAGTTTGTTGTAGTCCGTGGGGAACTGCTTGAAGGTGTAGGCGGAGGACCTGGGAACGTTCTTGAAGCCGAACCACGGGTTGTGCTTGCGGGCGTACTTGCCGCTGCTGCAGGTGGTGGACCCCCGGCTGGGCAGTGTCTCGTTGTAGCTCGCCCACGTCTTGCCCGCCGCTGTGAGTTCCGTGGCGAGGTTCGGCGCGCTGGAGAAGCCGGGCTTGTAGCAGCTGTCATTCGTGATGCCCTGCGTGGAGCCGGAGAACAGCGCGAAGTAGTTGGGCTGGCTGGGGTGGGTGATGGCGTACGACTCCGTGAGGACGGCGCCGCCCGACTTCAGCGAATTGATGTACGGAGCACTGGAGCTGCCGATGATCTGGCTGTAAGAGTGGTTCTCCATGACCACCACGATGGTGTGGTCGGGGGTCGGGACGGCGCCTGCGGCCTGCGTCGTGGGTGCGTCACCCACGCCCGCCAGGAGGCCTGCGCCGATGGCGGCGACACCTGCGAGGGAGACGATGGGCGCACGGACACTGCGGGACACGGACCATTGAGATGAGCGACCGGACACATGTGCCTCCGTGGGGGGAACACCGCGAGGTCGGGGGCGTCGACAGTCGGGCGGAAGATCCTTCCAGGTGACGTTCCCGTGCAGCTTGCCATGAGGCCCGCCGTCCGGCGACCTGTGCGGATCCACCGGCAGCCAGGGCATGACGGGCACAGTGTTTGCGCCCTGGCGCCCTGGCGGCTGTGTCGGTGTTCAGATGCCGGGCCGGTGGCGCATCGGGTGGTCCTGGGGCACTTCGACGATGCAGATCATTACGCCGTCCGGATCGGCGGTCCACATCTCGATCAGCCCCCAGGGCTCCTTTCTGGGCGGCCGAAGCATCTCGACGCCCTGCGGTACGAGCTGCTCGTACGCCGCCTGCGCGTCCTCGACCTGCAGCCACAGCTGAAGGCCGGGGGAGGGCGGGGTGTCGGAGCGGCCCGAGACCTCGAGGAAGCCCCCGCCGAGGAAATAGACGGTGCCGCGCTCGGGTCCGGTGCCGAACTCACGGTAAACCGACAGGCGAAGCTTCTCGCCGTAGAAGATCCGTGAGCGCTCGGGGTCGGTGGGCCGGAGCAGGGTCCTGCTGCTCAGTACATGCACCATGCGGTCACACCCTGTCTGGAGATGATTGATTCCAAAAAAGGCCTGCGAAGACGGGCGAACGCCGTTCCAACGTGACGCCGTTGCCCTCGCCGGCCCTCCGGCACTCGAAGTTGACAGCACAAATCCCCTGGGGGTCTGTTATGACACCTCAGGGTTTGCTGCGGTCGGACGGGCCGGATCCTTCTGGGTCGCATCGGCAGGGCTTGTCGGCGATGGCAGGGGATATATGGCTGCGTTCCTGTGAAGGCTGACGCTGCGTGGCTTTCTCGGGTCATGGTGATTGAGGTGTGCGACGTCATCGCCAAAACCTCTCCGCAGCTCCCTTGGGGGCTTCTCAGATGCTTCGGGTCCGAGCCATCCGACTGCGCGATGCGCTCGACGCCTGCGTGTGATCTGCCTCCGCCGACCTCGCTTTTCGGATCCTCTTGATGATTCATGTCCCTAATTTCATTCCAGTGAATCATTCCGCTCGGGTATCGCCTGTCGATTGGCGATCGGAGAAGACCTGATGTCTTTCCTTTTCTCCAGGTTCTCGCGGTGCTGTTCGGCGAACGCTTCCAGGCGCCGCACGTAGCCGTTCCGTTCGTCCTCGCGCACGGCGCTGAGGGCCACAGCGAGGATCTCGTCCGACGCGTCGGGGACTAGGAAGTCGCCCGGGTCGGTGCAGGCCCGCCACGGGCGGTGGCGGCTGGCAGCGGTGGCGGGATCGCGGCCCCCGGTGTGAGGTTGCGATCGGAGGGCACCCGTGAGGTGCCCCACGAGCCCGCAGGTAAGGGGTCCGTACCAGAGAGGGAGACACCGGTGAAGAAGAAGCAGAAGCTGCCACTCGCCTACAAGCCCGTCGGATTCGCCCTCGGGTGGGTGGGCGGAACTCTGGCCGGGTTCGCCTTCCAGAAGACGTGGAAGGTGATCCGGCACGAGGACGATGCACCCGACGCCCTGGACCGCGACCGAGGGTGGGGCGAGGTGCTGTTCGCCGCGGCCGTGCAGGGCGCCATCTTCGCCGTGGTACGCAGTGCCGTGGACCGGTCGGGCGCCAAGGCCGTCGAACGGGCCACCGGCACCTGGCCGACCCCGGACAAGGGTGGCCGCGACTGACGGCGTCCGCCGTCCCGCTCGCCCCCGCCGGGTGCGCGGCACCGGCGCGTTCAGGCGTCGGCTCTTCTTGTGAACTGCACGGCAGATCTACCACCCGCTCTGACACCGCACAGCGGTTTCTGCCAATCCGCAGTAGGACGCAGCGGGGTAGTCGGCGGTCCCGCCGAAACGGCGCCCGTACAGAGAACATCGGGTTGCGACGGTCCCTTGTCGGGGGTCTGGGTTCCCAGGAGAGCGGCGGTCTTTCCGATGTTGTGACAGAACGCCCGAATTGGCCACGGCGCTCGGTCGGCCGGAGGTGTCGAGTGCGGGGGCGTGGGTGGCGGCGGGGCCGGGGGCCCCTCCAGCAGCCGGGTGACCTCCTGGCCGAATGCGTACGGGGTCGCGACCGTGGTGGTGTCGACCCCGAGTTGGGCCGCCGCTCCGCGCAGGCGAAGCCGGCAGGCGGTCTCCAGTGCCCTGCGCGATACTAATGGATTGACAGGGTCATGACTACTGCCTAGATTCCTCTGCGGCTGCGGTGTCACAAGGCCCCCGCCCTCCCAGGAGGATGCACATGGTCGCATCGTTCGTCGCTCATCGCGCCCTCGATGGCGGGACGTATCACCTCGAGGGCGACCTCGACCTCCAGTCACCGTGCACTTCGGCCGTCGAAATGGTGGTCGGTGGCCGACTGGTCGAGTTCACCGCCGGGCCGGCCTCCTTGGGGGACGATGTCGCCGCTTCCCTGGGCATCGGGGCACCCGACTCCGAGTTCACCTTCCAGAAGGGCACGCTGCGTATCTTCCAGTCGATCGAGCGCGAGCCGCGCTCAGGGCTCGTGGAGCGGCCTTCGCTCGTCGTGTGGCTCGGCGAGCGCCACGCACTCGTGACTCGGCTGTACGGCCTGAGCGTGGCCGAGGTGCTCGGGCTGCTGCGGTCGGTGCGCATCGCGGAGAGCGAGTACGGGCTCACACTCCAGCCGGATCCGTCGGCCGGAAGCGCCTTCGCGCGGCCCGCGACGGTGATCAAGGAGGTGCCCGGCCTCGGGCTGTTGGAGCTGTCCCGGCGGACGAAGGAGCACACCGCCCAGCTTCCGCCCTGGAAGGGAGTGGCGGTCGCGTCCGGTGAGCTTTTCCGCGACACGCTCTCCGACGGCAGCCCGTTCTTCGTGCTCTCCTCCGCCAAGATCTGGGCCACGCTGGTGCCGCTGGCGTCGACTGCCGTGGAGCGGGTGCCCGAGCTTGTCGGGCGGCTCGCGCTGCGGCACACCGGGTGAGGCGGGGGTGATGGGCTTCTACGGTGGGCTGACCGCCTCGGTCGCCCTACTGAGCCTGCTCATGGGTGCGGGCTCTCACGCCACCCGTCCGGCTGCCCTGGGAGAGGCGCTGCGGGCGCACGGCGTGCTGGGCCCGCGGCTCCGCCGGTTCGCGGCCGTCGTCCTGCCCTTCGCGGAGGGCGTCTTGGGGGCGGTCGGCGTGGCCGCGCTGCTGACGGGTCACCAGTGGGGGCTGCAAGCGGTACTTGCCGTGGGGGCCGCCCTCTTCGGGCTCTATGCCGGCTACACGCGGTACGTGCTCGCCCTCGGCCGCGGGGGGCCGTGCGGCTGTTCACGGCAGGATGTGCCCCTGAGCCGCTGGGTGACCCGGCGGGCCGCGGCCCTTGCCGGGCTCGCGCTGGCCGGCGCGGTCATCGCGGGGGCCGGCCCCGTACGGCTCTCCGCGGCGGAACTGATCACGCTGATGCTCGCCGCTCCTGCCTGCACGGTGCTGCTGTGGTCCCTGCCTGCCGCCATGCACGAGCCGACCGCGGCATCAGTTCACCTGCCGACCAGAGCCACGGTGCACCCGACTGCCGAAGGAGTGTCCTCGCGATGGACTTCACCACCAGCGCTGTGATCGCCTCGTGGGCGGCGATCGCGCTGCTCGCGCTCGTCGTCTCGGGATTGATCAGGCAGGTGCACCAACTGTCACGCACGCAGCCGCACCGCCCCGGGCGAGTGGGCATCGCCCCCGGCGCACCGGCGCCCGGCCTCGACGCGGCCCGGTTCGATGCGGCCGGACTCGACGGCCTCCTGACGCAGGGCCGCGCCGGGCTGCTGCTCTTCCTTGACGCCGACTGCCGCACCTGCGGTGAGGTGCTCGCCGAGGCCGGCGTCTGGACGGCCCGTCAGGGCGCCACCGCCCCGGCGGTGCTCGGCCTCTACGCGGGCGCCGGGCCCCAGGCCGACGAAGGCCCCGTCCCGGTCAGGGATCACCGTCCGGAGCTGTTCACGGCCTACGACATCCCCGCCACTCCCTATGCGGTGGCCATCGACCCGGAGGGCCGGATCACGCGTTCGGAGCCGCTCGGTTCCCCCACCGCGCTGCTGCGGTTGCTCGACGACATCGCACCCGCAACGCCGAGGAGCCGGCCATGACTTCACTGGACGAGGTGCCCACACTGCGCCGCCCCGGGAGCGGTGGCCGCCGGTCCCGGACCGGGCGCGGGGCCCTGCCATCCTTCGCGCCGTCCAGGCGCACAGTGCTGCAGGTGGCGACCGCCGCGGGCTTCGCCGCGCTGGGGGTGTTCTCCGCGGCCCGGCAGGCGTACGCCGACGGCTACGAGATCTGGACCGGTGCGTGCCCGAGTTACGCCGCGGACCACAACTGCTCCCCGGGCTGCGGGCCCAGCACCGTCTACGCCGACGCGTGCGAGACATCGGGGACGAACACCGGCTTCCACCGGTCGGACGGTGTCACCTGGACGCTGCGGCCCAACCAGTGCTACGCGGGCACTTACGACGGCTGGCTGTGGCGCTACAGCGCGGCCTGCGGCAGTTGCGGCTGCGGTATCGAGCGGCGCTGCCACGACGGGTACCGCGACACCGGCTCCGGCTGGGTGAAGTCCATCTGCCGTTGGACCACCGACTGCGACTGTCCCGGCTCCGTCGGCTGGCCGACCCTCGGCAGGGGCGCCACCGGGCCCGACGTCCACACCATTCAGCACCTGCTCACCTATCACGGTCATCCGGCGGATGCCGACGGCATCTTCGGGGCGGACACCGAGGCGCAGGTCGAGGAGTTCCAGTCGGCGAACGGACTCAGCCCCACGGGCAGCGTCAGCCCGGCCACTTGGCCGGTGCTGGTCGTCACCGTGCGCCAAGGACAGGTGAACGGTGCCGTACGCGGCGCGCAGTGGCAGCTCAACAAGCACGGTTCCGCACTGACGGTCGACGGCAACTTCGGTTCGCTCACACGGCAGGCCGTCGTCTCGTTCCAGTCCCTGTACGGCCTGACCGCCGACGGCGTGGTCGGCCCGAACACCTGGCTCACGCTGACCGGGACAGTCTAGATGGGTGAGTCCGGCCGTCCCGTGTCCCGGCCGAGCGGCGCCCGTGACGTACGGATGCTGCTCACCGATCCGGTCCTGCCCGTTGCGGCCCTCGGGATCGCGGCGATCGCCGCCGCCCTCTACGCCCCCATGCTCACCTGGGCGATCACCGGCGGTCTGGCCGGCTACTCGCTCTCCGGCTCCGTTTGAACGCGTAACAGCGCGTTCGCGCTGGCCTCGCCAGGTTGGCGGGCAACGTACAGACAGGCACTGGTCCTCGGCGTATTCACGGCGGGCCTGCTGGCCGGCGGGGTGCTGACGGCCGGGGTGCTGTGGCTCCTGTCCGGTCTCTCCACACCGCTCCCGGCCGGCGTGCGGCAAGGGCTGATCGTGGCCGTCGCGCTGCTCGCCGCGCTGCGCGACGCGGGCAAGCTGTCGCTACGGCTGCCGCAGAACGCCCGGCAGATACCGCAGGACGTATTGCGCCGCCATCTGGCGTGCGGTGCCCTGCAGTTCGGCTTCGAACTCGGCACGGGCGTGCGTACCTACGTCTCGGCCAGTACGCCGTACGCGATGGCGGTCGCGGTTCTGCTGTCCGGGGGCTCCTACGCGCCCGCACTGGCCGCCGGACTCGGCTTCGGGGTGGGCCGGGCGCTCACCCCGGCCCTGCGCAGGCTGTCCGGAAACGGGAAGCGCTGGGACGACATGCTTGCGCGGCGGCTGACCGGCATGACCGTTCTGTGCTCCGTGCTGATCGCCACTGTCGCCTGCGCGATCTTTCGGTAGCGTCGTCGCCCGATGTCGTGACAGGGCGCGGAGGTCGCCACTGCGCCGAACCGGAATCCGCATCGAGGCTGGACCCGCATCGCACCAGGTTACGCAACGACCTTTGCCTGTAGGCCAGTTGTGCCGGAGGTCTGGTCCTGTGGCAGATGGTGACGGTGTGGACACGCAATGGAAGTGGAGGTCAAACTCGCCTCACCCCTCTAGCGGGGACTCGGGATGGACTCATAACGGAGGCGGGATGTTGCGGCGTACGATCCAACTCGCACTGGCATTTGTCATGATCATGGCTGCTGCGGTGGGCGGTGTGCTGGCCACGGCCGCCCCGGCCCAGGCCGACGAGTGCTACACCTGGGGCCGCACCCTGTCCGAGGGCATGTCGGGCGCCGATGTGACCCAGCTACAGATCCGGGTGGCCGGGCATGTCGACTACGGCGAGATCCTCTCCGTCGACGGCAACTTCGGCCCGCGGACCAAGGCCGCCGTCACCAAGTTCCAACAGGCGTACGGGCTGGCAGCGGACGGCGTCGCGGGTTCCCAGACGTTCAGCAAGATCTACGCACTGCAGGATCCGGACTGCACCCCCATCCACTTCACCTACGCCGAGCTGAACAAGTGCAACTCCGACTGGTCCGGCGGTGCGGTCAGTGCCGCGACGGCCAAGTCCAACGGCCTGCGCACGATGTGGAAGCTGGAAGCCATGCGGCGCGCCATGGGCGACGTGCCGATCACCGTGAGCAGCGGATTCCGCTCGACGGCCTGCAACAGTGCGGTCGGCGGCGCCTCGAACAGCCGGCACCTGTACGGTGACGCCGCCGACCTGGTCGGCAGCCCGTCGTTCTGTCAGCTCGCCCAGCGAGCCCGCAATCACGGCTTCGGCGGCATCTACGGCCCTGGCTATCCCGACCACAACGACCACACCCACGTGGACGGACGCACCAGCCGCTCCTGGTCCGCGCCCAACTGCGGCGTGTGACCGGCAAGTCCCACCCGCACAGCGGTCCACCTTCCCCGGGTCGGCCTCAAGCCCGGACAGGTGGGCCTGCGTTGTCCGTAGGACGCGCGGCAGGCCACGGGCGGGCACCGCTCGTGGCCGAAGCAGAGCAGACCTGCCGCGCCCCTCTCCCTCACTCGCCCCCGAATTCAAGTAGGAGTGCTCTGATGTCGTCCCGTATCCCATGGCGCGCCCGCGCCGCAACGGCCCTGCTGGCGGTGTTCGCCGGTATCGGTGCGTTCGCGGTCCCGGCCCCCGCCGTGGCCGATTCCCCGCCCGAGAGCCTGCAGAGCGTCACCTACCACGGCTACCGTATCGAGGTGCCCGCCGGATGGCAGGTGGTCGATCTGGCCGAGAACCCGCGCGCCTGCCTCCGGTTCGACAGACCCGCCGTCTACCTCGGTGAGCCCGCCGACCAGAACGACTGCCCCGCCGGAGTCGTCGGCCGTGCGGCGGGCATCGTAGTGGAGCCCATTACCGCCCGCTCCGCCGGCCAGGCGACGGCGGCGACGGCGCGGACCCGGAGCGGCAAGGCCACCGCCCCGAACGCCGCGTCCACCAACGACACCATCCAGATCGCGGTCGAGGACGCCGGCGTCCTCGTGACCGCCGCCCACACGCCGGAGACCGAGAGCGTCGTCCGCAGCGTTCTCGCCTCGGCCGAGCTGACCAAGGGCGCCGAGCGCACCGAGCTGCCCCGCGCGGCACAGCGGTCCGATGCCACCCCCCTGGCCGCGGCCGGGCCGCAACCCGGCAGCTACGTGGGCAAGGGCTTCGACGCCTGCACCGCGCCCTCGCAAGCCGCCATGAACGCCTGGCAGGCGAGCTCGCCGTACAGCGCGGTCGGCGTCTACATCAGCGGCTCCTTCCGCGGCTGCGCCCAGCCGAATCTGACGGCGAGCTGGGTGACCAGCCAGACCAACAACGGATGGCGTCTGTTCCCCATCGATGTCGGGCGCCAGGCACCGTGCACCAACTACTCGCTGAAGATGTCCACCGATCCGGCCACGGCCAAGTCCCAGGGCGTCACCGCGGCGGCCGGGGCCATCACCGCCGCGTCGAACCTCGGTATCCCGGCGGGCAGTGCCATCTACAGCGACATCGAGGCGTACGCCTCCACGGCCTCCTGCAAGGCAGCCGTGCTGTCGTACCTGTCCGGCTGGACCGAGCGGCTGCACAGCAGCGGCTATCTCTCGGGCTTCTACTCCAGCGCCGCCTCCGGCATCAAGGACGCCGCCAGCGAGTACAACAACAGTGCCTACACGCGGGTCGACCACCTCTTCTACGCGTGGTGGAACGGCGCCGCCGACACCAACACCGGTTCGTACGTGCCGTCCAGCTACTGGTCCAACCACCAGCGGATCCACCAGTACGCGGGCGAGGTCACCGAGTCCTACGGCGGCTACTCGATCAACATCGACCGCGACTACCTGGATGTGGGCAACGGCACCCCGCCCACACCCACCTGCACTGGGGCGAACCTCGACTTCACCGCGTACACCACCGTCCAGAACGGTTCGAGCGGAGACCGGGTCAAGGCGGCACAGTGCCTGCTCAAGGCCGCCGGCTTCGACCCGGGCACCCCGGACGGGATCTTCGGGCCCGACACGACCACCGCCACCCGGAACTTCCAGACCGGCAAGGGGCTCACGGCGGACGGTGCGGTCGGCGCGAAGACCTGGACGGCCCTGCTGTCCCGCGGATCCGCCCCGACCATCCAGAGCGGCTCGACGGGAGAGGCCGTCACCCGGCTGCAGCGCGCACTGACCGCCGCGCTCGGCCGGACGGTGTCCATCGACGGCGTCTTCGGCTCGGGCACCGCCCAGGCCGTACGCGACTACCAGTCCTCGCGCGGTCTGGGCGCCGACGGCATCGTCGGCCCTGCCACCTGGGGCGCCCTCCAGTCGGGAAAGTGAGCAGGCAAGTGAGTAGGAAAGTGAGTAGGAAAGTGGGGCAGAAATCGTGAGACACGTCGCACGCATCATCACCCTGTTCACCGCGTTGGCGGGCCTTCTCTTCGGACTGGGCGTCCCCGCTCAGGCATTCCCGCAGGCCGCGTTCCCGCTGACGAGCAACGGCAACCGAGGCTCCGACGTTGTCGCGCTGCAACATCTGCTCGCCGCGCACGGCCGCTCGGTGGCGGTGGACGGCGTCTTCGGCTCGGGCACGCGGACCGCCGTGGTGGGCTTTCAGCAGTCCAAGGGTCTGGCCGCGGACGGCATCGTCGGGCCCGCCACCTGGGGCGCGCTCGCCATCACCGTACGACAGGGCGACAACGGGCCGGCGGTGACGGCCGTCCAGTCGCTGCTCAATGCCAAGCGGGGCGCCGGCCTCTCGGTCGACGGGGCCTTCGGACCCGCCACCACCTCCGCCGTCCGCACCTTCCAGTCCCACGCGGGAATCGGGGCGGACGGCGTCGTCGGGCCGGCCACCTGGCAGAACCTGCTGTGGCACTACGAGAACATCGACTTCGGCGCCGGCACGATGTGCGCACAGAGCCCCGACGGCAACGCGGGCGCCCACTGGGCGACAGCCGGCGCCGTCGGTCAACTGGAGGCCGCCGCCGCCACCTTTGCCACCACCGGGAACGGCAGACTGCCGGTCGGCGACGCGGGCTTCGAGCACGGCGGGGACATACCAGGCCACGGCAGTCACGAAGTAGGGATGGACATCGACGTGTGGCCGGTCCGCACCGACTCGGCGCAGTGCACCGCGGGGCGTATCACCTGGCAGTCGAGCACCTATGACCGCGCGGCCACCCGCAGGCTCGTGCAGGAGATCCGGGCGAAGGCCCCCGGACACGTCCAGCTGATCTTCTTCAACGATCCGCAGCTGATCTCGGAGGGGCTGACCACGAGCTACCCGAACCACGACAACCACCTGCACATCCGCTACCGGTAGCGGACCGGCCGCGGGACCGGGGCTTCGCCCACGGACCCGCGGCCGGCCGCGGCGCTCAGCGGATCACCAGCGTGGTGCCGGCCACGGCGGGCACCAGTTCCCCGATGACCGGATGTCCGGGTATCTCGCCGGCGACCAGCAGTCCGCCGGAGGTCTGTGCGTCGGCAAGCAGGTGCAGTTGGTCCTCGCTCGCCCGTCCCGCGTCCAGGTGTGGGCGCACCCATTCGAGATTGCGCCGGGTGCCGCCGCTGACGTACCCGGCCCGCAGGGACTCCCAGGCGCCGTCGAGCACGGGGACGGCGGCGGCGTCCACCACGGCCGTGACGCCGCTGGCCCGGGCCAGCTTGTGCAGATGGCCGAGCAGCCCGAATCCGGTCACATCGGTGGCGCATACCGCGCCGGCCTCCAGGGCGGCGGCACTTGCCTTGTCGTTGAGCGCCGTCATGCCGGCGACGGCGTGCGCGAAGACCTCACCGGTCTGCTTGTGGCGATTGTTGAGTATCCCTACGCCCAGCGGTTTGGTGAGGGTCAGCGGCACACCTGGCCGGCCGGCGTCGTTGCGCAGCAGCCGGTCCGGATCCACCAGGCCGGTGACGGCCATTCCGTAGAGCGGTTCCGGGCTGTCGATGCTGTGGCCGCCGCCGACGAAGCAGCCGGCGCCGCGGGCGATGTCGAGCGCTCCCGCCAGGACTTCGCGGGCCAGCTCCGCGGGCAGCAGGTCACGGGGCCAGCCCAGGAGGTTGAGCCCGACGACGGGCCGGCCGCCCATCGCGTAGACGTCGGACAGGGCGTTGGCCGCGGCAATCCGGCCCCAGTCGCGGGCGTCGTCGACGACGGGAGTGAAGAAGTCGACCGTCGACACCAGGGCGGTGCCGTCACCGGTGCGCACCACCGCGGCGTCGTCACCGTCGTCGAGTCCGACCAGCAGCCGGTCCTCGTCTCCGCCCAGGGCCTGTCCGGGGTTCCGGGGCGGCAACAGTCCCGCGACCATCGCCTCCAGCTCCCCCGGAGGGATCTTGCAGGCGCAGCCGCCGCCGTGTGCGTACTGGGTCAGCCGTACGGGCGCGGCGGGTTCGGCGGGTCGGGCGGGTCGGGCGGGTCCGGCGGCGGAGCCAACAGTCGTCACACGACCATCATTTCACTCTTGCCCCAGCAGCGTGCGGGGACCACAATCCTGCTCGGAGGCGTTGGGCGGGCTGGTGCCCCTCCCGATCTTCAAAATCGGTGTGGTCCGGAAACCGGGCCAGGCGGGTTCGATTCCCGTCCGCCTCCGCTGACTCGGATCGGGGTGGCACGGGTGGCGCAGGAGATACGGCAGCCGCCGGCGGACACCCGGCGGCAGGTGCCGAGCACCACAGCGCTGCTCGGCGATCCCCAACTGAGCGAGGCGTCCGCACGGCTGGGCAGGCCCATCGTCAAGGCTGCGGTCGCCACCGCCCAGCAGGCCGTACGCGACGGACATATCGGCCCGGGCGACGCCGTCCACGCCGCTCTTGCCGCGCTCCCCGCACTCGCGGCCGGGCTGAGCCCCGTGCTCAACGCCACCGGCGTGGTGCTGCACACCAATCTGGGGCGGGCTCCGCTGTCGCGGTCCGCACTGGAGGCGATGGCGGCGGCCGGCGGATACACGGACGTCGAGCTGGACCTGAGCACCGGCAGACGGGCGTCGCGAGGCCGCAGCGCCATGGCCGCCCTTCGGGAAGCGGTGCCGGCCGCAGAGGCCGTGCACGTGGTCAACAACGGAGCCGCAGCCCTGGCCCTGGCGGCGGCGACGTTGGCCCCGGGCCGCGACATCCTGCTCAGCCGGGGCGAGTTCGTGGAGATCGGCGACGGTTTCCGGATCCCCGACATGCTGGCCTCCTGCGGCGCCCGGATACGCGAGGTCGGCACCACGAACCGGACCCGTCTCGGCGACTACAGGGACGCCGCCGGCCCGGACACGGGCTTCATCCTCAAGGTCCACCCGTCGAACTTCACGGTGAGCGGCTTCACCCGAGGAGTGGACGCCCGGGAACTGGCGTCGCTGGGCCTGCCCGTGGTGGTCGACATCGGCTCCGGCCTCCTCGCGCCTGACCCGGTGCTGCCGGACGAGCCGGACGCGGCCACGGCCCTGCGCGCCGGGGCCACGCTGGTCACCGCCAGCGGAGACAAGCTGCTCGGCGGTCCGCAGGCGGGGCTGGTCCTCGGCCGCGCCGCCGTCGTGGAGCGGATGCGCCGCCATCCGCTGGCCCGCGCCCTGCGCGTGGACAAGTTCACCCTGGCCGCGCTGGAAGCGACACTGCGTGGTCCCGAGCCACCCGTGCACGCAGCCGTGCACATGCCGCTGCCACAGCTGCGTACACGCACGCTGCGCCTGGCCGAAGGCGTTGCGCGCCGAGGTCTGGACGCGCGTGTCGTGCCCTGCGAGGCGGTGGTCGGAGGAGGCGGCGCCCCCGGAACCGCCCTGCCGTCCTGTGCGCTCAGCCTCCCCGAAGGCCTGGCAGGACCGCTGCGCACCGGTGAACCGGCCGTGCTCGGCCGGGTGGTGCGCGGCCGGCTGCTGCTGGACCTGCGGTGCGTACCGCAGGCGTGCGACAGCGACATTCTTGCCGCGGTGCTGCGCGCGGCGGGGCGCTGATCATGCGGGTCATCGCGACGGCCGGGCATGTCGACCACGGCAAGAGCACACTGATCCACGCGCTGACCGGCACCCACCCCGACCGGCTGGAGGAGGAGCGGCGCCGTGGTCTGACCATCGACCTGGGCTTCGCATGGACGGATCTGCCATCGGGCGAACGGCTGGCGTTCGTCGACGTCCCGGGACACGAGAGGTTCGTCCCCACCATGCTGGCCGGCGTGGGGCCCGTGCCCGCTGTGCTGTTCGTGGTAGCCGCCGACGAGGGCTGGAAGCCGCAGTCCGCGGAGCACCTCGCCGCCGTGGACGCCCTGGGTGTACGGCACGGTCTGCTCGCCGTCACCCGTTGCGATCTGGCCGACCCCGGCCCCGCCACGGCGCAGGCTCGGGACCGGATCCGGTCCAGCACTCTCGGCGGCGTCGAGGCCGTGGCCGTCAGCGCCCGCACCGGCGCGGGCCTCGCGGAGTTACGCGCCGCCCTCGGCCGACTGGCCGCGCGACTGCCGGACGGGGACGTCAACTCCCCGGTGCGACTGTGGATCGACCGGTCCTTCACCGTGCGCGGCAGCGGGCTGGTGGTCACCGGCACTCTCGATGCGGGGCGGATCCGCCGGGGCGACGTCCTGGTGACCGCCCGCTCCGGCCGTCCCGTGCGCGTCAGGGGCTTGCAGGCCCTCGGCGAGGAGACCGGCCTGGTGCGGGCCACCGCCCGGGTCGCCGTCAACCTCAGGGACCTCGACAAGGAGTCGACGGGCCGCGGCGACGCCCTGCTCACACCCGACAGCTTCCTCCCCTGTCTGCGCTGCGACGCGCGCATACATGGCGGGACACCGGCCGCGGCGCTGCCCCGCACCGCCGTCGCCCACATTGGCTCGGCGGCCGTGCCCGTACAGGTACGGCCCCTCGATGCCGATCTCGTCCGGCTTACCCTGCCGGAGCCACTGCCGCTGCGCATCGGTGACCGCGCGGTGCTGCGCGATCCCGGTCTGCGGCGTGTACTGGCCGGCTTGACGCTGCTCGACCCGCAGCCACCGGAACTGCGGCGTCGCGGCTCCGCGAAACGGCGGGCGGCAGAGCTGGGAGACGCTTCCGGCATTCCGAGCGAGGCGGCCGAGCTACGGCGCCGGCTGCTGGTCAGGCGCGGGGAGCTGACCGCGATGGGGGTGGCTGTCCACACCACACCGGTCGCGG
Source organism: Streptomyces sp. NPDC051217 (assembly GCF_044455465.1). Classification (NCBI taxonomy): domain Bacteria; kingdom Bacillati; phylum Actinomycetota; class Actinomycetes; order Kitasatosporales; family Streptomycetaceae; genus Streptomyces; species Streptomyces sp. NPDC051217. Next base: position 17,169 of record NZ_JBITEV010000021.1, read on the forward strand.
GCGACTGGCTTGCTGACCCCTCCCACTGGACCACCCTGCGCGCCCGGCTGGCCGAACTGGTCACCGCGTACTGCTCCCAGCGGCCCACCGAGGAGGGCATACCGTTGGAGGCCGCCCGGCACAGTCTGGGGCTGCCGACCGTCTCCCTGGTGGAGGCACTGGTCACCCCGCCCTTGCGGATGATCCGCGGGCGCGTGAGCGCCGGGCCTGCCGCACTGCCCGCCGCTGTGGCCGACGCGGTGCACCGTCTCACCACCGAGCTCGCCGGCCGGCCCTTCGCCGCTCCTCACGCCCAGCGGCTCGCGGAACTCGGCCTCGGCCGCCGCGAACTCGCCGCGGCGGTCCGCCACGGAGCGGTACTGCGGCTCGCGGAGCACGTGGTGCTGCTACCGGACGCCCCCCGGCTGGCGGCCGACCGGCTGAGCGAACTCGATCAGCCGTTCACCGTGGGAACGGCGAGCCGCGCCTTGGACACCACCCGACGCGTCACCGTCCCCCTGCTGGAGCACTGCGACGGGCAGGGCATCACCCAACTGCTTCTCGACAAGCGCCGCCGGTGTGCGCCCCGCATTCGGCCGGCGCCGGTCACCACACCACCCTGAGCCGAGCTGTCGTCAATTCCTGTGGATCATCGATCAGAACCAGTTGATCGTGTTCTTTCAGGAGGCGGGCGATCTTTCCGCGGACTATCGGGTTCGCTCGCCAGGTTTCCTCGACACTGCACGCCGACGATTGCGCCTCCGGCCCGCCCGGCCGGGTTCTCCGCCGGTGCAGGGTGGCCGTTGGCGATCAGCGTCCCGACGCAGGCCGGCGCGGTGCCCCGCCGGCGGCTTCCGGCTGAGACATGCGGGCGTTGTCCGGACGCGCACCATCAGCGAGATGCAGCCGAACATCGCCGAGTGGTTCGACCGCGACGTCCGGACCACGGCCGTCAACGACGCTGGGTCCGTCGTCACCCGCCGCTGACCTGCTGCTCAGGTCTCGCCAACGTTGCGGTCGAAGCCCTTGAGTACGGGGTCCAGTTCGAGGGCCGCGCCGCACAGCGAGCACAGCCGGTTGCCGGCGTGCTCGGCTGTGTATGGGGGCCCGTTCCAGGGTGAGGACCGGCGCTCCGGCCGGCGCTTCCTCGCGGTCGACCGGGCCTGGTCCTGCGGTCGGGCCGGGCGACCAGCGGTCGGCAGTTGGAGATCGCGGGGCTTCTTCTGGCGGTGTTCACCGCGTCTGCTGGGCCTGACCGTGATTCAGCTGTGGCGTCACCAGAAGACGGCCCACCGCGGTACGGCGAAGAGACTGGCTCCCTCCGGCTGAGCCCTCTCCTCCGGCCGCTCCCGCCAGTGCCGCACATGCCGAGCGGGATTTTCAGGGCCTGGCCAAATCCCAGTCCGTCAGGCTCTGTCGCTGCGATGCGGTTTCCTGGCCTCTATTTGGCTGACGACCCACCGACGCGACAGTCCGCGGACCTCACCCGGCGAGACCATCAGCCCTGTCGCGCACACCGGGTCCGGGTGCCCATCCCGGCGGAGCCTGCGCGCCGCCCGCGTCCTCCGCGGGAGGCCCGTTGATGTGGACGTCGCGGTCGGATACGGCGACGGCACCACCTGGCTGGAGCCCGTGACCGACGATCAGCACACGCAAGCGCTCACCGCGCTCGACGGCCGACCCGCGCGCCCGTCCGCCGTTCGCTGTTCGCCGTGCTCGTCCCCCGACGCGTCACCGCGTGCAGTGGACGCAGGGTGCCGGGGGCCGGGCCGGTGACACGTCGTTACTCCGTGTCGTAGGCTGACGACCCACAGCATGGCATGTGCAGATCATCGCTCTCAGCGTTATCCCCCCACGAGAGGCGATCCACATGAGTGTCCGTTCATCACCTGGTATTCGGGCGGTGTCAGGCGCTCGGCCGGCGTCAGTTGTCCGTTCCGCGTTGTCCGCTCTCTTCCTTGCCCTCGCCTGTGTGCTGGCCGGAGCCGTCGGCCCCGGGGCGCAGGCGGCGGCCGCCGCCGAGCACACCGTCACCTTCGTCAACCAGTCCGGTCAGCGCGTGTGGATCGGCAGTACGGTCAACGCCGATGGATCGGCGTTACTCAGCGGTCTGCCCGTGCTCGACAACGGTCAATCGGCCACCATCACCATTCCGGAGACCTCCGCGCCCGGTCACTGGCGCGGCAAATTCTTCGCGCGCCAGGGCTGTAGCGGCGAGTCGGGTAGCACATTCCACTGCAAGGTCGCCGACTGCGGGCCGTACGCCGACCACTGCGGCACTGGTGAACAGCCGGCGAGTCTGGCGGAGTTCAATTTCGATCCCTCGGATGGGCTGGCGCCCTGGTACAACGTCAGTTATGTCAACGCGGTGTCGCTGCCGGTGACCATCACCCCGGCCGGTGTCGCGCCCCCGCCGGACGGCGGCGAATGCGAAGAGATGGGCTGCTCAAACGACCTGCTCTCGTACTGCCCACCCGAGAACCTGACTTCTGACCCGGCCACGGGCGCACCGATGCTCTGCGTCAATCCCAACCGTGACGCGCAGACCAACTACAGCAGTGCCGTCAACGCCCGCTGCCCCAAAGCCTATGCGTGGTCGAAGCAAGACACGATTCCGGGCAACCAGGTGATGCGCCAGTGCCGGGCATGCGGTGGCTTCACGGTCACCTTCCACTGACGCCCGGGGGCCGGCCGCATCCCGAGTTCCTACACACTGCTGGAGCAAGCTCCGTGAGCGGATCCTCTTCCTTCTCTCCCGCCCCGTCTCCCTTCCGTCGGCCGCTGATGATCCTCGCGCCGCTGCTGGCTCTGCTGTGCGCGTCCTTCTTCGGCCCCGCGGCGAATGCCGAGGTCGCCGCGTCGTCGCGCAAGGGCGTGAGCGTGAACTCCGTCGCGGGCGCCTCACAGGCACTCGCCGACCTCGGTGCGTCCTGGTACTACAGCTGGTCCTCGAATCCGGGCAGCGTCGCCAAGCCGACGGGCACCGAGTTCGTACCGATGATCTGGGGAGCCAGTTCGGTCACCGACGCCGAATTGGCCCAGGCCCAGGAGCAGGGCACCCAGCTCCTGGGATTCAACGAGCCCGACATGACAGCACAGGCCAACATGACGGTCGAACAGGCGCTGGACCTGTGGCCGCGCCTGCAATCGACCGGCCTGCGGCTCGGCGCGCCCTCCGTCGCCTACGGCGGCGACACCCCGGGCGGCTGGCTGGACCGGTTCATGTCCGGGGCCGCAGCGCGCGGCTACCGCGTCGACTTCATCCCGGTGCACTGGTACGGCGGCGACTTCAGTTCAGCCGCGGCCGAGCAGCTGCGCGGATATCTCCAAGCTGTCCACGACCGCTACCACAAGCCGATCTGGCTGACCGAGTACGCCCTGATCGATTTCTCCGGCGGCACACCCCGCTACCCCGGCGAGCAGGAGCAGACCGACTTCGTCCGCTCGTCGACGGCGATGCTGGAGAGCCAGTCGTACGTAGAGCGCTACTCCTGGTTCACCCTCTCCACCGAGACCAGTCGGACCGGCCTCTACAACGGCACGACCCCCAACGCGTCCGGAGCCGCCTACCGCGAGGCGGGCCGATGAGTCTCGGCGGCCTCCACAGCATTCGCTGTGAAGGTCGCCACGCCACCGGGCAGGCCCAGGGCTTTCCTGCCGGCCACCGTGCGAATGAGAAAAGCCGCATCACACGGCGGTACGGCCCCCAAGGACCCGCAACCATGGGTAGCCGACGGCGGCGGTTCCGGGATGGCTATCGGCCCGATGGAGGACTTGGCGGTGGACAAGGACTCCGGCCGGATCCTGACCCGTACCCTGCGGTCCGGCAGGCCGCTGGGCACTGTTGTGCCATGGCCCCGCCGCTCTGCTCGCCGCCCGGCGACGCGGACGGCGGCCGGCCGTTCGCCGGTTACCGGCAACGGCAATCAGTCCAAGGGTGACCAGGACCCGGCCCTCGCCGGCGGGTGGTGTCGTGGCAGGTACCCGACCTACACGAGTACGGCGTACCCCACCAACCCGACGACGATCATCAAGACCACCACGCCGATCGCGATCAGCGGGCCGGCGGCCCACCCCTTCGGCGGGTCATTCTTCGGCCCGGCCTCGGACGTACTTCCCTCCGCTGGCGGCGTCTCACCCGGCGGCACGCCACCGCCAGGCTCCAGGCCGGGGGTGTTGTCGGGATCGGGATCGGGGTTCGAGGGAGTCATGGACCGTGGGTGCCCGTTTCGCGTTCGGGATAATCCATTAGATATCGGACAGTGCGAAGCTCTCGGCCAGATCGCTGCGGCACAGTCGCGCGCGGGCAACAGGCGCCACGCCTCCTTGTGGCCGGGACGGGTGGCGAACATGTGTAAAGCGCGTCACGCTCATGGCTGGCTGACATCTCCTCAAGATCCGCCCTGAGCAGATCCCCTCTCCTGGCGCGCACCGCCTCGTCCGAGGTGACTTCCTCACCGTCGATCTTGCACACCTTGCGGTTCCGGACCAGGCACATGTCCTCCTGGTGGACGCGTCGGAAGTGCACGTCACGGTCCTCCGAGGCGGCCACCAGCCGTACAGAAATCGTGTGGTGAGGACCGCGGACCCCGCGTGGCCCTACGTGTGGGTCGACCAGTTGTGTGGAGCGGGGTGACGTTTGGGGATCCGGTCACTCACTCGCGTTGCCGCGCGCCCCAGCGTGTCGCTCGTACGGGTCAACCGGCCGGGGCCGTCCTCTAGGGCGTGCCGGGCCCGGGCACCTCCCCGGTACACGGGGCGGGACCCCGCCCCCTGAGGAGGGAAACCCATGAGTGACATCACGCAGATCCGCGCCCGGATCGAGACCGCCAACGTGAAGGGCGCGGGTACCGACAGCTGGATCTACCTCGGCATCGCCGGCCGCGAGTTCTGTCTGGACCCCGGCAGCGGCAACGGCTACTTCGAGCAGGGCGCCAAGGCCTGCTTCGTTCTCGGGGAGCAGGGCGGCCCGGACAACGGCGAAGGCGGTTTCACCAACGTGCCTGTCGCGGACGCGGAATGGAACGACCCGCGCATGCCTCAGCCTCCGCCTGAGCGGGACACAGGCCAACCGCCAGCTCTGGCTCCATACCCGGTACGGCGAACGTCTCTTCCTCCACAACGTCACCACCGACTGACCGCACACGAGGGCCCGGTGGCCCCCCGCCCAGCGAGAGGCCACCGCGCACCTGCTCTCCGCAGGTGACGGGCGGCTACTGGCCGTTGGTGCGCGCCTTGTGCGCGGCGCACACGTCGCAGGCCGGCGCGACCGGGTCGGTTCGGACCATGTGGCGGGCCTGTGCCGGGGTGAGGGTGCCGCCGGTGCGGCCTTGGACGGCCCAGCAGCCCGGCACATGGAAGGCCCCCATCGGGACACCGGCAAGGAGGCGCGGTCGAAGGAAAAGCAGGTGCGCGGGGGAGCCGGACCCGGGGCGGTGGCGGCGAGCCGTTGAGACTGCGCCCTTGCTCCGGCTTCTGTCGGCGGGGGAGGTCGGCGTGGATGGTTTTGCCGTGCCCGGGGCCGGGGGTGATGGTCAGGTGGCTGGTGAGGTGGCGGATCATGTGCCAGCCGAAGCCGCCGGTGCCGCCGGTGCCGCCGTTGACGTCGGGTGTGCGCTCGCGGGGGTGTGCCGGGTTCGGGTCGCTGACCGCGGTGGTCACCGTGTCGGGGTCGGCGGACAGTTCCAGGGTGTAGTGGCCGCCGCCGTGGCGCAGGGCGTTGGTGACGAGCTCGGAGACCACCAGGACGAGGGTGTCCGCCATGTCCGGGCCGGGTGCCGGGGTGAGACGGTCGGTGAAGGCGCGGGCGGCCTGGCGGGCCTGGTGGATGCCGGCCGCGCTGTCGCCCCTTACCACGGTCGGTGCGGGGGGAGTTGGGGTGGTGGCGGTCGTTGTGCTGTTCATATGCGTACGCCCCACCTGTGATTGGTTGTGCCGCTTGTGCCGTGGCAGCCCACTTGCCCGCTCGGGCGGTTCTCACACCTCCGGAGGGCGTGCTCCGGTGCAGTTTCCAGCCTCGGTGGACGACAGGACTTCGCTGTCGCCCCTCGCAGAAAATCTGTCATGGCGGAGATAGACATCTGCGGCTTGCTGGGTTAGTGTCTTGTCTGTAGCCAAGAGGTCGAGCAGGCCCGGCAGGGATGAACTGCCGGTAGCAGTACGCGTAGGTGCAGGTCGGTGCGGTGGTGGAGTTCCGAAGCCAGAGCGGTTGCAGGACGGTGACGGGACTGGCGACCGGACCGGGTGGCCGCAGGCTCAGGGGCCGCCACAAAGCAGTACCGCAGTACACGCAAGTCGCAGTGCAGTACCAGCGGTTCCTCGGTGAAGGCGTCGGCTGCGGGCGCGCGTGCCGGGAGGTTCGGCAGTGGGGTTCCAAGCCAGAGCAGATGCACGACGGGCAACGGGGCTGGCTGCCGAAGAGTGACGCTTCCTCAGGTCACCAGCAATTCGCATCACCAGCGGTACAAAGCAGTGCGCAGTACCAGCGGTAAACAGTCCGGTAATTGATCAAGAGGGAAGAACGGAGGAGTTGAGGCGCCATCAGGATCGCCCGGGCGGAATCACTGAGCCCGGGTACCGCAGGACATCGATAGTGAGGTGGTCTCCGGTCAAGCAACCGCGATCCCAGCATTGCCCGTCCTCTCCCGGACGGCCGTGCGGACACAGAAGGCCGGCGCAGCAAGAGGGTCGGCAGATGGTGTAGCAGTTCCTTCGGGGCCCTGGTGCCGTACGGCACCAGGGCCCCTCCAACGTGTTCCACAGAGAGGTGCGATGACAGCGGACGACTCGTTCTGCCGTCTCGATGACGACGACTACCCCGCCTACACCATGGGCCGGGCCGCCGAGATGCTCGGCACCACGCCCGCTTTCCTCCGGGCCATCGGCGAAGCCCGCGTCATCACCCCGCTGCGCTCCGAGGGCGGACACCGCCGCTACTCCCGCTATCAGCTGAAGATCGCTGCCCGTGTCCGCGAGCTCGTTGATCAGGGCACCCCCGTCGAGGCCGCCTGCCGCATCGTCATTCTCGGAACTGCGCGGTTCGCCCTCGGCGGCACGCCGCAAGGCTGACGTCTGACAGGGCGAGTCCGCGCTCCGCGACCCGCCCGGCGGTGGTGGCCGTCCGTACGTGACGTGACGTGACGTAACGGTCGGGCCGGGCGGGCGCAACGCGCCAAAGGACCAGCTGGACGCCATCGGCTCGGCCGTCGCCCGCTGGCTGCGCGGGCCCGAGCGGACCACGCGCGCGTGGGCCGCATCGATCGAGCCGGGGCGATCGATGCGGGCGGGGCAAGGGACCGTTCCCGTGCCTGGTGCGGTCGCCCGGCCCAGGGTTATGAGGCCTGGTGGACCCGCTCGGCGTTGCCCTTCTTGATGGTCACTTCGACGTTCAGGTTGCCGTTCTTCGCAGCGGCGTCCAGGTCGTCCGGGGTGCACTTCTCGGCTTCCGGGGTCTCGGGATCTCCGCAGATGTCGCCGCCGATGATCTCGGTGTCCACGGCGACCCAGAAGGCACGTTCCCCGACCAGCAGCTTGCCCGGCGCCAAGAAGGTCAGTACGCCGCTGAACGTGCCGTCGGCACCAGGGGCATCCGGATCGTCGACAGGACCCTTGTCAGTACCGCTGCCGGCGGCGGTATTGGCGTCGTCGCCCGAACCCGAACCGGGGCTCGCACTGTCGTCGCCACCGGCACTCGCGGCGGGGTCGGCAGCCTCGCCCGTGGCCGCGCCGGCGCCGGCACTCGTCCCGGGGCTGGAGCTGCTGCTCCCCGAACCGTCGGCGACGGAGTCGGAATCGCACGCCGTGACGAACAGGCCGGTGGCGGCCAGGAAGGCCAGAGCGGTGAGCGTGCGGGTGCGCGTACGGCTGAGTCGCATGGAGGGGTGCCCTTTCGGCGTTGTTCCTTGTTGATCTCAGCTGATCAAACGCCATACACAGCAGGCTGGTTCGACCGCCCCCCACCTTGTGACAAAGCCAAGGTGTATCTCCGGTATCCGTTACGAGGCGGTCTGGCCGACCATGACGACCTGGCGGGTCTCGGCGTCGGTGACCACCTGATGGGCCGTGGAGTAGCGGTAGTTCTTCGACTGCTCGGCGATGCTGTGGTCGCGGGTGGGCACGAGCGTGCCGTCGACGATGAGGACGGTGCTTTCGCGAGTCGCTTGCGGGGCTGGAGCGCGAGCAGGGGGGCCGAGGTGGTCGATGATCCGGTCGGCCGCCGACTTTGAGACGCCGAACAGCTGGGCGAGCTGGCGCATTGTCAAGTTCGTGGCGCCAGTAGGCCGCTGCCAGCGGAATGCGGTCCTCCAGCGACAGGCTCCCTGGTCGGCCGCGATGCCAGTCGGCCGCAGTCTCGCGGCGTATGGCGGTCACCAACTTGCCGGAGCAGCGCGGGCTCAGCCCGGTGAACGGACCTGTCCAGGACGGTTCCGACGCTGTGATCACACCAGCCACATCAAGATCATCTCACCCGTGACCAAGCGTTACGGAACAATCCTTGGTCAGGTGCCGACGATGGTGCGTGCCTGGGTGACGCGCCATCGGGTGCGGGTGACGTCGGCGTCGGTGTAGCAGTGGCCGTGACGTACCAGTTCCTGGTACGTGAGCACGGCTGGTTCACCGATCCGTTCGACTGCTTGGGAGACGTCGGTGATCCCATCGAGCGCACCGCCACCGATGTCCACGCGCAGTGCCTGAGGCCCGACCTCTCGTACCAAGCCCGCGCTGAGCAGGACGTAGCGCGACCTGGCGTCGGCGCTCAGGGCGATCCGCTCCTCGGCCAGGCGCGGGCTTGCGCCCGTGAGGCAGGAGGCTACGGCGCTGGGGCGAGCGGCCGCAGGGTCCAGCGGGCTGTACACCTGGCAGGCTTGGAGCGCGGCCAGCCAGGCCATCGAGACGTTGCCGGTCTTCGCGTGGAGTTCGGCCAGGTTGTAGTAAACGGCGCCCAATACCGCCTGGTCCTGATCGCCTTGCCCGGCCTGGGCGACCCTGACCGCATGGCGGTTGGCCTTCTGGTAGTGGTGCAGGGCACGGGCCCACTGGCCGCGGGCGATTGCGTGATCACCGCGTTGGATGGCGCCGGTGACTGTCCGCCGTTCGCCGTTGAGTGATCGCCAGCCCACCGCTTCTCCCCGAGGCGTACAGCTCGAATGGTGACCGCGCGGCCCCCGGGTCACACGGTGTGTGCCTGACGTTACCTCCCGCATCCGTGTGACGGAAGGCTGCTGAGCAGGGTGAGCGCCCCGGCGCTCAGGGAGCCCGGCTCCGCGTGGTGGACGACGATTTATGAGCGGGAGTGAACCGAACGTCGAATTACGGGACAACCCTTAGCCGCACGCTCCGTCCGGCGAATTGGGTGGATACGTATCCCACTGGACCCGAGCTGGAGACCGCTTCAACTGGCGTTTCCAGGTGGAGCGGTCAGGACGCAGGCCGTGCCCCTAGTGGACCAGTCAGGCATGTTCCAGTGCCCATTCGAAGCCTTCACGGGTGATCGCGATGGCGAGGACGGTTTCCTGGCCGTCCTTGGAGCCCCATCCGCATCGGTACATCATCCAGAGGAAGGAGGGCTTGATTCATGTCAAGTCGCTTTCATTGTCCTTTTCTTCGCGTGCGGAGAGACCAGTTGCCCAGAGACTGTCAGAGGGCGACGGCACACTGTCCCCATGAGCGTCACTCCCCACGCGGACCCACCGCGCCACCCGCTGCTGGATCCGAACTGGGTCACGTCGATGGGCGGCCCGCTCGTCGTCCTTCCCGTCTCAGCGCTACGAGACTGGGCCGGTTGCACAGAGTCCGGAATGGTCATCGGGGATACCGATACGCCGGACGACTCCGACCGGGCCTGCGCGGTGGAGGACTTCGCCGCGGTGATCGACGTAGGTACGGGCGACGCGCAAGCACTGGTGCTGGGAGATGAGCCGGCCAAGACCTGCTTCCTCCCCGATCGGAACATCTTCATCCGATGGCTCGCTGCCGACTCATACGCCGAACTCCTACCCGCTGCCGAGACTCTCCTGGCCGACCCCGCCACCCCCTGGAAGCACGGCGCGGTTTGGGAAACGGACGGCGAGTCGGTACTCATGGACTCGGCCGAGGCCGGAGACGACCTCGGCCAGCCCTACCCCCATAACATGCAACTACCGGAGCAAGCCCCCGCCGATGTACCGGCAGGCCGCTGGAGAATCCGCGCGTTCCACAAAACCGGCGAGTTCCCGTGGGTCGGCGTAGTCCAGCTCATACCGGAACAAACACCCGGTGCGGCAACACTCACAGAGAACACGACACTCGCCTCGCTTGGTCCTTGGACCGTGTCCTATGTGGTGAGGCGGTTCAGCGCCAGGTGTGGTAGCGCCCCACTGGTGGGAGATTATCGGAGCCGCGTAGGATCCAGTCGGTCCTGAAAAGGACCTGTGGCCCTGCCAGGCGTGGAGGCCGCGACGAAGCTCTCGATACCTTCAATCCGCTTCAGGTACCGCACACTTCGGGCAGGAGCGGTCACGAATCCCATAGGGGGACCAAGTTGTGAAGTCAGTGCTCCCGACAATCATTGTCGTGTTCTTCCTCGTCACGCTGGCGGCATGGATCATATCCGCAGTGGTAGGCGGTCGGAAGGACAATAGCGATGGCGGCGGAGGTGGCAGCTGACCGCCGGAAAGAGTTCCCCTTAAGACGGTGCCCCGTGTGGTGAGTTGGGTACGCGCTGTCCATGGTGCACGACAGACGCGGCTACGTCTTCGTCGGCACCGCCCCAGCAGCAAGCCTCGCCATCCGGCCACGAACTTGATCGACCGGACAAGTCCTAGGTTCCGTCTTCCGGCCCCTACCGACTCAACTGAAGAAAAGGACTACGAGCGCAGCTTGACGACATATGTCATCCGGTCCCGCTGCCAGGCTGCCAGGCTGCCGGGAAGCGGCTGCCGCGGGCCGCGGGAAGGCCGATCTCCGGCCCGTACGCCTGGTAGACGGTGACCGTGGAAGCGGTGTAGAGGGCGCGGATCTGGTGCTGGGGTTCTGTCACAGTGACCAGCGTGGGAGCACCGTTCGATGCGCGCCGTCGAATGAGCGGCACACATGGCTCTCGGCCTGCGGTAGCAGATGAGGGTAGAGGCGATGCTGGTGAAGGCCAGGAAGTGGTCCGCTTTGCGTTCGTAGCGTCGGTTCAGGCACGGCATCCGGCGAGCCAGGCCGTGGCGCGTTCGATCGTCCGGCGATGCCGACCCAATTGCTGGGTGGTCTCGCTGCCCTTTCGGGCGATGCGGTGGGTGATGCCGCGCCCGCGCAACCAACGCCGCAGGTGGGAGTAGTCGTAGGCCTTATCGGTGTGGAGCTTGTCGGGCCTGCGGCGTCGCTGGCCGCAGCGGGAGCAGAGCATCGACCGGCGGATGGCCGACCGGCGGATACTCCAGCTGCTGGCCGAGGACGGGTTCAAGGGCACGCGGGTAAAGGGCCTTCGAGAACGACCTCGCCCGGTACGCCGTCTCCGTACTCCGTGCATGGGTGTACCGGGTACATCTTCTCCATGGCCGCCAGCCGCGGACCTAAGGGCAGGACCCCAGCGTTTGGCGGCCGGCGGGGCTGCTTCGGAGACATGGGGCGGCCGCGAGGGAGAAGCCCTTTTTGATGTCACCGGAGATTCAGGAATGGCTCTCGCTTGGGCTGGCGTCGAGCGCGGCTGCGATGCCTTCAAGGATCCCGATGAGCTCCTCAGCCGGGATCTCGACGACGAAGACCGTACCGGCGTCTTCAGGGTGGCTGAGCAGGTGTTCCTCACGCCAGAACTCCAGCGTGATCACCAGGCGGTCCTCTTCGCGGAACAGGTAGGCCGTCACGTTGTCGGTGGTGGGACCCCAGAGCAGGATCCGAAACCGGCCGCGCAGCTGGTAGTCGGCCTCGGACTCGTCGTCCCCCGCGCGCTGCGTGAGACGGCGGTGTGTGGCTTCGGCGGACAAGCCGGCGAACGGCAGGGGAGAACCTTCGCCAGACCGCAGCCAGGCGGCGGCGTCCAGCACATCGCGGCGAAACTGGGGGACATACGCCATGTTGTCGTCGCAGGTCAGCCACTTTCCGGATGACCAGAGGTCGACCCGGCACAGTGGGCCTGGCTCGCCGACCTCTGCGGCGAACCTGAGTTTGTCTCCCAGAACCACGTTCATGCCGGTGACCGTCGCAGGTTCAGCCCGTCATGACCAACCGAATACTTCGCGGGGCCGGTCCGGGCGGCGGCCTCTACAGCTGGAGCTTCTGACCGTCCGGTGAACCTCTTCTTGGGCAGCGGCGTCGCCGTCTTGGCCAGGCGAGCCAGGAAAATGACACGGAGCTGAGAACCCAGCAGATGACACGGCGTGAGAAGCCCGAGATCCGTCGAGGTCAGAGACGCGGCAGATGACACGGGTCGCGGGAACCTACATTTTTGTAGGGTCTCAAATCTCGTGTCGGAATCTCACGGCTGGTGCCGGATGGAAGCCGGATCCGACGTGGCGCTGAGACATGCAGGTCGCGCCTGTACCTCGTTCACGTGGAAACGCCGACACCTCGAAGGGCAAGTGGCCGCGTTGGGAACAGCCGGTCCGGCCAGCGCGGTTGCATGGACCGAGGGACGGCGCCGCACGGGCGGGGAACACGGAGACCGTAGGGTAGTCCGCCCCGTCAGGATCCGGGCCCTCTGGATCGCGGTACGCCCGCCGCGCACTCGGACCAAGACGTATTTCTGCAGGAGGACTGTTTCATGACTGACCGGCCTTTGACGCTCATGGCAGTACACGCCCACCCCGACGACGAGGCCACCGGAACCGGAGGGGTCCTCGCGCGGTACGCGGCGGAAGGCATCCGCACCGTTCTCGTGACGTGTACCGACGGCGGGTGCGGTGACGGACCGGGGGGCGTCAAGCCCGGCGATCCCGAGCATGATCCGGCCGCTGTCGCCTTGATGCGCCGTCAAGAACTCCAGGCGAGCTGTGACGTCCTGAAGGTCAGCTATCTGGAGACGCTGGACTATGCCGATTCCGGGATGGCGGGCTGGCCGAGCAACGACGCCCCCGGATCCTTCTGGCAGACCCCCGTGGAGGAAAGCGCTGCCCGGCTCGCGGAACTCATGCGCCACTACCGACCCGATGTGGTCGTCACCTACGACGAGAACGGCTTCTACGGCCACCCCGACCACATCCAGGCCAACCGCATCACGATGGCGGCGCTGGGGATGACCGCCCTGACACCGAAGGTGTACTGGACGACGATGCCCCGCTCGATGATGCAGCGGTTCGGGGAGACCATGCGCGAGTTTCAGGAGGACACGCCGGAGCCGGATCCTGCCGAGGCCGCCGCGATGGCCGAGATCGGCCTCCCCGACGATGAGATCACCACGTGGGTGGACACCACGGCGTTCAGCGGTCAGAAGTTCGACGCGCTGGCCGCGCACGCCAGTCAGGGCGAGAACATCTTCTTCCTCAAGATGGGCAAGGAGAGGTTCGGCGAGTTGATGGGCATGGAGACCTTCGTACGCGTCAAGGACGCCACCGGCGCGGCCGTACCCGAGAACGATCTCTTCGCCGGACTGCGCTGATCCGCCCGTCCGACCGGGGCCCGGGACAGCACGTCGGCCGCACGGAGCGATCGAGCGGACACACCCGGAGGCTTGTCCGAGCGAGTTCCGCTCCGGCAGCTCGCGTCCAGGCCTCGCCGACGGCGTCGACGCGTGCCTGCACTGCCGACCCGGACACAGCAGGTCACGAGGGCGGTCTCCGACACCAACCGCGAGACCCTACGCTTTTCGTAGGTTCTCGGATTTTCGTGTCCTCATCCCAGCTCGGATGTTCAAGTGAAGTTCTGGAGGACGTGATTCTGAGACCGGCGTCAGGCGGGTCACCCCTTTGGGTGAGGGGTAGCGTGAACCGTCCGGGTCAGTGTGCTGCCGCCGTGGCCCGCTCGACTACTGTTCGCCGACTTTGAGCCCTCGGTACACAGCATCGTGGTCCAGCCGCTCCTGCTGTCGTACACGCCGCGTCATGACGATTGCGGGGATACCGAGCGCCAGCAGCACCGGGATCGCGGCGGCGATCGCGAACCAGAGGATGAGCGCGAGATAGCCGTAGGCGGCGTCGTCCACGTCCGCGTCCGCCTTCACCAGGAAGACGACGCCGGCCACGAAAGCGACCACCATGAGCCCCGCGACGGCGATCGCGAGCCGGAGCAGGACGCCGGCCCAACGCCGGTACCCGGCACTGACCCCCTGGAACCGTGGCGGCCCGTACCCACCGGGCGGACCGGGCAAGGGCCTTGGCGACGGGGGTGACGGGGGTTGGGTTGGCCGCTGATCAGACATGAGGCCCAGTTCTACGGTGCGCGGCCACGTGACACCAACTTCCGCCGCCGCCGCCGCCGCAGCAGCACGCGCCGCGCCGGGGCGTCGTCCCCCGGGTCGCTACTTCACGGAGTCCCACGCGCCGTCGTTGAAGCTGCGCAGGAGGGCGATCAGCGCGGCCCCGAGCCGCCAGTCCACACCGGGTGCGTGTACGTGCAGTTTGTTGCCCTTGGACCTGAACTCCAGCGGGACCTGCCCGTTCGCGCGCCACCGGATGCGCCGGGGTGCGCGTGCGAAGCCGCCCTCGTTGCCGGGGACGCTGTCGAAGACGCTGATCAGGAGGACCACCGTCATCAGGGGCAGCAAGAGCCACCACATCCACCACCACACGATCCTCCCCTTGAAGCCGACCGCTTCGGAGCCGCCGGGCTGGTGCACGGTCCAGCGGGTGCGCAGGCCCCTTCCGCGGAGCGCCTTCTCGCGCATGAGCGTGCCGACGACCTCGCCCTGTGCGCCGAGCACTTGAAACCTCGTGACGCCGCCGCCGGCCGACAGGGTCACCACGGTGGCCACCCGCTCCCGGCGTTGATCGTCGGCCCACAGGGCGAAGGAACGGGCCCCGCCGCGCCGGGCGGCGAGGTACGCGGACGTGCCTCCCGGCGGCAGTTCGCGCTCCACGTACACGGCCGACGGCGCCGGTCCCGACCCGTCGGAGAAGCTGACCATGTGCGCCACCTTCGCCTGACTCTGGCCGTCGACTCGTCTCGGCCCGCCGTACATGGTCAGTACGTTGCTGCTCATCCGACGTGCTCCAAGTGGTGATCGCGTGCTCAGGCCGACCCAGTCTGTCTCACCCGCCACCCAACGGATAGCCCCGTCCTGCTGCTGCATCTGGCGCCGCTGTGCTGATGGAGACCCGTCGTCCGTTGACGAACTCGCGAACGAGGGCAGCCCCGCTCAGTACTCCAGCGGTAGATCGTGATCATGCTGGCGCTGCGGCCCGGCGGTGGTAGTGGATGGCGCGGGACCGGGCCTGGCGGCGGCTTCGCCAGTGGGCGCCGGCGGGGCTGATGGACTGGGTCGTGGACGCGGTGGGCGATGAGCGTGATGAACAGGCGTGCGATCTCGTTGCGAGTGAGCGGGACGAGGTTGTCCAGGGCGGGATGGCGGGTGTGTTCATCTGCGCGGACGACGGCCAGGAAGGCGGGGGCGAGCACGGCGAGGGTGACCCGGCGGGGACAGGACGCGTAGCTGCGGACCTGGCGCTCGTCCAGTCCGGCCACGCCCTTTCCGGACTGGAACGTCTCCTCGACCCGCCACCTTGACCCGGCGAACCTTGACCGGGGTCGTCGGCGGCACTGGCTGTCGTCGGCCAGGCGCGCCGGCGAATGATCGACCGTCCACGCGGTCTCCGCGACCAGACCTCCGCGCTGCCGCATCGGCTCGATCTCCAGGGCGCGGTCCCCGATGGTGAACTGTCCGCGTGTCATCTGGTACGAGGTCTACGGGTCCCCGGACGCCGGGGGCGCCCCCGAAGAAAGCTCCGCGGCGTGCAGCGCTCCGTGACTCATGACGTGTGGGAGTGGATCCGCCACCAGAGAGGTTCACCGGGGTGCCCGTCGCCGGGCACCCCGGTGACATCAGTTGGCCGACTCCTGCCAGCCGTCGGACTCCAGGCGCCTGACATCGAAGGCGTCGTGGCCCGCGCTCGTGACACGGATTCCGTCGATGTACACCCCGCGGCCCTGGTAGGCCCCATCGGTGCGGTACGTCCAGCGCAGGTGGGTGGTGTCGGCGGCGACCTCGGCCGACGCCTTGATCCATTGCCGGCCCGAGTAACCGTCGAACGTCCCCCCGGTGCTCCAGCGCCGGCCTTTCGCTCTCAGGTCCAGCGGGACGTGGGTCCAGTTGGAGCCGCCGTCCGTGGATGCCTCCAGGCTGCCGCTGTCGACCTTCGGCTCGGTGTCGTACCAGAGATGAAAGGAAACCTTGCCCGTCGTACGCATCCTGCTCAGCGGTGCGACGAGTCTCACTTCGGCGCTGTCCGGCATGCCGGAGAACCACGCCGTCCTCCCGGTGGCGGGCTTCACCGGCACCGAGCGGGCGAAGGCCCGTGCGGGCGCCCGGCGGTAGTCGCTGTCCGTGCCCCAGTCACGAGTGGGGTGGACGCGGTTGGCCAGGAAGACGAACACGGTGCGGTCGACCGGGTCGACGGTGATGCAGGGACCGGTGTAGCCGGTGTGGCCGGCGGTCACCGGGGACGTCAGCGCGTCCATGTAGAACCGCTGGTCGACCTGCCAGCCGAGCCCGCGTGGCGAAGCGCCGATGTCCGCGCTGTAGTTGACGAGTATCTTTCTGACCGTCGCCTCGGACAGGACGCGGGTGCCCGCGTAGTGCCCGCCGTTGGCGAGCATCTGACCGAAGACGGCCATGTCGGCGGCTGTCGAGAAGATGCCCGCGTGGCCCGCGACACCGCCCAGGTACCAGGCATTCTCGTCGTGCACGGTGCCGTGGACCATGCCCCGGCCCGTCCCCGGTTGGTACTCGGTCGCCGCGATCCGCGGCAGCAGGCTCCGCGGCGGGTTGAACATCGTCTCGGTCATGCCGAGCGGTCCGGTGACCCGGTCGGCGATCAGGTCGTCCAACGCCTCTCCTGTCACGCGGTGCAGCAACTGCCCCAGCGTGATCAGGTTCAGGTCGGAGTACTCGTAGCCGCTCCCCGGTTCCCGCCGCAGTACCGACGCGTAAATGGCCGCCATCCGCGCGTCGTTGTCGGGGTAGTCGGCCAGGTTCATCCATGAGACGAGGCCCGAGCGGTGCGTCAGGAGATGACGCAGGGTGATGGTGGCCTTGGCCGGATCGGCTGCCGCGAACTCGGGCAGATACCTCGCCACCGGCTCGTCCAGGTCGATGACGCCTTGTTCCCACAACTGCGTCGCGACCGTCGAGGTGAACAGTTTGCTCACCGACGCCATGTCGAAGAGGGTGTCCTTCTCCATGGGCACCCACTGGTCGGGAGGCAGCTCGACCGGGGTCTTGGTAGCCGCGTCCCAACTCTCGTACCGGACGGCATGGCCGCGCGCCTCGTGGGTGACGATCACGCTGTTGCGCGCCGCGATCAGCACGAAGCCCGGGTGCGAGGGGTTGGGCCGACCGGGTCCGGGCTCCATGTAGCGCGCCGCCTCGTCGGCCATCCGGTCGACGTGCTCGGCGATCAGCCCGGCCCGGCCGGCGGAGCCGGGGCGCAGCCGGCGCGAGACGGTGGGGAATCGGATGTCGTCAGGGGTGATGGTCGGCGGTCCTGTTCGGGCCCCCGTGGGCGGGGCGGCGTAGGCCGTGGTGCCGAGCGGAAGGGCTGACCCGGCGCCGGCCACCGCAGCCGCCGCGTAGAGGAAGTTCCTGCGTCTCATGCGTCAACTCTGCTTTCTCACCGGTTGGTCGGGACAGACTCAGCGATAGATCAGGAACTCTCTTCGCAGTGCGCGGAATCGCTTGAGGTCGTCGTGCCAGACCTCGGGGATGTCCGCCGCGTCCGTACCGTTCTCGATCGCCTCGCGCACCCGGGTGTCGCCGCTCAGCTTGTCCATCCAGAAGCTGGTGACGTCCTGGGACCGCCAGCGGTACTCGGGGAAGAGCCGCCACTGCTCGGTGATCATGGCGAGTGCGGTGGGGATCGGCTCGAAGCGGTCGACGTCCGTGATCAGCACCTCGACGCCACCGCAGGTCTTGTCCTGCTGCTTGGAGAACACCGGCTTGAAGTACGCCTCGCGGAAACGGACCCCCGGCATCTCGCGTGCGTTGAGCGCCTTCTCCCAGCGGTGATCGATGCCCGGAGCGCCTATGAGCTGGAACGGCTGAGTGGTGCCGCGGCCCTCGGACAGTGCCGACGCCTCGAAGAGGCAGGTGCCGACGTAGATGTCGGCGGTGGCGAGCGTAGGCATGTTGGGTGAGGGCGCCACCCAGGGCAACCCGGTGTCCGTGTACCGCATCCGCCGGTCCCAGCCCGACAGCCGCTGGACATGCAGATCTGCCTGCTTGCCCCCGGTGGCGGCCGGTACGAACACCTCGTTGTAGAGCCGGGCCAGCTCTCCCGGCGTCATGCCGTGCTGCTGTGCGATGGCCTTGAGCCCGACGAACGTGGAGTGCTCGGGGTGAAGCACCGGCCCGTACGCGTCCTTTCCGGACAGCGGGGTGGGCCGGTCGAGGACGACGAATTTCACGCCGAGTCTCGCCGCGGCCTCCAGCGCCAGATACATCGTCCAGATGTAGGTGTAGAAGCGGGCGCCGACCTCCTGGATGTCGAAGACGACGGTGTCCAGTTCGAGGTCGGAGAACAGCCGCTCCATCGTGGCGGAGTTGTTGTAGGCGTTGTAGACGGGAAGTCCGGTCTTCTCGTCGATGAAGAACTCCTCGCCCTCGCCGGCCTGCCCGATGCCGCGGAACCCGTGTTCCGGACCGAAGATCGCGACCAGGTTGACGGCTGCGTCCGCGACCATCACATCGACGATGTGGTTCAACTCGCGGTCGATGCCGGTGGGGTTGGAGATGATGCCGACCCGCTGCCCGGTCACGGACGCGTAGCCGCTCCGGCGCAGGGTTTCGAAGCCGGTGCGCACCCCGCCTTTCGCGCCGTCCCCCTTGCCCTGTGCACCGGCGGGGCCCGCCGCTGCCAGCCCGGCCGTGCCCGCGGCCACGGCCGAGGTCGCCGCTGCCGTCAGTAGATCTCTGCGTCGCATGGTGGTGGTGTCCTTTGTTCGTTCGTGTCGGCGGTTCGTCAGTGCCGGTAGCTCAGACCGTGGCCGAGCGGGAACAGGGGCTGGTCAGGATCGTCCGCCGTGGGGATCGTCACCGGCAGCGTGCCGCGCGGGCGGACTTCGCCGAACAGCACCCGGGTCGCCGACTCCAGGGCGCCTTCGCGGTAGGAGTACGTGGCCAGGTGAGTGCCCGCCTCCGGGTAGCGGGCGATGTCGTACGGCGTGCCGACGGCGACGGTGACGACCGGCTTGCCGGTCTCGATCAGGGCGTTCACCAGGGCGGACTGTCCCGGGCCGGCCCCGGCGCCGCTGGTGGTGACCACGACGGAATCGTGCCCGCGTGCCTCGGCCACGGCGGCGGCGATGGTGGCGGCGCCAGGGTTGGCGCCGGTGTAGTGCGACGTGGCTGTCACGTCGCGTTTGTCGATGAGCGCGGTCAGCTGGGATGTCGTGCCCTCGCCCCAGCCGGTGACCAGTACGCTCTGCCCGTCGTCCGCGAGCGGCAGCACCCGGTCGTCGTTCTTGACGAGCGTGGTGGTCCGGTCGGTGATGCGCTGGGCGGCCCGCAGGTGTGCGGGCGATCCGACGGTCTTGTCAACTCCGTACGGGTTGGCGAAAGGCCGCTTTACGATGCCCTGCTGGTGCTTCAGGGTCAGGATCCGCCGCACGGACCTGTCGATGCGCTTCTCGGTCAGCTCGCCCTCGGCGACGGCCTCCAGCACCGCGTTGTACGCCGTGTCCAGGTTGGGTGGCATCAGCAGCATGTCCACGCCGGCCTGAAGCGCCTTGACCGGTACGTCCTCGTCCGGATAGGTCTCCCGGACCCCGGCCATGGAGAGGGAGTCGGTGACGACCACGCCGTCGTATCCGATCTCGTCGCGGAGCAGTCCGGTCATGATCGGCTCCGACAGGGTGGCCGGGTCGCCGGTGGGATCGAGCTCGGGGAACTGGATGTGACCGGTCATGATGGCGCCGATACCGGTGTCGACGGCCCGCCGGAAGGGGGGCGCGTCCATTTCCCGCCACTGTTCGAGAGTGTGGGTGATGACGGGCAGACCGACGTGGCTGTCCACATCGGTGTCGCCGTGCCCAGGGAAGTGCTTGGCGGTCGCGACCACGCCAGCACTCCCGCTCTGGTAGCCGCGCACCTGTGCCTCGGTCAGATCGGCGGCCAGCCGCGGATCACTGCTGAAGGACCGCACGCCGATCACCGGGTTGGCGGGATTGACGTTCACATCGGCGACCGGGGCGAAGTTCTGGTTGATGCCGACCGCCCGCAGCTCCTCTCCGGCGATCTTCCCGGCTTCACGCGCGTCCCGCTCGCTGCCGGAGGCGGCCAGCGCCATGTTCCCCGCGAACTGCGTCGCGGGCGGGCCGAGCCGCTGGACGATGCCGTGTTCCTGGTCGGTGCTGACCAGCAGCGGCACTTCGGCCGGCTGTCTGAGCGCGGCCTGCTGCAGCCCGTTGGAGAGCGCGGCCACTTGCTTCGGGTTCTGGAGGTTGTCGGACCAGGCGAAGTAGATCACGCCGCCGAGGTGATACTTGTCGATCGCCTGCTGTGCGTTGTCGACGCCGAGCCAGTTCTGGTTCCTCGTGACGTCGGCGGCCTTGTCGGTGTCGGCCGACGTGCCGTAGGCGTACGTGGTGAACAGTTGACCGACCTTCTCCTCCAGTGTCATCCGGGCCATGGTCTTCTCCACCCACCCCCGCGGCACCGGCGCCTTGGCCGACACGGCGGTCGGCATGGACAGCAGCAGACCGCACACGGTCGCCGTGACCGTGATCTGTCTGCGGAAGCGTCGGTCTCGGCGCATCGCGTGAACCATCGCGCACTCCTTTTGCCGTTGGGCGGGTTGGCGTGGACTCGACAGGCCTGTGTGCCTGTGTCTATGGCTCATTCGCACCTCGGGTCAAGAGGGCGAGCGCTCCTTGATGAGAGGCATTCGCGCAGGTCAGCGCTACTACAGTGGTGTAGTCCACTGGTTACCGACCCCGTCTCGGCCCGGTCGGAGCGCGAGTGGACGTCCTTGTGGCGGCCCACAGGTCGCCCGTTACGGCGGCGCGCCCATGTCCGAGCGGTCGGGACACCCCGTCCGAGCGGCTTCACCGCGCGGACGGACCGCGACGTGCCCCGCCGCACCGCCGATCGCGCTTTCAGAGCAGGACGCCGGTCAACCTGTCGTAGCGCATCACCCTCACACGGCTCTCCGACGCGTCCCGCAGGCCGAGCACCTGGACGGTCAGCACTCCGACCTTGTACCGGTCCTCCGTCGTGACGCGCAGCCAGGGCTCGCCGCCACGCAGGACGGTGACTTCCTCGATGAGCGTGCCGTCACGCCCTGCCGCGACGGCGTAGCCCGGGCCTGAGGGGGGTGCGATGTCGAGGCCGCCGTCCGTACGGATGGTGACGGTGGCGACGAGGTCGCCCCGGCCGTCGTTGGCGTCTCCCATGAAGTCGAAGATCCTGGCCGGGTCGCCCACATAGTGCTTCAAACGGCCGAGACCCGTGACGTCCATGCCGTTGTAGAAGTTCTCGGCTCCGCTGTTCAGCCAGAAGTGGGTGTTGTGCGTCGGGGAGTCGAAATCGGCGCCGGAGTTGTACGAGATGTGCCAGTGCGGCGGATTGTCGGTGTGCAGGGTGTTGTTGGTCTCGAAGCCCGCGAGGAACCAGCGGTGGCCCTTCGCGGCAGCCGTGTCCTTGAGGCCGGAGTCGAGCAGGATGGCGTGCGTCGCGATGAGCTGGTGGAGCTGCGACCGTGCCGCGTTCCCCGGCCACGGCACGGTCAGCCACGGCCCGGCGACCCGGTCCGGGTCGTTGTGGTCGAGTTTGAGGTACATACCCTCCGAGCGATCGGGGTGGCTCCAGATCTGGATCGTCGGCTGGTTGGCGTCGGCCGTTGGCAAGGTGACGGGGAGTACGAAGGTGAACCGGCTCCGGTCGGAGGGGTCCCGCTCGACCCTCAAGCGGGTGTCCATGTGCACCACGTCGCTCACCGCGACGCCCGGCCAGCGCACGGCGACCAGGATCCCCGCGGGGTTCGCCGGGCCGCGCACGAAGGAGTAGTACTCGGCTCGGCTGCCGACGTGGTACTTGGCGCCGGGGACGAACTCGTACCCCTCGGGCAGCGTGATCTCGGGCTGACCCGGCTCACCGGGGCGCGCCCGGACGAGACGGAAGGCCGCATACGCGACCTCCTGCGCACTCGCGGAGGAAGGCAGTGTGAGGGCCAGTGCCGTGCCGGAGGCTCCGGCCAGTAGCGCGCGGCGGGACAGCGGACTCATACGGGACCTCTCGGGAGGGGGATGGCGGGGATCGGCGGGTCATGCCTCACCCACGGGACGGGGCCCCGCGGATGAGGCGTGCACAAGGTGCTCCGGCGACGCGTTCCGGCGCTCGCCGTCCCCGCGTACGGCTGGTGCGGATCGGGGCCCTGGCCGGGCTCTGACGCCCCTCGCGCGGCTGCGCTACTCGCCGTCCTGAAGGGCGCCCCAGGTGGCCGGACCGACGATGCCGTCGGCGCCCAGCGCCCTGGACGACTGGTAGGTACGGACGGCCTGACCGGTCTCCGGGCCGAAGGAACCGTCGATGCCGACCGTGCTGCCGAGAGCCGCGGTCAGCGCGCGCTGCAGCCTGCTGACGTCCGCACCGCTGGAGCCGCTCTGCAGCGTCGGGGTGGAGCCGTAGGACAGCAGCGCCGTCCAGGTCTTCGCACCGATGACGCCATCGACGCTCAGCCCCACATCGGCCTGGAAACCCCGGGTCGCGGTCTGCACATTCGGACCGAACGCGCCGTCCGGCGCACCCGGGTCGTTACCGGAGTCCTTCAGCCGGCACTGCGCGGCCTTCACCAGATCACCGCTGGAGCCGCTCCGGATCGTCGCGTACGCGGAGAAGTTCAGGTTGACCCCGGAGCAGCTGGTGGGCGGAGTGCCGCCGCAGTCCCGGGCGACGTTGCGCCAGGTCCGACCGTTCGACTGACCGTATTCGACCCCGTCGAACCAGGGCCTGACCCGTTCGGAGGTCGATGTGCCCCAACTGGCCTCCCCGTTGCCGTTGGCGTCGTAGCCGAGCTCGAAGTGGAGATGGGGATGGCCGTTGGAGGTCGGACCCGTCTTCCCGACTCTCCCGATCGTCTGGCCCTGCGTCACGGTGGTGCCCACGCCGACGGAGCGCGACTGGAGATGCAGATGGGTGGTGAAGTAGCCGTTGCCGTGATTGATCTGGATGACATTCCCGGCGTTGGCGTGGGAGAAGGACATGTTCACGACGCCGTCCGCCGCCGCGACGAGCACGGCCCCTTCGGTGCCGACCTGGTCGGGTTCGCGCACCATGTCCAGGGCGGGCGCGTGCGCCCAGGTGTCGAGCCGCCACTGCTGTCCGCACGTGAACGGCAGCTGGAAGTCGATGGGCGGCGCGGACCGGGCGCGAACGCCCTCCGCGGAAGCCGGCGCACCGGCCTGGAAGGCGAGTACGGCGGAAGCTGCGACGGCCACGAACAGCTTGACTAAGCGAAGCAGTCGTTTCATCTTTCCTCCTCGGTGTGCCGGCTTCCGGCCGGCGTGCGGGGCGGCGCTCCGGACTGGCCCGCACGCGCTCGGGCCCGCTCGGCCGAGGTGCGGCGGCGACCGGTGCCCGCGGTGCCGCACTGCGGACACGAGGACGCCGGGTGACGACGGATCACTGGGTGGACAGCGTGCGGGCAGGCTCAGCTGACGGGCTTTTCGAGGATGGCACAGGAGAGCCGCAGGTCAAGATGCGAGCCCAAAGTGTCAGAGGTGGCACCAATGAGCGTCCGGGCGGCGGTAGTCGGGTCGGTTCACCCTCGACCGAATCCGTCCGGGTCGCCGGGCATCACGGTCGGAGACGGAGACCTCCGTGCGGTGAGTTCCCCTACAGCTCCACCACCCGGAGGTCTTCGCCATGATCAAGCCCCGCCAGCGTCAACAACGCTCGTGATCAATACACCTAGGGCTTCGGGGAATCCCAGCCGTACGTCGGCAGGGTGAAGAACTCGTCCCCGTCGAGCCGGTCCGCGGCGCCCGTGGCGACCCCCGTCATGATCGACTCCACGCCGGTGCGGACCGTCGCCGTGAACACCTCCTTGTGCTGCTCGCCGAGGTCGTCCGATTGTCCCCGGACCTCGAACAGCACCGTCCCGGTGCCGTTCAGCGCCAACGCGGACCGGCCCTGCCCGGCGTACTCCCGCTCGTCCGGGTGGACGTACCGCCCGATCGCCGACTCGGCCTGGTTCATGCCGTACTTGCCGTAGATCCCCTTGGCGGCGGCCAGCGCGTACCGCCGCGACTTGTCCTGGTCGAGCTTGGGCCAGTCCTTCTTGTACTTGGCTCCGTCCTCGACGCCGAGCGGCGGGTAGTCGATCGCCGCCGAGATCAACTTCCCGGCCTGCGGTCCGCTGGTCAGCCGGTCGCACGGGCCCATGTGGTGCAGATCGATGTACGCCTCCACCTGGCCCTTCTCGCGGCGCAGTTGGACGTACGTGTCGCGGATCGCGCGCGACTCGGGGGAGAGGAAGAACCCTGCGTCGGTCTGCTCGCCGGGCAGGTCGGACGCCTTCGGTACGTAGTTCAGGTCCGGGTTGAAGTCGCGGTTGAGGTCGAAGCCGGGCTTGGCGATGCCGTCACCGGTCTCGGAGTGGTACCAGGCTTTCGGAGCGCCCTTGAGCTGCGGGAAGCGGTCGGTGACCTGGTTCCAGGAGATGACGTTGGCGCGGCGGTTGAGCTCGCCTCCGTCCGGGTTGACCATCGGCATCGCCACGAAGGTGACCTGGCGGAGCAGGGCGCGGGTGTGCGGGTCCTGGGAGGTGCCGAGGCGGTTCAGGATCTGTAGCAGCGCCTCGGTGCCGGTGCGTTCGTTGCCGTGGATCGCGCTGGTGACCAGCACGACCTTCTTGCCGTTGCCGGCCCGCGCCCGCCACAGGGTGCGGCCCTCGGTGGTCCGCCCGGCCTTCTCCACGTCGACCCGGCCGTGGCTGCGGCGCTCGATGGACTGGAGGGAGCGGACCAGCTCCGAATAGTTGGTCCAGCCGTCCCAGGAGGGGTTCTCCGGGACCTGACAGGTCTCGATCGGCGGGGTGGCATGCGCGGCCGGTGCGACGGCGACCGTCACTCCGAGGACGGAGGCCGCGAGGGCGGCGGAGAGCGTGGCGGATCTGCGGACGGCGGGGACAGGCTTGCGCATGTGGGCTCCTCGGATCGTCGGGCACTGGCCATGCGTGCTGAACGGCCTTACAGGGCAGCCGGGTTGATCCAACCGCTTTGGCAGGTTCCGGTCAAGAACGCAAAGCGCGGGTCATGCGGCGCCGTGTCTGTGCCGGCGCGGGCCGCTGCGCGTCCCGTACGGCGAACCGCCGTCACATCCCCGCGCGCGCCTCGCCGCACCGCGGTGCTGATGCGGAAGGGGGGGCGAGGTGGATGCGCGAGAGGTGGAGCCGCCGGCCGCCGGTGGCGATGGAGAGCAGCCACTCGCGGAGGGGCGAAGTCCTGCCAGGGCGCCTCTTCCTGAGTAGGACTGTCCGCGTGGGTGATCATCGGAACTCGGGTGTGCTGCCCGGGGTGTCACCTCGTCACGGTTGCCGGAGCCCTGGTGGAGGCGCCGATCTCCGGGACCACGGGCGTCCTTCGGTGGGACAGCCTGGACGCCGGGCGCCGTCGCAGTGGTCCGACCGGCCCCTCGTGCCGACGGACCGCGCAGCGAGCCCGGCGGGTGGACCACCGCCCACAGATCGCGCAGAGCCGCACGATCCCCTGATCTTTGAGCGAAGTAGGAGCCCCTCATGAGCCATGAGCAGAACTCCGGGCCGAGCCGACGCCGCGTCCTGGGCGGAGCGGCCGACCTGGCCGTCGCCGCGGCGGGGCTGCCGTCCGGCAGCGTGTTCCCTCGCACGGCTGGTGCCGGGACGTGTCGCCGCGTGGGACGACCTGCCCGACCGGGACGGACGGAAGGCCAAGCCGGCCGGTCCGATCCGCCCTCCGGCCGAAGCCGGCCGGGCCGCGATCGTCACTCTCTGGGTGGTGAGCGCGAACACAGGGAAGTCCGCTCCGTGTTGACCCGCATATCGGTCCCGCCGACGAGGGTTCCTCACCCCGCCTCAGCGCGAGTTCGATGACCTCGCGCTCGTCGTCGTGGCTGCGGGCGTCGACCTGCGCCCGTGCCCCCTTCGCGGACACCTCGCGGTCCACATCAGCATGCGCTTCGGACCGTGACCCGCCGGGAGCCCGGCGCCGACAGCTTTGACAGGCTTTGCCCCGAGCGCGACTCGCTGTCTCGATGACAGCCAGATTTCCTCGATGTTTTTTCCGAAAGATCACTGTCCCTTCTAATGATCATCACATTAGGGTCCTGGCGTCCGCGCAGACTTCGATGCAAGGAACACCTAGTGAGACAGAAGCGCACCAGCAGACACAAATTGCTGGCAATCGGCTCGGCCCTGGTGGTGCTGACGGCCACCCCGTCGGCCGCCGCTGCCGGCCAGGACAGCACCGACATCCCCGACAACGTTGTCGCAGCCGTCGGCGAGGCTCCTTCCGGTACCGGCAGCCACACCGTCACCCTGCTGACCGGTGACCGGGTGACCGTCACACCCGGCGGCAAAGGCCCCGACTCCGTCACCGTCGAAGGACCGGACGGTCGCCGCGCCGACGCCCGCATAACCACCCGTGATGGGGACACCTACGTCTACCCGTCATCCGCCGATCCCTATGTGGCGGCGGGAAGACTCGATACGGAACTCTTCAACGTCACCCGCCTGATAGCCGACAAACTGGACGACGCCCACACCGAGGGTCTGCCAGTGATCGTCAGCTACACCCCTTCGTCACGACGCTCCTTCGTGGCACCGCCCCTGCCTG
The DNA here is from genome assembly GCF_044455465.1 of Streptomyces sp. NPDC051217. Lineage (NCBI taxonomy): Bacteria > Bacillati > Actinomycetota > Actinomycetes > Kitasatosporales > Streptomycetaceae > Streptomyces > Streptomyces sp. NPDC051217. The sequence continues at coordinate 44,067 of NZ_JBITEV010000021.1, forward strand.
AAGGCGCGACCGACGCACGGCCTCTCAGCAGCATCGACAGCACCGCGCTCACCGCGGACCGCGACCGGGCCGAGAGCTTCTGGCACTCCCTCACCTCCCCGTCCCCCTCCGCTCCGTCCCGCACCGAACCGAGCTCGCTCACCGCGTCCGCCCCCGGTAACGGGGGACCGGAACTGGCCGGCCGCATTGCGAAAGTATGGCTGGACGGGAAGGTCAAGGCCTCCCTCGCGGAGAGCGCAGCGCAGATCGGCGCCCCCGAGGTCTGGGCCAAGGGCAACACCGGCAAGGGTGTTGACGTGGCGGTCCTGGACACGGGATACGACACCGGGCACCCCGATCTCGCGGGCGTCGCCTCCTCCGCCAGCTTCGTGCCGGGCGAGGACGTCAACGACCACCACGGCCACGGCACGCATGTGGCATCCACCATCGCCGGAAGCGGGGCCGCGTCCGGCGGCACCGAAAAAGGTGTGGCCCCCGGCGTGAACCTGCATGTGGGCAAGGTGCTCAGCAATCTGGGCATCGGGCAGGACTCCTGGATCATCAGCGGCATGGAGTGGGCCGCCCGCGACGCCGACGCGCGCATCGTCAGTCTCAGCCTCGGCTCCGACGCCCCGGGCGATGGCACCGACCCCATGAGCCGGGCGGTCAACGAGCTCAGCGCCGAAACCGGGGCACTGTTCACCATCGCGGCCGGCAACTCCGGCCCCGCCGACCACATGGTCGGCTCACCGGGAGCGGCGGACGCGGCCCTCACCGTCGGCGCGGTCGACTCCAAGGACGCCGTCGCCGATTTCTCCAGCCGAGGACCACGGCTGCGTGATGACGCGATCAAGCCGGAGATCACCGCGCCGGGCGTGGACATCCTCGCCGCGCGCTCCCAGTACGGGGGCGGCACCGGTCCGTACACACAGATGAGCGGCACCTCCATGGCCACCCCGCACGTCGCGGGCGCCGCGGCCCTGCTGGCGGCCGAGCATCCCGACTGGAAGGGCGACCGGATCAAGGACGCCCTGATCAGCAGCTCTCTCCCGACACCCGCCAACCCCGACGAGGGCGGCAACGGCCGCGTCGACCTGGTCGCCGCCACCGAGGGAACCCTGTTCGCGACCGGAACCGTCGATGCCGGGATCCACTCGCTCGGCGGCGCCCCGGGCGAGACCGTCGATAAGACGGTCCGGTGGAACAACAGCGGTGACGAGGCGGTGACCGTCAATCTGGAGGTCGCCGCCCCCGACGCGCCACAGGATCTGTTCACGCTGGCCGACCGGCAGCTCGTCGTCCCGGCGGGCGGCAGCGCCTCGACCACCCTGACCACGCACCTCGACCAAGCCCCGGCCGGCAACCGCTACACGGGCCACGTCACAGGATCGGTCGACGGGAAGACGACGACCAGGACCCTCGTCGCCGTCAGCACCCGCGAGGAGGATCACCACCTGCGGATCCACGTCAGTGACCGCAGCGGTGCCCCTGTCAACGTCCTGGTCAACTACCAGCGCGAGGGCGACGAGTACTACTCGGCCCAGTACAGCCGGAACGGCGTCCTCGACGTCATCGCACCGGCGGGTACCTACACCGCCTGGACCTGGCTCGCCGTCGAAGGTACCCACGGTGAGTCGTCGGCAGGTCTGGCCCTGCTGGCAGCACCCACCATCGACCTGCACGGCGGCGACACCGACATCGTGCTGGACGGCACCCGGGTACGCCAGGTCGAACTGAGGACACCCAGAACCAGCACCGACAGCGACGTCCGCGTCGACTTCAGCCGCACTTTCGGCGGCGACGCGCCCCCCATCGCGGACGCGCACATGGTCGGCGACGGATTCGACAGCCTGTGGGCTCTGCCCACCGCCAAACCCGCCAGGGGCGATCTGGTCTACACCGCGCGCTGGCGGATGCAGCAGCCGCTGCTCGCCCTCACCGCCGGCGACCAGGACTTCGACGACCTGTGGATCCAGCCCGGCTCCGCACTTCCCTCCAACGGCAACCGCACCCTCCCCGCCGTGTTCGCGGGCAACGGCAGGACCGAGGACTACGCCTCCCTGGACGCGAAGGGGAAGGTCGCCGTCGTCCGCTACGCACCCGAGGACGGTGACTTCGCGCCGTCCGGTGCCGACCAGGTGCAGGCGGCACAACAGGCCGGTGTGGCGCTCCTGGTGATGGTCAACGACCTCGACGGGCGGCTCCGCGAGGCGGTCCGCCGTACCCCGCTGACTGTCGCGGGGGTGTCCCGCACCGAGGGCGAGACCCTGATCAGCCGCATCCAGAAGAGCCACACGGGTTCGGTACCGATGCGGGTGGTCGGCCATGCCAAGACGGAGTACCTGTACGACCTGGTCCACTCCTGGCACGGCAAGATTCCGCGGGATCTGGAATACGCGCCCAAGGAACACCAACTCGCCCGCGTGAACGTCGACTTCCGCAACGATCCGGCCGACGAGGTCGACGAATTCCGTTACGACATCCAGCCCTACCTCGGGGTGAAGATCGGCGGGACACGGGTGTCCAACGCGGCTGCGCACCGCACCGACTGGGTGACCGCGGACAAGAACGTCCCGTGGATGGAGGAGGCCAGCGTCGGCATCAAGTCCTTCCAGTTCTCCGGGGTGATCGACTACTCGGCGGGCAAGTCCACTGACGTGCAGTGGTTCGGTCCGATGGAACGGCCCCGTCTCAACAGCAGCCAGTGGCTGCCGGAGCGCACCGGCAACAGCGTGCAGGCATTCCTCCCCGGTTTCGGTGACAGCGGGGAGGACCACGCGGGAGTCATCGGCTTCGGCACCACGTCCCAGACGAGCGCCCTCTACCGGGGCGACACCCTGCTCGCCTCCGGCGAGGGCTCGTTCGTCGGCGCCGAGGTGCCCGCGGAACGTTCCGGCTACCGGCTGGTGACCACCACCGCGCGCACGGAGGGGTACCCGTACTCCACCGCGACCACAACCGAGTGGGGATTTGTCTCGGAGGCCCCCAAGAAGGGAACGAGGCAGACGCTGCCGCTGGTCCAGGTCGACTACACCATCGCCACCAGGGCCGACGGCACGGCCAAGCGGAACGCCGAGCTCGTCGTCACTCCCGCGCACATCCCGGGAGTCTCGGTCGCCGCGGTACGTACCGACAAGGTGGAGCTGTCTTACGACGACGGCCGCACCTGGCAGCGGGCGACGCTGAGCAACTCCTCACGAGGCGCTCTGACCCACCTGCGCGCACCGGCGAAGGCGGACTTCCTCTCGGTGCGGGTGCACGCTTCCGACGCCAGGGGCAACTCAGTTGCGCAGACCGTCGTGCGGGCGGCCGGGTTGGGCTGATCCGCCCCCGTCTCCACGCGGTTCCCCCGGTTGGCCGGCGCGTCTCGCAGGCGCCGGCCAACCGGGGGAAGCGGGGGAAGCGGGGGAGGGACGGGCCGTGCCCCGGCGGTGTCGGGGAGTGTTCTGTCTTCAGATCTGGGAGAGGCGGCGTTCAGAATCCGGAAGCCGGCGCGGCGGGCGGCCCTGCGGAAGGTGGTCGGTACCGCCGGGCCCAGGAACAGGACGGTCGAGCGCGGTGTCGGCACAGGCGCGCCCTACGCGGCGATCAGATTTCTGATCTCTCGCTCTGTCCAGTGGCCCGACGCGCCGGGGCAGGCAGCGACGTACTCGGCGATCGTGGCGAACTCCCACGCCCCTGCGGCAAGCAGACCGCGCGTCAGGACGGTGAGATACGCGGCCGATGGCGCGTTGAGTTCGACCTCATCAACGCTCCAGGGCGCCGTGAACGTGAGCATCGGCGCCCCGTCGAGGATCCCCGGACATACGAGCGTTTCGTATCGCCCGTTCCCGAGCACGGCATGGCCACGGCTCAGAACCTCGCTCAGGTCGAGGTCGGTTCCCGGTTCCCGGTACATCTCCTGTGCGGCGATATCCGAGAACTGCTGGGCGGTGACAAGGTGTGCTCGCGCCAGCACGCGGCCCTCGGCGCCCGGATCGAGGAACGCCCTCCCGCCGGTCCAGACTGTCGACTCGGTGGCGAAGTACATGGAGCCTACGATCTCCACGGGCAGGGATCGCTCAGGTAGCCGTTGATCTCGGCACCCCGGATACTCCCTCGTGCTGCCAGGAGGTTGTCCCCCTGTGATGTAGTGCGCAAGGCGGGCAAGATCCATGTTCGAGCCGTACGACGTATACCAAACCCGTTGTGGTGGTACGGCGATGACGCCCCCAGTTGCATCGATGACTTGAGGGCTGATGATGACTCCAATCGATGGGAGGCTTCGAGGGCGGGGGGTGCGAGCGGTGTCGAGGTCAATGGCGGCGATGTCGGCGAGGGCCCGGGCGAGGGAGATGTCGGGGGTGGTGAGTGGCCCGCTGGCGGTGTGGAAGAGGTTCATGGCCCCGACGGCGCGGTTGCGCAGTCGCGAACCCGCTCCGCATGGAAGGCGCGCGGGACGGGGAGGGCTGCGCCAGTGCGCCAGGTCGGCTCTGCCCTGTCCCAGGGGACCGGTCTTGGCCGACACTACCGGCGTGGACGGGCCGAGCGGATCCTCCCGGGACCCGGCCGGGTCGAACAAGCACAGAGCAGCGAGGCTGTATCCGGAAAGTGATTGCTCTGCCGCGGGCATCCTCAGCTGCCGCGAGGAGAGCTCTGAGCCGAGCGCAGTCCCGGAAGAACCCGGGCCGAAGAGTAGCGCGAGGGTGGAACGGCACCGCCTTGTACCGGCCTCATTCAGTGCATCATGCGTGAGTGAGATCAGGTCAGGGCTGTGTCGTGATCGGGAACTTGGTGCTCAGCTGCGGCAGTTTGCGCGTCGCTTCGAGTTCGTCTCGTACGTCCCAACGCTCTCCCAGCGGATTCCGAAGTACGTCGTCGCCGCTCCGGCGGGCGGCCACGGCCTCGTAGAAGGACCCAGCGTCGTAAGGAACTCCGGTCACCTGTTCATGGGCCATGGCCGCGACATAGTCCAGCTCCTCCCACTCCGGCCGGTTATCGTCCCAGGAGCGCCGTGGCCGGCCCACCAAGCGGTGTACTTCTGGAGCTTCGGCCAGTGTGTCGGGGTTCCGGACAGCCCGTTCGAACGTGGTGCTGCCCAGGCCGACTGCCCACAGGCGGAAGTAGCAGAAGCTGTCGTCCGAACACCAGCCCCCGAAGATCCGCTCGGCGGCACACCAAAGGTCCCAAGTGAACCCCTGCTCGCACAGGCGATCGAGGCACACCTGGAACCCCACGATCTCCGCTGCGGGCTTCCGTGCCAGCTCACCCCGCAACCAGGCGAGCCGCCCGGCCCGGCCAAGTGCCGGACCTCGGCACTTCTCAATGAGCTTCCAGAAGGTGTCGCGGTCCATGTCGGGCACTATGACAGCCACCTCTGACAAGGCTCGCCGCAGAGGACCGGGCTGGCGTTGAAGTGCCAGCCCTGCCGCCGTGGTTGAACTGGGAGTCAGCGTTGATTCCACCGAGTTGGAAGAGCCGGCAGGTCGCTGGACCGCGAGGCTGACGGCCCTGGAGCGCTGGGTCAGCCTGCCAGTCGGGCGAGGGCCAGTGCGTGCGCGTGGTCGAGGGAATCAGCAGCGGCGCAAGGGGTGTCCGGCTGCACACCGGTGCCCTCCCAGTTCGTGCCGGAGATAGGGTTGATGGCGCGGCCGAATGGGACGGTGGCTTCCAGGTGCGGGTGCACGGTCCAGCCCTTGCACGGATGTGCGCCGCCGCGGGTGGGCTCGCCGACGACCTCGGCGCGGCCGAGCTGCTGGAGGTCGTACGCCAGTTCTTCAGCGGCGGAGAAGGTGCTGTTACTGGACAGCACATACAACGGCTTGCTGCCACCGAAGCTCGCGCCGGGTACGTGCGGCAGGCTCCAGGACTGTTCGCCGCGCTCGCCGTCGCGCCAGTGCATGGTGTTGAGGTGGGTGCGCTCGTCCAGCAGGTAACTGCAGACGAAGGCGACCGTGTCCGGGTCGCCGCCCCGGTTGGCGCGAAGGTCCACGATCAGCGCCTGGGCACGGGAGGCGAGGGTGAGCGCGGCGCTCAGCGGTTCGGCGGCCCACTCCAGCGGAAACAGCATCGGCGCCAGCTCCAGTACGGCGACCCCTCCGTCGAGCAGCTCCACGCGGGGCGCCCCGCCCAGCGAGGTGCCGAAGTCCCGGCGCATGGAGGCCCGGGTGGCAGCCCCCTGCTGCGGGGGCACCGGGTCGGGGTGGTGCTTCAGTCTCAGGTGCCGGTCGCCGTTGACGGACTGCAGGTCCGAGGTGACAAGACGGGCGAGTTCTTCGGCGCCGTCGACGTCATAGGCGCCCCCGGCGAGGCGTCGTCGCAGCAGGCCGGCGAGCTGCTCGGCTATCTCCGGGAAAACGTAGTGCTCGGTCAGCAGTCGGGCTGTCTCGTCGATGACAGGGGCAGGCTGAAGCTTCGTCAGAGTCGTCATGCCCGGGAGTAGAGCACTGCCTTGCGAAAGCGTCAAAGAATTTAGACACTTACGGTATGCGTGATCAGCCTTCCCATCTGCCGCCTCCTGAGGATGTTCTGGAGATCGGTGCGCCTGAGCAGTTCGCGGCGCTCGCCCACCCGTTGCGCCAGCGGTTGCTCTTCGCCCTGGGACACCAGCCTGCCACCATCAGACAGCTTGCGGCGCGGCTCGACGCGAAGAAGGGCAACGTGGCCCACCACCTCAAAGTGCTCCGCGAAGCCGGGCTGGTCCACGTCGCCGAGACCCGCCAGGTCCGCGGCGGCACCGAGCAGTACTACCAGCGCACGGCCCGTCGCATGGTCGTCGCCGAACCCCAGGCGGCAGGCACCGCCGCGATGCTCGCCGCGGTCGCCCAGGAACTGGACCGGTCTCCCGCCGAGACCCACCTGACCCTGCGCCATCTGCGTCTCAGCTCTGCGAAGGCAAGAGAACTCGGCGAGGCCCTCGCCAAGCTGGTCGACGAGACCGAGGGAAATGCACAGGATCAACCTGTGCACGGTGTGTTGGTGGCGCTCTATCAGCAGGCTCTGCCGACCAGTACCACCAGTTCCGCCTAGCGGCACCACCCTCACGAGGCAGCACACCAAGCTCACTCACGACGAGCCGCATCCATTGACATCCAACCCAGCCGCCCCAGATCAGCGCGCTGCACGTGACTATCTTCGATGTCGAAGGACAGTCCTTTCTCCACCCACCGGAAGAACTGAACGGGTTAAAAAATGGGCTAATAACTAGGGTAAATAGTGCTAGGGTTGGGGTGTGAAAGGAGATCCACCCATGGCATCCGAGGAAGAGCTGTTCGCGTCGGTGGACGCGTTGCTGGAGGAGGAGCCGCAGCTGCCGCCCCCGGCGGAGCGTGCCCGGCTGCGTGAGGCTGCCGGTGTCACGCAGGCCCGTCTCGCGGTCGCGTTGAAGACGTCGACGCAGTCGGTGAAGAACTATGAGAACGGCAGGTCGGAGCCGAAGGAGCCGCGTCTGTCGGCGTATCGGCGGTTGCTGGACGGGTGGACGGCGAAGTTCCCAGCCCACGGCACTCCCGCGCCCGCCCCGGTGGTCGCGCCCCGGCCGGAGGTGCCGGAGACATTTACCGGACCCTCCGCGCCTGAGGCCCCCGGCACCTCCGCCGGCCCCGCCGTCGAAGCCGTGCCGGAGCGCCCCGCCCGCCCGGCGACGTCGTCGCGCCGTCCGGCGGCGAAGAGGACGGCGAAGCCCGCCGTCGATCCGCGTTTCCCGCACGGTCCGCTCGCCGTCCTGGACGGGGGCGGTTCCGCGTACGGGATCGACGGCATTGTGCTGGACTGCCCGGCCACCACGATCCCCGAACTGGTGGAGTGGACCCTCAAGGAGTCCGGGATCGGCTCGCCCAAGCTGCACCGGTACGGCAAGGACTCCGATCCGCTGATCGTGCTCACGGCGGCGGCTGCGGTGAAGCTCGGACTGCCGGAGCGCCTGGAGGGCCACGAGCAGCGCCGTTCCCTGCGTCTGCCGGAGGACCACCCGGTGGTCAAGCAAGTCGGACGCGCGAAGTGGCAGTTGACGCAGCGTGGTTTCGGGCCGTGGGCCAGGGTCTACCGCAAGGCCCAGGGCAGGGAGCGGCAGTGCGTGCAGCTCGCGATCCTCTCCTGGGACGCCTTCGACGACCGGTCCTGGCCCGGTGTGACGGAGATGGCGCCGACCGACATCGCCCGCGTCCTCGGCATCTACGCGACCCGGGTCATCACCCCGCGCGGCTCCACGGCTGTCTCGGGGCTGGAGCTGATGACGGCGCTGCGCCCGCCGACGAAGGCCGTGCAGGACCCCGCGAGCGGGAACTGGGTGTCCGGTCACAACGCGGGCTCGCTGGGCACGGAGCCGATGGACCCGGCGCCGCCGGAGGCCACCGCGGAGCATCCCGTCGTCGTGAACTCCGGCTGGAGTGGCGGCTTCCTGAATGAGGAGGCGTATCAGTGGGTGCGGTCGGTGGACACGCTGTCCGATGAGGAGTGCACGCTGCCCTTCGCGGTCGGCCTGGACCTGAACACGGCGTTTCTCGCGGCGGCGGCCCGCCTGGTCGTGGGCCTGTCCGCCCCGGACCACTTCCATGCCCCGGCGTTCAACCCGAAGATCCCCGGTTCCTGGCTGGTCGACCTGTCCCACATCGAGCTGGACCCGCGCCTGCCGTCGCCGTTCACCCCGGACGGCGCCCGCCCGGCGGGCCCGGCGTGGTACCAGACGCACACCGTGGCCTACGCCCAGGAACTCGGCCACAACGTCCAGCCCATCGAGGCGTATCTGCGGCGGGAGACCGGCGCGTACCTGGACCCGTGGCACGACCGGCTCAAGAACGCGTATGTCGACACCCTCGCCGACCTCGGAGTCACCAAGGACCTGGACGACCACCAGTTCCTGGCGGCGATGGAGCAGCACAAGCAGAACGACCCGGCTCTGGCCGCCGTCCTCTCGGCCATCAAGGCCACGGTGAAGGGCGGCGTCGGGAAACTCCGCGAGCGCCCGCAGGGCAAGCACTACAAGCAGGGCGAGACGTGGCCGGCCCTTCAGCGGCCGACCTGGCGCCCGGACATCCGGGCCGCCGTCATCAGCAAGGCCCGGGTCAACATGCACCGCAAGCTCAACAACATGGCGAAGATGACCGGGCTGTTCCCGCTGGCGGTGCTGTCCGACTGCGTCGTCTACCCCTCGCCAGGGGAAAGCCCGCTGGACTTTCTGCCGTACGCGGCGTCCGGGAAGCCGCAGCCGGGCGGATTCCGTCTCGGGTCCACCCCGGGCCTGGCGAAGCTGGAGGGCGTCCAGACGGTGCTGTGGGCGGTCGACCTGATGGAGAAGGGCCTCAACCCGGCCCGCCACATCAAGGGCGGCGACGCCGTCCTGGACGAAGGGGAGTAGCACGGTGGGGGAGATCGAGGACGCGATCGAGCGGGCCGACCGGGAAGCCTTCACCCGCCGGCCGCCCAAGACACTGAAGGGCCAGATCGGCTACCTGCTCCGGCAGATGGGCAGCGCGCGCGCCGTCGCGGCGGAGCTCGGGGTCACCGCCGACTCCGTCAACCGCTACCGGCGCGGCGCCCGCAAGCACGCCCGCGCCGACGTCGCCGCGAAGATCGACGGCGCGGTACGGGCACGCTGGCAGCCGCAGGTCCGCAAACGCCGGCAGAAACAGGCCGCCGCCACCGGAGGCATCACCGTGGAGACCAGGGCCCGCTTCGGCTACACCGCGCCGGTCGGCACAACGGACGACGGACGGTTCCGAAGAGTCACCGTGCACCTCCCCGCGACGTACGCCCGGCGCCTGTTCGACGCGCGTGACGCCGGTGCCAGCGACCAGCAGATGCGCGGAATCATCGCTGATGGGCTTAAGGACGTCTATTTCCAGGACGGCGGCGGGCGCGCTCTGGGACTTTCGGATGTCGCTATCAACGACATCGACTACATGGATTTCGACTACTAATTGGGCAAGACCCTCAGAACCCCACGGCCAAAACGCAAAAGTCAAGATGCCAACCTGGAGCAGGGCCCAGGTGTGCGGCTAACGGACGGCCGGGGACGCGAAACCGAAACTGCCGTGGTCGCGCATCCGGTAGTTGTCCCCCTCGACGCTGATGATCTCGGAGTGGTGGACGAGGCGGTCGATCACGGCCGAGGCCACCACGGTGTCGCTGAGGACGAGGTCCCAGCCGCTCAGGGGCTTGTCGCTGGTGACGATCAGCGAGCCGCGCTCGTAGCGGTGCGCGACGAGGCAGGAGAAGAGCTGGGCCTCTTCGGCTTGCAGGGGGAAGTAGCCCAGTGCGTCGGCGATCAGTAGGGGGTACCGGTCCAGCAGTGCCAGTTCCCCGGTGAGGCGGCCTGCGGCTTTGGCGTCGGCGAGTCGGGCGGCCCATTCGGCGACGGTGGCGAACAGTACCTGGTGGCCGGCCTGGCAGGCGCGCGTGCCGAAGGCGACGGCGAGGTGGGTCTTGCCGGTGCCCGGTGGGCCGAGGAGGACCACGTTCTCCTTGGCGGTGATGAAGTTCAGCTTGCCGAGCATTGCCACGGCCTCCCGGTCAAGTGACCGGGGGTAGTCGTGGTCGAAGTCCTCCAGCGCCTTGGGGGCGGGGAAGCCCGCGGCGCGGATACGGGACTCGGCGCCCGAACCTCCACGCGACGAAGCGGAGGCCGACTTCGCTGCCGGAGCCGACGTCGGTGCGGAGGCGGAGGGCGCCGCGCGCCCTGCTGACGTGGACGTGGCATCGTCGTGCCACCCGGTGGACGGCTTCGGGATCAGCCGCAGGTTCCCTGCTCCGTGACTGCCTGCATGGCCACCGCCCTCATGGCCACCGCCCTCATGGCCACCGCACCCGTGATTGCTCTTCCGCGACTCCAACATGGGGCCCGACATATAGGCCAGAATCCCGGCGGACAGGATGAAGGCCATGTGGATCACGGTCCCCCACAGCAGCGCGTGCCGGGAGGTGTGGTGCACGTCGACGAACATCTGCAGCAGATGGACGGACGAAATGCCCACGATGGCGGTGGCGAGCTTGACCTTGAGCACGTTCGAGTTGACATGCGAGAGCCACTCCGGCTGATCGCGATGGCCCTGGAGATTGATGCGCGAGACGAAGGTCTCGTAGCCGCCGACGATCGTCATGATCAGCAGATTGGCGATCATCACGACGTCGACCAGTTTGAGGACGGCGAGCATGACATACGTCTCGTCGGCGTGACCGTTGATGACATGGACGATTAATGTCCACAACTCGTTGAAGAACTTGTAGACATAGACACCCTGTGCGGCGACCAAGCCGAAATAGAGCGGAGCCTGGAGCCAGCGGGTGGCGAAGAGGGCGTATCCGAGCGCGGCGGGCGCGAAGTTCGCGACTTCCCTCGGGTCGCGGAACGGGCCCGGGGCCGGAGCCGGGGATGAACAGCTGTGGTCGTGGGCGGGTGTGTCATGACTGGGCAACGGCATCTCCAAACCATCAGCCGGTTCGCGTACTTGGCGGACGGCGACGGCTGTTCAAAAGACCAGGTCCGGCGGTTGCAGCTCGTCGTCCCTCGGGGGAGGCGGACGCGGTGACGTGGCACTGCTGCCGTAGCCGGCACCAGTGGTCGACATGCCAACGATAGTGACAGGGCCTCAACCAGCCCCACTAGGTCAACTTGCGGTCAGAGACATGGGAGAACCCTTTCTCCCAGCCCCGACGCGACGCGCGGAAAGCAGGAAACCTGCACACGGATGGCCGAGGCGTATCCACCGTCTGCCCCGGCCCGGCGACGGAGCCGGTCGTGGTGAGCGAGCGTCCATGAACGCAGCCCGTCGACTGTGCGACAGTTCCACGGGAAGCGGACTGTCTGCGGGCCATACGCCCGGTCGCGGAACCGGCGTGACGACGCCCCCGGCCCGAGGGGCGGGGGCGGAGGCGCCGTCCGGAGGCCGGTCGCGTCGGGGATCGGGCCGGCGTGGCTGTGCATTAGTTGATCATGAGTGGACAGTTCTGCTGAGCCAGGGCGATGAGGAGTCGTGGCCGGTAGGGGTATGCCAACCGGTCGCCGCGCTGGTCGGTGGGGTCGTAGCCGTGTGCGCCGTCGTGGGCGGCGGGACCGCCGCACAACTCGCCACCGCGGCCGACCGCCAGGCAGCCGGACCATTCGCCGAGGTTCATGGGCTCGGTGCAGCCGCTGTACCAGCGTGCCCAGACGTCGCCGTGCGGCGGCGGCATGTACCGGGCGACGGCCAAGCGGACCGCGGTGCCCGGGTGCTCCTCCAGGAAACACAGCAGTTCGCCGGGAACGTCGCCCCCCCACGGTGGCTGGTAGGGGGCTAATCCCCTCCTGTGATGGGTGGTTGCCTCATGGCCCTCCTGGGGCGTTCAGCGACGGAGTTCTCCTTGTCAGACAGCGACCGGGTGAGAAGCCGGACGGTTCTTCATCATCAGGCCCGTTGGGGCCGACCTTGCGTTCGGGAGTGCACATCATGGGTGCACACACGTTGTCGAGTCCTCGGGGTCTGCGAGCGGCACTGGCGTTGACGCTTGCCACGGCCGTGGGGCCGGCCGGCTGCACGAAGCGATCCTGCACCACCTCAAAGGGGGGCGAACTCACCGGTCCGAGCCCCATGGACCGGGGCAAGCGGGGTTCCGAGACGCACGTCCTGTCGGACGCGAACGGTCTGCCCCTACTCGTCGGCGTCTCGGCCGCGAACACCCACGACAGCCAAGCGCTGAAGCCCATGGTCGCGGGTCACCAAACGAGACACGACCCCCACCACGGCCGGTACTTCAAGCCCCAGCGACTCCACGCCGACAAGGCATACGACATCCCCCACCTGCGGAAATGGTTACGCGGAAAACGCATCGGCGTCCGTATCGCCCGCAAGGGAGTCGAGTCCAGCGAACGGTCAGGGCGCCGCAGATGGGTCATCGAACGCACCATGTCCTGGCTGACGGGCTACCGCGGACTCAGCTCACGCTACCAACGCAACCCCCGCAACTACCTGGCCTTCCCCGGCCTCGCCGCAGCCCTCTGCTGCTACAAACGCCTCGTCCGCCTCACCACATAGGACATCTTCTTAATCGAGTATTTCGATTGCGTTGTCCCGGTTGGGCGCCGTCTCCGTCGTGCGTGCGGTCATTCCTTGGTCGCCCCGGCAAGCATTCCCGACACCAGTGTGCGCTGGGAGAACAGGAAGAGCACCAGCACGGGCAGGATGGCGACGAGAATCGCCAGGGACAGTTCCGGGATGGTGATGTTCAGGCCGGCGCCGGCCACCGGGTTGAACGCGGGAGTGGAGCTCAGCAGTTGGTTCAGGCCCACCTGGACAGGGAACTGGTCGCTGCTCGGCAGGACGAGGTAAGGCAGGAAGAAGTTGTTCCAGTTGCCCACGAAGCTGAAGAACGCGACCAGTCCTACCACGGGCTTCGCCAGCGGTAGCGCGATACGGGTGAAGAGCTGCCACTCCGTGCAGCCGTCGATCCGGGCGGCCGACAGCAGGTCCCTGGGCAGGCTGCTGCCGAAGTAGATGTACACGAGGTACACGCCGAAGGGGTAGAAGGAGAAGGGCAGGATCACCGACCAGATGGTGCCGATCAGATGGAAGCGGTTGAGCTCCAGGAAGATCGGCAGGACCAGGGTGGCCTGCGGCATGATCATCGTGACCAGGGTGACGGTCAACAGTGTCTTGCGGCCCCGGAACTTCGTCAGGGCCAGCGCGTAGCCGGCCGGCACGCTGACGAGCAGCGTCAGCACGAGCGAACCGCCCGCGTAGACGGCCGAGTTGCGCAGCCACTTGACCATCGCTCCGTCCTGGAAGTCGAACAGGTGCTGCCAGGCGATGGCGATCTGCTGGAACGAGCCGAAGGAGAACGGGTTGTCCCGGACCACTTCGCCGGCCGTCTTGGACGGAGCGAGCAGCAGCCAGATCACCGGCAGTACGAAGAACACCAGCAGTACGGCGAGCAGGAGGCCCACGATGAGGAAGGAGGCGGCCCGGGAGGGCCGGAGGCGCCTGCCCGTGGTTGCCGAGGGGAGGGCGGTCTGTGTCATTTCTCGTCCAACTTGAACAGGTTCGATCGGGCGACCAGCAGCCCGGCGGCAACGAGTCCCAGCGCCAGCAGGAAGACGGAGATGGCGGCGGCGCCGTTGAAGTCGCCCTGCTGGAAGGCGTAGACGTAGGCCAGTTGGTTGGGCGACCAGGTGGGGCTCACCCGGCCGAGGCTGGCGGTCTGGAGCAGTTGAGGCTCGACGAACAGCTGGGTGCCGGTCGCGAAGGCCATGATCGTCATATAGACGATCCACTGCCGGATCATCGGGATCTGGACGTGCCAGGCGGTACGCCAGGGCCCCGCGCCGTCGATCCTGGCGGCTTCCAGCACCTCGTCCGGGATGTTGTTCAGCGCCCCGTACATGACGACCATCCAGCCGCCGGCGCCGGTCCAGAAGGCGATCAGCATGAGGATCAGCGGCAGATTGCCGGGCGCGAGCACGGCCGCGAAGCTGTGCATGCCCATGCTGTTGAGCAGCCAGGACACCGGGCTGACGTCCGGGTCCAGCATGAACAGCCAGACCAGGACGCTGGCGACCCCGGCGAGGGCACCGGGGATGTAGTACAGGAAGCGGAAGAGCGCCGAGGTGCCCGGCCGCACCCGGCTGCGCAGGAGCAGCGCGACCAGGACGACGAGGACCACCAGGACGACCAGCCACATGACGAGATAGATCAGCATGTTCGTGAAGGCCGGGACGAAGCGGTAGTCCTGGGCGACCTTCAGGAACTGGTTGATCCCGGTGAACTGGCCCTTGTCGTTGGTGAGCGCCAGGTAGAACGAGTAGCAGGTCGGGAAGACGCCGAAAGCGAGCAGCAGCACCGTGTAGCCCGCGACGAAGAAGTAGCCGGCGAGGCCGCGGCCCCTCCGCCGCGGCGTGGCGCCGCGGCGGAGGGCGGAGACGGCGACGCGCTCGGTCTCCAGCAGTGTCATTCGTCGACCACCTGATATCCCTCGGCCTTCGCCTCGTTGCCGATCTCCCGCTGCCAGGCGGGCAGGGTGGAGACGAGGCTCTTGCCGGAGGTCAGCGCCGGCAGGACGACGCTGGACCAGGCGGTGGCGTCCGAGAACCTGGTGTTCGACCAGCCGGTCCACACCTGGCCTGCCGCGTCCCGGAAGGGCTTGCTCACATCGTTGGCGAAGTAGTCGCTGTTGGCCGGGTTGGCCAGCCAGGCATCGGCCGCCTTCGTGTAGGCCGGGTACGTGGGGGCGGACGCCTGGTTCTCGTCGGACGTGGTCAGCCAGGTGATCAGGTCCGTGGACGCCTTGAGGTTGGCGCTGTGCGAGGACGCCATCCACACGCCTCCGCCGACGTTGCCGGTGGCGGACGTCGTCTCACCCTCCCAGGTCAGCGGGGACGCGGCGGCGATCTGCTTGGCCGGGGTCTTGAAGGCGGCCTTGAACAGGTACTGGCCGTACCAGGACGGGCCGTACGCCATCAGCACCTTGTCGCCGCTGTTCTTGGCGAATCCCTGGCTGAAGAAGCCCTTGGTGGTGACGGCCTTGGCGTCGATCAGCTCGTCCAGCAGTGTCGCCGTCCGGACGCAGTTCTTGTCCTGCAGATCGGTGCGCAGGGTGTCCGGCTTCACGAGGTCGAACGCCGGGCACTGGCCGGACCAGAAGTAGGACTCGTGGGAGTTGGTGTCGCCGACCGAGCCGACGAGATAGCCGGGGTGCTCCTTGGCGACCCGCTTGCCCAGGGCCTCGTACTGCTCCCAGGTGGTGGGGACCTCGTATCCCCACTTGTCCATGAGTGACTGGTTGTACCAGAGGACGACCTGCGCGATGTCGTTGCGCAGGCAGTAGGTGTCGCCGTTGAACTCACAGGGTGTGAGGGAGCCCTTGGCGAAGCCGTCGAGCGTGGCGCTCGGTACGAGCTTGTTGTTCAGGGGCGCGGCGAACGGCTGCGCGCCGGGCTTGGTGGGCTCGGACGCCCAGGTCATGTCGGTGGGTGTGCCGAAGACCACGTCGGGCCAGCCGCTGCCGGTGCGGTCGAAGAGCTGCACCTTCGACTGGAGGTACGAGGAGCCGTCGGCGCCGCCGTCGTACGTGACGACCTTCATCTTCACGTCGGGGTGCGCCTTCTGGTACGCCTCCACCGACGGCAGCCGGGTGGAGTCGGCCCACACCGTGATCTGCGAGCCGTCCTTCTGTGCGACCGGCTTGAACTCCGAGTCCGCGGACGGGGAGTCGGTGGTGGTGTCGGCGCTGGCACAGCCGGCCAGTACGGCCGCCGTGACCAGGGAGAGCGCGGCCGCGGCGGCGCGCGTCGCGGTGCGGCGTCGGCCGGTTCGCGGAGATCCGGAAGACCTCATCGTCTTGCCTTTCTGTTCTTACGTGGGACGGGTACGCGCCTTGTGGGGGCGCCGGGCGAGGTGGCCGTCCGGGCGGACGGCCACCGCCCGGTCAGCGCGGCTGCTCGACGAAGCGCTGGAGTCCGCTTCCGTATTCGAAGTCGAGCGGGAGGGCTATGCCGGGCGCCGTGGGGGCGTGGACCAGGCCCTGAGCGTCCACATGGCGCTCGCGGACGACGTCCGCCGCGGTCACCAGGGACTCGTAATAGGTGGTGTTGGAGATGGCCATGCACAGGTGGTGGTTCGGGATGTCCGAACCGTGCACCTCGGCACGGAGCCGGTAGGCGTCGGCGAGGTGTGCTGTGCGCATGGCGCCGGTGATCCCGCCCCGGAGGGTGGTGCCGGCCCGCACACCGAAGGTGGCGGCGCCGGCCCGGATGAAGTCCGCGGAGTTCATGTGCGCTCCGTCGGAGGTCTCGGCCACCAGTAGTGGCACGTCCACGGTGGCCGCCAGCCGCTGGTACGCGGAGATGCTGAACTCGCGCATCGGCTCCTCGTACCAGAGGTAGTCCGCCTCGGACAGGGTGCGCCCCAGGCGGATCGCGTCGGGCAGGTCGAAGCCGGCCGACCCGTCGTACATGAGCGGCACCGACGGGCCGACGTGCTCGCGCAGCGCCAGACACAGCTCGGCGTCGCGCCGGGCGTCACCCCAGGCGTGCAGCTTGATACCGCGGTAGCCCAGTGCCAGGCACTGGTCCGCCACGTCGAGGAACTCCGGGATGCTGGAGAACGTCGAGGTGGAGGCGTAGGCCGGGATCGTCTCCCGGAAGCCGCCGAGCAGGCGCCAGACCGGCTGGCCGAGGTGGCGGCCCGCCAGATCCCACAGGGCGATGTCGATGAGGCCGAGGGTGGGGAGCGGGAGTTCGTGGATACGGTCCAACTCCCACACCCGGTGCCAGAGCCATTCCCGCTGGAACGGGTCGGCTCCGACCAGCTCGTCGCGGAAGACCCGGTCCACCAGGTCCCGCAGGGTGGTGAAGGCTCCCGGCCTGGCGAACAGGGCCACCCCCTCGGCTCCCTCGTCGGTGCCGATGCGCAGGACCGCGCCGTCGCCCACCGGAGCGCTTCCGCTCAGTCCGTCCCTCCAGCGGAAGGGCGGGCTGGCCGCCGGAACTTCGATCCGGTGTACTTCGACATGGGTGATCTTCATCCTGAGCTTTCGTCTCTGTGTGTGCGTGCGGGCCCGGGGGGCGCGTTACGGCTCAGAAGTCGCCGTACACCTGGAGCCCGTAGATGCTGCCGCCGTTACCGCTGGATCCGGTGATGGTCAGCCGCAGGTAGCGGGCGGTGACAGGCTCGTCCGTGAACGAGTGGTTGGCCGCCGTGACGGTGTTCTCGGACGTGTGGTCGTCGAACGTGGACCACGTCGTCCCGTCGGTCGAGGACTCCAGGCGGTACTTGTAGCCGCCGGCCTTCTCGAAGGTGGTCACCACGCTGGAGACCGCGGTGTCCTCGCCCAGGTCCACCTGGATCCAGGACGGGTCGGGCAGGCCGAGGCCCTGGGCCCAGCGGGTGGACAGGTCGCCGTCCACCGCCTTCTCGGGGAAGTTCTCCTCAGAGTCGGAGGAGGCGGTGACGGGCTTCCTCAGCGCCAGGTCGTTGTCGGCCGGCGTGGTGACGACGGCCGCTTCGCTCAGCTCGGAGGCGTTCAGCGCGGCATCGCGGGCCACGACGGTGAAGGAGTACTCCTTCACCGGGGCCAGACCGGAGACCCGCAGGGTCGTGGCGCCGGTGACGGCGATCCGCTCGCCGTCCTGGTGGACGACATAGCTGGTCACACCGGTGTCGTCGGTCGCGGCCGGCCAGCTGAGCTCCACCAGGCTGGGCAGCAGCGGCGTGACGTGGGGCTGCCCGGGGGCCGAGGGGGCCGTGCTGTCCGAGCTGGGTGAGGCGGGGGAGCCGTACACCTGGAAGTCGAAGACACTCCCGCCGTTCCCGCTGGTGCCGGTGACCGTCAGCCGTACGAAGCGGCCGGTGACGGGCTCGGCGGTGTGGGCGTAGTCGGTCATCTCCGTGGTGTTCGCGGACGTGTGGTCCGCGAGCGTCTTCCAGGTGACCTCGTCCGGCGACACCTCGACGCGGTACTTGTACCCACTGCTCTTCTCGAAGGTGGTGATCGCGCCGCTCACGTCGTAGCGGGCACCGAGGTCCACCTGGATCCAGGACGGGTCGGGCAGGCCGAGGCCCTGGGCCCAGCGGGTGGACAGGTCGCCGTCCACCGCCTTCTCGGGGATGTTGCCGTCCGAGTCGGAGGACCCGGTGACGGGCTTCTTCAGGGCCAGGTCGGAGCCGGCGGGCATGGTGACCTCGATCGCCCGGCTCTTCGGGGACTCGTTGCCGGCCGCGTCACGGGCGGTGACCTCGAAGCTGTACGTCGTGCCCGCCGTCAGGCCGGACAGGCGTACCGAGGTCTTTCCGGAGGCGCTGACGAGCTTGCCGTCGCGGTAGACGGAGTAGCCGGTGACGGCCTTGTTGTCGGTGGACGACGGCCAGTTGAGGTCCGCCACCGTCGGGAAGTCGGTGACGGCGGCGGGGGTGCCGGGCGCGCTGGGCGCCTCGCGGTCGGTGACGGCGGGGCCGGGGTCGAGGTGACGGTAGTCCGGCTGGAGACCGGCGTTGTTCACGATCGAGGCCGGGAGCTGCTCGCAGGAGCCGACGGTGGTGTTGCCGCTGACGTTGTTGCCCGTGCTGTTGGCCTGGGTGGTGAACGCGGGCTGGGTGGTGAAGTTGCCGGTGGCGTCGATGTCCATGCCGTGGTTCATCAGCAGCCACTGGTAGGCCACGTCGCAGAAGGCGTTGCCGGTGTTCTTCCAGTAGCGGCTGCCCTCGTCGTGGTAGACGGCACCGTAGGCGTGGGTGGGAACACCGTGGATGTAGTTGCCGGAGACGGTGCCACCGGGGTTGGCGCTGAGTGTGTAGACGGCGCCGCCGTCGGCCTGCGACTTCATGATGTCGGAGATGTCGTTGTTGCTGACAATGTTGTCCCGGCTGGTGGTGGGGGTGTCCCACACCGGTACGCCCAGGTTGTCGTCCGGGTAGTTGGAGTCGCCGCCCGCGTCGGTCAGGCCCCAGCCCCAGCCGACGGAGATGCCGCTGTAGGGCAGGTCGTAGACCTTGTTGTGGGTGATCACGGTGTGGTCGGTGTAGCCGGCCAGGATGCCCAGGGAGCCGTTGTACTGGTCGGCGACCTTGGTGACAACGTTGTTGTCGACCATGGTGTCCTTGGTGATGTCACGCGCGTCGTCGGGGTGGGCGTCCACCACCTCCACGCCGCCGATCTGGATACCGGTGGCGGCGATCTGGCGGAAGACGTTGCCCGTGATGTCGGTGCCCTGGGTGCCGGTGTTCAGGTTCAGGCCGACCGCGCCGAGGTGGGTGAAGGTGTTGCCCTCGAAGGCGACATCGTGGCCGTAGCTCACATTGACGGCCCCGGGCGTCTTCTTCCAGTTCAGACGCGTGGAGTTGAAGTCGGGGTTGCCCTCGCCGACCATCCGGAAGCCCGCCTGGCCCTCGATGAGTCCGTCGGACGAACTGGGGGCGAGCCAGGTGGAGTAGGAGAAGGTGATGCCCTCGAAGGAGACATCGGTGACGGGCTTGGCCCGGGTGCCGTTCAGATTGACCAGGTCCTGCACGACCGGCACCGTGACGGTCGCGGTCGACAGGTTCTGACCGGCCTCGGGCATGTAGTAGACCTCGCCCCGGCTCCGGTCGACGTACCACTCGCCGGGGGTGTCCAGCAGTTCGCGGGCGTTCTCCAGCCAGGTCGGATTCTGGATCTCCTGGCCCTGCTGGAGGTTGGCGTTGTTCCAGCAGGGCTGTTCCATCGTCATCGTGGTGCCGGAGATCGACTCCACACCGCAGCGCTGCAGCTTCCAGCCCCAGCTGCTCACGACCTCCAGGTCCTTGGGCTGCTCGTAGGCGCCGATGGCGCTGTCGGTGAACGTGTAGCCGGTGGACGTCTTGTTGAAGCCGGGCGGGTTCTTCTCGCCGCGCGCCCGGGTCTGGAGCTCACCGTTCACATAGAGCTGGCGGGTGTCGAGGTCGCCGATCTCGGCCTTGTAGATCTGTCCCGACGCGTCGGCCGGGGTCCAGCCCTTGATCTGCTCGCCCCCGCTGATCACCGGGTGGGCGCCGGGGGCGGCTTCGTAGAGGATCCGCTGCCCGTCGCTGCCGGAGTCCCCGGCGGTGAGGCTGAAGGTGCGGCTGAGCTGGTACGTACCCGACATCAGCCGCACGCGGACATCGCCGCTGACCCTCTTCTTGGCGTCGCGTACATAGTCCCGCGCGTGTTCCAGTGTCTTGAACGGGTGTGCGGCGGTGCCGGTGCCCGCGTCCTTGCCGGTCGGCGAGACGTAGACGTCCAGGCCGGACGCCTTCGGGGCCGCCTGGGCCGGCACGGCGGCCAGGGGTGCCGCGACGGCGGCCAGGGACAGGGCGGCTATCAGCATTCTTCGTAGCGGCCCGAATACGTTTCTGCGAGCAGATGGGTCTGACACGGAAATCCAATCGCCTCAAGGAAGTGACATCTGCGGAACCCGGACGTCCTCCGGGTTCCGCCGGCGGTGGGTGGCTCGGTGTGTGAGCCGGGGCGGCGTGCTGCCGGGTTACGAGGCGGACGTCTCCGGGGACAGGGGTTCGTCCCCGGCACCGGTGCCCCTCGCGGGCGGCACGGACGCTCCGGAGGTGCCGCGGTCGCCGAGGTTGAACAACCGGTCGCGGATCTTCCGTTCGAACTGGCTCTGGGTGGTGGCGATGTGCTCCACCATCAGCGTCCCGGCGAGATCGGCCTCCCCCGCGGCGATCGCTTCCGCTATGGCCAGATGCTGTCGTGCGGCGACTTCCAGCGAGCCGGGCGCGTCGCCGTGGAAGAGCAGCACATCGGACTGTGACGCCAGGCGCCGCACGCCGGCGACGCTGGATCTCAGGAACACGTTGTGCGCGGCGGCGCCCACCGCGTCGTGGAACGCGGTGTCGGCCTTGGCGAAGGCGTATCCGTCGGCCGCCCTGGCCGCCACCAGTGAGGTCTCGGCGCACTCCCGGACGGTCCGCACCTCGATCGGCGTGGCGTGGGTGGCGGCACGGCGTGCCGTCTCGGACTCGATCACGGTCCGGTAGTCCAGGAGCATCAGGACGTCTTCCATGCTCGTCGGCCGGAAGTGCGCGAGGTGTTCGTCCAGCAGCCCGCCGGACGAGTCGGCGACGAAGATTCCCGCGCCCCGGCGGACACTCAGCCGGCCGATGGCCGCCAGGACTTTGACCGCCTCGCGGGTGACGTTGCGGGAGGCGCCCAGGATCTCCGCCAGGCCCTGTTCGGTGGGCAGCCGGTCCCCGGACCGCAGGTTCTGCTCGGCGATGTGGTCCAGCAACTGCTCGGCGACCAGTTCGTAACCCGGCCGGTATGGACGCGACGCGTCGTCATCCCCTTCGCCAGGGACCTGTGATGGAGCTGCCATGGCGTACCCCCTCATGCACATTCAGATTAATCTGATTCATCGGTGGCGCAACTATGACAGCGGTGTTACGTGTTGAGAAGACCCCGGGCGAAAATTCATTCAACAGCTCTTCTTGCTCGCCTCAGTTGGGACAAAAAGGGGCGTTTCAGTCCAGTGTATTGCGTGGGAGAGATCTGATCCTTATGGTCCTGCCTGTCAAATGAAGCAGATCCTTCGCCGTTCTACGCGAGGGGTCGGCCTCCCCGGCCGCCGCCTCCACCATGGGCACCGCCCTGGCCGTCGACGGCGGCCCGGACGGGCAGCGAACACGAAAGGAGGGCTGAGGCATGCGACGTTTCGCCGCCGTGATCCGGCTGCGGCCCGAGAAGGAGCCGGAGTACCGCGCACTGCATGCCGCCGCGTGGCCAGGAGTACTCGCCGCCCTCAAGCGCGCCAACATCGGCAACTACTCCATCTTCCTGCGGGACGGCCTCCTCTTCAGCTATCTGGAGTACACGGGGACCGACTACGCCGCCGACACCGCGCTGATCGCCGCCGACCCGGTGACGCGCGAGTGGTGGGCGCTGACCGACCCGTGCCAGCAGCCGCTGGACAGCGCGGCCGAGGGACAGCGGTGGGCCCCCGCCGAGGAGATCTTCCACCTCGATTGAGGGCACGCACCCCGCGTGGGTACGGGTGGCGCCCCGCCCCGTGCTCACCCCCGCTCGCCCGCCCACATCCGCCCGAGCCCGCACCGGGACGTGGGCGCGCGGGCTCCTCACCCAATCCGTCAATCCGTCCACCGGCCATTCCGTCCACCGACCCCGAGGAACGAACGGTGCGCATCGACGCCCATCACCATCTGCGGGACCTGGCCGTGCGCGACCAGCCATGGACCCGCGACGTACCCGCCCTGCGCGGGACCTTCACCGCCGACGAAATACGGCCGGCGCTCGCCCGGAACGCCGTCGACGTCACCGTCGTCGTGCAGACCGTCGCCGAGACGCTCACCGGCCATCTGAGCGCCGCCGAGCGCGAGGCGGTCTTCGGGACGACGGCCGCCCGCTGGTACGGGATCGCCGCGTGAGGGCCCGCCGGCTCGGCGGCACGCGCGTCCTCGTCAGCTCTCTCGGGTTCGGCGGCGCCCCCCTCGGCAATCTCTACGCCCCCCTCGACGACGACCGGGCGGCGGCCGCGGTCGACGCCGCCTGGGACGCAGGGGTGCGCTACTACGACACCGCCCCGCACTACGGCCTCGGCCTGTCGGAACGGCGGCTCGGCGCGGCGCTCGCCCACCGGCCACGGGCGGAGTTCACCGTCTCCACCAAGGTCGGCCGCCTGCTCGAACCCCACCCCGCACCCACCGGATCCGACCTGGCCGCCGGGGGCTTCGCCGTACCGGACAACCTGATCCGCCGGCCCGACTACTCACGTGACGGCGTGCTGCGGAGCCTGGAGAGGAGCCTGACCCGGTTGGGCCTCGACCGGGTGGACATCGTCTACGTCCACGACCCCGAGGAGCACCTGGACGCCGCGCTTCACCAGGCACTTCCCGCTCTGGCGGCCCTGCGCGACGAAGGTGTCATCGGCGCCGTCGGTGTCGGCGCGAACACGGTCGCCCCGCTGCTGCGGGCCGTCGAAGAGGCGGACGTGGACGCGGTGATGGTGGCCGGCCGCTGGACACTCCTCGACCGCACCGCCGCGCCGCTGCTCGACGCGTGCGCGCGGCGGGGCGTCTCGGCCGTCGCCGCGGCACCGTTCAACTCGGGTCTGCTCAGCAGGCCCCGCCCGCCCGACGACTCCTCCTTCGACTACGGTCCCGCCCCCGGGGCGGTGCTGCGGCAGGCCCACCGGCTCGCCGACGTCTGTGCCCGGCACGGCACCGTGCTGCCTCACGCCGCCGTCCGCTTTCCTCTGTGCCACCCCGCCGTGGTCTGCGTTGTCGCGGGCTTCCGCGCCGCCCATGAGGTGGTGTCCGCCGCCCGATGGGCCGGTGACGACCTGTCCGCCGCGGCCTGGTCCGATCTGGACAGGTGCGCCGGGGAGCGGTGATCGGCGTGCGGCAGGGCCGGGCGCCCGGTGGCCGTACCGGGATGTCATGTCGCCGAGGGGATACGTACGCGGAAGGTCGCACCCTCTCCGGGAGCTGTAGTGAGGTCGACGTGGCCGTTGTGCGCGGTGACGATGGCCAGGCCGAGGCCGGCCCCAAACGCGCTATGAGCCCCCGGCAGCTGCGTCGGCCTGCCCGCCTCCGCCGCCCCCTCCCATGGCGCCGCCCTCTGTCACCGTGGTGGCGCTGACGTCGCCGGAGTCGTTCTGGCTGCCCTGCACGGTGACGGTCTCACCGGGCTTCAGATCGGAGACTTCGCCGGTCGTGGACCGGCTGACCTCGGTGGACTTGCCGGTGGTCACCTTGATGACGGCGCCCTGCTGGTCGGTGACGTAGATCGTGCTGCCGTCGATCACCTTGATCGTGCCGACCGTCGTCCCGCTCGCGCCGACGGGCGCCCGTGCACCCGCGCCGCCCTGAGCCCCGCCGGGGCGACCGCCACCACCCCCGGCCGGGGCACCGTTCCCGGTGGAGCCGGACGACTGGTCCTTCTCCACCAGCACGCCCCCGGTGAAGCCCAGTGCCGCGACGACCGCGGCGGTCATGAGCAGGGCGGGCCAGGGGAGTTTGCGCCGGGGCGGGGCGTTCAGCTCGGCACTGATGTCCCGCATGTCCGGAGGATCGGCGAGTACGTCCTCGGGCTGCTCGGCGCCGTCGGGCCGGCCGGCGCCGTCGGTCGGCCCGACGGGACGGGGCGCGTCCGGGATGCCGGGAGCTGTGCCGGGCCCCGGCTCTTCCGGTGGCGCCGGGGCAGGTCCGAGGGGGGCGGCGGCTTTCGCAGAGTGGCGGTGGCGGGCCATGTCCGGGTACTCCTGTTCATACGGCGGATCGTCGTCATCGCGGGGGCGGTGGCCGGTGGCCGCCGCCCCCGGTGCGCCGGTGGTGTCGGGTCGTGCGTCTCACGTCGTGCGTCTCGCGCAGTACGTCTCGCCCCGTACGTTCGGGGGCAGTCGTACGTACGGGGTCATTCGTGCCGCAGGGCCTCGATGGGCCGCAGGCTCGCGGCCCGGTTCGCCGGGTAGCTGCCGAAGAACAGGCCGATGGCCACGGCGATCCCGAGTGAGCCGTAGACGGACGCCGGGATGATCACTGGTTCGATGCCGACGATGCTGAACCGGGAGCCGAGCAGCCCGACGGCGACCCCCAGGCCGCCACCGATCAGCGACAGCAGGGTGGACTCCGTCAGGAACTGGGCGAGGATGACGCCCTTGGGGGCGCCGATCGCCTTGCGGATGCCGATCTCCCGGGTCCGCTCGGTCACGGTCACCAGCATGATGTTGGTGATGCCGATCCCGCCGACCAGCAGCGAGATGGCGGCCACCGCGCCGAGCAGGACGGTGAATGTGTCGTTGGTGGAAGCCTGGGTGGTCAGCAGAGTCGTCTGGCTGCTGACCCGGAAGTCCACCGCGTTCGCCTCGGTGATGCCGTGCCTGCCCATCAGGACGGCGGTGATCTCGCTCTGTGCCGGGGTCGTCGCGTCGGCCGATACGGCTTGCACCAGGATCTGGTTGAGGGAGCCGAAACCGCTGAACGCGTTCTGCACGGTGGGCAGGGGGGCGATCACCACGTCGTCCGGGTCCTGGAATCCGGTGCCGCCCTTGGTGGCCAGCTCACCCACGACCGTGAACGGTGTGCCACCGAGCACCATGGTCTTGCCGACCGGGTCCGCGGTACCGAACACGTTGGTGGCCGTGGTGGAGCCGATCACCGCGACCTTGCGCGAGTCGAGGACGTCGTCGTTGCTGAAGTAGTCGCCCTTGGCGATCTTGCTGTTCGACGCCTCGAAGTACGCGGGGTAGGTGCCGACGACCTGGCCGATGGTGTACGAGGTGCCTTGGTAGACCGCCGTCTGGGAGGTGGTGACCTGGGGGGCGACGGACTTGATGCTCGGTGCCTGCTCGGGATCGGCCAGGGCTGCGGCGTCGTCCACGGTGAGCGGCTTGATCGTGGTCGCGGCGCCCGCGCCGCCGGAACCGCCCGAGGAGATCGTCAGCGAGTTGGTGCCCAGCTTCTCGATGGAGTCCTTCACGGCCTGCGAGGAGCCGTTGCCGACCGCGAGCAGCAGGATGACAGCGGCGACACCGATGAGGACGCCGAGCATGGTCAGCGAGGAGCGCACCTTGTTGGCCGCCAGGCCGGCCACCGCGAACCGCACAGTCTCGAAGGGATTCACTGGTACTCACCTCCGGGCGCGGTACCCAGCAGCGCGGTCGGCCGATCGGCCTGTTGAGCCTCGGGCCGGGCGGTGTACTCGGCCCGGTCGAAGCCGCCGGGGTCCCGCAGCGCGGGTGGCGGTCCCTCGACGGGCGCCTGTCGTACGTCCGCGACGATCTGGCCGTCCACCAGGCGGATCACCCGCTTGGCGTGCCGGGCCACCTCGTCCTCGTGCGTGATCATCACCACGGTGCGGCCGGTGGCGTTGAGCCGGTCGATGATGCCGAGCACCTCGTCGGTGCTGCGGCTGTCGAGGTTTCCGGTCGGCTCGTCGGCCAGCAGTATGGCCGGCGAGGTGACGAGGGCGCGGGCGACCGCGACGCGTTGCTGCTGGCCTCCGGAGAGCTGGTTGGGCCGGTGATCGAGCCGGTCGCCGAGACCCACGACGGTGAGTGCGGCCACCGCCCGGCGGCGGCGTTCCGCCGCTTTCACCCCGGCGTAGGCCAGCGGCAGTTCGACCTGGGCGAGCGCGTTCGTGCGCGGCACCAGGTTGAACGACTGGAAGACAAAACCGATCTTGCGGTTACGGACCAGCGACAGCTGGCTCTCGTCCAGCCCGCCCACATCGATGCCGTCCAGCAGATACCGGCCGGCGGTCGGCATGTCCAGACAGCCCACGATGTTCATCAGCGTGGACTTGCCGGACCCTGAACTGCCCATGACGGCCACCAGGTCACCTTGCATCACGGTCAGGTCGACACCGGCCCGTTCGCCGGTGACCGGATCCACCGGTCCGGACAGCGCGTGCACCGCGCCGCCGCCCTCTCCGTAACTCTTCACCAGTGACCGCACTTCGATGACCGGTGGCGGGCCCCAGGGGCTCGTCTCCTCGGCCGTCCCGTTCTCCTCGGCCGTTCCGGCCGCCTCGGTAGCCTCGGACCCTTCGGTCCCTCTCGTACGCCGTCGGCGTAGCAGCGGGCTCATCCCCGGCCTCCGCCGCCGGCCGCGCCGGCACCGCCGGCGCCGCCCCGGCCACCGCCACCGCCACCCGCGCCACCGGCGCCGCCGGGGAACGTGCCGCCGGGGAATCCGCCGCTGCCCGCCGAGGCGACACTCTCGATCTGCACCTGCTGGCCCTCGGTCAGACCACTGGTGATCTCGTCGTCGGTGTCGCCCTGAAGTCCCACGGTGACCTTGACGACCTCGGTGGTGCCGTCCTCGTTCTTCACCGTGACGGTGCGGTTCGCGCCCGTACCGCTGACAGCGGCGGCCGTGACATGCAGTGCGTCGGACGCCTCACCGGTGACCACCTGGACGTTCGCGCTCAGCCCGGACCGCAGCCCGGTGGTCGAACCGTCGATGGCCAGGGTGGCCGCGTACTGCACGGCGGTGCCGCTCGATCCGCCCGACCCGCCGCTGCTGGTGCTGCTGTCGGTCGACAGCGAACTGACCGAGAGGACCTTGGCGTTGAGGATCTTCTCCGCGTCGGCGTTCAGGGTGACCGTGGCGGCCTGTCCCTGCTTCAGCTTCAGCGCGTCCGTCTCGGAGAAATTGGCCGTCACCTGCATACCGGTGGGGTTGGTGATGACGACGAAGCCCGTCGGAGCCGACGTGGCCGTGGTCGTCGTCGACGTCGCGGACGAGGAGGACGACGAACCGCTGGTGGAGCCCGAGCCGCTGGTACCGGAGACGGTCTCTCCGACCGCGCCCTCCACCGAGGCCACCGTGCCGCTGACCGGGGCGGTCAGTTCCGTTCCGTCCAGGGCCTGGTGCGCCGTTTCCACCGCGTTCTCGGCCTGTGCCACCTGGGCCTCCGCCTGGGCGACCGCGGACGGATCGACCGTCGTGACGGGGGAGGGATCGGGATCGGTCTGCCCGCCGGAACCGCTGACCGCCTGGCCGTCCTCCGCCTTGGTCAGATTCGCCTCGGCGGCGGTCAGCGCCGCCTCCTGCTCGGCGAGGCTCTGCTCGGCCGAGGACGGGTCGACCTTCGCGAGCACCTGCCCCTTGGTGACCTTGTCACCAGGTTCGACCTTCACCTCCGTCAGAGTGCCGCCGGTGGTGAAGTTGGCGCCGGCGTCACTGGGGGAGGCGAGCGACCCCGAGCCGGAGACCGTTGCCAGGACGGTGCCTTTGGTGACCGTCACCGTACGTTCGCTTGTGGTGGCGGGGGCGGTGTCGTCGCTGTTGACCGCCGCATAGGCACCGGCGGCGGCTCCCAGGAGCGCGACGCCGAGCACCAGGTTCGTCATGACGGTCTTGCGCCGCCGTGGAAGCACTCTCATGGCAGGGAGACTGGCCGCCCGGCCTGTCGAAACCCTGGCAGTTACCTGTGAACTCTCTGAGGTGGCGGCCATCTCGGCCGTACATCTCGCGGTGGCGAAACGGTCTTTTACGGTGCGAGACAGCCCAACTTGCCCCGTGAGCTCGGTTCATGTTCCCAGGAAACTCCTGGGTTACTGACAGCCCACTGCTAAACGGACGGGGTTGAGTAACGCGGCGGTGGTCCGCCACCGCCCCATCACCGCCTGCCCGAGGAGACCGGCCATGTTCCGCACCACTCGCTGTTCCGCGGTGTCCGCGGCGATCGTCGCCACCGCCGCTCTGCTGTTGAGCGGCTGTTCGTCGTCTTCCACCGATGCCGCGTCGTCGTCGGCTTCGGCGTCGGACGGCGCGCAAGACATGGATGCCTACCGGCAGTGTCTTGAGGAGCAGGGAGTGACGCTCCCGGGCGGTCGGCCCGGCGGGCGGCCCAGTGACCGCCCCAGCGGGCGGCCGAGCGACCGGCCGAGCGGCGCCGCCGGCAACGGTGGTGGCGGCGGCTTCGGCGGGGGTCAGTCGGCCGACCCGGAGTTCCAGAAGGCGGAGGAGGCTTGCGCGAGCCTGCGCCCGCAGGGTGGTGGCGGCGGGGGCGGCAACGCGGACGCGTCGGCCGTCGCCGCGTTCACCAGCTGTATGAAGGACCACGGGGTCGAGCTGCCGTCCGCGTCACCCGGCTCCGAGGGCGACGTCGTGGACGGCCTGAACACCGCCGACACCAAGACCGCCGCCGCGTACACGGCCTGCGAGGACCTGCTCCCCCAGAGCTCGACGGACCAGCCCGCGCCGAGCGCGAGCTCGTCGTCCTGACGCCGGCCTTCCTGGTATCGCGACATGACCGCACGCCACGCGGCGCCGAACGCCGCCACCTCCAACCGGCCCCGGGCCATGATCTTCGCCGGCATCACGCTCGTACTTCTCCTGACGACGCTCGTGGTGGCGCGGGGTGCCGACGGGTGGAGCGAAGACGCCGCTCCCGTCGCGGCCGCTTCCCGGCCCACGCCGTCGCTGTCGTCGTCCCCGTCACCCGACGCCGAGCAGGTGGCTGAGGACGCCAGGAACGAGGCGCTCACCGACCGGCTCAAGACGCTGGACACGGGCGGAGCCACGCTGTCCGTCACCGTGCTCGACCTCTCGGACGGTCGCTCCGCCCACTACAACGTCAACTCGGGCCTGACCTACGACACCGCGAGCATCGTCAAGATCGACATACTGGCGACACTGCTGCTCCAGGCCCAGGACGACGGGCGCGCCCTGACCGCGCGGGAGAAGTCGTACGCCGTCCCCATGATCGTCGACAGCGACAACGCCGCGGCGGACGCCCTGTGGGAGATCATCGGCGGCTCGGACGGCCTGAACGCCGCCAACGAGCGTCTGGGCCTGACCGGAACGACCGCGGGCACCGGCCCCCTGTGGGGACTCACCCAGACCACGGCCGCCGACCAGCTGACGCTGCTGTCCGACATCTTCGGGAACATCTCTGAACTCACCGCCGACTCGCAGGACTACATACGCGATCTGATGGGCGGGATTTCGGACGGACAGGACTGGGGAGTCTCCGCGGCGGGCGACCCCACAGGTCTCAAGAACGGCTGGCTGGAGCGCAGCGCGACGAGCCTGTGGGACATCAGCAGCGTCGGCGAGGTGACCATCGGAGACCACCCCTGCCTGCTCGCCGTCCTGTCGAAGGACAACGCCGGGATGGACGCCGGAATCTCCCTCGTGGAGAAGGCGGCGAAAGAGACCGCGTCCGTCATGGAGCAGTCGGAGAATCCGGCCTCGCCGTCGTCATGACGGCCGACCGGCCGCCCGCGGGCCGGCGGCCACCAGACCGACGAGTGGCCCCTGGCGCCCCCGCTGGCCATGGCGTGCAGGCGGTGGAATGAGGAGCGGAGAGGGAGTACCTGCACCTCTTCAATACGGCTGAATTACCCACCGAAAACAGCCTTGGCAACGAATTGAGGTCGGGGAAGCGCCTCCGGCACGCGTCTCCGCAGCGTCTGCCGGCAGTGGACATGTGTACGGGCAGCAGGGCGAAGCGTCGGCTGTTGAGCCCGTTGTGCGGGCCGCTGTGACGAAGTGAACGGCCGGGCCGTGGTGTTGGCCGGAGGTAACGACAGTGCGCTGCGCAGATGGGGCCTTCCAGCCAGGGGTGGATCGGTTCACCCATGACGGCAGCGTGCAGGCACTGGGAACCGCGTGCGCCTGTCCGGACCTCCGGCTGCAACCAAGGAGTGCATTCACTGACAAGTGGGCTGTCGGGAAGGCTCCTGTCGGGTTCTTCGAGCCATCGCCTGCTGGCCAACGGCACTCTGCAAACGTCCGCCCAGTTGACCTGTCACCGCACGACACCGAAGCGCACACTCTTCGCGGTTACCACTCGCCCTCGGTGGGTGGCTGGCATGATCGAGGTCTGACAACACGCTGGCGGCGAATCGACGGGGCGGCACATGGTGAGGTCAGTACCGTGTCATCAACCTGGCTGGTACCGGGCGCTGGTGATCGGGGTTAAGGGCCAGAAACCGAGCCTCCAGGGCCTCGATGAGGACGTACAGGAGTGGCGGCAGCTGGATTACGCGCCAAACTGCACCTCGCAGGTGCGCGATGCGCTGGGCAGGTACGGATACGCAGCCCAACTATCCGGCGGTGACCCAGGTCCCTCGGCCGCGGCGTTACAAGCGGCAGTGTCGTCTGTCCGTGACACTGGACCGGGCTTCGTAGTGGTCCATCTACTCGCCCACGGCAATGTAGGCAATAGCGGCGGTGTATACGTGATCGGCGGGGACGGCCGCCGAACCGATCAAGACATCGAGCAGTGGCTAAAGCTGGTCGAAGATGCTGAGCCGCACATCGAGCCGCCGCTGGTCTTGTTTCTGCTCGACCTGTGCCACTCCGGCGGACCTGCCCGGCTCAATTGGCAGCAGGTCATGCGCGTCAACCTCCGCCGAACCTGGGTGATCGCCGCTGCGGAGCCCGGCAAGCCGGCCTACAACGGCTGGCTTTCGCAAGCCGTTGCGGAGGTACTGGAAGAGTTTCAGAACGACACGCTGCGCGTCGACCCGTCGCTGCAGCACATTCCCATCTCCCGGTTCTGCAGGGAGGTCGCGAAGCGGGTTGAGCGCTACGTCGCCGAAGGCTCCGGTGTGGAGCAGCTGGTGCAGACACCGTTGACTCCTGCGGGCACCGACCTTTCACACCTGACTTTCTTCCCCAACCCGCGCTATGTCGCCGGAGAAACAGGAGAGGAGGCGCAGGAAGGCGAAGCATCGTCTCCAGCCCCTGAGCTGGTGGATCTACTGGACGAAGCGGTGGACTTCCGGCACTTCACGGGCCGGGGCTCCGGCGCCGAGCCGGTCTTCGGTCGTGTCGGCCCCGGTTTCTTCCGCGGCCGTGAGGCAGAAGCGGCTCAGCTGGCCGACTGGTTACGCGGCAAGGGCACCGCACTGCGGGTGGTCACCGGCAAACCAGGTGTGGGCAAGTCAGCACTGTTGGGGGTATTGGTGTGCGCTGCCCACCCGGCCATGCGGCCGCACACCATTGAGCTGTGGAGGCGCCGGCTGGCCGACCCCCCGCCGGCAGTGACGGATCTGGCGGTGGTGCACGCCCGGCGGCGTTCGGTGACCGACGTGCTAGCAGCGATGGCCCGTCAGTGGGGACTGGCGACCGTCGCAGGTGAGACTGCCGAGGAGGTCGCCGCGGTTCTCGGCAACCGCGAGGCGCCGCCGACACTGGTGATCGACGCGGTTGATGAGGCGCAGGATCCGCAAGAGTTGATGACGGTGCTGCTCACGCTGATCGACGCGCGGCGCACGGACGGGCGCCCGGTGTGCCGGCTGCTGGTCGGCGTTCGGCCCGAGCGCCGATTTGGCCCGCTATTGAGGCGGGCTCGGCGGGCGCGAGGCCGCCTCGATCTGGGGAGAGTACCTCGCGGAAGGCTCCGGGAGGAGTTGTACGCCTATGTCCGGGAGTTGTTGGCCGCCACCGAGACGTATGGGGTGGCCGCCTCCGAGGGGTTGGCCGAAGAACTGGCCCGAGGTATCTCGGGCGCGTTGACTCGGCGGCGGCGCGCGGAGGTCGGGGAGTTCTTGGCAGCGGCGCTGTATGTGCGGCATGTGTTGGATCGGTCCGTGCCCGAATCCGCTATCGCAGCGCGCAGGCTTGGTGCGGCTGTCCCGCGCGACCTGCGTGAACTAATGGAGTTGGACCTGTCGCAGCGTCTGGATGCGCCGTGGCTTCGGCCGGTGCTGACCACGCTCGCCTTCGCTCAGGGCAGTGGAATGCCTGAGGAGGTCATCCACGCGGCAGTGGGGGCGTTCCGGCCAAGGGGACTGGGTGAGGACACCTCTTCCATGGATGACGTCCGCTCGGCCTTGGAGGGTGGGCGGTTCTATCTGCGCAGGGACGTGGACCGGGAGGGATATACACGCTACCGCCTCTTCCACCAGGGCTTGGCGGATCAGTTGCGTACGGCCACCGGCGCCGGAGCGATCTGGCCGCGGCTGCTCGCTCACAGCGAGCGGTGGTCAACGGCCCAGCCCTACCTGCTGGAGTACGCCGCGCACCATGCCGCTGAGGCTGGGCTGCTGGAGGAGCTGCTCGAGGACTGTGAGTTCCTGGTGCACGCTGACGCGCGTTCGCTGGAGTCGCTGCTCGCCTCGTTCTATCGGGTCCGCAAAAGGCGTGACGATCGCGAGCCGCAACAGACAGCTGAGCTGTACGTTTGGTCCGCCGCCGCTCATCGGGATCGTCATCCCGGCGAGCGCAGGCAGCTCTTGGCCGTTGTTGCAGCGCAGGCAGGGTTAGTTGAGTTGGCTGCGGCTCTCACCGGAGCCCGCCCCTGGCGTCCCCGGAAGATCGGCACGGTACCGAAGGGCTACTGGGAGGCTCCTCGGAGTTTGGACGGGGACATAGGCTTGTTGCAGGGCGGCGGCTCCAAACATGTTCAAGTCAATGGCATAGCGGCCGTAGATCTAGGTGGCCGCCCCCTGGTGATCTCCGTAGCAGGCGACGATTTGGTGCGTTTTTGGGACGTACGGGAGGGGCGGGAGATCGGTGGACCTTCCCGCAGCGGGGGATTACTCAACGGCGGTGTGCTGTGTTGCGGGACTTCCGACGGCGATCTCGTTGTCCTGGCTGATGGCCCGTTCAGGGAGTTGAATCTCTGGAAGGTGCGGAATCCGGAACAAGCGTTGGACAAACGAAAACCTGTAGATTTCACCTTCCACGTTGATGAGAGCTTCTCGGGTGAGAGGGAGCGGATTGAGGACATCGTCTGCACCTCGGTGCAGGACCGACCTATTGCCGTCTCTGGTGGAAGTCGCCGTACTGGCCGGGGGCTTCCTGCGGCCGGGGTTGTGCGCTGTTGGGATCTGCGGGACCTGACAGAGTGGGGTGAACCGCTTCTCGGCCACCGAGGCGCTGTGCGGGCCGTTGCCGCTGTCACCATCGGCGGCCATCCGCATGCGGTGACCGGGGGCGAGGACGGCACGGTCCGCCTATGGGACCTCGAAACCGGCACCGGCGTCACGATCACCGGTCATAGCGGACCGGTACGGACGTTGACGACGCTGGTCCTCAGCGGCCGTCCGTGTGCGGTCACTGGCGGCGATGACGGCACAGTCCAGGTCTTGGACCTGGAAACCAGCACGAGAGTCAACACGTTCACCGGTCACGAAGGAAGAGTTCGTCACATCATACCGGCGATGCTTCAGGACCGTCCCCACGCGGTCACTGGCGGCGATGACGGCACGGTCCGCCTATGGGATCTGGAGGCTGGTTCAGAGGCCGACACGATGTGGTTGCCGGGCAAGCCGCGCGGGCTAACGGTGACCACGGACGGCTCAATTGTCGTCGCCCTGGATGCAACGATCATCGCACTGGAGTCTGGCTCGCCCCTGCCGCAGATACGACCCATCGATCCCCTGCTGTTTCCCTGACCTGTACTGGAGGAAGCCCGTATGGCCCTGATCCTCGGCGTCCACGGCATCTGGAACCACGTAGCTGGGCACACGCCGCAGGAGATCGCCCAGGCCCGCGCCGCTACGTGGGCGACCCATCTCAGTGCCGGGATCGGGCGCGATCTCACCACCGAAGACGTGGCATACGCCTACTACGCGCACCACCTGCACCGAGAACTCCCCGTCGTCCAAGGAGCCGCCGACGAACTGCTGGACCACCTGACCCTGGACGAGATCGAGCTTGTAACCCACTGGCTAGAGGCCCTCGACCTGCCCCAGGCCACCCCTCAAGGCAAGCTGGCCGTTCCACTGCGCACAGCCGCGGCCCTGGTGGCCCGGCACTTCAGCCTGAACGGGCGGCTAACCAGAGCGTTCATCGCCACCTGCTTCCGGGAAGTTGCTGCCTACCTGCGGGGCGACCTCGCCGACGCCCCGGCGCGGGCAGCTGCCCGAGAGGAGGTCGCCTCGATGATCGCCACACACCAGCCCCGGATAGTTATCGCACACTCACTGGGCACCGTCGTCACATACGAGGCGCTCCACGCTCATCCCGAGCTGACTGTCGAACTGTTGCTCACCCTCGGCTCACCGCTTGCCCTCCCGCACGGCGTCTTCCACCGGCTGCTGCCCGCACCCGTCGATGGCATCGGAGCCCGGCCGCCTGGGGTGGCACGCTGGGTCAACATCGCTGACCATGGCGACCCGATTGCCGTCCTGCGCCCGCTGAAGCGGTACTTCCCCGGCGTGGACCACGACCTTCCGGGCAGTATTGGCGCGTTCGATTTTCACCGCGCCGCTGGCTACCTGCGCAGTGCGGCTGTCGCCGATACTCTCGCTCCCCTGCTGTAACCGGCCGGCCGGAGGGCGAACTACTTCCCTCAAAGTGGGACGACTTGGTGGTCAGCCGAGCTGGTCCGCGTGCTGGGCAGCATGCGGACCGGGTGTCAGTTACCTATCTACTTGCAACAAAGCTGGAGCGCTGAGCCGGGGTGACTGGCTGAGAAAAGCGGGAATCCAGGTCACCGACCGGGCCGTCGCCCGGTGGAAAGACGGTACACAGCGCCCCCGCTCTGCCAACCTTCTCAAGATCAACCAGGCGTTCTGGTCATGCCGGCGCGCCGACCTCGTCGACCACTACAAGCAGCGCCTGTGGGACAACGGCCGCGGATCCAGGATCGAGATCTACCCCGTCGACCAGGAGGCGGTCCAGCCCGGCAGGCAGCGTGCACTGCGCATGCGCCGTATCAATATACGGGTGAGTTGTTGTTGGACCGCCGGTTCGTGACCGGGCTGCAGGCCGGCTGTCTGGCTGTACTCGCGCCATCGGGTGAGTTCGGTGGTGCGTGGCTGGCGTTCGCCGAGCAGGCCTGGATGAGGGTGGCGTTGAGGGTGAGCAGGCGCTGGTCGAGCCAGTCCCGGCGGACGATGAGGGTGTCGACGGTTCCGGTGGGCCGGTGACCGGTCAGGGCCCGCACCACCCGGGTGCCTTCGCTGGTGTACCAGTCGCCGTTGTCGGGGTCGCGCGTCAGACCTGCGCCGTCCAGGAGCCGATCGGAGGGGGAGGGTGAGTGCGACGGGTGCGTCGAGAGAGCAGTCGTGGCCGCTTGCCTCCTAGTTGTACTCCTGGACGGACGGCACTGCCAGAAGCGGCTGCCCGTCGGTGTCGCAAGCGATTTCACGCGGATCTTCAGCGGGTGGGGGAGTGATGCTGTCCGCACCCGGCGTCCCGCTCCAGCGTTCGGCCGGCTTGTGCAGCTGCTCATGCTTGGTGGTGTCCTTGGCGTACCCGAGCCGCCCCAGAAGGTCGAGGTACTCCCGTGCGCTGGTGGCGTCGTTGTCCGGCGGTGTGGTCCTGCGCTCGGGGAGGGTGGGTGGCTGCGGCGCGGAGGAGGAGTCCGGCGCAAGGGTGTCGGGGTCGGCGCCGTAGTCGCCCAGGTCGGGCAGCCCGCTGTCTTGCTGCAGCCAGTCGGCAAGCTGATCGGTCTCGCGCACCGCCTGCCGCTGCACCTGCGCCCGCGCCTGGGTACAGGTCAAGCACCACTACGGCCTCACCGTCAACTCCACGGAGAAGAGCTCGCTGTCCTCCGTTCTCAAAGCTGCTGACCCGACGGGCACCAGTTCGCCTGGACGGCCGCGGTGTGGGTGTCAGCTGCCTGGTACTTCCGCTGCCTACCCGCTCCTGGTAGTCGTCCGTGCCGGACTTCGGTTCTCCGCCTGAACCGGCGGTGCCGACATCAG
Source organism: Streptomyces sp. NPDC051217 (assembly GCF_044455465.1). NCBI lineage: Bacteria > Bacillati > Actinomycetota > Actinomycetes > Kitasatosporales > Streptomycetaceae > Streptomyces > Streptomyces sp. NPDC051217. The sequence continues at coordinate 80,575 of NZ_JBITEV010000021.1, forward strand.
CTCTCTCGCCTCGACTCCCCAGATGGGGAGTCGAGGCGGAATGCCGGCAATAGCAAGGCGCGCGTCCTCGGGAGAAGGACATCGAGTGCTTGGAGGACGCCCTCTCTTCCTTTTGTGTGATAAGCGGCGTGGTGTGGCCGGTGGACAGCTTTCGCAGCCGGAGCCGACGCCTTCAGCGATTGAGCGCGGGAAGGGCTGGCCAGGCCGGTGAGCGTGATGCGGTCGACCGATTTGGTGAGGGTGTGGGTCCGGCCACCACGTAAGTATTTCAACGCGGTCACGGCGGCCGGGCAGGTCGTCCCGGAGTTGGTCGCGGACATGCTCGTGATGCACGCCCCACGGGCAGGCAGAGCGGGGTTCACGTTCCGGTGGCGCTGCCCTGTTCGCCGTGTCGGCACGTCGGCTGGGTGGAGGGTGAGGTTTGGGGGCGTGCCGGGCGTAGTGGTTGGAAGTAGTGGGTGAACGTCCAGGCGCCGACGCGGCTGCCGGTGTGGCATCCGTTGACGTCCGCTGTGCGGAAGTGGATTCCGGCCCAGACGCGGGCGTTGATCATGTCCTCGTTGAGCTGGTCGGCGTATTCGTAGTGCCGTGTGGTGCCGGTGACTTCGGAGGGGATGGTGAGGTCGAGGCGGGTGGTGCCGAGGATCCCGGTCAGGGTTCGGGTCACGGCGCCGGCGACCGCGGCGTGGCCGCTGATGTAGTCGGGGTGTGGTGGCGTGACGAGCAGCGGTTCCCAGCGAGGGTCGGCTTCGGTCGCGGGGTTGCCGTCGGTGCCGGCCAGGTGGATGGCGGTGATCGGCCGCCAGAGTCCGTAGTGGAGTTTGGCGTCCCATGCAGTGACGACGGCGTCGGTTGCCGCCGCGTTCGCCGCGGCGAACATCCGTGCTGTCTCGGCGATGCTGAAGTGGTGACGCGCGGTGTGGTCACGGAACGCCGTCTGGAGCTGTACCACCAGGTTGCCCCCGAAGAACAGGGCGGTCTCGGTCTGGTGCGCGGTACGGGCCGAGCCGGTCTTCGCCCCCATGGTCTTGACCTCGTTCACGTCCCGGGCGTAGCGGGCCGAGGAAAGGGCGGGCGGCTTGCCGGGACGGAACTGGTCCGGTGAGGTGAGCGTCAGTGGTCGCAGTCCGGCGAGCCAGGTGTCCAGGAAGGGCAGGTGGGCGGGCGGGGCGGGCCGCCAGATGCCGGGCGCGGGCGCAGCGGTGAACTCCACCGGCGCGAACCGCCCGTCTCCTTCGCGCAGGTCGATGAGGTGGTCGGCGGCATGTTTCCCGAAGGCCACTCCCTGGCTCTTCGCGCTGCTGTCGGGGATCTTGGCGAGGGAGTCGGTGTACGCGGCGTCGAGCGGGGCCCGGGAGGCGGGAAAGTAGGTGAGCAGTACGCGGTGGGCGGCGGTCACGGCCGCGGCCTCGGGCGATGCGGTGGAGGGCCCGCGCGCCCGCCACTTGTACGGGGCGTAGTGGCCCTGGATGCCGACCACGGCGTTGTAGACGGCGGTCGAGACGAAGCCGTGCCAGATGGCCGCCTGCCCTGAGGGGTGTGTGGCGCCGAGGTTGGTGCTGATGGTGTCGGTGGCGATGGCGTTCCAATCGCGGATCGCCCCGGGGTCCGCTGAAGGCGGCGGGCTGCTGCCGGCGGTGGCTGTGGGGCCGGCCACGGCCGTGATGGCGAGCAGCAGAAGTGATGTGACAGCGCCGATGACGGCCCGTCTGCTCGAACGAGAAGTACCCATAATTGACATAACAGCTAAATGCGCAGATGGTCACGCCAAGTGTTGGTACTCGGGCACCGGTACGTATCCGCACACCACGTCAACCTTTCCGTTCCGCGGGGGCGTTGCACGGCAGAGGGCCAGGGCCGACGGATGCTCCTCGTCGGTGATCGCCGCTGGCTCCTCGGTTGTGTGTGTGGGGGGGGCAGGCCGGGCAGGGTTCCGACGTATGACGGGAGGCCGAAAGCACGCTCGCTGAACCGGTGCGGCGCGTATAGCGCGGTGAGGACCGTCGCGGCGGCGATCGCTGTTTCGAGGCATATGAGGGCGACGACGGCGGGCGTGGCGGCGAGCCACAGCCCCACGTGTATGCCGACGGCCGCGCTCATGGCCCTCAACCCGGCTGCCGAGTACCGCTGGGCGGTGCAGGTGATCTCGTGGGCTGGCTGCATGTCACGAGGGGCGCGGGATGTTGATGATGTCTGGAAGGGTGGTCCGGACAGGTTCGGACATGCGCCGTGCCGGTCGCCTGATGGGTCCGGTATGCGCAGTCGCTCGAAGGTAACCGGGTCCCCCGACGGCCTGTTCACGGGTGTGATGGGAGGTCGGCCGCGATGACGCGTCACGAGGGGCCGCACGATGGGGACGCGGCCGAGAAGTTTGCTGCCGCGTTTGGAGGGCTGCTGGCTGCCGCGGATTTCACTCCGGAAAAGCTGTGGAGCGGGGCCGGGTCTTGCGCGCCCAGGCGGAGAAAGGTGGGCCGCTGGGCCGTAGTCCATCAGGGGCAGGTCAGCCCCCGGGGCTGGCGGCGCCTCTCGGATGTCGTGGAATTCCTGTCGTGCTCGCTTCGAGGGCGGCGTCGGCCACCGTGGCCCGAGTATCGGGCAGCGGTGCGAGTGCCCGGCGTCTTGGACCGGCGTCGGCGTGGCCCAGGGTGCGGCTCTTCGTGGATCAAGGTTGGCGTGGTCCCCGGTCGACCACGTGTAACCCGGCATCTCGGATGATGTCCGCGTCGACGTGGAGGAGTTGGACGGGGGAGCGACCGTGCCGGCCTAACCAGTTCTGGCGGCGGTGCTGCTCTTTCTTGCTGAGCTTGGGCCACTGGTCGTAGTGGATCCCTGGCGGGCCTTCGGACCTCTTGCCGGCCCATGCGGGCACCGGCCCGACCGGCCAGGGCCAGCCCGATGTCGGCCACCGCCGGGCGAAGCCGTTGCGTCCGCTGGCCGTGGCGACGAGTCAGCCCCGGTATCTGCTCGACGAACGTGCACCGCCCACAGGAGACATTCGGGCAGATGAACCGCCGGACTCGCAACCGGAGGACCACGCTTCTGCCACCGCTCGGCACATCAGCAGGAAACCGCAGGTAAGAGCCATGAACGCGGTTCGACCACGTCCCGCACAACGGGCATGACGCGCCCGCCGTCGCCCAGCGGACGTCAACGCGCACTATCGCGATGTTCACGTCCAACGACAGCGCCACCACTCCGCCACCGACGGGAACAACAAATCCTTCAGCCGACCCGTAAGGTCATCCAGGGCCCGAACTGTCAGCCCACCCACCCAGCCGAAGAGCCGTTTTCGGGCAACCTCGCAGGCACCTCCCACCACCCCCGCCGTCACTCACCGTGGCCAGACCACACAACCTGAGCCAGAACCAAGACTCGTGAACACTCATCGCTCCAGTGGTCGCTAGCCGCAGCTCAAATTCGTCGACAAACGCGGTCGCTGAACGTGAACGAAGCCAGGCCGTCGACGGTGAGGTCGTGATCAGCCCCGGCCTTGAGCTTGCGCACCGTGTCCGGGTCGAAGGTCCGCTCGGTCCTGGTCTTCACGCTGGACACCGACTCAAGCGTCGCTGCGGAACCTCGTCATGGCTTCGGCCACGGCTCAGGGGCAGATCTGTGGTAAACGACCCTGTCGGGGACGTAGCGGCGCCATTCCCGTTCGGTCAGGGACCGGCCCGCGATCGCGCAGGCCTTGTCGGTGAGGGTGGCGAGGTCATGAAGGCGTCGGTGTCCCACAGCCGTACGGTCCCGTCGTCGCTGCTGGTGGTGAGGGTGTTCCCGTCCGGGGCGAAGAGGGCCGATCGCAGGACGCCAGGGCGCTTCACAACGCGCCTCGAACCCGTACGGCCGCCGGACGGCTGTGCAGGTCAGACCGTGTGGTCAACGGGGGGCGGGGCGCGCTGGCTGTCCCCTGGGAGACCCCTGAGCAGATCTGGAGGAGTTCGACCACCTACCCGACCGCCCTCCGGGCGGTGAGGGTGTTGTGACGCGCCGTGTGCGTTGGGTGGGTTCGCGGGCGTGCGCTGCAGAGCCCCGCCGGTTGGGCCGGCGAGGCTTTCCTGAGAACGGGCGTCAGATCATGAGCAGTAGCCGGGTGTGGGGGACGAGCTTGCGGTTGACGCTCGTGCTTTGGACGAAGATGGTGAAGTCGTCGTTGTGGTCCGGCTTGACGCGGACCTCGGCGGCGGGCAGGCCGAGCAGGGTTCGGGCTGCCGGTCCGGTGTAGACGCGGTCGGTCTTCTTCTCAAGCACCGCGATCTGCTTCTGTGCCTGGACCTTCTCTGACTTGCTGAGCTGGTAGAACGCGCAGCCGGTGCGGTAGGTGTGCCCGCATTCCGTGACCCAGTCCCGGATTCCCGCTTCGCGAGCGACCGGAATCAGCTGGTACTCGGATGGTTTCACTGGGGTGAGGCCAGCTGCTTTTATGGTGTCCTTGTTGACAGCGTCGGCACCGGTGGAGAACACGGCCCGCGACCCGCGGATGCCCTTTGCACGGCCCACCATGAAGTTTTCGGTTGCCTGCTGAATGACCTGCCCAGCCTCCTCCAGACCCTGCGTGCTCGTGGCGTCCCAGATGGCGATGTTGTCCTTGGGGAAGCCGCACTGCATGGCCTCGCGCTTGCCCATCTGGTCCGGCACCAGCACGGCCAGCGTCCAGTTGTCCGCTTGCGTCCGGGCCAGCCTGGCCACGGCCTGGACCAGTTCCCGCGGATCCGAGGTGGGGGCGTCGGGGCAGCGGTGACTTGCGTTTTCCTGTCCGTCGGTCAGGACGAACGTCAGGAAGCTGTGGTCGCCGTAGAGTTGAGCTGTCTGCGCCAGCTCGTTCTGCGACTTCAGCGTGGCTGCGAGCAGAGCCGTCATGCCGCCGGCCCGGTAGAGCTGCTTGAGGGACGGCATCCGCAGCACGTCCTTGTCGTAGACGACGCACTCCACCTTGTTCGCGAAGACGTACACCGTGACGCGGGTTTCCTGGTCCAGTTCCTTCGACCGGCGGGCCAGATAGGCGATCTGCTGGTCGGCGACTTCGATGACCTTGCCGCTCAGGTGTGACATGGACGAACTGGCATCCAGCACAAGAGCAACGTGGTTGATGTAGTTCTGAGTTCCCGACATGAAAAGCTCCCCCTCTTTCCGGTTCGATGCACTGATCGTCTCACCCACCACTGACAATCGATCTTGGTCTGAAGGGGGGGGACAGGCAGCAGGCGACCGGGGTGTCCGGAGCGTTGGCCGGGTTTCCGCGCCGCCGGGGGGAACAGGCGGCGGCGGAAGACGGTGAGCGGCCCCGCCGCGCTCCCACCGTCACCCTCACCTGTCTGAGGGGAACCCGGCGGTGAGGTAGGCCGACAGTTGCCCCGGCGCGTCTTCCTGGAGAAGGTGGCCTGCCCCCTCGATCCAGTGCAGCTCGGCGTGCGGGATGCGCGCGTGCAGCCAACCGGCGTACTTCGGGGGGAGGATGCGGTCCTCACAGCCCCAGATCAGGCGTACGGGAAGCGACATCCCGCTCAGCAGGTGCTCGTACGCGGCGGTGTCCGCCTGCCTGATCTGGCTGTACTGACGGTAGAACGCGGCCTGTCCCGCAGCCCCCCGCCACGGTGTGAGAAACGCGTCGAGGACTTCCGGCCGGAAGCCGACGTGCGTCGCGTGCCGCATGTGGCTGGCAACGAGCGCTTCGTGAGCGTAGTCCGGAAGCTGCTGGAGGACATCCGCGTGCTCCAGAATGAGCCGGAAGAGCCCTCGCTCCCACTCACCGCCGCTCACCGCGTCGAAGAGAGTCAGGTCCCGGTAGCTCCTCTCTTCCAGCAGCAGCGTCCGGAGGGCCACCGCCCCACCGATGTCGTGGGCGACGACGCTGGGGCAGGACAGCTCCCAGTGGTCGAGGAGCCGGGCGAAGTTCCTCCCGTGAGCTGCCAGGCTGAGGTCCTGGCCCTCACGCTGGTCCGACTGGCCGAAGCCGAGATGGTCGAAGACGAAGACCGTGCGGGTGCGGGCGAGCGCTGGAGCGATGTCCCGCCAGAGAAAGGAGGAATACGGGGTGCCGTGCACCAGCACGACCGGGTCTCCGCTGCCGAGGACCCTCCAGCGCACCATCCCCTCGGGCGTCTCGAATTCCTCGCCAAGTGTCCAGTTCACCCTTGGTCTCCTTCTGCGACATGACCAGCAACTTTCACCAAAAGCATGGCCGATCCCGCCCTGGCAAGAGGTCCGGTGCCTCCCGAACTCATCAACTTCACCCCTCCGTGATTCTGGGCGCCTCCCCAACGCCTCGACAAGTGACGTCGCTACCGCGGTTCTGGCTCGCTTTCGGTGAACCGGTCACGGTGGGTCATGCGACGTGGCTGAAAGGCTGTGGTTCTGGTGCGCTTCTGAGGAGAGAAAGTCTCGCGCCGCGGAGGTGACCCGGTCGCGAATGTGCTGCTGGTCCGGAAGTTGACCGTTCGGCAGGTCGAGTGCTCTCGCCAGATCAACGATGGGTTGCAGCGCGTGGGGGTAGTCGAGTTCGGCTGCAGACTCCTGATGATCAGCTTGGCTCCGTGTACGGGATCGAGTCGGCACGCCACGATCTGACCGGTCCACCACTGGGCCGCGGTCCATCGCGCCTTGGCAAGATCGTCCGAGGCCAGCGGCAGCAGACCCAACTCTTCCAGCACAAGGTCGAACAGCTCGCGGGCCTGGGGGTACTCACCACGCGCGAGGCCAGCCAGCAGGGGAAGCGAGGGAGCCTCGATCCCGCGGTGAACTGCTGGGTGAGATGTGGCGACACTGGGCAGCGGGGGACCGGGCGCGGGCGCTGACCGCGATTCCGGACGAGGTCATCGACGACCTGGTCGTGCACGGCACGCCCGACTACTGCCGACGACGCATCTACGACTACGTCCGGCAGGGCGTCACCATCCCGATCATTCTCCCGCTGCCGGTCGGTATGGGCACGCATGAGGCCGCACTGCGCCTGGCGCCGAAGGCCGGAGATATCACCCCGGTGGGGTGACCGCGTAACGATGTCGGTGACATCGGCCGCCGACGCTCGACAGGGCGTTGGCGCCGGACAGTTCCATGCCAGACAAGATCGGTCGAACCAGGTTTGCACCTGTTCCAGGTGACCAACGTCCCTGGTGGAATGTCGCACAGCGGTCAGCCGGACTTGGTGAAGTCCGTGGCGGCGGCCAGCTCGGTGACCACGTCCAACAGGCCGTGCAACGCGGGTGAGGTGTTGCCGGACAACCAGACCATCTCGGTCGGGACGAACTCCCCGGCCAGGGGCACGAACACCACGCCGGTGCGGCGGAGAGTGCTCGCCGACCGAGCCAGTCGCGTCACCCCGACGCCGGCTGCCACAAGGCCGAGCAGGCCTTGCACACTCGCGTCCTGATGGACCACGTCGGGGGTGAACCCGGCCGCACGGAAAGAGCTGTCGAAGGCCCTGTGCCAGGGCTCCCACGAGCTGCGCGGGGTCAATACCCAGCGTTCGTCGGCCAGCTCGCCCAGGGCTAATTCGGCGCGTCCGGCGAGCGGATGCTTCTCCGGCAGAACCGCGCACACCTGTTCGCTGAGCAGCGTTCTGGTCTCCAGACCGTCCACCAGCGGAGGCCGGGTGAACGCGACGTCGTAGCGTCCCTTGAGCAGACCCTCGACCAGTGGCGCGATCGTCGTCTCCTCCGTCGTCAGCTTGAGTCCCGGCAGTCGTTGGCATACGGCCCGGATCACCGGCGGCAGCAGGTAGTTCGCCGTGGTGGTGAGGAAGGCGAGGCGGAGGCTGCCGATCTCGCCGCGCGCGACTCGTGCCACGGCGTCGAAGGTTTCATCGGCTCGGTCCAGTACCGCGCGGGCCTCGGGGACGAACCAGGCACCGACATCGGTCAGTTTGGTACCCCGGGTGCCACGGTCGAAGAGCTTCACGCCCAGCATGCGTTCCAGCAGGGTGATCTGCTGGGACAGCGACTGCTGGCTGATCATGAGCCGCTCGGCTGCCCGCGTGAGATTGGACTCCTCGGCGACGGCGACGAAATACCTCAGCTGCCGAAGATCAGGAGCCACAGGAATAGCCTACCGCCCCAACAAGTAGACGGTGTTGGACGGCGTTGGTGTGCCAGGACGTCTGAGATGAGCGGGCCCGCCGACACCGGCGGGTCGGCGAAGGTCCCGAAAGGACTTGACATGGTTCCTGTACAGCTGAATTTTCGTTTTCATTGCAGGATTGGCCGGGTACTTGACCTATCGGGCAAGTACCCGGCCGCATTGGCCAGTGGCTGATTGTTTGGCAGTCACCCTACAGTCGGGGGCGTCTGCCCCAGGTCAAGAAGTGACAGGTGATTCCCTCAGAAACAGGCCCTGTTGATGGTCTCTCGGGCGTTCAGAAGCGTTTGCTGCAGGGTCCCCGTGCTGATGAGCGCAAGCTGTGTGATGTGCTGCACGATTCCCGCGGCGTCGCTCGGGCTTCCCGTCCACTTGTTCACGAAGCCCTGGTCTCGTTCGAACTGGAGGTACTTGTTGAGTTCGTCCTGGCAGGACGCGGCGGCCGACTTGACGCTTACGTGATGCCCGGGCGTCGCGGGGGTAGCCGAAGCGGGTACAGAGAGAACCGCGACCGCCGCTGCCGACATCAGGCAGATTCCAGCGAGACGTGTCTTCTTGAACATTTACCGTTCCTCTCGTAGTTATATCAATCCCGCATATGAGGGTGTGTCGTTTACTCCCAGGCTTAATTCTTGACCGTGGCGGAGCGCATGAGGCAAACACACCATCAACTGCTCTGGATCTACTGAGGAATTATGTCGGTGCGCGAGAGAGAAGATCAAACAAAATCTACCTGTAGCGGCTACAGGTAGATGCTGTGACCGGCGGCAGCCTGACGCTCCGCCGGTTCACAGCCCGATGCCCTGGGTGACGACGTCTTCCGATGGACGCCCTGCCCCTGAACCGCCACGACTGGCCCGGCGACTGGAACTTCACTCTCCGCCCCGAGGCGTATGCGTCGAGAGCGGACTCAGTCGGTGAGATTTGTGGAGGTCGCGAGGGCGCGCCACTGTGCCAGCTCCTTGGCGACGAAGCCGAGTTTCGTCTCCATGGCGGCGACCGAGTCGGTGCCGAGGGGAATGCGCAGCGGTGGGTTGTCGGACTCGGCCACGTCGAGGATGGCCACTGCGGCCTTCACCGGGTCGCCGGGCTGGGCGTGGTTGACACGGCGTGCGGTGTCCCGCATCCGGCCCGACGTCTCCGCGTAGTCCTCGATCACCCGCTCGACCGTCGACAGGCTGCTGCCGTCGAGGAAGTCGGTGCGGAAGTAACCCGGCTCCACGATGGTCACCTTGATGCCGAGCGGTGCGAGTTCGATGGCCATGGCCTCGGAGATGCCTTCCAGGGCGAACTTGGTGGAACAATAGACTCCCCAGCCCTCCGACGAGGTGAAGCCGCCCACGGAGCTGATGTTGATCACACGGCCGGAGCGCTGGGCGCGCATCACGGGCAGGATGCCGCGCTGGACGTTGAGCACACCGAAGACGTTCGTCTCGTATACGGCGCGTACCGCGTCGGCGTCCGCCTCCTCGACGGCGCCGAGAAGGCCACGTCCGGCATTGTTGACCAGTACGTCGACAGTGCCGAACCGGTCTTTTGCCTGCTCGACGGCGGCACCCACCTGGTCCTCGTCGGTCACGTCCAGCGAGACCGGGAGCAGCGCGTCACCGGCGTCCGGGAAACGGTCGCGCACACGGTCCGCCGAGCGGGCGGTTGCCACGACCTGGTGCCCGCGGGACAACGCCTCGCGGACGATCTCGGCGCCGAAACCGCGAGAGGAACCGGTCACGAAGTAGACGGCCATGATCCGTCTCCTTTCAGATCTTCAAAAGGTTGGATGGTCACCATTTTGTGCGTGTTTTCGATGGAACGGTCGGTGTCGACAAGAGGGCCTGCTCGCGGTGGAAAGCGACAACGCAGAGTCACGCCCTGGGACCGCCGACAGCAGCATCCGCCTGAGAGCCGTTGCTTGCTGTCGGCGGGGCCCGAGGGGTCTGGTGCCGCCGTGTTCAGGAAGCGTTGAGCGTGGTGATGACCTTTTCGGCGAGGGCCTTGCTGGAGCCGGGGTTCTGTCCGGTGATGAGGTTGCCGTCGACGACGACGTTCGACTCCCAGGCGTTCGCGGCTGATCGCACCACGGCGCCGCGGGCCCGCAGGACGCTCTCCACCAGCCACGGGGCGTGGTCGGCGGTGCCGTTGAGGCGTTCCTCCTCGTTGGTGAAGACGGTCAGGTTCCTGCCCTCGAAGAGCCATCCGCCGCCGGGCCGGTTGGCTGTCAGCAGCGCGGCGGGGCCGTGGCACAGCGGTGCGATGATCTTGCCCGCGGTGTCGAACTCGGTGAGGACGCGGCCGAGGTCGGGGTCGTGGGCCAGGTCCTCCATAGGGCCGTGGCCACCGGGGATGAAGACGGCGTCGTAGGCCGCCGTGTCGACCTCGGACAGCGGCTTGGGAGCGGCCAGTTCACCGGCGTTCCTGTCGATGTACGCCGCGTACTCGGGTGCCTCCGGGCCGGCGGCCTCGGGGCGAAGACTCACGGGATCGGGAGTCGGCCGGCCTTCTACCGGGGCGGCGATGTCGACGGTGAAACCGGCATCCGTCAGCAGACGGTGCGGAACGGCGAACTCCTCCGCCCAGTACCCGCTCGGCTCCTTCGTGCCGTCCGCACCGGTCCACTGGTCGGCGCCCGACAACACCATCAGAATCCTGGTCATACCAATTCCTACTTTCGTGACAAGAGTACGGGCCGGCTCATTACGGGAGACCTGCTACTTCCTGTGCGAGCCCGGAACGGCCCGCCCCCGATCTGCACCGGAAGCAGCGGCCCTTCCTGTCACCACTTCACCACCGTCCCGACTGCTACGGAGCTTGATAGGTGGCCCTGAACTGCGGGGGAATCCGATGCCTAGGACGCAGCGTCCCACTCTCACCGGAAACCGAACGATGCATCCGAGGCAGAATGGGCTCATGCCTCACAACGTCGATCTCAGTGAGTTCCTGCGCAGCCGGCGCGCTCGGATCGCCCCTGAGTCGGTCGGTCTGCCGGAGCGTGGCGCCTACCGGCGCGTGCCGGGGCTGCGCCGCGAAGAAGTGGCCCAGCTCGCCGGAGTGTCCACCGATTACTACACGCGTCTGGAGCAGGGCCGGCCGATCACGCCTTCCGGAAGTGTGCTGGACGCGATCGCTACAGCGCTCCAGCTGGACGCGTCGGAACGCTCACACCTGCTTGACCTCATCCGCGGCAGGACCGCCGGGGCACGGCGCCCGGCGCCAACGGTGCAGAAGGTGCGTCCCGGGCTCCGGCGGCTCCTGGACTCCTACACCGACCATGCCGCGTTCGTGCTGGGGCTGCGTACCGACGTACTGGCCACCAACCACCTGTGCAGAGTGCTCATCGCGGACTTCGACGCCATGCCCCACCGGGAACGGAACCTGACCCGGTGGATGATCCTCAACGAGGACGCCCGCGAGCTCAACACCGACTGGGAACGCATCGCCGCCGAGGCCACCGCCATGCTTCGTCTCGACGCCGGACGCTACCCGGAAGACACACGTACCGCCGAGTTGGTGGGCGAACTCACGATGAAAAGCGAGCCGTTCCGCCGCTGGTGGGCGGACCACAAGGTGCTGGTGCGCACCTTCGGACAGAAAAGGCTCCACCACCCGCAGGTCGGTGACCTGACCATCGACTACCAGGCATTCACCATGCCCGGCCAGGACGACCAGACCCTGTTCGTCTACCTCCCGGCACAGGACCGGCAGTCTCAGGAAGCCTGGAACCTCCTCGCGAGCTGGAACGCCGATCCCTCTCCCGCCGAACGCAGGAGCCATTCTGGATGGGTGGCAGAGTCCGCGCCCACCCCCGATGCCAAGCGGGACTGACCGCCCGGTTGCCGGCCCGATTACGAGGCCGATGTCTGGGTGCGCTGTGCCTCAAGGGCGATCACGGTGTCGAGGGTGGTGTCCGGGAGAGCGTCATCGGGTGCGCCGAGGTGGCGGGAGATCAGCACGCCGGTATGCAGCATATGGGCCAGGACCATGGGACGGCGGTCAGGGGCCAGGCGACCTCGGGGGGCGCTGATATGCACCGCGGCGGTCACGGTACGGCTGGCGTCGATGATGGGTGTAGCGAGCCCGATGATGCCTTCGACGCTCTCACCGTCGCTGATGCTGTAGGCACCGTCGCGGATGGCAGCGAACTCGGTCCGCAGTCGGTCGCGGTTGGTCAGTGTGAACGGCGTGAACTGTTCCAGTCGGGAGGCGCCCAACGCGCGGCTTTCCAGGTCGGGGTTGTAGGCGGCGATGAGCTTCCCAACAGCCGAGCCGTGCAAGGGACGGCCGCCGCCGAGCTGTATGACCACGGATAGCAGCTGGGACGCCTCATACCGGTCGGCGTAGACGACGTCCTCGCCGCTGCGGACGGCGAGGTAGACGTTCTCGTTGAGTTGTTCGCATAGTTCGACCAGATACGGGCGCGCAACATGTCGCAACTTCACGGAATCCACAATGGACAAAGCGAGACCGATCGATCGCGGCCCCAGGGTGTAGGTGCGGGGACTGGCAAGTCGCACGGCGCCGATGTCGACCAACGCTTGGAGCAGGTCATGGGTGCTGCTCATGGGCAGCCGGAGGTCGTCGCTGAGGTGTTTGATGCTGCGGCCGTCGTGGTGATGTGCGAGGTAGTCGAGCACCGCCAAAGCGCGATCGATCCGAGCAGGGTTCACGACCCGACCTCCCCTTCCGTCCACAAGGTCACCGACCTCCATCCATCACTCCGTATTTGCGTATCATGCTTCGCATATACGGATCCGCGAGTCTCGCGACCTCCGAGGATGATGGTACCGCCGCTCCGGGACGGTTGAAGGAAGGTTATACGTGCTGGATGCGACAATATGGCTCGGGGCCTCCGTCGGGAGACTGCTGGGGGACCTTGGCGCCGATGTCGCCAAACTCGAAACACCCGACGGAACTGCGGATCGACGGCGGGGTTACCCCTTGCCTGGTGGGACCAGCGCCTGGTGGGCGTTCTCCGAGGCCGGCAAGCGCGGCATCGTGCTGGATCCCCACGAGGAGGACTGTGCCGATCGGCCGGTGGACTTGCTGGCTGAGGCCCGGGTGTTGATCACCAGCGAAGGACCGGCGCTGCGGCGGCGTGGGCTGGCTCCGGAGGCGATCCGGGCCCGGTACCCCGGCCTGGTACACGTGTCGGTCAGCCTGCATGGGTTGGACGGCCCGTATGCGGACCGGCCGGTGCTCGTGGGCGGGAGGCACCGGACTCCTGTGGGCAGGTAGGGGGGAGGTTCACTTGTCCGTGCCGGACGACGGTCCCGCCCGTCGAGGTCGCCTGCCGCATCGTCATCCTCGAAGACCAACTCGTTGATGCCCAGGGCATCAGGAACAATGTCCCAGCAGCGCCGAGGGCGCTGCGCGTTGGGGCCGAACTCCCAATCAGTGACGTGGAACCTACCGTGCTGGCGGTGATGCCGGTCGCGCCTGGCCCCATGGGGATCATCCCGTTCACCACGCAGCGCGCCGTGTGGCCGTTGGAGGCGTTCTACGTGCACGACGACACGGCCTTGGTGGAGATGCTGACTGCGCTTCTGCCGCCACGAGCGCCGCAGTAGAAGTGCAGTTGCTGACCACACCGGAGGCTCGTGCTGACGACCGGGCGGTGTCGGGCGGGGTTGGGCACTCTCGGGGTGCCGTCCGGTGACCCGTTGAGCACGGCGGTTGTCATCTTGAGTCGGCTCGTCCCCGACCCGCCTCAAGGCTGCCTCCTCGGCGCACAGGTACGGGTCCTCGGGACGGTCCTGCAACCGCGGCCCGCATCAACCACGCCGCCGCAGCCACGCGTCGACTCCCGTCGACCGGCGTACACGTGATCTGACCGGCGGCCGCCTCGTCATGCCCCTGCTCGTGCCCGCAGGTCCGGCCCTGCGTCTGGCGGGATCCTCCGAACGTGTGGGCCTGTCCGCGGTGACCTGGTCGGCAAGTACCCGGCCGGGGACAGAAGCTGTTTCCCGTGCCGTCACACGGTGGCGGTGGGGGGAGGGAAGAGCGACAACCTCGCCCCACCGCGCGGCTGCATGACGGCCCAGGGTGCCCTGGCGTGGTTCAGGACGCTGACCCGCGCGCCATGAGTTGGCGGCGATAGGGCCGGGGGTGAAGTGGGCCCCCGCGAGAGAGGCTGCGGCAGCCGAGCGCCGCCGGCGAACTCCCCGCGGGGGCTGATCCCCAGCTCCTCGCCCGCAACTTCACCACGATCCACCAGGGGATAGCCGTGAAGGCCGCCGACGTCGCGACACGCGAGCAGTTGCACGAGATCGTCGACGTCGCCACGACTGTGTGGCCGCGACCGGTCACCGTCGGACCGCTCCGAGCGATCGTACGCCCCGCCCGGCACACGTCAGTGGGTGAGTACAGCCAGTTCCCGCCACTGGGGCAGCGGGATGTCGGAGTCCGATCCAACTACGTGCAGACAGACGTGATCGGCGCCGGCCTGATGGTGTGCGCGGACGCGCGTACCGATGTCGTCAACGTCACCCCAAGCGACAACACCGTCGATAAGACGGTCGCTGCCGCCATTGGCCAGATCCTCCTCGGTGAATCCCTGCCGGAGCAGGCTTCTCGCGTAGTGGTCCATCTGCAGGAACGCGCCGAGAAAGTCCCGAGCGGCGGCACGCGCCTTGCCGGGGTCGCTCTCCAGTACAACAGCCTGATAAGGGGCCAGGAGAGGACCGTCGCCGAGTTGCTTCCTGGCCGCGCTCGAGTACTCCGGGGTAACCATGAAGGGATGCACGCCCGCGGTGCGCTGTCCCGCCATTTGGGTCATCTTGGGTCCGAGTGCGGCCATGACGCGTTCGTCTTCCGGCACAGGGACCGGCGCCTGGTCGAGCGTGTCCAGGTAGGCGCCCATGTCCGCCAACGGGCGGTAGGCGTGTCCTGCGGCCCGGGCGGCCGCAGGGTCGCTCACACCGAGGCCGAGAAGCAGCCGTCGATCGTAATCACTCTGCAGCCGTGCGTGTCCGGCGGCCATCTCCTCGGCCTGGTGCCGCCAGATGCTGAGTACGCCGATGGCCACCTTTGTCCTGCTGGTGGCACGCAGCAGACGTTCCGAGTCGCCGAGGATGTCGCCGCCGCCCAGTCCCGGAATCCACAGGGCTCCCCAGCCCAGTTCGTCCAGCTCTGCCGCAGTGTCCGTGATCACCGCGGGATCCGCCATCCGCAACTCGATGCTCCAGAGCCCGGTCAGTCCCAACTGCATTGCATGTCCCGTCTGTGATGAATGGTCTCGTGGCCGAATCAGGCGTCGCCGAGAGGCGAGCCGCATTACTTCTCCGGCGGGGCCAGGGTCGCTGCGAGCGTCCGACCCCCACCGCTTATCCACCGGCGTGACTGTCGTGCCGGGGGTCGGATCTGGTTGCGCCCCCTGTCGACGACAATGTCGGTGCCGGTGGTGAAAACGCTCTGGGCTGAGGCGAGGGGATTGCCGCATCGGCGATCCCCCGCGGGTAGGCGATGCGCGCAAGGGCGTGTTTCAGAAGTCCCGTCTGGCCCACGGCGCCTGGCACGCACGCTCTCCTCCCGTAGCCCTTCGGGCACGGGAGGAGCCCCCTGCGTTGTCGAAAGTCATCCACGTACGTCCAGTACGAGCATGATTTTTTCCGCCTTGCGATCGCACGCACCAGACGCCGTGGGCCCCGCCCTGCGGGCGGACGACGCTACTTCTGGGAAAGCGTGCCGGGCCGCCGGGTAGCTCTTGAGCCGGGGGGCCTGCTGCGCAGCGGCGAGACCGATTCCAGTGGTGTCACCCCTGACGATGACCGATCAGGCGCGGGGCGGGCGGGGCCTCGGCGAGAGGTCGCAGCAGTCGCGTGACGTCGTTGCGGTCTTCGCCGGTCAGCTACACCGCGAGCGGGATGCCCTGTCCGTCGACGAGGACGTGGTGCTTGCTGACCGGCCGTGCTCGGTCGACCGGGCTGAACAAACAGAATCCCGCACAGAGCCTGCCGGTCAGAAATCCTCGACCGCCCCGTGACCAGCTTCGGATCCGGATCCGGCAACAACGGCTCGACCAGTGACCACAGCTCGTCCGACACGATCCACGGACGCGATTCCCTCTTGCCCACGAACAGACCAACCAGAACCTGAGCCGGCGGCCACACCGGAAACTGCTGTCGTGTGCAGCTCGACGAAGTGACGAAGAAGATCGCGGCCGGCACTTCACGGTCACCGTGCCGTCCCCGACCGCCGCCTTGTGAAGCGAGTTCGGCACCTCCGGTACCGCCCCCTGGAACAACTCCCACAGCTCTATCGACGCCGGGTCGGATGCCGGTACGTCGCAAGCCATTCGTAGGACGAGGCGGCTGCCGACTCGGCAGGGACTGCTCTGGCGCCGTAAGGCTGGCTAGATCTGGTTGCGACCACCGTCGACGAAGAGTTCGATGCCTGTGATAAAGCTGCTCTGGTCCGAGGCGAGGAACAGAGCAGCGCCGGCTACTTCGTCGGGCTGCCCGACGCGGCCCATCGGGATAGCGCTGGCCAAGAAGGACTTGAGCTGGTCCGGGTCGGGAGAGAGACCGTCGATGCCTGGGGTGTCGATGGTTCCGGGACTGATGGCGTTGACCCGGATCGAGCGGTCCTTGAGCTCGGCAGCCCAGGTACGGGCGAAGGAGCGCACTGCCGCCTTGGATGCTCCGTACACACCGAACGATGCGTTGCCCAGCGAGGCGGCGTTCGATGCCGCCAGGATGACCGAGGCGCCGTCATTCAGCAGAGGCAGCGCCTTCTGCACGGTGAAGAGCATGCCCTTGGTGTTGATGCCGAAAGTCTCATCGAAGTGCTTCTCGGTGACCTGCTCCAAGGTGGAGAACTCGCCACCGCCCGCGTTGGCGAAGAGCACGTCGACGCGCCGGTTCTGTTCCGCGACGGCGGCGTAGAGCCGGTCGAGATCGGCCAGGTTGGCAACGTCGCTGCGAACACCCGTCGCGCTGGGGCCGATCTTGCTGACAGCTGCGTCGAGCGCGTCCTGCCGGCGCCCGGTGACGAAAACGTACGCGCCCTCCGCCGCGAAGCGCTCTGCAGTTGCCAGACCGATACCGCTGGTACCCCCGGTCACAATGGCCGTCTTTCCGTCAAGCTGTCCCATGAGGAGCCCTTATTTCTATGAAGAGGCGATACGGCGATCTCAAGCCGCTCGCCCGGACTTGTTTTTTAGTGAACGCTAAAAAACTACCCCATGAGGCAGCCACCTGTCAACAGCTACTGCATTTGTCCTCGCCGCACCAGAACGGTACCGACCCGTCAAGCCGCGGCGGGGCCCATGGCGCGGACCACGTGCAGCACACGCGGACCTACGGCGCAATGTCCGAGCGCGGTCCGACTCGCTGGAGCGGGCCTGTCAGTCGTCTGGCTCCTGCGGCCACACAGTCATGGCCGCATCCACGACGCTATGGAGCTGCTCACGCGTGGCGCCCCCCGCTGCCTGGACAGCCAGGCCCTGGTAAATAGTGGTGAAGTAGCGAGCGAGGCCCTCGGGGTCGCTACCTGCGGGTAGTTCGCCGCTCTTGCCGGCTTGCCGCAGTCGTTCACACAGAGCCGCTTCGCCGGCAGCCCTGCGCAGTGTCAGCTCGTCGCGTGCCGCCTCAGCATCGGGGGAGCAGGCGAGAGCTCCTTGCACGGTGATGCACCCACGTGGTCCGTCGGGCCGTGTCGTCGCATCGGCGGCGCCGTGCAAGAGGGCGTGTACGACAGCACGTGCGGTCGACTCGGCGAACGCCTCGCTGATGTAGCGCGCCGGGCCTTCGGCATAGCGGTCGAGAATCTTGCGAAAAAGCTCTTCCTTGTTGCCGAAGGCGTTGTAGAGGCTGGGAGCGTTGTTGATGCCCATGGCCTTGGTCAGGTCGGAGATTGCGGTGCCTTCGTAGCCCTGGCGCCAGAACACTTCCAGTGCTTGATCAAGAGCGACATCACTGTCGAAGGAACGTGGTCGTCCTCCTGCCATGGCCGCGTCTCCATCCAGCTGGGAACTATAGTGCTTGCTAAGATACTTCGTTTTCAATCCTTCTGGCGAATACCGAACGGTTGAGTGAAGGATGAATGGGTGGCTTCGGCCGGGTGGGCAGGGGTTCCGCGTGTCTGGAACCTTCGATGCGTGAGTGCTGTGGCCGGCCGATCGGCGATCTCGGATACGGGTAGCCTTCCGAGCCGTCCCGTCCAGCGGGTTGCCGCAATCGACCGCCCCGCCCCGCTGGCCGCGGTCACCTCACACGGACACCGGCGCGAAAAACAGCTTTCACATCCATGAGTGCGGCGCAGTCCTGACTGGGATCGCCGTTGACGGCAAGCAGGTCGGCGTTGGCTCCAGGCGCGATTTGCCCCTTGCGCCCCTCTACACGGCACAGCCGGGCCGTCATGCTGGTCACCGAGATCAGTGCGTCAACAGGGGCGATGCCCAATGGCGATGCACTGGTCGGTGGCCCGGATCGCGTTGCGCAACGGCCTGGCCTACGTCGTCGGCAGCACCAGCCACGGCAAGCTCCTGTCGACCTTCTACCTGTTCGAGACGCCGATCCAGGACGCCTGCAAGGTTGCCGGACTGGTCCGGCCGGGCGGTCGTGCCGGCCACGTCAGCCGCTGAGCCGCGTCTGATGCGCACCAGCCCGGGACTATGCGAAGAAGGCGGTCAGTTCCCGTGCGAGGTCGTCGGGTCGTTCCTCGGCGAGGTAGTGGCCCGCACCCGCGAATTCCACGTAGCGTGCGTCTGCCGCTTTGCCCTCCAGCAGTGCGGGAACGAACGGGTAGTAGATGCCGCCGAGCCCGAGCAGGGGCATGGTCAGTACCGGATAGTTCTTCGCATCGGCGATGTCCTGGCCAAAGGTCTGGTACCAGCCGTTTCCCGCGCGGATCGCGTCCGGTGTGTCGTACGCGGCGGCGTAGAGGGCGCGGGCCTCCTCGCTGAAGGCTCCGGGATCCGTGGCCTGGTGGTCGATGAGCCAGTCGACGAGGAGCCGGAAGCGGCCTTCGAGGAGCTGCTCGGGAAACTGGTCGATCTGGTTGAACGCGAACCACCAAGGTGCCGTCGGCCGGTCTTGCTGCGGAAGCATGCGCAGGTCGTTGAATGCTTCCGTAGGGTGTCCCACCTCCCACAGAGCGATCTTGCGGGTCGCTTCGGGGTGATTCGCGGCGAAGCTGTAAGCCACCATCGACCCGATGTCCTCGCCGGCGATGTTCGCCTCGCTGTAGCCGAGGGCGCGGATCAGCTCGTAGATGTCACGGGCCATCGTCTTCTTGTCGTATCCGGCGGTGGGCTTGTCGGAGTCGCCCATACCACGCAGGTCCACGGCGATCACGCGGTAGCGCTGGGCAAGCAACGGCATGATCTTGTGGAACTGGTACCAGGTCCGTGGCCATCCGGGGAGCAGTACCAGGGGATCCCCCTGACCCCCGGCGACGTAGTGCAACCGGGTGCCGTTGACCTCGGCGAAACCGCTCGTGAAACCTTCGATCATCATCGTCCTCAGCTCTTGCGACAACAGCCCGGGGGATTCCGTGGTGCGGCACACGACACCCCGACCTGAAAGTGAAGGATCATTCCCAAACGAAGCTACTGCTTTGTGAGCGATTGCTCAAATAGGGCTACGCTGGGGGCATGCCACGGCCTCGCAACTTCGACGAACAGGACGTCGTCGACCGTGCCATGGAACTGTTCTGGACCCGCGGCTACGAAGCGACGTCCGTCTCCGACCTCACCGCCGAACTGGGCGTCCACCCGGGTTCGCTGTACCGCACCTTCGGGGACAAACACGCACTGTTCCTGAGAGCGCTGGCCCACTATCGCGACAGCAGGGCCCAGGCCCTTGCACCCACTCTGCTTTCAGGAGGTCCCGTCCTGCCCCGGATCCGTGCCGTCCTGATCGGGTGGATCGAACTGGCCGCGGAGCAGGACTCGCCCCGCGGGTGCCTGATCGCCAACGCCGCCGGAGAGCTGCTCCCGGCCGACCAGGAAGTCGCAGGCAGCGTGAGCGACATCCTGTCCGTCATCGAGGACGGATTCCTTCAGGGCCTGCGTGCAGCAGCCCGGCACGGGGAAGTCTCCGAGGTTCTGGACCTGCCCTCGTGCGCTGCCATGCTGACGATGTTGCTCGAAGGGCTGCAGGTGCTCGTGAAGGCAGACAGTGACCCGCGACGCCTCATCGCCGCCGTGGACACAGCACTTACATCCATAGCGGCAGTAGGCGCCCCAGCAGCCCACCGCCGTCGATGAAGCCGAGAGCCTGACCAACGGGGCACTTGCTTCCCAGTATCGGAGCCAGGCGCGGATGCGGCAGCCGTCCAGGCATTCACACACGTACATGCGGGGGCTGATCGCTCCGCTGGAGCGGAAGAACGGCTCGACGCTCGCGGGGGAGGCCGGGTACGCAGGCCCTGACCGCGTCCACCGGCTGCTGAACCGGATCGAGTGGAACGCCGAGGAGGTCCTGGACGATGTCCGGGATACGTCGTGCCGGCGCCCGTTTGCTGGTGAGAACTACCGAAGGGGCTCCGACAAGTCACTAGCAGAAGTGGCTGATGAGCTGACCGCGTGGGGTCGAGCGGTGACCCTCCTCCAAAACCGTCATGGCTCGTTCGGCGAAAGCCTGAGTGACTTCCATGATGGGAGTCACGTACGGTGGAGCCGAGGAAGTGGGTGAGGCCGTGGTGAGGCATACCAGTTTCGCAGGGGTGCAGTGCCCCATTGCCCGTGCGCTGGATCGGGCAGGTGAGTGGTGGTCGCTACTGATCCTGCGGGACGCATTCCAGGGGCTGTCGCGATTCGGGGAGTTTCAGAGAAGCCTCGGTATCTCTGACAACTCCCTCACGCGCAGGCTGGGTGACCTGGTGGGTAAGGGGTTGCTGGAGCGAAGGGCCTATCAGGACCTTCCGACGCGTTATGAGTATGTGCTCACTGACGCTGGAAGGGATTTCCTGCCAGTCCTCGTCGGTCTTGCCACGTGGGGGCAGAAGTATGACCCGCCCGAACGGGGTGAGGTGTGGGTGGCCGATGCCCAGACAGGGCGGACGCTGCTTCCGGTCTTCGTCGACCGGGGTACCGGTGATGAGGTCACCGGTCACGGCGTGGTCATTGTCAACACCGCAGCCAAAGTCCAAGGAGCCCAGCCGAAGCCCGGTTCCCTGGGGCCAGACCCATCGACCATCGAGCGGTCCCATCGGGAGGCAGGATCGTAATGGTGGATACACCAAGCGACATGTATGCGTTCGCTACGGTACGCGAGCTCCTGTCTGCCATGGATGCCGGAGAGGTCTCCGCTGTGGAGCTGGCGGAAGCTGCGATCAGGCGCATCGAGCGCCACGACGGTGAAATCAACGCGATATGCGCTCCCGACTTCGACCGCGCCCTGGCCGCGGCAAAGGCAGCCGACACCGCACGGGCGCGTGGTGTTGCGACGGCACTTCTCGGAGTACCGGTGACAGTCAAGGAATCCTTCAATGTGGCTGGTCTACCCACTACATGGGGCATGCCGAGATTCCGCGGTTTCGCACCGAGGGAGGACGCGGTCACTGTCACCCGCTTCAAGGAGGCCGGCGCTGTCATCTTGGGTAAGACGAACGTGCCTTTCGGGCTTGGGGATCTGCAAACGTACAACGACTTGTACGGTACGACGAACAATCCGTGGGACCTTGGGCGGACCCCGGGCGGCTCGTCCGGGGGTTCGGCCGCGGCTGTCGCAGCTGGTTATGGTGCAGCGTCCATCGGCTCCGACATCGCTGGCTCGGTAAGGGCGCCTGCTCACTTCTGCGGGATCTACGCCCACAAACCTTCGTTCGGCTTGCTGCCCTCGCGTGGTCACACCCCGCCGCCCCTACCGCCGCTCGCCTACGACCGGGATTTGACGGTACCGGGCATATTGGCGCGCAGCGCCGCCGATCTGTCCCTCCTGCTCGACGTCCTGGCGGGGCCGGATGAGACCACCCTCGGAGTCGCCTACAAACTGCGCTTGCCACCGCCCCGCCATGACAGTCTGGGCGGTTTCAGGGTTCTCTTCATCGATACCCACCCGCTCATACCCAGTGCATCGGGCGTCCGCCATGCCCTCGCCACTCTCGCCGAACAACTGTCCGCCGTCGGCGTTACCGTGGCTCGACGCAGTGGTCTGCTGCCCGACCAGACTGAGACGGCTCGCCTCTACATGCGTCTGCTGTTGTCAGCCATGGCAGCCAACTACCCAGATGCGATCTATGAGCAGATGGGCGATGCCGCTGCACGAGTGGACGCCGAGGACTTGAGTCTGGCAGCCGAACGTACACGCGGTGCTGTCCTCAGCCACCGCGACTGGATCGCCGCGGACTCTACGCGAGCTGTGCACCGCGCGCGCTGGCGCGAACTATTCACCGAATTCGACGTTGTGCTGTGCCCGGCTATGCCCACGCCGGCCTTTCCGCACGACCACACCTCCGACCAGTGGACCCGCCAAATCAGGATCGATGGCGCAGACTACAACTACGCGGACCAGCTCGTGTGGGCGGGGATGGCAACGACTTCGGGCCTTCCCGCGACGGTGGTACCGGTCAGCCGGTCTGCGGAGGGCCTGCCAATAGGTGCGCAAATTATTGGCCCCATGAACGAGGACCGCACTCCCATTCGATTTGCCGAGCTAATGGAGGAGGCTTTCGGTGGCTTCACAGCCCCTCCGCTCCCGTGAACCGACAGAAGCGTGGCCAGTGTCGGTTGCTGGAATCTCAACCTCCTGCCCGAGCAAAGTGACTCGACAGTCGCAGCGCCCAGAGGGATTTTGCGCAGTCGTCCGAGACGATGGCCGACACATACACCGTTCCCGACAAGAGTTGTGGGTTCATCATTAAGATGTGCGTTTTCCTCTCCGCCGCCGACCTCGACGAGCGCTACGTCGGCCCGGCGCGGGAGTTTGCTGAACTGCTGGGAAAGGGAGGCCACACTCTGGTGTGGGGCGGCTCGGACACTGGCCTGATGAAGGTCATCGCCGATGGCGTTCGGGATACTGGCGGGCGACTCGTGGGTGTCTCCGTCGGTTTCCTGTGGAGTTGGGGCAGGGACGACGCCGAGGAAATGGTCTTCGCTAAAGTTCTTGCGGAACGCAAGGCGTTGCTGCTCGCCGGCTCGGGCGCACTTCACAGTGCGCCCAAAGAGTGCCACGCACCCGCTTCGTCATCGCCACGTTCTCCCGGAGCGTGCCCGTGCGCAGCGCGGAACATCCACCTCAGGGTGCGGAAATGGTCCGGCGTCGCCATGTGGCCATGGGCGATGCGCACCCGGCGATCCTGGACTCCCTCCCACCCCACACAGCGTCCAATGAGCAGGGTGGCGTAGGGGCTGTCTAAGGCCGGTGGCGTCACGCCCCGAGTGACTCGGATCGGAGCTGGGCGGCGCAGGCGCTTCCGATCAGGTTTGATCATCATTGACTCCCTGCTGTTGTAACCCCTAGCGTTGCAACTGCGGACACTGACGGCGGGGCGAGGGATGAGCGCAAATAGCAGGTTGACGATCGCGGCACACTCGGTGGCGTGGATTGGGCTGTACCAGCGTCAGGGCCACGATGTGGCCACATCTGCGCAGATCGCGACGAGCGTGAATACAAATCCGGTGGTGATTCGACGCCTGCTCGGGCTGTTGAGGGATGCGGGCCTGGTCGAATCCCGGCGTGGTGCCCGCGCGGGTTGGCGGCTGGGGCGGGATCTCGAGGCCATCACCCTGTTGGACGTGTATGAGGCAGTGGAGCCGAGTCCGCTGTTTTCAATGCATACCGCACCTCCTAACCAGGCTTGCGTGGTAGGCGCGGGAATACAGCCAGCTCTGCGAGGCATCTATGGCGAGATCGAGATCGCACTGCGCGCCCAGCTGGCCCGCACTACGCTGGCCGAAGTGCTCAGGGAGACGCTCGCGACCGGGTAGGACCTCAAACACTTCTTGCACCGGCGCGGAGCCTTGTGCTTCGTCGACGTGGAGATGTCACTCGTTCAGTGGCCGGGCTGAGAATTGCCCGCACAATCGTGGTGAGGTCCGCTACCCCCGGTACGCCCTACCCCTGGGGTTGTTCACTCGGCTGATCGGGGGCTGGAACAGTGCCTAAGCGACGGGGCGCCCTGAAAGGGCGCCCCGCCTGAACGAGGTCTATGCCGCAGCTCACGACACCGCGCGTGAGGTGCGTGTCGGCGGCGGCTCTGGCCTCCAGGGCGGTGGCCTCCACCGACTGGTGCTCCATCGACAACACCTTTCATCGGCCGCTTCCTGTTGGTGGGGTAACGCCCGGCGCAGACTTCTTCATCTACCCGATCACCTTGGCGGGCATCTCCCCCTTGTCAGCGCCTCCAGATACCGCTCCGCGCCGATCCCCAGGCGTCTGAGCTATTCCGCATCCGCTGGAACCGGTCCGCACCCTCCAGCACTTCGAGGTGCAGGCCGGCATTGCTACTGACTTCCGCTGCGCGCCAGGGCCGGCCCGAGCGAAGGCATCGACGGCCCTCACGGAATCTCGGTCAGCAACACGACACGACTTCCTGCGGTGTCGATGGTCCGGCATGAGTGGCGGGTGGCCGGCGCTGCTGGAACTGCGGAACCCGACGAACAGGGCGATTCGCAGTCACCCCTGCGCTGGGCAGCCGAGCCCCCCAGGAGCCTCGAGGCGTACTGGTGAGTTAGGCAGTTTCCGGGTCAACGACAGCACCGTCACCAGGACAGTTCGCCAACTTCAGTCCCTCCTGGCCGAGCACGGATACACCGTGCGATTTTCTGATGGCCAGCTTTTGCGGACGCCTGCTGACGGCACCGTATGGCAACCCCAGCAGCAGTTCTACGGAGATCAGGGCGGAATGTTGACTCTCCGCGTGCCTCTAGGGAGGTTTGCGTGTCGTTCAGTCTGTTCCAAACGCTTGGGCGACGATCAGCGTGTCCTCGTAGAGATGAAGACGGACGATCTGCCCGTCCTCGACAACCAGGTGCATGGCTGAAGGTGTGGTGAACTCCTTGCCGTTGGCTGTGACCGTGTGAGTGAAGTTGCCCAGCAGGACCACATCACCACCATCGACGATCACGCGCTCCAGAGTGACTTGGCTTCTCCCGGGAGCGAAGTGTGGCCACATCGTGGTGAAGTACGGTGCTACTTCTTCGCGACGAGTACGACGGCCGGTCCAGGGCAGCGCCGTGCTGCCCGGAACGTGCCAGTCGATGTCCGCGGCAAATAGTTTCTGAATGCCGTCTTGGTCCTGATGGCCAAGTCGGTCCAGGAACCGCTCCGCCACGGCCCGAGACGTCTGTGTATCTGTTGCCATTGCGCTTGTCCTTTTCGTGAGCTGAGGTGTGCCCGTTCGCACTTCAACTGTGGAACTGAGGGGTAGTCACAGCCTCGATGTGAGGTGCCCGCGTCCTGAAGTTTTTCCACAGCGGTAGCAGCTGCTGGGCCATGGTCTGGTCCTGGGCTACGCCGTGTATGTCTCTCTGACCTCCTGATTGTAACCATCATAGCTACAACAGCGATGAGTCTCGCCCAGGCGCTCCGCGAGTGGCACAGACGCTGGTCTGTCGAATGAGTGGATCTGTGATGGCAGCGGTGGTTGCGCTCGGTGGCGATCACCGGAGCGATCCGTGCCGGAGAGATGCACGACAGCGAGGCGCCGCTGGAGATGGGGGATGGATTAGACGTCAGCGACTCCTGACCTGGAAGCCGCCGTGCCACGGAACGGAATGTCCCCGCGCGGACGGGGAGGAGCCGGACCATCCGCTGTTCGGCCGAGGACGCACCTGAACCTATGTCCTGACCGCCGCCACCATCGCCTTCAGCGGCGCGGCGGCCTGGCCGGATCCGCTGGGCGTCGGCATGCACGTCGTGATCCCGCTGCTGCCCTCGTCGTGGTCGGGGCGGCCCGCCACGCGGTCGGTCGGCGCGGACATCACGGCCGACAAGCACATGGAGGGGATACGGCTGAGGCGTTGGCTGCTCTCGACCACCGAGTTGAGAGTGACGTTCAGGGGAAGCGCTAGCAGGTGAAGCCGTCTCCCGTGGGGCTCTGCGGATCAGCCTGGTCGATCTCGAAGCGCGGCATCGTTGCCGCCCCCGAGGACGGCTGACCTTCACCGGGCTCAGGGAGGGGCTATGGGACGACCCGACCCGGTGAGGCCCACGTGCGCGTCGACGCGACGACCGCCGGCAAACTCCTGGTGTCTGTCACCAGTGATGTCACGACCGCATTCCCGACTCATTGAACGCCTGACGTTGCCTCTCGCGCCCCATTGGCATGTATGCACCGTGAAATTGCAGGTCGCGGGGCTGGTGCGCGCGGGGGGTGCTCCTAAGCCTTAATCGGTCGGAGGCAGAGCCAGGTTCTGGGTTAGCGCGGCCAGCCACTCGGGAGGCCAGGGGACGCCGGTGTGTGCGGCTCGGGGGACGTGGACGGTCACGTAGCGTCCGGTTGCGGCGAGCGCCCGGGGGTGATCGGTGGTCTCCTCGCCCCACACCTCGAAGCGGAACGTCAGCGAGGACCTTCCGACGTGTTCGATGACGAGCGTGACCGTAATGAACTGCCCGAACCACAAACGGGCGTGGAAGTCTGCCTCGTAGTGGACACGCGGAGCGACACCGAAGTAGCCGGTGATGCCGCGCTCCTGCATGAGGGTGGCCTCGGCGGCCTCGACCAGACGGACGATTGCGGTGTTGTGGTGGTGTCCGGCGGCGTCGGTGTCCGCCCACTCGATTCGGGCACGGTGCACGGCGGCCACCGGTTCGGCGCCGTGCACCGAGTCACGCGACGGGTTCCTGGTCACGGTGCGGGGTCCAGCGGAGGTGGACGTGCCGGTTGTCGGGTTCGTCGGCGCGCAGGAGGGACAGGCGGGGGCGTACCGCGTCGGTTCGGGCAGAGGGCGGTTTGCGGCGTCCAGCGCGGAAGGGCAGGGGCCACAGGGCGGCGGCACCCCGGTACTCCTGTTCAGCTGCGGCGTGCAGCGTCCAGTGGGGGTCGTACAGATGTGTGCGGCCGAGGGCGCAGAGGTCGGCGCGGCCCGCGAGCAGAATCGTGTTTACGTCGTCATAGGAGGAGATGGCGCCTACCGCGATGACGGTGATACCGGTGGCCGCGCCGATCTCCTGGCGGATCCGGTCGGCGAAGGGGGTCTGGTACGAGCGGCCGTATACGGGCCGCTCGTCCTTGGCGACCTGTCCGGAGGAGACGTCGATCGCGTCAGCGCCGTGAGCGGCGAAGGATCTGGCGATGTCTACGGCTTCCTCCACGGTGTTGCCCTCCGGCAGCCAGTCGGTCGCTGAGATGCGTACGCTCATCGGCCGTTCGTGGGGCCAGACCGCGCGGACGGCGTCGAACACCTCCAGGGGGTAGCGCAGGCGGTTCTCCAGCGATCCGCCGTACTCGTCCGTCCGCAGGTTGGCGGCGGGGGAGAGGAAGGAGGAGAGCAGGTAACCGTGCGCGCAGTGCAGTTCGAGCAGGTCGAACCCGGCCGCCGCGCCTCGCCGGGCGGCGTCGACGAACTCGGCGGTGATCCGGTCCATGTCGGCGCGCGTGAGCTCGCGGGGAATCTGCGACCCCTTTCCATAGGGAAGCGGAGAGGGGCCGACGACCTCCCAATTGCCGCTCTCCAGCGGGTCGTCGATGCCTTCCCACATCAGGCGTGTGGAGCCCTTCCGCCCGGAGTGGCCGATCTGGACGCCGATGCGGGCGTTGCTGTTGGAGTGTACGAAGGAGACGACCCGCTCCCAGGAGTCGCGCTGTTCGTCGTTCCAGAGCCCGGTACAGCCGGGGGTGATGCGGCCCTCGGGGGAGACGCAGACCATCTCGGTCATCACCAGTCCGGGGCCGCCCATCGCCCTGGAGCCGAGGTGGACAAGGTGGAACTCGCCGGGCACGCCGTCCACCGCGGTGTACATGTCCATGGGAGAGACCACGATCCGGTTCTCCAGTCGCATCGACCCCAGATGGTGTGGCTGGAACATCGCCGGTGCGACGGACGGAAGGTTGTGCGAGGAAGCGAAAACGGCGTCGACCCGGTCGGCGAAGTCCGCGTCGCGGGCGCGGAGATTGTCGTAGGTGATCCGTCGAGACCGGGTGAGCAGATTGAAGGAGAACTGGACCGGGTCCTGCCCTGCATACGCGCCGATGTTCTCGAACCACTCCAGCGATGCCTGAGCGGCCCGTTGAGTGGACTCGACCACGGGACGCCGTTCGGCCTCGTAGGCAGCCAGAGCGCTCTCGACGCGGGGCTGTTCGTGCAGGCAGGCGGCGAGGGCAAGGGAGTCCTCCATCGCGAGCTTGGTGCCGGAGCCGATGGAGAAGTGCGCGGTGTGCGCCGCATCACCGATGAGGACGGTGGTGCCGTGATGCCACCGCGCGTTGCGGACGGTGGTGAAACTGAGCCACTTGGAGTTGTTGGTCAGCAACTCGTGGCCGGCGAGCACTTCCGGGAAGAGCTCGGCCAGACGCCGTACGGCCTGCTCGTCGGAGACACCGGGGGGGAAGTGGGTGTCTTCGGTGACGTCGAAGCCGGCCTTGCGCCACACGTCCTCGTGCATCTCGACGATGAATGTGGAGCCGCCGTCGGAGTAGGGATACCCGTGGACCTGCATGGTGCCCCACTGGGTCTGTTTGACGAAGAACTGGAACGCCTCGAATACGCGGTCCGTCCCGAGCCACATGTACTTGTTGCGGCGGTGGTCGAGCGTGGGACTGAAGACCTCGGCGTATGTCTGCCGGACCGCTGAGTTGAGGCCATCGGCGGCGACGACCAGATCGTGAGTGGAACGGAGCAGTTCAGTGTCCGGGGCGGGGGTGGAGTAGAGCACGGTGACGCCGAGGGCTCGGCAGCGCTCCTGTAGCAGCCGCAGCAGCTCCTTGCGGCTCATCGCGGCGAAGCCCTGTCCGCCCACCGTTGTGGTGGTACCGCCGTAGTGGATGTCGATATCGGTCCAGCGGGCGAATCGCCGGGCCATCGCGGCGGAGAAAACGGTATCGGCGTTGTCGATGCCGTCGAGCGTTTCGTCGGAGAAGACGACGCCGAACCCGAAGGTGTCGTCGGGGGCGTTGCGCTCCCAGACGGTGATGTCGTGCGCGGGGTCGAGCTGTTTCATCAGCGTGGCGAAGTACAGGCCGCCGGGACCGCCGCCGGCAATTGCGATCTTCATGGGTGGATCCTTCGAGGTAGAGAGGCTGTCGCGGAGACCGCGCGAGCCGGAGCCGGGATACGGACCGGAGGCACGCGGTTTCTCAACGCCCTGTGTGCCACAGCCGGCCCGTCTGCCAGGTGGGAGCCCGGTCGCCTTCGGCCGGTCCGCCGGCCCGGTGGCGGGGTGTGCCCCGTAGGAGCGGGGTCAGGTGCCATTACGTGGCTCCGGATCCGGCACTGGACGTGGCCCCCGACGGAGCTTCGGCCGTGGTTCCCGCGATCCCGGCCGCGCCGCCTGCTCCTCCTCGATGAGCCCGCGGAGGGCGAAGCGCTGGAGTTTACCGCTGGCGTTGCGCGGCAGTGATGAGCGGAACCGGACGTCGCGCGGGTACTTGTAGGGAGAGATGACCTGCTTGACGTGGTCCTGTATCTCCTTGGCCTTGGCCGCGCCGCCCTCGACGCCTTCGCGCAGGACGATGAACGCGCACACGACCGCACCGCGCTCGGGGTCGGGTCTACCGACGACGGCGCATTCGAGCACGTCAGGGTGCGTCTCGACGGCCGCCTCAACCTCGGGCCCGCCGATGTTGTAACCGGAGGAGACGATCATGTTGTCGCTACGCGACTGGTAGTAGAAGTATCCGTCCTCGTCCGCGGTGAAGATGTCACCGGTCACGTTCCAGCCATCGACGACGTAGGTCTCCTGCCGGGGGTCGTCGAGGTAGCGGCAGCCGACGGGGCCGATGACCGCCAGTCGGCCGGGCACCCCAGGGCCGAGTGGGCGTCCGTCGAGGTCGAGTATCGCGGCGCGGTAGCCGGGTATCGCTTTGCCGGTCGCGCCGGGGCGGATGTCGTCTCCGGTCGCGGAGATGAAGATGTGCAGCAGTTCGGTGGCGCCGATGCCGTCGACGACCTTCAGGCCGAGCGTGTCGTGGAGCTCCTCCCAGATCCTCCTGGGCATGCTCTCCCCGGCGGACACCGCAGTCCGGAGCCCGGCGAGTTCACCGGCCAGCCCCTCGCGAAGGATTGCCCGGTAGGCGGTGGGCGCCGTGGCCAGGACAGTCACGCCGTTCTGCCGCACGATGCCGGCGAGCTGCGCCGGCGTGGAGGACTCTGTCAGTAGGACGCAGGAGCCCGCGAGCAGGGGGAAGACGACCAGCATGCCCAGGCCGAAGGTGAAGGCGAGCGGGGCCGAGCAGGCGACCACGTCGTCGGGGGCGAGCCCCAGCACCTTCCGGCCGAAGGTGCGGTCTATGGACAGCAGGTCGCGGTGGAAGTGCATGGTGATCTTCGGCGTACCTGTACTGCCGGACGTGGGGCCGAGCAGCGCCACGTCGTCGGCGGCCGTGGGCACGTCGGTGAACCGGCCCGACTTGGTGTGTGCGCGTGTGACCAGGTCTTCCCGGCCTTCGCCGCCGAACTCGACAACCTTGAGCGTCGGCAGGGTGCTGTCTTTCACGGCGCCGACCTCCTGGGCGAAGCGGTGGTCGACCAGGGCGACGGCCGGGCGCGTTCGCTCGACGATCTGGGCGATCTCCCGGGCACGCAGTGCGGCCATGGTGGTTACCACCACTCCGCCGGCCTTGAGCACGCCGAGCCAGCACGCCACCGCCCAGGGGGTGTTGGGCGAGCGCAGCATTACCCGGTTCCCGGAGACCACGCCGAGGTCCTCGACCAGGACCTGTGCGACCTGGTTGGCCCTGGTCAGCAGCAGGCCGTAGGACCAGGTCTCACCGGAGGGAGTGCACAGCGCGGGGCGATCGGGCCCGAGAGAGGCAACGGCCGCATCGATGATCTCGGTGGCCGCGTTGAGGCGTTCCGGGTAGTGGAGTTCGGGCGTGGTGAATTCGATCGTCGGCCACTGTGTGGCCGCTGGCAGATGGTCGCGGGTAAAGGTATCGAGGTGAACTGAAGGCGAGAGAGACACCGTTCGTTGCCCTTCGGTGAGCCCGCCGCGCGTGCGGTGGGTCAGTCGGCGCGGATCACGCCCTCCGCGGCGACGGCAGCAGGTGTGCCGGAGCAGCCGGCGGGCCGAGGCGCGAGAGGCACCAATAAGTCCTTCGGGGAGCTGCCGACGGGACGGCGGCTCAGGCCGTGCGGATCATGCCCTCCTGGGCGACGGTGGCCACGTGGCGGCGGTCGCGGGTGAAAAAGCGGCCGAACGCCAAGCCGCGGCCGGAGTCGGCGGCGACGGCCTCCTGTACATAGAGGAGCCAGTCGTCCATGCGTACGGGGCGGTGGAACCACATGGAGTGGTCGAGGCTGGCGGTGACCAGTCCGGGAGTGGCCCACGGCAGGCCGAGTACCCGCAGGACCGGTTCGAGGATGGTGTAGTCGCAGACGTAGGCGAGAGCCGCGGTGTCGCGCTGGGCCGTGGTGAGGCCCTCGACGGGCCGCAGTCCGTCGAATGGCCGCAGCCACACCGCCTGGTGAGCGGTTCGCCCGCCCTCGACGGTGAGGTAGACCGGGCCGGGAACGTGCCGCATGTCGAAGCCGCGGCCGCCGGACCAGTACGCCTTGGACCCCTCCGTCATGGTCCCGCCCCCCAGTGGCGCGAGGTAGGCCGCTGCGGAAGGCAGGCTCTCGGGGTCGGGCACCGTCCGTGGGAGGTCGGCTCGAAAGGCGCCGCTGGACTCTCCTGCGGCGAAATTTGCCAGGCAGGTGAAGACGAGCTTGCCGTTCTGGCTGGTGCGGACCTGGCGGGTGCTGTAGCCGCGACCGTCGCGGAGCACGTCGACCTCGTGCAGGACCTCGGCCCCGATGTCGGCCGGGCGCAGGAAGTAGCTGTGCACGGAGTGCAGTGACTTGCCTTCGGCGACCGACCGCATCGCAGCGGCCGCGGCCTGGGCCACGAGGTCACCACCGTACGCCTTGGGCCACGGGCAGGGCTGGGTGGTGGCGGTGAACGACAGCCTGCCGGGATCCGTCGGGACCGGGGCGAGGGTGACCGCCGAGGTGAACACCTCGGACGTCGCCTGGTGGCTCGTTGTCATCGGTCGAGCCAATCCCGCAGGTCGGCGTCGGCGACGTCGGCGAGGTTGACGACGATGTTGTCCGGTGTGCGCGTGGTCATCCACGTGAGCGGCTGGGTCCGCGAGAGGTTGCACTCCACGTGCGGCATGAACGGCGGGACGAAGACCCAGTCGCCCTCCTCCATGTCGACGTAGTCCTCGAAGCGGTCCCCGAAGTAAATCCGGGCGCGACCGGACAACACGTACCCCCCGGTCTCAGCCTCGCCGTGATGGTGGGTGACCGAGCGGTAGCCGGGTTCGTTCCTGACCTTGCCGTACCAGAGCTTGGTGGCGGGCGTGTGCACGCTGCTCACACCCGCCACGCGCACGGCGCCGCCGGAGTCGGCGGCGCCGGCATCCTCCAGGCCGCCGCGGGTCACGACAGGGGCGACAATCCCGCTCGGTAGCCGGTACATCGAATTATCGCCTTCGAGGCGGTAGGCGCTGGGCTCGTGATCCATGGGGAGGCTCCGTTTCAGTCGGTGAAGGAGCGGTCTGCAGTTGGTGAGAGGTCGACGTACGGCCCTCGCGGCCCGGGAAAGGGCCGCAACCACGGTGACTCGACATCTCGTTTTTTTCACGACCGTCATTTATTGTCAATACGCCTTGTGACGATCAGGGCGTGAAACTTCGAACCGGAGGCCCCGATGGCTCATGTCGCCGTGAACCCCTCAGCCCTGCCCGCTCCCAGCGGCTACTCGCACGGGACGCTCGCCGGCAACACCCTCCACCTGGGCGGCCAGACCGCCCTCGACTCCGAGATGAAGATCGTCCCGGGAGGGATCGTCGAGCAGTTCCGCCAGGCGTTCGGCAATGTGCTGACCACATTGCGCGCTGCGGGAGGAGAGCCGGAAGACCTGGTGAGCGTGACCCTGTACCTCACGGACATCCCCGACTACCAGTCTCATGGAAGGGAGATCGGCCGCGTGTGGCGCGAACTGGCCGGTTCTGTCTATCCCGCGATGGCGGGCATCGGCTGCACCGCCCTGTGGCAGCCGGAGGCGCAGATCGAGATCCTCGGCGTCGCGGTCATTCCGGAGGAGCGCTTGATTCGGCCCCAGGAGCAGGTGAACGACAAGTGAGGCTCGCATCCGTCCTGGTCGGCGGCGTGCGGCGGCTCGGAGTCGTCGAGTCGAGGCGAACGGTGGGACTGCTTCCGGCCGGTAGCGGCACGGTCGACGACATCGTCCGCGGCGGACCGGATGCTTTGGGGGCGGTGCGGTCTCTGCTCGCTGCCGCCGAGTCCGTCGAGCTGTCCGACGTCCGCCTGGAAGCCCCTCTGGCCCGCTTCAACCGCGATATCCTGTGCACCGGGTGGAACTATCAGGACCACTTCTGGGAGTCCAAGGGCAAGCGCGAGGGGCAGGAGCCGACGGCTCCCCCCGAGCACCCGACGTTTTTCACCAAGGGCCCGGACACCGTCATCGGACCCGTCGACGACATCGCTTACGACCCCGATCTGTCCGCGCGGTACGACTACGAGGCCGAGATCGCCCTCGTCATCGGCCGCGACGGTCGCTCCATCCCCGAGGAACGCGCGTTGGAGCACGTCTTCGGCTATCTCGTGGCCAACGACGTTTCCCAGCGCGACCTGCAGCGAGCGCACGGGGGCCAGTGGCTCAAAGGCAAGAGCATCGACCGCACCATGCCGCTGGGGCCGTGGCTCACCACCGCCGACGAGATCGACGACCTGGCGGCGCTCGAGGTGCAGTGCGAGGTCAACGGCGAGCTGCGGCAGAACGCCTCCAGTGGGCACATGGCCTTCGCCGTCCCGCGGCTCATCGCCGAGCTGAGCCGCGGGATGACGCTGAGGGCCGGCGACATCCTCCTGACCGGCACGCCCAGCGGGATCGGCAGCGCCCGAGAACCCGCGCTGTTCCTCAAGGACGGCGACGTCGTCGTCACGCGTGTCAGTCACCTCGGTGAACTGCGCAACACCGTGGCGACAACGCGATTGACCTGACCATACGATGGTCGGACACTCAATGGCTCGGTCGGCGGCCCTGCTTCGGGCGAGCGGGGACGCGGGACGGCCGGCGGCCGCGGGCTAGGGTGTCCAGGGATGATCGCTATGGACGAGGGGCGTGCACTGAAAACCGCTGGTAAGGCGCGAGGACGGGAGCCTGGGCTGCCGTCCTGGCGCAACGGGGAACCGGGGGGCTCGCGCGGCTCGACGAGGCGCCGTCCTGTCGGGGGCGAGTGCCGGTGACAGCCGATCTTCAGCTCGGCATCCCGCTTGGAAGCGACGGGCGCGACAGCCGGATCAGTCCGCTGATCCTCACGCTCTTCGGCCTGTACGCACGGGGGGAACGCAACTGGCTGTCCGTGGCGTCCGTGGTGAAGCTCATCGGGGACCTCGGCTACGAGGTGCAGGCGGTGCGGTCGTCGGTGTCCCGGCTCAAGCGGCGCAGCATTCTGTGCAGTGAGCGCCTGGACGGCGCGGCCGGGTACTCGCTCGAGGAGTCCGTCCTGGAGACGCTGGCAGAGGGCGACGTCCGCATCTTCGAACGGAAGCGGGCTGCGGTGGAGGACGGCTGGGTTGTAGCTGTGTTCTCGGTGCCGGAGACCGAGCGGGACAAGCGGCATGCCCTGCGGACGACGCTGACCAACCTCGGGTTCGGCACTGTGTCCCCCGGGGTATGGGTCGCGCCCGTGCAGCTGGCCGCAGAGGTGCGGCGCATCCTTGAGCGCCGTGAACTGTCGGCCTACGTCGACCTGTTCACCGGTCCGTACATCGCCTTCGGAAACCTGCGGTCGAAGGTGCGCGGATGGTGGGACCTGCAGGAGCTCACTCAGATGTACGGCGAGTTCCTACAGCGCTATCAGCCGGTGCTCGACCAGGTGACCGCGCGGCGGCCCACTCCCCAAGAGGCGTTCCAGGTCTACGTGCCGATGCTCACGCAGTGGCGTCGGATGCCCTATCGGGACCCCGGGCTTCCGCTGGCCCTCCTTCCTCCGGACTGGTACGGCGTGAGCGCCGAAACGACATTCCGCGAGCTGAACAGTGCGCTGAGCGTACCGGCGGGCGAGTACGCCCGAGCTGTCATCCACGGGACCAAGTGACCGCGCCCGACTGAGCGGGCGCGTCGCGGGGAACCACGGTCCAGCGTCGGGTCACCGCCAGCTCGGCAGCATCCCGCCCCCTGTGCGGGTGGGGTTCTGGAAAACCCCGGCTCTTGGCGAGACTCCCGCCACGC
Source organism: Streptomyces sp. NPDC051217 (assembly GCF_044455465.1). Taxonomy (NCBI): domain Bacteria; kingdom Bacillati; phylum Actinomycetota; class Actinomycetes; order Kitasatosporales; family Streptomycetaceae; genus Streptomyces; species Streptomyces sp. NPDC051217. The sequence goes on from NZ_JBITEV010000021.1 coordinate 115,926, forward strand.
CTGCGCGACAGGCGGCGCGAGGGGGCGTGTGCGGCTATGAATGTCGCGTTCCTGTGACGACAGTCAAGAAGGAATGCACTGCCCACAAACGCCGGAAGTTGTCTTGACGATGGTCACGGAAGCGTCATACTCTCGTCCCCAATACGTCAGTCGGACGATCTGGGGAGGTGTCATGGCTAGCTCAGCATCCCTGGTACGTGGCGGCTTCTGCTTCCCTCGACGCATCCCGGGCGCCGCAGTCGCGACCCGCTGGTAGCACCCTTCACCGCACGGTCTGTGCAGCCAGATCCGCCTGTTGTTCCCCTGTTGCCTCCTCTTGAGCCGGCACGGCGAACACCGCGCATCTCGACGTAGCCGCAGTTGGAAAGCGTCGCGCACGCACATGCGCTCCCTTCTCCCGTCATCACGGGGGTCCCTTCAAGGCGCGACTGCGTTCTGCACGCTCTGAGACACAGAGCCCAGCGCTGCATCAGCGCAGTAGAGCCGCATCTCCACACCGAAGGAAGCATCATGATCGATGATCTCTTTGTGTTCGACGGCGTCTGTCACGTCTATGACATGGCGGACGACAACCTGCGACTGGAACGCCCCGACACCCCCGCTTTCGTCGACAGCTGGCGGCGGGAAGTGGGCGCGATGCGCTACCCGAGCGAAGGCCACTTCGGTGGTGACTTCGAGTGGAAGCGGCAGTTCGGGCTCGACGACATGTACAAGCTCATGTTCGTCGAGTCCCCGGTGGATATGGCCATGGCCTGCGCCGTCCCCGTGTGGGACTGGTTCCCCGACAGCTTCTCCCCGCTGCGGCTGAACTACGAGTTCGCCGCGGCCAATCCCGACCGCGTGCTGCTCTGCGGAGCGGTGGACCCGATCCACCACGGCGTCGACGGCGCGCTCAAGGAAATGGAGTACCAGGTCAGGGAGCTGGGGGCGAAGTCCTTCAAGTTCTACAACGGGCACATCGACAAGTCCTGGCGCTGCGACGACCGGGAGGTGGCCTACCCGCTGTACCGGAAAGCCGCGGAACTCGGCATCGAATTCCTGCAGTTCCACAAAGGGCTGCCGTTCGGAGAGTGGGATGTCGACGTACTGCGTCCGGTCGACATCCAGGCTCCGGCCCGCGAGTTCCGCGAGTTGAAGTTCGTTATCCACCACCTCGCGCTCCCGTACTTCGACGAGGCGCTGTCGATCGCCGCCCGCTTCCCCAACGTCTATCTGGCGCTGTCGGGCGTTATGAACTACCTGCGGATCGCCCCGGTGGAGGTCTACCACCAGATCGGTCGCCTGCTCCGCAATGTCGGATCCCACAAGCTGATCTGGGGTTCGGAGGCATCCATGACCGGTCTCCCGGGCCCCTTCCTGAAGAGTTTCGCTGAGCTGCAGATCCCCGAGGAGCTCTGCGACGGCTGGGGTTACCCGCAGATCACCCGCGAGGACAAGCGCAAGATCCTGGGCGAGAACATGGCCGGCCTCCTCGGTATCGACGTGCCGGCCAAGGTCAAGCACCTGGAAAAACTGGGGAGGTGAGCGCGGTGGACAGCGCAGCACCGCTCGACCGGGCCACGCTCGGCAAACGTGTCCACGACGTCTCCACGTACATCAACATGCACGCGGGTGGCCTTGAACTGTCGTCCGTCTCCGACGACGGCGCCGTGGAAGTCCTGTTCACCGGCATGTGCACGGGCTGCCCGTACCGGCCGGTGACCATGGAGGCGACCGTACGCCCGGCGCTGATGGAGATCCCGGGAGTCACCTCGGTGTCTGCGGTCGGCAGCCGCATATCGGCGCAGGCCGAACGGCGCGTGGCCGAGGACTTCAAGGGCCATCGCACAGGTATCCCGATCTGGCCCACAGGAGGCAAGACCGCATGATCGATCTGGCAGCCGCCGCCGACCGGCCGGCACCTGCGCATGACGGCCGTACGCGGCGGCTACCAGTCACCATCGTCACCGGGTTCCTCGGCAGCGGGAAGACCACGCTGATCAACCGGTTGCTGACCGGATCTCACGGGCTGCGGCTGGGCATTGTCGTCCATGAGTACGGCGAGGTCGGGATAGACGACGCCCTGGTGGCGCGGTCCGACAGCGACATCACCGAGCTTGTCAACGGCTGCCAGTACTGCGGGGATCAGGGACGGCTGCCCCGCGCACTGGCCCGTCTGTCGCAAGCGGCTGACAAGCTCGACGGGATCGTCATCGAAGCCAGCGGACTGGCCGACCCGCTGGGCATCGTCGACGCCGTAGCCGCTGGGGGCTACGCGTGCGATCTCGAAGTGGGCGCGGTGATCAGTCTCGTCGACTGCGCCAACTACGACCGGAATCTCAGCAACGCCACCATCGCGTATCAGCAGCTCGTCTCCGCTGACCTGCTGATACTGACCAAGACCGACCTGGTCGACCAGCAGACGGCGGACCTCATCACTTCGCGTCTGGGGGGAGTCAACCAGAGGGCCGGCATCCTCCGCCCCCACCCGGAGGGCTTCCCTGTCGAGCTTCTGCTCAACACCGAGGCGTCGCGGATCGGCAGGGCTCCGCTGCCGGTCGACACTCTGTCCACCGCGCACCTGCACGACATCGACGTCGTCTCACTCAGCACCGATCGGCCGCTGGACCCCCAGCGCTTCGCGAACTGGAGCGAGGGTCTGGCCCCCGAGGTGATCCGGGCCAAGGGGGTCGTGCGGTTCGCGTCGCACCCGGGCCCGTACGCCTTCCAGAAGGTGGGCGCGGGTCCGCAGGCGCTGACCGTGCTGCCCGAAGGGGCGGCCGACCCGTCCGGCGCGGTGGTCGTGCTGTTCGGCAAAGCATTGAACAAGGCCGTACTCGAAGCAGGACTCCAGGGCTGCGTCCCGTTCTGATTCGACTCGACCTCCACGAAAGGGCACTGACGTGCACGTGCACCATGACCGGCTGGTCCCCGACCTGATACTTCACGGTGGCAAGATCATCACCTTGGACGCCCGGTCCCGCATTACGCAGGCCGTCGCCGTGGCCGACGGCAAGATAGTCGCGGTGGGCAGCGACGCTGCCATCCTGCCGCTCGCCGGCGGGCCGACACGAGTGGTCGACCTGCACGGAGCGAGCGTGGTCCCCGGCTTGATCGACAACCATACGCACCTGGTGATGGCCGGCATGGACAGTGCCGAGGCCGGCGTAAAGGTCAATATCGCGTACAGCGAGTCGATCGAAGAGATCAAGGCGCGCATCACCGCCGCCGCACTCGGTGCGAAGCCCGGCGAATGGATTGTCACCTCGTGTATGTACCGCGGCGGCCTCAAAGAGGGCCGTTTCCCCAATCGGCACGACCTGGACGTGGCAGCCCCCGACAATCCCGTCTACATCGCTGACGGCGGCCGCAACGTCATCGTCAACACAACTGCCTTGCGTCTCGCGGACATATCCGCGGAGACCGAGGATCCCGGCGGCGACCCGGAGGTGGCCGCAGGCCACATCGTCCGGGACGACCAAGGCGTTCCCACCGGCCACCTCATCGTCGGTGCCGGCGACCTGGGCCGCCGCAGGTGGTGGAAGCGCCTCGGTCTCCCCGTCAAGATGTGGGACCTGTTCACGCAGGACCTGGAGACCAACGTCCGCGCCATCGCGGCGCAGATGAAGGTGTTCAACGCGGCGGGCATCACAGGGGCCCGTGACATGGGTGTCTCGCCCGAAGAGATCGACGCCTACACCGAGATCGTCCGCAGGGGGGAGGCGACCTTGCGCACCGATCTCATCCTGGGCCTCGCCGTCCAGCACCTCAGTAGCGCCGACATCTCCGAGGCGCTGCGTGTGTACTTCGGCCCGAAGCAGGGGTTCGGTGGTGACTGGCTGCGGGTTGGCGGACTCAAGATCGTCGCTCAGAACTACGGCTACTGGAGCATGCAGCCGGACAAGCTTCGGAAGCTGATCGTCGAGGGGAACCGCTACGGGTGGAGCTTCGCCATCCACGGAACGCCCGGGGACCTCGGCAACGACATCGAGGTCATCCTCGACGCGATGGAGGAAGCGGACGCCGAGTCGCCTCTGGACGGTAAACGGTGGAGCTACGAGCACGCCTTCGGCCTCGTCCAGCCGGAGTACATCAAGCGGATGAGACGGCTCGGGGTCGTCATCGCCGCCAACCCCCTCCTCTCCTACTTCGGGGCGGGCCGCGCCCAGCACATGCACGAAGTCATGGAAACCCTGAGGCTCGCGGAGACCGGGGACGGCATCACTCCACGCGAGCGGACCATTCGGGAGTGGGGCCAGCCCATGCGCACCTGGATCGACGCCGGGCTCACAGTGACCGCGGGAACGGACTGCCCCGCGGTCGCGTACGACCAGGATCGTCCGCTTCTCGGCCTCTGGGCGTGCTTTTCCCAGGAAACGCTCGCCGGAAAGCTCATGCCCGGCGAAGAGATCCGCCGGGAGGAGGCTCTACGTCTCTGGACGATCAACAATGCCTACGCGACATTCCAAGAGAGTCGCAAGGGGTCCATAGAGCCCGGCAAACTGGCCGATATGGTCGTCCTTTCCGGGGACCCACTGACCATTCCCGATGAAAAGTTCCTCGAACTGCAGGTACTCGAGACCATCGTCGATGGTCGGACGGTCCACGAACGGGCCTGAGAGATGTCCGGCCGGCGAAGCCGATGCCAGCTTCGGCAGCACTACTACGAGGGGCTACCATTCCATGCGCATCGTCCTTGTGGGACCGCCCGGAGCGGGCAAGGGAACGCAGGCCAGGTTCCTCGCAGAGAACGCCTCGGTTCCGCACATATCTACCGGTGACCTGTTCCGGGCCCATATCGACCAGGGCACGCCTCTGGGAAAACAGGCAAAACAGTTCATGGACAGAGGTGAACTGGTTCCGGACGAGGTAACCGTGGGAATGGCGAGGTATCGGCTGTCTCAGCCGGACACCGCCGGCGGCTTCCTGCTGGACGGATTCCCGAGGACGGTCGCGCAGGCCGAGGCGCTCGACCGCGAGCTGAAGTCCGATCGGCGTGGGCTTGACGCGGTGCTGGCCTTGGAGATCCCAGCGGAGGAAGCCGTCATACGGATCGCGGGGCGGCGGGTCTGCCCGGGCAACAGTTCCCAGCACGTATTCCATGTGGTCTACAACCCTCCGAAAGTGGATGGTGTGTGCGACGCGTGCGGTGGGGAGTTGCGGCACCGCGACGATGATTCCGAGGAGACCGCCCGCAAGCGCCTGGAGATTTACCGCGTGCAGACCGAGCCGATCATCGAGTTCTACACCTCTCAGAGACTTGTCGTAACCATCTCCGCCCTCGGCACGGTGGACGCGGTGACGGAGCGCGCCATGAGAGCGCTTGCCGATGCGAGGGCAGCGCATGCTTCGGTCGCTCCGGGGACGTAGTCCGTGGCGACCGCCGTACCTTGCACGAGTGAGTGGCCGATACGCCGCGGGCCTCTCCTGAGCACGACAACGAGTACGACCGAGGGGTCCGCCAGGGAGCTGCCGGCATGGCCGCAGACCGGCGGCAGCCTGCCCGCCGAGGCCGCGACATTCGTCGGGCGGCGCTCGGAGCTGGCGGAAGCCCGGCAGCTTCTCCGCGATTCACGCCTGGTCACGTTCAGCGGGCCCGGCGGGGTGGGGAAGACCCGGCTGGCGCTGCAGGCCGCGGAGGAGGCAGCCCAGGCTTCCCGCGGCGGGGGCCGGCTGATCCGGCTGGGAGAGCTGCGCGATGCGTCGCTGCTGGCAGACGTCGTCGTCAGAGGTCTCGGAGTCCTCACGCCGGTGGAGGGCTCCTCGGAAGACGCGCTTGTGGGCATGCTCGCCGAGAGCGACTGTCTTCTCGTCCTCGACGGCTGCGAGCAGATCGTCGACGCGGTAGCGGCTCTGTGCGACAGGCTGCTGCGCGAGTGCCGGCTGCTCCGGCTCGTATGCACCAGCCGGGAGAGGCTGCGGATCGCGGGAGAAGCCCTCCTGCGCGTGCCCCCCCTGGCAGTTCCCGAAAGCGGCGCCTCCGGGCGTACTGCACTCTCGGATGCCGTCACATTGTTCGCACAGCGAGCGGCGTCCGCCGTTCCCCACTTCACCCTCACCGACAGGAACGCGGACGCCGTCACGGATATCTGCCGTAGGCTCGACGGACTGCCTCTTGCCATCGAACTGGCCGCGGCGCGTCTTACCGCTCTGTCTCCAGCCCAGATCCTCGACCGGTTGAACGACCGGTACCAGCTGCTGACGCACTGCCGCCGTGGCGCCCCGCGACGTCAGCAAACGCTTCGACTGTGCATGGATTGGAGCTTTGATCTCTGCAACGTGCTGGAGCGACGGGTCTGGTCGCGCCTGGCCTTCTTCGCCGGAGACTTCGACATGGAGGCCGCCGCCGCCATCTGCGGACCCGACCGTATCCTCGACCACTTGACCGCACTGGAGGAGAAGTCGATCCTGGTGCGGGAGGAGCCGGACGGCGCTGTCGTGCGCTTCAGGATGCTGGATACCCTGCGGGCATACGGGAAACTGCGTGCACGTGAGGCGGGCTGTGTCGAGGAAGTCGAGTCACGCCTGTCCGATTGGTGCGCGGATCTCGTCGACAGGGCCGCCGCGGAATTCGTCGGGCCACACCAGGTGCAATGGATCGCCCGCGTCAACCGTGAACTCCCGAACCTCCTGGACGTCCTGGACCGTCAGATCCTCCAGGACCCGCGCCGCGGTGGGAAAACAGCAGCCGCCCTCTTCCCGTTCTGGAGTTCGAACGGCCTGTTCGCCGACGGGTGTTATTGGCTGGACCGGTCGTTCGCAGCGGACCCCGATGCTGATCGATCCGAGCTTACGCACCTGATATTCGCCGCCTGCGTGCTGACCGCCGTTCAGGGCGACACGGAGGGCGCGCGCGATCTGGCGGCGAGGGCACGAACCATCAGCGGGGATTCCTCGGATCCACTCGCGAGCGGGGTCGCCGCCCTCGCGGAGGGGACCGCGGCACTCTTCGGCGCCGACCTCGACAACGCTCACACACACCTTCAGGAATCTCTCGGCGTGCTCGGGAGCAGCGGCACGCCGGGACTGCTCCGTCTGTCACTCCTGACGATGCTCGGCTACACCCACCTGCTCCGGTTCGAGGATGTTCAGGCCCGACGACACTTCGAGGATGCCCTTGCCGTGACATCCGCTTGTGGCGAGTCAATCTTCCGGGCCTATCTGCTCTGGGGCTCCGCCATCGCGCTCTGGCGCGGCGGCGGTGCGGAGGAGGCGACCGCCCGGTTGTGGGAGAGTCTGCGTGTGGCGGACGTCGTAGGTCATCCCCTCCTTGCTGCGGCCTGCCTGGAGACACTCGCGTGGATCACCGCGGAGGAGCCTGACCCTCAGCGGGCCGCCACTCTCCTCGGAGCCGCCGAGGCCCTCAGCGGCCGGGTGCGGGGCCTGCCGTGGTTCCTGTCCGGACTGCTGGTCCACCACAGGAAGTGTGAGCACACCGTCCAACGCGCTCTGGGCAAGGGTGCGTTCGTGCTGGCGCGGCGCGCGGGTGCGGAGCTCGTTGCCTCGGGCCCGGCAGCCGCTCTGGCGCATCGCGCGGTGTCGTCCGCCCCCTCACGCCGTCTCCCGTCGGCCGACGTCCGGCTGAGCCGCCGAGAAGGAGAAGTGGCCGCGCTCATCTGCCGAGGTCTCACGAACCGGTTGATCGCCCAGGAACTGGTCATCTCGGAGCGGACGGTGCACGGCCATGTCGCGCGCATCCTGAAAAAACTGAACGTGTCCTCGCGCGTGCAGGTCGCAACCTGGGTGGTCACCCATCCTCAGATTCCGCAGAGGCGCCCTTCATGAGCGCAGGTCGCTCCACAAGGCCCGCAGGGGGGCGATGATCGCGTCCGTCGGAGCCGCCAGCGCACCGGGCTCGCAGAAGACCATGCCGCCGGGAGTGTCCGAGGTGAAGCGGCGCCATCCGGCGGTGGCGCCGACTGCCGGGTCGCCGTTGCGTGCGAAGCCGAGCCACGCCGTTTGCATGGCCTCGGTGACCTGACGGGCACGATCGGCATCGATATCGCGGGTCATTACCGCGTCGCCATGACGCATGGCGTCGAACGTGCCGAAGGTAAAAGGCAGTTCCAGACAGTGCGCTCCGCTGAAGCGGGCGGTTTCTCCGGGAAGGCGCATCCCGAACTGATACGTGTACACGGGCGCACCTTGGGCGGCGAGCACCGAGGCCCAGTCGAGGCCCGCGATGCGGAACATCTCGTCGCTGTTGTAGAGGAGGCTGAGCTCTTGCACCGAGTCGGTTTCGTAGAGGTCTCGGTAGGCATCGAACGTCTTGCCGGCCGCGTCCCCGAAGCTGGACCTCATCCGCTCGACGAGCCGCGAGGCGGGTTCGCCGTTCTCCGGCAGCGGGTCCCGGCCGAAGAAGAGGGCGAACTCGCGGTTGGTCCAGCCGATCATGATCTCCGTGTCGGGGGCGTGGGTGCGTACCTCGTTCCACACCGTCGGGCTGACGAACTCACCGTCCGCATGCGGCTGGAAGACCGGGTTGTACCGGCCCCACACAGCGGTACGGCGCACCATGTCCGGAATGGCGGAGACCAGGACGTCCGAGGGGATTTTCCGCATCTCGGCGTCGTTGTCGACCCCGAGAACTGCCTGGTAGAGATCACGGACCCGGGCATCGTCGTCGGACGTCCTCATGGGCAGGCCCAGTGGGGGACTCTGCAGGATCGCGCGGCGCAGCGGAGGTGTGTCCGCCATGCCGAGCAGGGTCAGGATCGACCAGGCCCCGCCGGACTGCCCGACTGCGGTGACGTTCGATGGGTCTCCGCCGAAAGCGGCGACATTGTCGGCGACCCACTTCAGCGCCAGCGACTGATCGGACAACCCCCGGTTGCCGGCCGAGCGGTCATCGGGATGGCAGTCGAGATAGCCGAAAGGTCCCACGCGGTAGTTGATGGCCACGACCACCACATCGCCGAGCTCTGCCAGGGACGCACCGGAATAGAAGGGGAGGGTGCCGGCTCCGGTGAGGAAGCCTCCGCCGTGGATCCAGACGACCACCGGTCGCCTCAGGTCGTCGGCAGCCGGCGTCCACACGGTCAGCGTGAGGCAGTCCTCGGACATCTCCGATGGGTCGATGACGTAGCCGAGCAGTGATGGAACGGGACCCCGCCCGGGTTGGGGGCAGACCGGGCCGTCGACCGACGCACCACGGACTCCGGACCACGCCGCGACGGGCTCGGACTGCAGCCAGCGCCGTTCACCCACCGGGGGATTCGCGTAGGGGACGCCGCGGAAGACCTCCAGCCCGCCCTCACGACGGCCCCGCACCCTACCCGCGGTCGTCTCGGCGGTCGGTTCGCTCCTGGTCACCAGCATCTCCCTTGGAACAGTGAGGGATACGCGGAAGCCGTATCCGCGATCGGTTATGCACGAATAAGGTGGACGCAATACATCCACAGGGCCCGAGTTCCGGAGCCTGTCCAGGTCCAACGGGCCGGTCGTCCTTGCTCTGCCCGACGCGGCCTCGACAACGAACTTAATGTTCAGGTAGCACTTGCGGTCAAGGGGCAGAACTACCCGTTCCATCCCGCGGAAGTGCCTGTCCTACCTTCTGGGGCATGGTTCCCCGATCCAGCCGGGGCCAGGGCGCCGGACCTGATCGGCCGCGACTTCACCGCAGACGAGCCGAACACGAAGTACGTCGGCGGCATCGCCTACCTGCCCATCGACGGCGGGAACTGCTGTCCGGCGACCGTCATCGACCTCGCCTCGCGCCGTCCGGCCGGCTGGGCGATCGCCGAGCACATGCGCGCGGATCTCGTGACAGACGCCCTGGCGGCGGCGATCCGCACGCGCGGCAGCCCCGCCGGATCGATCATGCACACCGACCAAGGAACCCAGTACACGAGCAAGGCATTCGCCGAACCCCTCCAACTCAGCAGGGGTTCGGCGAAGCATGAGCGCGGTCGGGTCCAGCGCGGACAACGCACTCGCCGAGTCCTTCAACGCGACCTTCAAACGCGAGACGCTCCAGGGCCCCAAAGGCTGGCCCGACGAACGCCAGGCCCGACTCGACGCCTTCCCATGGCTCCACCGCTATCACACCCGCCGCCGACACTCCCGCCTCGGACAACGATCACCCATCGCCTTCGAAAACGCCCTCCACCTCACACCAACTACGCTGGCACCAGCCGCATAACCCGTGTTCAGAATTCGAGGTCAAAGCCCCCCACCGTGGTGACCAACACCTCATCAGGATCGCGGCTTCTGTTCCCCTCCGATGGCTGTTCCGGGCCGTCCCGGCCTCGCCGCCGCCCTCTGCTGCTACAAAGGACTCGTCCGACTCACCACATAGGACACCGTCTTAGTGCCACGAGCCGGAGCCGGCCGGTCTCGCACCCTGCCCGACCATGTGCAGGCGGACAAGGCTTAACGTCCCGGGAGAACCGCCCCACCTGCGGCGACGCGGAATCCGGCACACCATTCCCGAACGTCGCGACCAGCAGAGACATCGGAAGCTTCGAGGTTCACGAGACGGTCGGCCAGCCGGTCTCACAGCGGGCACCACAAGAAACACAACACCGTCGAACGCACCATCAACCGCCTCAAAGGCTTCCGTCACGACGACCTCGAAGCCCATCTCGTCTGCGACAGCTACGCGACCCACAAGACCGCAGACAACAGGGAAATAGATTGTGGCCCATCCCAGACTCCACATGCGCTTCACGCCCACGAGGTCTTCCTGGCTGAACCTCGTAGAGCGATGGCTCGCAGAGCTGACGACCAGACAGATACGCTGCGGCGTCCACATATTCGTCCATGCCCTGGAGAAGGACATCCGCTCCTGGAGCACCACATGGAACGAAGACCCCAAGCCGTTCATCTGGGCCAAGACAGCCGACCAGAGCCTCGAGTCACTCGCCTCATACTGCCAACGAATTACTGGCTCAGGACACTGGTGATCGACGTGGGTCCCCAGCTGGCCCACGGATCTCACATAAGAATGGACCACGATTTTTGGCTACTCAATGCGTAGCGTGAGAGGAGTAACGCCAGACGAGGTACCACGAAACAGAAATGCTCGCCTGGACCGGGAGAGAGCATAGGCGGAAGCAGATCCGTCTCCGGAGACTAATGAGCTCCTCCGTCCGGCCCGCAGGTGTCCCCTCGCCAAGGCGTGTCAACCCTCGGAGGTCATGATCATGGTGAGTACCGCCTTCTTTTCGCGTCTGGCACCCCTGACCCGCGCGGCTGATGAGTTCATACTGACCACCGTCGTACTGTTCCTCGCCGTGACGATCTTGCGGTGGCTGCGCGACGCAAGTTCTGCTCTGTACATCGCCGACCTGAACGTCGCACTGGGCGTCGTGGGTGCGCTCAGCGGGGCAATCCTCACAGGCCTGATCCTCACCCCGCTCGGCAGACGGAGCGGAGGGCACATGAATCCGGCTGTCACCGTCTTCTTGTCGCTGATGAAGGTCTTTCCGGGACGCAGTGTGGTGCCGTACGTGCTCGCCCAACTGCTGGGCTCCGTGGCCGGGACAGCGCTGGCACGGCTGGTCTGGGGCTCCCCGGTCGGACTGCCCGCGGTCAACCACGCTGCGATCAGACCGGCACTCACCTGGGAGCCGATCTCCGTCTTCTTCGCCGAAGCGGGGGCCATGGCCGGGCTGATGCTGGTCGTAGGCCTCGCGATGACCCGAACCCGCCTTGCCCGCCTGGTGCCTTACCTCATCGGGCTTGGCGTGGCACTTGTGATAACCCTTCTCGGACCCCTCAGTGGGGGCTCCATCAACCCGGCCCGCCAGTTCGGCCCCGCCCTATTCAGCGGACCGGCCACCGACCTGGGGATCTATCTCGTCGCCCCAGTCCTTGGCGCGGCCTTTGGCGCCTGGCTCAGTCATCTGCTCCGCCCACGGACGCGCCCGCTCAGTGCTCCTACCCGGACGGTCGAGGCTGCCGCGCTGAACCAGGCGACATTTCAGGCAGCGACAAAGGTGCCACCCATCAGTACGTCACATGAGCCGATTCGGGTTTCGAGCAGCGAGCCGGCCAATAACGGTCACATTTCCCCTCCAGCAAACCAAAGGCTTTCGCATGAATGGCTCCCGGGGTCACACAGCCGAGGGGGAGAGCGCGGAGCTGGGACGCGTGGAAGAGCGCGCTCCTATTATTCGGGTTATTCGGGCTCTGCTTCGTGTTGTTGCAGGCCAGGCTAAAGGTCTTGGTGGTACCAGTCGCGACGAAGGTTCCCGTCACGTAGCCGGTGTCTGCAGCTCGCGGACGACTCGGCAGAGGCTCAGGCCGACGCCGTCTCTTTTGGGGATCGGCTCAGTCGCTGAAGGGTGCGGAAGGCGTGGGCGACTGAGGCAAGGGTGAGGTGGTGGTGCACCTCACCGAGACGAGCACCTGGTCCGGCTCACCCGTGCCGCCCCTCGTCGGCGCCACCTGCTTCTAGGCGGTGTACGATCCGGCCACCCACTTCTGCTCGATCGCCCGCGCCGGGCATCCGCCGCCCGTGTTCGTCTCCCCCGAGGGCGGGGTCGCTGTGCCCGACGTACCGGCTGGCGTCCCGATCGGCACCGGCTTCGGCCGGCTACGAGTCGTTCGACCTGGAACTGGCCGAGGGAAGCCTGATCACGCTCTTCACGGACGGCCTCATCGAGACCCATGACGCCGACATCGACGCCGGGATCGACAGGCTCCTCGACGCACTGCGTCAGGCACCGGCGGATCTGGACGACCTCTGCTCCCAAGTGACGGCCCGGATGACGACGTCGAAGCCCGCGGACGACATCGCCCTCCTGATCGCCCGCACCCGGGCGTCGTCATCCTGACCGGTCCGCAGGCCGCGTACCCGAAGGCCTTTCGAAACGGCGCACACCGGCTTTGTCGCCCTTCAGTAGCGGGGCCGCGGCACCAAGTAGGTGAGCCAGATGCCCGTTCGCCGTAGCTACGAGAACAGAGTCGTATCGGAATGAGCCCGTCGGTGCTCACCCGGGATTGTTCGAGACGTCACCGGCCCGCTCCAGGAGGGTGGAGGTGGCCGAGGCGACGGCGGTGACCAGAGCGGCACGGTGGTCGGCGAGCCGTTTGGCCAGGTCATCGTCACTCGGGTTCCGGATCACCGGCGCTGTGGTGTTCCAGCTCTGGGCGGCAGCCAGTGCGAACATCATTGCGTCCATCGCAGTGGGCATGTCGACGCCGTAGTGCTGTGCGAGGGCACCGGCTTTGGACAGGTGGGCCTCGCGTTCCTGCTCGGATGCCTCGGGGCGCTCCAGCATCTTCCACTGGGTGAGGCGTTGCAGTCCGGGGTCGGCGATCAGTGCGTCGAAGAGGGCGCCGGTATATCCGGGAAGGTCGTCGGGGGTGAAGGGCGCGACGTCGGCCAGCACGCGCAACCGGTCGCCCAGGACGGCGTCGAAAAGGGCTTCCTTCGAACCGAAGTAGGAGTAGATCGCCTGCTTGTTCGCCGAGGCCGCGGTCGCGATGCGGTCGACCCGGGCGCCGGCTAGCCCGAGGCGTACGAACTCGTCGTAGGCCGCGGAGAGGAGCCGTGCGCGGGTCGCGGCAGAGTTGTAGGCCATGCCTCCACACTAAACCAACTGGATGGTTGACAACTATGGGGAGCGGGCGTAGGTTTCAAAAAAACCACCTAGTTGGATTTATTGAGGAGCGGGGATGGCAACTTCTTCCTGGTTCGTGACCGGTGCGTCAGCCGGCATCGGACGAGCTGTCACGGAGCTCCTGCTGGCACGCGGACAGCGGGTAGCGGCGCCGGTCCGGCAGCCCGAGCGCCTGGCCAAGCTTTCGCAAACCCATCCGGGACTGCTGTGGACCACCGAGCTGGACGTCTGCGACACGCCGCGCCTACGCAAGGTCGTCGACGAGGCGTTCGACGTGCTCGGCCGCATCGATGTGATCTTCTCCAATGCCGGGCGCGGCGCGTTCGGCGCGGCCGAGGAACTCTCCGACGAGGCGATCGACGAGCAGATCGCACTCAATATGACCGCGCCGATTCACCTGCTGCGTGCCGCACTGCCCCACCTGCGCGGTCAGGGCGGCGGCCGGTTCATCCAGACCTCGACCATGGGTGCGCAGATTTCCACCCCGGGCGGCAGCATGTACCACGCCTCGAAGTGGGGCGTCGAGGGCTTCCTGGAATCGGTGATCGGCGAGGTCGCGCCCTTCGGCATCGGGATCACCATGGTCGAGCCCGGCAACGTCCGCACCGGGTTCGGCTCGGCGCTGTCGATAGCCGACGGCCTGGAAGCCTACGCCGCCACCCCGGTCGGGCAGATGCGCCAGTACATCGAGAACTCCGGGGGAAACCTGACCGGCTCCGCCCTCGGTGACCCGGTGAAGGTCGCCGCGGCGATCATCGAGGCCGCGGCGACCACCCCGGTCCCGCGCCGCCTCGCACTCGGCAGCGACGCCTATGAGGCGATGCGCGGCGCCCTGGCCGCCCGGCTGTCCGAACTCGACGCGGGCAAGGGCCTTGCCTCGTCCACCGACTTCACCGACTGACCTCACCGGGCCCGGTTGCGCTCCGGCGAGCACCCGGACACAACACCACCATCCGCCCGACGCATCCCTTCACCCAAGGAGACGCCATGGAACCGACGACAGTCTTCCAGCAGCTCTGGGCCGGCTACGAAGAACTCGATCTCGACGCCACCTGGGAGACCTATGTTCCTCCCGACCAGGTGATCCACCCGGCCTCCGGGTTCGAACTCACCCGCGAGAGCTGGCTGGCGGCCGAGAGGCAACTGATCCCGCCTTCGACGACGTACGCGTCGTGGCGCTCGACTAGGTTACCGACGGCACCAAGGCCGCCACCCGCCGGCGGGTGACCGCGACGCAGAAGAACGAGTTCTTCGGTATCCCGTCGCAGGGCCGCACGGCGCGACCCTGACCGACAAGACATTCGACATCGTCGCGCACTGGGCCGAGGCGGGTGTTTTCGGTTACCTCCAGCAGTTGATCGCTTGAACGCGATCCAGCCACAGACTGCCAGTGAACACAACGTGGACCGGAGATCACCACGAGCACCACCACCCACAGCTGACTGGTAGGCGACGCCCTGCCGTTCACCGTGGGCCATCGCAGCGACCCCCTATGTGCGCTGGCCGCTGGAAGATCGCATCCCGTGTGTTCGAACCGTTCACGCGTCAGCTACTCGCCTGAGTACTGATCACCACCCCCGCCCCACCCCCTCGGTGCTTGCCGCGTGAGCCGCGGCACGCCCCCCGAAAATCCAAAGGACGACATGAGCAGCAAGGACATGACAACCACACCCTTCGGGGCGCACAGCACCGCCGACGACGTCGTCGCCGGAACCGACCTCCGCGGGAAGCGAGCCGTCATCACCGGCGGTGCCTCGGGAATCGGCCGTGAGACCGCCCGTGCCCTGGTCTCGGCGGGGGCCGAGGTTACCCTCGCCGTACGCGACCTCCGCGCGGGCGAGGAAGCCGCGGGCGCGATCATCGCCGCTACCGGCAACCCGGCCGTCCAAGCCGCGAAACTGGATCTCGCCGACCGGGCCACTATCAGCGCATTCACACGGACATGGACCGGCCCGCTGGACATCCTGGTCAACAACGCCGGGGTGATGGCTATCCCGGACCTCGATCGCACCGCCGAAGGCTGGGAACAGCAGTTCGCGACCAACCACCTCGGGCACGCCGAACTGGCGCTGGGGCTCCATGACGCATTGGCCACCGCCGGTTCGGCCCGCGTGGTCCAGGTCGCTTCCTCGGCACATCTGATGGGCGCCGTCGACTTCGGTGACATCCACTTCGAACACCGCCCCTACGAGGCATGGTCCGCCTACGCCCAGTCGAAGACGGCGATGATCCTGTTCACCGTCGCCCTCGCGAAGCACTGGGCCGGCGACGGCATCAGCGCCAATGCACTGCACCCCGGCGGGATCATGACCAACCTGCAACGCCATCTCGACGACGCACAGCTGGCCTATGTCGGAGCCAAGGACGCCCACGGCACCACTCTGGCTGTGCCGCCGGGCTGGAAGACGATCGAGCAGGGCGCGGCAACCACCGTGCTGCTCGCGGCCTCCCCCCACCTCAAGGGCATAACCGGCCGCTACTTTGAAGACGGCAACGAGGCAGCCGTCCAGCCCGAACCTGCACCCGGCAAGACCGGCGTCGCCGGCTACGCCATCGATCCCGAGCTTGCTGAGCGTCTCTTCGTGGTCACCCGGGAACACCTCAGCCACTGAGCACCACCTGGTCCAAGAGGACAACTCTTGACTCCGCCGCCCCGTTCGCCAGCGCACCTAGCTTATTCATCACGGGGGTCAGCGGCGGCCTCGGTACCCGGAGCGCCGGGGCTGTACTGCCACTCAGCCTTCCCCGCGCGGTACGAATTGCAGGTGGGCCGGTGGGCGGGGCTGGGCGGGGCATCGGGCTGTGGGGTATGGCCCAGCCGGAGGGCGTACATGGTCTCGTTCTCCCAGTCCTCTCACAGCATGGGCAGCGCCTTCGGATCGCGCTCGGGGTCTCGGTAACAGTGGATGAACGCGCGGACGGCGGCACGGCGTTGGGGAGGAGAGCAAATGCGCCACAGGAGTGGCCGTCGTCTGCGGCACCGATGCCTGTCTCGCTGTCAATCTGGCGGTCTGGACGGGCAACCATGGTGGTGAGCGCTCCGCGGAGGATGCCTCCGAGCTGGTGCTCAATGCTGCCGAGGGCGACGGTTGGGTGATCAGCCTTGGCTTCGACCAGCCGGTGATGACATGCTCAGGGTGCGCGGACGGGCGCGGACCGGTCCGGGAGCGCGCGGCACCTGCCGGCGTTGCATGGGACGCGTCGACACGGCGTCCAGGTGCGCCTACTGCCTGCACACCACGCACCATCGACCGTGCAGTCACGGCGATCCTGGTCGACGCACTCGCCGACCAACCCCCTCTGGCTTCAGCTCCGCCACCACAACAACCCGTCCGCTCTCCCCAGCCCCCATCCTGAATTTCTCCAAACCTCTTCCTCTGGGCTTACTGATCGTTTCAGAATGAGGGTGTGAGGCGTCTCAAGCAGATGATGCTGCAGGCGAGTTGGAGGAGTGCGAGGTGTAGGTCGGCGCGTATCTCG